>CAVREN010000001.1:0-82200 GCA_963720115.1 uncultured Alphaproteobacteria bacterium
GAGCGTTCGTACCACATCTTGGCGTCGTCGTAGCGCCCGAGCTTGCGGCTTGCGTAGCCGATCAGGTTCGCCACGTCGGCATTATCGTCATGATCGAGAGCGCGCAGCGCCGTGATCGCTGCTTCGTACTCGCCTTTCTCGTAGATAAGCGCATAAGCGGCTTTGTAGCCGACGACGAAGTCTTCAAGCGAACTGCTTCGGTTCTTCTTGGCGTGTGACTTCTTCTGTTGCGCAGGTGGAGATTGCGTGCTCGTTTCGCCGCCGCCGGAGGGAGCTCCCGCACCCGCCGCCACGGCGATGCCGGGCGCTATCGCGAGCGCGGCGGCGATCGACATGGCAGCAACCGATAGAGCCGCGAGCGATATTGCGGCGCGCCAACCAACCAAACTCACCGGAGCAGGGGTCGTGTCGCAGTTCATCATGACACTTCTCCGCGAGGCTCAAACTTCTCCGCGAGGCTTTATGCGCGCCTCATGCGGGCAGCATCGGCTCTCGGCACCGGCCGCTAGTACGTTTCGGCGCCCTCGATCACGTCCTTGAGCATCTTGTACGGCTTGCAATCCGTTCCGCAGATCAGACGCACCTTTTCCAGGTCGTCCCTGGCCTTGAGCAGGTTGCCTTGCTCGGCCTGCCACATGCCGTAGTAAGACCAGGTCACCGCATGGTTCGGATCGGCCGTGAGCGCGCGCTCGTACCAGATCTTGGCGTCCTCATAGCGGCCGAGCTTGCGGCTGGCATAGCCAAGCAGCGTCGCTACGTCGGCGTTGTCGTCATAGCCCAGCGCATGCAGCGCGGCGATGCCGCCTTCGTAATCGCTCTTGTCGTAGATCAGCTTGTAGGCCGCGTGATAGCCGTTCAGAAAATCTTCCGCCGAGCTGCTCTTGTCTTTCTTCTTCTTGGTCTGTGTATCTTTGTTCGACTTGTTCTGACTGGCGGGCGGGGTCGGGTTTTCTTCGCCGGCCGCTGCTGCGATTTCTGGCGCAACCAAAATGGCGGATAAGAGCAGGACGGCGGACAATGCGAGGGTCGATTTCATGCGGCCTCTCCTGGATATTGGTGCGTTCATCATACACCGGCGTTGCGCGTTGTCGTGCGGTGCCCGGCATTATCGAGCGAAAGTGATCATCGATAAAAAAGTCGTGGCGCGGGAATAAATCGCGAAGAAGGATTTTCAGAGGTTCGGCTGCCATTCGACCGGAACATGCTCGTAGCCATGGGCGGTCTTGATCAGGTGGCCGCAAGCGGGGAAAGGGAAGTGATAGCCGGTCACCAGCATGCGGTCCGCGGCGGCACGATCGAACAGCTTCTTGCGTGTGGCGACGGCCGCCTCGCCGTCGATGTCGAAGGCCGCCTGCCAGTCCGGATGGCGCGCGAACACGGCCGGATGCTGGGCAGTGTCGCCGAGGACCAGGAGCGACTGATCGCCGGAATGGATTGCGAAGACGGTGTGACCCGGGGTGTGGCCGGGCGCCGCGAGCGTTGTCACACCCGATGCCACTTCGGCGCCGGGCTCGAAGCGCGTGACGTGCGGCGCGATGTCGGAAAATATCCGCCGCTGATTACGAAAGGTGAGTTTCAGATCCACCGGCGCTGCATTCAAGTTAGCGTCGTCCATCCAGTATTTCCATTCCGCCTCCGGCACCATGATCTCGGCATTGGGGAAGACGAGGTCGTTGTCCTTGTCCTTGATGCCGTTGATGTGGTCCGGGTGGAAATGCGAGATGACGATGAGGTCGATCGCGGCTGGATCGATGCCGGCGGCAAGGAGATTGGCGCGCAGCACACCGGCGGAAGGCGCGATCTGTCCGCCCGTGCCGGTATCGATCAGGACGAGCTTCTGTCCGGTATTGACAATGAGGGTCGTGAACGGCGTCGCCAGCTTGTCGGCCGGCATGAAGGCGGCAGCGAGCGCGTTTTCGACGTCCGCGAACGGGGCGTTGCGAATGAATTTTTCGGTGATCGGACGATACCAGATCCCGTCGTAGAGCGCGGTCAGCTCGAACGTGCCGATCCGATAGCGATAAATGCCGGGCGTTTGTTCGCCGGCCGGCGGCGAAACCGCTTTGGCGGCAAGAAGCGGGAGGGCTGCGGCTGACGCGGCGCCGGCAAGAACGGCCCGTCGCGTTACCTGCTGCATCCGCTTGTCCGGCTCGCTGTTGTTGTCGGCATGTCTTGTGTTCTTTAACTTGAACTTGTCTTGCGTTCTTTGCGCCTTTGATGCGGACCAGCTTCAACCGGGATGCGACCGCGAAGCGTCGTCTGCCATTTACGCATATCATTCATGCGGCGGGCGGCCAAAGCAACTCGGCGTTATCGCTAAATTTTATGCGTCTGGAATCAAGTGGGCGTGCCCACGGCCGATCAGGCAATGTGTCAATCAAAAATACGCCATGCATCGTCTGGCAGACAAACCAGTGTGCCGTCGTTAGTTTTTCATCCAATCTGTGACGGCGCTTTATCCCTCTCGTGACCATGAGCTTTCGGTAGCTTTCACATGACGCCGGCTGTCACACTGCGGGCGAAGGCTCTGCGACCTTTTGATGACGGGAATTCGATGACGGGAATCCCATGGAACGCGGTGCGGTCAGCGACGTTCAAGTTCCATCGTCGGATGACGCACGGCACTTTTGCGTTTGGCGAGGAGGTCATCGGGACATTACAAGAGCGCGGCTGCTTCCGCCGCTGTCGTACAGGTAAAGCGTTTGGCGTGTAGCTGGAGTATGCTGGCGGACGACTTGAGCGATTCTCTAGCATTGTGCCGCTCGGCTGACATTGGTGCACAGATAACGGATTGTTGACGTTTATCATTCGGGATTTATCGGCGTGAACGCACGAAATCGCTTCGCCGGTCTTTCGGTTCTGGTCATCGCCGCCAGCATGTTGGCCGGCTGCTCGGGAAGCATTTTTCAACCGCACGGGCCGATCGGCGCCGCCAACAGCCAAATCCTGCTCAATGCTCTCGGCATCATGCTGGTGATCGTCGTGCCGACGATTATCGGTGTGCTCGTTTTCGCCTGGTGGTTTCGCGCTTCCAATACGCGGGCGCGCTACCAGCCCGGCTTCGTTTATTCCGGCCGCATCGAGCTCATCGTCTGGGCGATCCCGCTTCTCGTCATCTTGTTTCTCGGCGGCGTAATCTGGATCGGCGCGCACGATCTCGATCCGTTCAAGCCGATCGAAACACAGGAAAAGCCGGTCGAGGTGCAGGTCGTCTCGCTCGATTGGAAATGGCTGTTCGTCTATCCAGAGCTCGGGGTCGCGAGCGTGAACGATCTTGTAGTGCCCGTCAAAGTGCCGGTGCATTTCTCGCTCACTTCGGCGAGCGTGATGAACATGTTCTTTGTGCCGCAGCTCGGCAGCATGGTCGCGACCATGAACGGCATGGTCACCCAGCTGTGGCTGCAGGCCGACCTGGCCAGCGAGCTTTACGGGCAGTCGAGCCAATTCAGCGGCGACGGCTTTTCGGGCATGAACTTCATCGTGCACGCGGTCCCGCCGGACCGCTTTCAGCAATGGGCAGCCACCGCGCGTCAGGCGGGGCCGGCGCTCGACGCAGCGGCTTACCTCGCGTTGTCGCAACCGAGCCAGAGCGTGGCGCCGTTCACCTACCGTTCGGTTGCGGCCAACCTGTTCGACGACATAGCCAATCAGAAATTCCCGCCGGGCCCAGGCCCTCAGGCAAGCGGCGACGCGGCGGCCGTTCGCCCAACAGGAGGAGCTCATTAACGTGCTTGGCAAGCTCACCTGGGATGCGGTCCCCTGGAGTCAGCCGATCCCGCTCCTCGCCGGCGGGGTCGTGATCGTCGCCGTGCTTGCCGTCCTGCTCTGGGTCGTCATCAGAGGCTATCTGCCGTATCTGTGGAATGAATGGATCACCAGCGTCGATCACAAACGCATCGGCGTCATGTATCTGCTGCTCGCGCTGTTGATGCTGCTGCGCGGCTTTATCGATGCGCTGATGATGCGCTCGCAGCAGGCGGTCGCCTTTCACGCCGCGGGTTATCTGCCGCCGGAGCATTTCGATCAGATCTTCTCGGCGCACGGCACGATCATGATCTTCTTCGCCGCCATGCCGCTGATGATCGGCCTGATGAACCTTGTCGTGCCGCTGCAGCTCGGTGTGCGCGATGTCGCTTTCCCGACGTTGAACTCGACGAGCTTTTGGCTGACCGCGACCGGCGCCCTCTTGGTCAATCTCTCGCTCGTCGTCGGCGAGTTCGCGCGCACCGGATGGCTGCCTTATCCGCCGCTGTCGGAGGCCACTTATCTGCCGGGCGTTGGGGTCGACTATTACCTATGGGCGCTGCAAATCTCCGGCGTCGGCACCTTGATGACCGGCATCAATTTCGTCACTACCATCCTCAAAGTTCGCGCGCCCGGCATGACCTATATGCGCATGCCGATGTTTTGCTGGACGGCGCTGGCGGCCAATCTGTTGATCATCGCCGCCTTTCCGGTGCTGACCGCGACGCTGGCGATGCTCATCCTCGACCGCTATCTCGGCTTTCATTTCTTCACCAATGAAGCCGGCGGCAACATGATGATGTTCATCAATCTGATCTGGGCGTGGGGCCATCCTGAGGTCTATATCCTCGTGCTGCCGGCCTTCGGCATTTTCTCGGAAGTGATTTCGACGTTCTCCGGCAAGCCGTTGTTCGGCTATCGATCGATGGTCGCCGCGACGCTGTTCATTTGCCTGGTGTCGTTCACGGTCTGGCTGCACCACTTTTTCACGATGGGGGCCGGCGGCGACGTCAATGCCGTGTTCGGCATCGCCACCAGTATCATTGCGGTGGGAACCGGCGTGAAGGTCTACAATTGGATGTTCACAATGTATGGCGGCCGCATCCGCTATGCGACGCCGATGCTCTGGTCGGTGGGATTCATCGTCACCTTCATCATCGGCGGCATGACCGGGGTGCTGCTCGCGGTCCCGCCAGCCGATTTCCAGTTGCACAACAGTCTTTTCCTGGTGGCGCATTTTCACAATGTCATCATCGGCGGGGTGCTGTTCGCCGGCTTTGCCGGGATCACCTACTGGTTCCCCAAGGCATTCGGCTTCCGGCTGCATGAAGGGTGGGGGAAAGTCGCGTTCTGGTGCGCCTTGATCGGCTTTTATGTCACCTTCATTCCGCTTTATGTCGCTGGCTTGCTGGGGATGACGCGGCGGTTACAGCACTATGAAGTCGCGGCCTGGCGCCCATGGGTGCTGATCGCCGGGCTGGGTGTCATCATTTTGTTGATCGGTGCGATCGCCCAGGTCATCCAGCTCGTGGTCAGTATTCGCCAGCGCGACGCCTTGCGCGACGAGACCGGCGACCCTTGGGACGGCCGCTCGCTCGAATGGGCGACCGCTTCGCCCCCGCCCGCTTTCAATTTCGCCGTGCTGCCGAATGTGGGAGGGGAGGAGCCTTACTGGCAGATCAAGCGCCTCGCCATCGAGCGGCAGCAATTGGCACCGGAACCGAGCTACAAAGCGATTGAGGTACCCCGCAACAGCCCTGTCGGATTCATCACTGCTTTCTTTGCGACCATCACCGGTTTCGCGTTGATCTGGCACATCTGGTGGCTGGTCGCCGTCGGGGTGGCGGCCGCCTATGTGGTCTTCGTCTGGTTCGCCTGGCGGGATGTGACGGAATACGAGATACCGGCGGAAGAAGTTGCGCGGATCGATCGCGCCCGCCGTGCCGCGCGCCAGCAATGGCTTGAGGCGGACGCGGCTGCCGGAGGCCCGGCATGAGCGCGACCGATGCGGTTGGACACGGCCACGCGCGGGACGTCGATCCCTATCTCCTGGGGCGCGGCGGCGGGCATGGCAGCGGCCATGTCGCATCGACCGGCCGCGGCGCCGGCGGGCCGGCTTCGAAGACCGTGGTCGTCGCCTACGGCTTCTGGCTTTTCCTGCTCAGCGACATTGTGCTGTTCTCCTGCTTGTTCGCGGCGCACGCGGTGCTGCAAACGGCGATCGCCGACGGTCCGGCGGGGCACGAGCTTTTCAAACCGACCAATATCGCGATCGAAACCGCCTGCCTGCTGCTGTCGAGTTTCACCTGCGGGATGTCGGCGGTGGCGTGCGGGGTGCGCAACTTGCTGTGGACGCAGGTCGCGCTCCTGGTCACGGGCCTCTTGGGCGTGGCCTTTCTGGTGCTCGAGGCGAAGGATTTCGCCGAGTTGGTGGAGCAGGGTTTCGGCCCGCAGCGCAGCGCCTTCCTGTCGTCGTTCTTTGCCGTGGTCGGATGTCACGGCCTGCATGTGAGCGCCGGCTTGTTGTGGCTCGGCACAATGATGGCGCAGATCTTCGTCAAGGGTTTCCGCGCCGACATTTTACGCCGCATGCTCTGCTTCAACCTGTTCTGGCACGTACTCGACATCATCTGGGTGGCGCTGTTCACGATCGTCTATCTGATAGGAGAGGGCCGATGAGCGACAATTTGGACGCAGGCGACGTCGCCGCCGGCTTTGCCGAGCCGCATGAATACACGGTCTGGGAAGATATCCAGGGCTATCTGTTCGGGCTAGTGCTCGCCACGCTGCTCACGGCGGCGTCGTTTTACGTGGTCTATACGCATCTGATCTGGGCGCCGGCCATCCCGATCGCGCTGGTCGTCCTGGCGGTCGCGCAGATCGGCGTGCATCTGGTTTTCTTCCTGCATCTCACCACGGCGCCGGACAATACCAACAACGTGCTGGCGCTGGCCTTCGGCGTCCTGATCGTCGCGCTCGTCATTGGCGGCTCGGTCTGGATCATGGGCCATCTCGACGAGCGCATGATGCCGTCGATGCACCAAATGATGCAGATGCAGCGGTGACGGCGGCGCGATCCACGCCGCGTTGACCGACCAAGACATAGGCTCGGCCCGCTACACCGATCGACCCGAAAGCGGCGCTTAATGTCACTTCTTGCCGTGAGGGTCCGCTTTCGCCTTCACTTGCGCGAACTCATTGCTCAGTTTCTCGAGTGTTGATCTGAGTGCGGCGATTTCCGCGCGCGCTGCGGCAAGATTGCGATCGGCCGCGGCGATTTTCTCGTCGGTTTCGCGCGCGAGCTTGTTCAGCGCTTGCTGAAGAAATTCGGCATTGGTCTGCAGGCATCCGGTGCGCCGCTCCATCTGCTTCTCGGCCGTGCAGATTTCCAGCCCGCTTACGTCTTGGGCAGCCGCGGGCGACAGCAATGCGACGAACAGCACTCCTGCAAGCAGGCGCGTTCGGCTTGGCCGCGGCCGCAAAGGTCGAGATCGTACGCGTTTCATGCGCGATATCTACGCGGTCCAGCGGACCGCTGCTGCAGCCTGGTTCCAGCCGAGCCCCGAGCTGATCATGACCACGAGATCGCCGCGCTTGATCTTGCCGAGCTCAACCGCATCGTCCAATGCCATCGGGATGCAGGCGGAGCCGGTGTAACCCCATTTCTGCATGATGGTATGGCACTTCTCGAGCGGCACGTTGCACCGCTCCGCTGCTATCGCGATCGACCGTTTGCTGATCTGCGTGAAGATCAATTGGTCCACCTGATCTGCGGTGAAGCCACATTCGTCGCACAGGCGCTTGAATAGCCGTGGCCAATTATCTTCATTGACCGAGGCGGGATAGTTGCCCGCTTCCCGACGCATCTGGGTGCGCCCTCCCTTGACCGCATCGATGGTCGCCGGTTCGTAGGTCCCACCTGCAGCTATGCCCCAGCCGAACGCATAGGTGCCGTCGGCCTGAAGGGCCGCCCCGATAAATCCCTCCCGGTCGCCCGCTTCCATCACGGCAGCGCCCGCTCCATCGCCCCACAAGAAGATGCCCGGATCGGTTGGATCGCTAAGCCTGTGAATCATATCCACGCCGACCACGAGGGCGGTCTTCATCGCCGCATTCGTGGCGATCAGACCGGCGGCGATGGCGACCTGCGCCGGAAAGGCCGCGCAGGCACAATCGACGTCAAATGTGCCGGCATTCTTTGCGCCGAGTTTATGTTGCAGAACGACGGCCGTGTTCGGCGCGATGTAGTCTGGGGATGTCGTGCCGAGAATAACCAGGTCGACATCTTCGGGTTTGCGCCCTGCACGCTTGAGCGCCTCTTTGCCGGCGGCAACGGCGAGGTCCGATGTCACCCAGTCCTTCGGGGCATAAAAGCGCTGGTTGATGCCCGTACTGGCCGCGAGCTTATTGATGACGTCCGGCCTTCCGAGCGCGGCGAAACGCGCCGTCAATTCCGCGTTGGTCACGACTTGCTCGGGCAAACAGCGAGCGGTTGAGACAATTTGTGCGATGCGGGCCATGAGGGATCACTCCAAAAATGCACTTCAGCAACGTCGTATTCTGTCTGACTCGCGAGGCGCGCGTCCCCGCGATGGGTGAACGCTAAACGGCCCTCCAGCGCAACCGGGCCTGCGCTGAATTTCCGGGAACATCCGCCGCGCGGTTCGCGCCAAACCGAAGTCTGACACGCCGAGATTACGAAATCTTGCACGCCGAGATTACATCGACAGAACGCTTCGAGCGCGCTATGGCGATGTCTCTTGGAAAGGCAATTCGCGTCGGTTGCTTCGGTGGCCGGCCGGTGGCATTTCTGCTATCGGCCTCTAGTTAAGCCATTGATTTGCCGGGTTAGCTCAGCGGTAGAGCAGCGGTTTTGTAAACCGTTGGTCGGGGGTTCAAGTCCCTCACCCGGCACCAATGAAATTAAGTACTTAAGTCCTTTTAGGCGCCCTCAGCTCAGGTACAGGGTAAGCGGTGGGGTAAACCGCAAGCGGCAGCGGCCAAGGACCGCGGCCCCGGCTTGGGCACTCGCGCTCTTACCTCCCGTCCCACCTCGGTGCTTCTGGTTTTCCCGGTCCTACCGGCAGCCTCGGAACCAGGGAATTCGAGGCTGGAATATTATTCCTGTCCTTTGCATGCTTGCCCCAACCATGGAGCATGACTGCATGCAGACAGAAGATGCAGCTATCGACGAAATCAAAGCGCTGGAGAATAGGCGCTACCGAGCCATGATCGCAGGCGACGCCGCCGTGCTCGACGAACTCTGTTCGAACGATCTCATCTACACCCACTCAAAGGCCGACTACGACGACAAGCCGAGCTATCTGCACAAGGTCGGCTCTCGCTACTTTACCTACCTCGAGATCACGCATCCGGCAGACCGCATTCTGGTTGTCGATGGCGCCGCGCTCGTGACCGGAAGAATGACTGCAAAGGTCCTGGTGGCCGGCACGATTGTGCACGTCGACAATCGCTACCTTGCGGTCTGGGTGCGCGAGCATGGCGCCTGGAAGTTTGCTGCCTATCAGCCGACGCCGATCATCGCCGGCTAAGAGCCATCGCGCCGGGGAGAGCGCGAAGCGAAGCCCCCCAGGCGGCAGCAGGCCAAGGACCGCGGCCCGGGCTCGGCGCTCCTGGTACCTGGCGCCACGCTCAGCGCTTGAGGGATTCCCGGTCCTTAGTCGGCCGGTCGGCACGGCGAGCGGCCCTTGGCACGATGCCGCGCTCGTTGGCGAGCACCCGTAGCAATCTCAACAAAGGCCGACAGCGTTGTAGCGCGCGGCCACTAGCATTGCTCGCCTTCGTCCGTGCTCAGGAGCCACTACGTTTTTGCGGAATGGGAATGAATGCGCTTATGACGCACAAGTGACGCTGGCCTGATGCCTCTGGAGGGGGTGCTGATTGCAACACTGGCTGGCTTGCTCGCCGGCGGTCGACCAGCGACAGCTTGCCACCGGCTCACACAGAATTCCTCGACCGCTGTGGTGACCGCCTCTGCCACCATCAGGCGGCGCTCCGGCGTCGCGAGCTCAAGCTCCTCTTGCCGGTTCACGATCGATCCGGCTTCCAGCAACACGGCCGGCATATGCGCAGTGTGAAGCACGATCAGGTGATCGTAGCGATAAACGCCGGCTTCCTCATCGATTAATTCGTGGCGATATCGTCCCATCAGCGGAAGCGTGTAGTGCGGTGTGTAGCGTAAACCGCGCTTCTGCAATTCTTGACCAAGCGAGTGGCCAAAGGCCAGGCTAGCGGCCCGATCCGCATTGTCATTGGAAACAAAGATTGCGTAGCCGCTGAACCGGTCACTGTAGGAGTATTTCTTTCCCTCGTATTGCCAGGTCTCCTTCAAGTTATCTGGCACGGAGTCATGATGGATGGAGATGAAAAGGTCGGCCTGCAGATTGTTGGCGCTCGCCACACGCTGAAACAGACTGGTCAACCTCGAGCCTCCGGTGACCAATCGGACGGTTTTGTCGAACCCTGCCTCACGCAGGGACTGCGCGACAACGTCGGCGAGCTTTAAGTTGAAATCGTATTCGGGCACGCCGCGGGCGCTGTCGGCGCCGGGCGAAATGGCCGTGTGACCCACATCAATGAGCACCCGAAATGCCGATCGGGCGCAACTGCCGCTATCGCTGGCGTGCTGTGTTGCGGGGTCCTCGGCGCGCACCGACTGCCAAGCCGTACCGGCAAGCATGGCCAGTGCGCATATTCGAAGAAGGGAAGCCTTGTTGACGGCCATGGATCAAAATTGAGCGACGCCGCGGGTTCGCGGCCAACGCGACGCTTTATGGAAACTCCCCGCTCTCTTTGTACCTGTTTCCTTGCCGTCGCACAAATATGTCTCGGCAGCCCCGTAAGCGGACAACAAACGGACGCAATGTCCGCGACGACTGAGCGTGCGCCGAACTGACGAGCGCAAAAATCCCGATCGAGAAGATTGCTAAGATTTGCAACATCCGGTGGATCCGTTTTGTGCCCGTGGAAAAGGGCGATCGATATAGGGTCCGCTAGCCGCGACCGTGTAGCACGCGCATGTTCAGCTTGATTGTAAAGTGCGCGCGCGGTCGCGATGATCCGACCGTCGATCACTAGCACTGTTGGCGCCGTCGCGCGATGTCCACGATTTTGGCTGCTGTTAGGGGCAAAGTGGACATCGGGCTGAGTTCGCCGAACGTCGGCCTTTGACCCTGGTTGTGTGAAAACGTCGTGTTTTCGTGAGATTCTTGCTGAACTGATTCTGAGGCTGCTGCGGGGATCGAATGAAGCGCTTCGTTGAGGGGACGGATCGCAGGCAGAGCACGCTGTTCCCGGAATACCTGGAAGATTGGATCGATGAGAACAACCCGGTTCGAGTGATCGACGCTTTTGTCGAGGAGCTCGATCTAGGTGAACTGGGCTTCGATGGTGTCGCGCCCGAGGCAACCGGGCGGCCCTCTTATCATCCTTCGGCGCTGCCCAAGCTGTACATCTACGGCTATCTCAACCGGGTTCAGTCGAGCCGGCGGCTTGAGCGTGAGGCTGGGCGGAATGTCGAGGTGATGTGGCTGACCGGCCGGCTCATTCCTGATCACAAGACGATCGCCGACTTCCGCAAAGACAGCGGGCCAGGGATCAGGCAGGTCTGCGTGCAATTTATTGAACTATGCCGCCTGATGGGGCTGTTGACGCAAACGAGCGTTGCGATCGATGGCAGCAAGTTCAAGGCGGTCAATACCCGCGACAAGAACTTCACGCGCGGGAAGGTGGAGCGACGCCGCGCCCAATTGGAGAAGAGCGTGGCGCGCTATCTTGCGCAGCTCGATACGGCAGACCGGCAAGAGCCATCCGAAGAGCTAGCGGCGAAGACGGCGCATTTGAAGGAGAAGCTGGTCAAGGTGGAAAGCGAGATGCAACGCCTGGCGGCGATGGAGAGGCTGATGCTGGCGTCGCCTGATCAGCAGATCTCGCTCACCGATCCTGACAGCCGCTCGATGGCGACCAGCGGACGCGGCTCCGGCGTGGTCGGCTATAATGTGCAGGTCGCCGTCGATACGGAACATCACTTGATCGTCACGCATGAGGTAACAAACGACGGCTCGGATCGGGCGCAACTCGCGAACATCGCTTGCCGGGCGAAGGAAGTTCTCGGCGTCGATGAACTCGAAGCCGTTGCCGATCGGGGCTACTACAGCAGTGAGGAAATCCTCAGGTGTGACAAAGCCGGCATTACAGTAACGCTTCCCAAACCGATCACATCTGGCATTGAGGCCAAAGGTCGCTTCGGCAAGCAGGACTTTGTTTATCTCACCGACGAGGATGTGTATCGCTGTCCTGCCGGAGAAAAGCTCGCTTACCACTTCACAAACGAGGAAAATGGATTAGTCCTGCGCCGCTACTGGACCAACGCCTGTCAAAGCTGCGCGATAAAACAGCGCTGCACCACTGGCAAGGAGCGACGGATCACGCGCTGGGAGCATGAGCATGTGCTGGAGGCCGTACAGAAGCGCCTCGATAAGAACTCGCACGCTATGCGCCAGCGGCGCGAAACGGCCGAGCATCCCTTTGGCACACTGAAGATGAGGATGGGCGCGACACACTTCCTGATGAAGCGTCTGCCCAAGGTTGCCACCGAGATGGCACTCCATGTGCTCGCCTACAATCTCACCAGGGTGATGAATATCATGGGCATCCAGCCGCTGATGGCCGCAATCCGAGTATAGTCAAAGCCCGAGAAACAGCCTCACATTGCCACTTCGCGAAGTGTTTTGACACGGCCAAGACCCGAAGGCGACATCTATCGTAGCTGCGTGCTCAATCACGTTTGATCTCGATCAAAAGGGCAGCCAATGCGGCTCATCATCGGTACGTGGGCACGGAGGTTAAATATTGTCGCTAAACGTCCCGCGCTGGTCCAGCAGCCTATCTTGGGACCCGAGAACGGTCAGTTATTGTCCTCGAAGTATGGGATACTGTGGGCAGTTCGCAGGTTCGGCTGGGCGTCGGATCCGCGAAGCTTCAAAGTCTATCCGATCGCGGCGTGGTTGTCGCACGCCTGAAGCGCGTCGGGTCCTCATGCGGCCGACGTGGCCTGCGGACCGGCTGAGCGGATTGCAGCGAATTGATCTGCCGTCACCGTTTCCTGCGCGAGCAATAGGCTGGCGCCCTCGTCAAGGTCGGTTCGGCGCGCCTGCAGAACTTCGGTAGCCCGGTCGAATGCTTTCACCACGATGTCACGCACCGCAATGTCGATCTCTCGTTCGGTCGCCTCCGACGCGTCAATGCGGTTCGCCGTGCTCCCGGTCAGAAACGGCTGCGGCGGCGATGCATAGGTGCGGGGTCCGAGACTGTCAGTCATGCCATAGCGTGTGACCATTTCGATGGCGATCTCGGTTGCCCGCTGGAGGTCGTCGGACGCACCGGTCGAGACCTCGCCATCGAAGATCAGCGCTTCCGCGGCACGTCCGCCCATCAGCACGCTAATGCGGTTTTCGAGGTCGTGGCGCGCTAGCAGAAAACGATCCTCTGTAGGTCGCTGCATGGTGTAGCCCAGCGCGCCAACGCCGCGCGGAATGATCGATACCTTATGAACAGGGTCGACGCCCGGCAGGGTCGCGGCTACCAACGCGTGGCCCATCTCGTGATAGGCGACGCGGCGTCGTTCCTCCGGGCTGAGCACGCGGCTCTTCTTCTCCAGGCCTGCGATGATACGTTCGATCGCCACGGTGAAGTCGTCGAGTGTGACCGCGTCGCCTTTGCGCCGTGTCGCTACGATGGCAGCCTCGTTGACCAGGTTGGCGAGGTCGGCGCCGGTGAAGCCAGGTGTCAGCCCGGCGATCTGGTCGAGATCGATGTTCGCGGCAAGCTGCACCTTGGCGACGTGCACTTTCAGGATTTCGCGACGCCCGGCGCGGTCGGGACGGTCGACCAGCACTTGGCGATCAAACCGCCCGGGACGTAGCAGGGCGGGATCGAGCACCTCCGGGCGATTGGTGGCGGCGAGCAGGATCACGCCAGTGCTCGGGTCGAAACCATCAAGCTCGGCGAGCAGTTGGTTGAGGGTTTGCTCCTTCTCATCATAGCCGCCGAACGCGCCCGGCATGCGGCTGCGTCCTAAGGCGTCGAGTTCGTCGATGAAGATAATGCAGGGCGCCGCGCGCCGGGCCTGCTCGAACAGATCTCTCACCCGCGCGGCGCCCACACCGACGAACATCTCGACGAATTCCGAGCCCGATATTGAGAAGAAGGACACTCCCGCCTCGCCGGCGACCGCTCTCGCCAGAAGCGTCTTTCCGGTGCCAGGCGGCCCGATCAGCAGCACGCCTTTGGGGATACGCGCCCCGAGGCGCCCGAACGATTTCGGGTCGCGCAGGAACGCGACAACCTCCTGGAGCTCGTATTTCGCCTCATCGACACCAGCGACATCGCGGAATGTCACCTTAGTGTCGGTTTCGACATAGACCTTGGCGCGCGACTTCCCGATCGCCATCAAGCCGCCGAAGCCCTGGCGCTCGGCCATGCGGCGGATGCCGTACGTCCAGATGAGGTAGAAGATGAAGATGGGTAGTGCCCAAGACAGAATCGTCGACAGAAAGCCGCTCGATGGCGCGCCTGTGACCTTGACGCCGTGTGCACTCAGCGTACCGGCAAGTTCAGGATCAACACGGGTCGTGCTAAATAACTTTCGTCCATCGGGAAACGGCTCCTTGAGCGTGCCTTGGATGGTCTCCGAACCGACGAGCACCTCGGAGATTTTGTTCTCACCGAGCAACTGCTCGAATTGGCTGTACGGAATGGTCTCGACCTGTGTGTATTGGATCCATAGATACTGGATCAGCATCACGCCGAGAAAAGCCGCGAAAATATACCAGGTGGCGAACTGATGTTTTCGCTCCTCAGGCTCCTTTGGCTGGTGGTTCCTCGCTGTTAGGCTCTCCTTGTCGTGGCCGTTATCGAGGCCAAATAATCGGAGGACGCGCCGGGCAGGCGACGGTTCCGTATTATTTAAGCGCTTGTCGAGCATGTCGCTCTTCCTGTGCCACCGCCACTGCACGATTATCCGAGAGGTCAGAATATCGTTCAAGGCGCTTGCTCTGCCAACTGGACGGCGATCAGGGCCTGACGCCGGCGAAATTCGCGGAGCAGCGTTGAGCACTGACATTCACGTCACGGATGTTTGGATTGCGGGTGAAATCTCTCGGTGCGGATCCCAGGCTCTAGTCGTCCTGTGTTGCCTCTTTGAGTGCGCGCATCAGGTCCTCGCGAGAGATCATTCCTAGCAATTGGCGATCGTGCCCAATAACCGGAAAGCTGCGGTTCTTAAGGCTCACCATCAACTGAAGAACTCGCGTCAATGGTGCCGTCGGTTCGACATGAACGACGGCTTCGGTCATGACGTCGGCGACCGGCCGCCGCATTAACTCGTCGTAATGGGGCAACATCTGACCGGTGGTGAAGGCAAACGCCCGCAGAAAATCGAATTTTGTAACGATCCCCAACATCTTTCCTTCTTCCACTACGGGGAAGGAATTGAAATCGTATTTCTCGAACAGAGCCCCCAGCTCACGCATGGTTGTTTGCCGGGTGACGGTCCTTACTGCACGCGTCATATATTTCTCTGCCGTGCCTTCGAGAAAACGATACATAGCTCGACCTTCAATGTGGCTGGAGCAGTTTTCCAAGCTGCTGGAGAAGCTCGCCGTAGCGCGCGAAGTTACCGGACGCATATTCCCGCTGCATCTCGTCGAACAGAGCACGCGCACGCTCCAGCGTCTCGTTGCCGGTTCGCGTGTCGGGGGTACCGGCTGCGGCAGATTTCGGCGCTGGCGCACCGACGAGAATGCGCTCGGCGTCGGTGAGCGTGCCCGCCCACTCGATCTTGCGGTCATCGGGTAAGAGCTGCCCCAACACCACACGGGCGAGCATCGGGATCTTGGTCTGCTCCGCCTCGATATAGACCGGCTCGATCACGATGAGCTGGTGATCGGCGAGCGGCAGCACAATGAGATTACCACGAATGACTTGCGAACCGTGCTGGTCCCAGAGCGTGAGATCCCCGGAGAACCGGCTGTCTGAGCTGATCCGTGATTCCACCTGTGCCGGGCCGTCGATGAAGGTTCCTTTGGGGAAGCGGAAAGCCACCATCTTCCCGTAGTTTTCGCCATCGCAGAGACCTGCGAGCCAACCTGCCATCTGGTTCTTGCCAGCAACCGACAAGGGTAACATGAGCAGAAACTCCGGCTTGCCGGAACCGGGAAGCTGTACCGTCACGTAATAGGGCAGCATCGCAATCTCGCTGCTTCGATAAAGCTCGCGCGGGACCTCCCAGCGATCCTCACGATTGTAGAAGGTGGTCGGGTTGGTCATGTGGTAGGTGCCGTACATCTCGGCCTGCACCGTGAAAATATCCTCCGGATAGCGGACGTGCCGGCGCAGATTCTCCGGCATCTCGCGCTCGTCTTTGAAAAGTTCGGGAAACACCTGCCGATAAGCGTTGATGATCGGATCGCGCCGGTCGAAGACGTAAAATGTCAGCGAGCCGTTATAGGCGTCGATTACCGCTTTGACGGAATTGCGCAGGTAGTTGTAGCCGCGGAAGTCTCGGAGCGATCCCCGATAAGCTTCGCTGTAAGGAAAATTCTCCGACGTCGTGTAAGCATCAATGATGTAGGAATAATGGTCGGCATCGGCGACGATGTACGGATCGCGATCAAAGTGCAGGAACGGAGCAAGCGTTTGCGCACGTTCGACGATATTCCGGCGCAGCATCACCCGGCTCTCGGGCGTGAAATAGTTCGAGATGAAAAGCCGCAGTCCGTCGAATTCGCGGGCAATGACCAGCTTGCGCCACAAGTTGGAGAGCAGGATTCCTCCAGTTCCCTGGTACACCGTCTCGGCGTTGGCCTGGCCTTGCGGGAAATCGAATTCCTTCTCGGTCGTGTGTACATAGACACGGTCGTCGGTGAGCTCGCCGAAATAAATCTCGCCGCGGGTGACGGTCAGGTCTTTCTTTGCCTCGACCGGAATATCGTGCGCCCAGAAAACTGGATTTCCTCTGGCGTCGATCTCATTCACCGGGACCGCAACCACACCATAACCGTGGGTGTATTTGAGCGCGAGATTGACCCAGACCTGGGCGGGCGCAGGAAGCCGCGTGACGTCGAGCTCCCGCGCCGTGATCATGACCTGCCGCTCGGCGCCATCGATCACGTAACGATCGATATCGACGCCGTGAAACGTGTAATACGGCCGCAGGCCCTGGATTTGCTGCAATTGCGGCTCGAGCGCGCGCCAATCCCAGATGCGCGCGTCCTGCAGCGTCGCGGCGTCCTTTGCCAAGTCGGCGGCCGTTAATGGCGTCGCGGAGACCGCGAATTCTCGCTCCTCGACCGAAGGTCCCTCAAGGTTATACGCTTGGCGCGTACCGGCGATGCTCCTGAGCAGATACGGCAGCTCCAACGTGATCTGGTTCGGGCCCACATAGAAAACCTCGATTCCGGTGGGGACTACCAACGCTCCCACGAAAAGCAGCGCCAGCGCCGCGAGCGGCGCAAGCCAGTGCGTCCGGCGGATCAACAACCAATTGCGAATGCGCGGAACGGCAGCCGCCAGCCCCAGGGTCGCCGCGGCCGCGAACCAGCACGCGACCATGAGGTCGTATCCGGGCAGCCAAAAATTGACATCCGCATAAGACGCGCCGGCCACGACCTTCGAATGTCCGTCCACAACGAGATGATAGCGGGCCAAGAACCGGCTAGCCCCCAATGCGATGCACAAGAGAGTGCCGAGAACCATGCCTTGCCGGATCCAGCTCGCTCGGACCGCCCACGTCTGATTTGGTGGGAGAATGGCGACGCTTCGATGCGGGTGAGAGGCTCCGAATGGATCGGGGCGGTAGGCGAACGCAGCCGTCGCGCTGTGTGCCACAATCCCCATGACGGCCCAAAGCGCGATCGTGGCCCAAAGGATACCGATGACAATTTCGACAATGTCGTCGTAGAGGGGCAGGGCCAACAAGTAGAAGGAGAGATCTCTGCCGAACACCGGATCGACCACGCCGGCCGGCGTGGCGCCGAGGAACCGCATGAGCGGGATCCATAACGGCGTCGCGAGAAATCCAACCAGAGCCGCAACAACAAATCCAACGATCCATGGCGCGCTCGTCGGGACGATATAGGGCCGAGACAGTACGCGCAGGTTGACGCCGACAAACAAGCCGATCAAAAGCGAGACGACAAAGAAAATTGCCACACGATATTCAAGAGAGAGCCAGTAGCGACGAATTCTGACCCAGTTCTTGAAACCAGTAGTTTTCAAGGGAGATGCGGAGCGCCACTTCAAAGACGATGATCCCAAGGACAGCCGCTAAAATGTACCCGGCATCGCGATAGAGCCGGTGCACAAACGCAATGTGCGTACCGCCTGCCGCCCCTAGCATCAGAGTGCGGGTCAAGGGCAGTGCCGCTAATACGATAACAAATAGATAGATGATCTCGAACATCGGTCTTCCCTCCAAGGGATGCCGGATCCAAAGGTTTCAACCGAATATTCCGTATCTCGCCTTCGTAAGAATGCACAACACCTTGTCTCGAAATTCGAATTTCTTCTTGCAAGCACGCAAATACAACATCGCAAATCGCTCAGGCACTGTTTGATACAGATCAACGCCAGACGCCCAAGACGGCGATCTGGCATTGCGGCGTCGTGATGTCACGTCGAACATTTCATTTTTTTTTATATGTTCAGTGGGCTTCACCACGCTGGCTCAGATAGTGTTCGGCGCAAAAGGGGCCAGTTCAGTGGCATCAACAAAGCCAAATCCGGTGGGCAGACCCCTGCTTGTTGGCGGGCTCGCCGCAGCGAACGCCTGCGCCTGGCGCATACCTTTGACGGATGAATTGCAAGTAACGCCAACGAACCGCGGGTTCGCTTACTTTCGCTCGTGGCCCATCTGTATGGACCGGCCGCGCGTTGCAAGCCGAAAGTGATGATTTGGAGAAGTTGGTCTTGCGCATCTGTATCCGGCCTATTCACGGAGCCTTTGAGCTCCTGGCCATCATGGATATCCGCGCGTGTTCGATCTCATTCGCGTCTCGGCCCCGAAGGCCATACGGGCCACCTGATCACGAACGCGCTGGCGAGACCTTTCTCCATCTCCTCATTTCGACTCGCAGACCTCGGTGGGAAAGCTAACTCAACAATTGGTTTGGATATCCGCTTCAGGCCGCCGCCTTGGTGACGCGCGCTTCATAACTGCGCTCTTGAGCCAGCACCGTCCAGGCGATCCGTGCCAGCTTGTTGGCGAGAGCGGCGGCCAAAACGTTGGGATGGAGGCGCTGAGCGGCGCGCGCGAGCCAGACCCCGAAGCCGTGTTTCGGCCAGCTTGCCGGCCGTAGCAGAATGACCCGGGCTGCTTGCATGAAGAGCGTGCGCAAGTAACCGTTTCCTCGCTTGGAGATGCGCCCGAGGATGGTTCGGTCTCCAGTCGACATCTGCTTAGGAACGAGCCCGATCCAGGCCGAAAAATCCCGGCCTCTTGCGAATGCTGCGCCACTGCCGATCGCTGCAACCATCGCACTCGAGATGATCGGGCCGATGCCCGGCACGGTCATGACCCTTCGACAACTGCTATCACTCTTTGCCAAAGTCTCGATCTCGTCGGTCACGGGTTCAATTCGTTCATCGAGTTGCCGCCAGTCACTGGCAAGATCAGCAATGATGCGTACCATGCGTGGTGACAGAACGTCCGTGCGCTTGGCCAGGATGTCGGGTAGTGCCTGGCGAAGGAAGCGCAGTCCTTGTCGGACGATGATGCCGCGCTCTAGAAGAAAGCCGCGAATCTGATTGATCACTGCGGTCCGCTCACTGACCAGGCGAGACCGGACGCGGTGCAGCGCTTGCAGATCCAGTTGTTCGTTGGTCTTGGCTGGAACAAAGCGTGTCGTCGGCCGCTGCACGGCCTCGGCCACCGCAAAAGCATCTCGGAAATCATTTTTTTGCCCCTGCCGAAACGGCTTCGAATACGCGGGCGGGACCTGCTTCACATCGTGGCCAAGCACGGCAAGCTCGCGAGCAACGTAGTGCGTCGCCATCCCCGCTTCGATGCCAATGAGACAGGGCGGCAAGTTCGCAAGCCTCGATGTAATGCGTCCGCGTGAGACCTTCTCTCGCAACACAATGGTGCCGCGCGTATCGAGGCCGACCATGTGAAGCGTGTTCTTGCCCATATCTATTCCGATGGCGGTCACTGCGTGAACGGTGGCGGTGCGAGGCATGGTGGTGCTCCTTCTCGTGACAAGCCGCCCGCGCACCATGAGTGCCTTAGGGGGCGGGAGCGCGGCCGGTCCATCCCATTCGCGTCGTTCGGGGCGCCGCAACATCATGTCTGAAATTGAGGGATGAACGGACCCAACGCGGACATCGCGATTCGGTAGCGATTGACCCACAGCGGTCATCGAACCTGGGCAGATTTTGCGGATGCGAGCAGGGTTGTCGTCACTTCGCAACGAGCAGCGGCGGACGGCCGAGCCGCGCCGAACGCATATTCCGCCCCAACAACGCTGTGTTGGCGCGCAGCCGGATGCTGGAACTGTCAAAGCGCTTCGGCGCGATCATCTAGCCCGTAGCGGGTGATGAGCGTCACTAGCCGGCCGTCTTCACATGCCGTATTCTGGGGTAGCTGCCGACGGGACATGCCGAGGTCCCCGAAATGCGCTCTTTTTATGTGGCAGCCATTATGCCCATCGGCGGGCCGCACTCCTTGAACTTTTATTTCGGTCTCAAACCGCACCGCGCGTGCGCCGCGCGCACGCATGTTCATGGGAGGACATCATGCGAGCAACATACAAGTTTGCACTTGTTCTGGCGGCAGGCTTCGCGCTCGGAGCTACCGCGATCCAGGCTTTGCACGCCCAGGCCAAGCCGCCGGCCTACGTCGTGTTCGAGATCGCGGTCAAGGACAAGGATGGCTACAACAATAACTTCCTGAAAGACGCACAGAAGCTGATCGCCGACCACGGCGGCAAGTATGTGGCCGGTGGCTATGACAAGACTGTCAGCTTCTCAGGTGCACCACTGCCCAATCGCGTTGGCATCCTCCAGTTCGCAAACATGGATGCCGCGAAGGCTTGGCAGGACGGCGGCGGCCGCGACATTCAGGAGAAGGTCGGCAGCAAGTATGCCGACTTCCGCGTCTTTGCGGTCGAGGGCGTAGAAAGCAAGTAATTGATAGGACCGGGCGTAGCCAAGGCTGGGCCGTTCTTTTTTCAGAAAAGGACGCTACGCCGTCGGCGCGACCGAACCGACGCAATGATACGACCGGGCGGCGTGCGCCCCGGCGTTCGCGCACGCAACAGAGGAGAGGGAAAATGAAGACCATTATCGGCACAGTCGCCGGCTTCGCACTTGGCATCGGCGTAGCCAGCGTGTACGCGCAAAGCGCCGCGCCTTACTACGAGGTGGCCGAGATCAACGTCAAGGATCAAGCCGGTTATGAAGGCAGCGGCGTCGACAAGGTCCGCGAGGCCATCAAAGCTGCCGGAGGCAAGGTGATCGCGGGTGGATACAAGAAGGCCGAGCTTATTGCCGGTAATGGTGAGCCCGCCAACCGATTCCTGATCACCATGTATCCCAGCAAAGCTGCCTCGGGCGAGAATTGGGCCAAGAACATCCGGCCCTGGCTTGAAAAGGTGGAAGGCAAGTACGCCACCGCCCGCGTGATCGGCGTCGAGGGCGTTGAGCCGAAATAACCAACGATCGCGGCCGCAGGTCGCGCAGGCGGCCTGCCGCCTAGGCGAGTGCGGAAAAGATGAACGCGGTTGGCTCGTCGCGTGCCAGCGGCGCTTGCACAGGTCCAAATGTCGGACGGCGGCAGACGTTTTTGGTCGGGAGCCCCCGGTCGATGGACCGTCAAACGTGCTCATTGCGCTGACCAAGGCTTGAAGGCTCCCGGGCTCGCTCTCTACCGGGTCAACACTGGAGAGCACAATGAAAGGAGACTGCAATGAGGAAGTATGTAGCGACATCCGCTCTCATGGCGGTCAGCTTGTTGATTGGGGCTGGCGGGGCGACCATCTATGCCCAAGCCACCGCGCCGATCTATGCCGTAGCTGAGATCAATGTCAAAGATAAGGACAGCTATGACAAGATCCTGCCCAAGGCTTTGGACATGATCAAAGCCGGCGGTGGCAAATACGTGGCCGGAGGCTACAACAAGACCAAGAGCATTATCGGCACGCCTCCACCCAATCGCTACGTTCTCATCAGATACGATGGTGGCGCGGAAGCCTTCGACAAGGTATGGAATGGCGGCCTTAAAGAATGGGTGGAAAAGGAAGGTAGCAAGTATGCGGATTTCCGCCTTTTCAATGTCGAAGCCGCCGAAATGAAGTAACCTGATCTGTCCCATCCGCACACCATGAAATTCAGAGTGCGTAGTCACACGCTAAGAGAAAAGGGGACAGATCATAAACCTCCCCCGGGCTTCGGGTTAAGCTGCTCGGATAGCCTGGGGGAGCATGCCCTCGGCGCTCCAGCCTAAGTCGACCCAACCCCGCCCTAGGCCGTTGCCCGCCGCAACGCCGGCCAGTGGGCGGTCCGACCTTCTTTTTCGCCGACCTGGGATTTTTTCAGAAGCCGTGGATACGCAAACGCTGCTTGACGCACTGTCATCATGAGCCAATCAAGGAGGCGGCGACTTCCGGGTTTGGCCCTTAACGTCATTCACGCCGCTGCAAAAGTGTGGTCGCTACCGGATCAACAGCGGACAAACAGCGCCGTCGGGCTTTGTTGGCTCCGCAGCGAGCCTGTGTATTTCTACACAACCAAGACCCTTTTCGGAAGTCGAGCACCGTGCGTCATGTGTCCTCTGCCTTTTGTCACTGGTGGCGACAGGACCATGTTCTATTTCGACCCCCGGGCCGATCCGATCCGCTGGATAGAGTACAATGATTGCATAGGCCCCGCCAAAATGGTCAGTGCCTAGACGAACCCGGCCTCCTTCCGTGCTACAATCCTGCGGCAGATACGTTTTGCTGCGCAGGCACTAATGGGAGTTGGCCGATGTCAGCGCTGCGGCTATGTCTCATGAGTAATCGAGAATCAAACGCCGGCGATCAATACTCTACGACCGGCACGAAGCAGCGGACGGCCCGCCCACCAAACACTTCGGCGAACCAGACCACGCCGCCACCGGTCGGGTTCCCGTATTGGCGCACCACCGCTTCATCAGGGACCTCGTACCACTCGCGCTTGAAGCGTACCCAGTAGTGGTTGTCTGATCGCATCTGATATTCGACTGGATAACCGTCAGCGGCCTCGCAACACTTGATGCCCTTGCGGTTGTAGACGCTGTTGAACCACGCTCGCAGTTCCGGGCTGACATTACTCCCCCACTGTCCAATGTCCTTAGCATGCGAGGGCAGCAAAAATAGCAAGCTCAATATAAGCGCGTGCTTGATCACAGCTGTGCCGGTCGCAGGGAGGCGAATGTCCTACATTAATGTATGTCGAATTTCCTTGCCAGATGTTGCTGAACGCGTAATTTCGGGGTGTAATAATAATGATGATGATGTCTTAGGGAGGGTCGACGATGCGCATTATGGTTGCGGCCGCTGTCACAGCCCTTGCTTTGATGGCTTGTACTCCGACGATGGCCGATGGCCCGCCGGGCATCCGTGGCACAGATCATGTGGGTGTGACCGTACCAGACATGGACCAGGCGACGGCTTTCTTCACCGATGTCCTGGGCTGCCAACTCGCTTACACGGCAGGGCCGTTCAAATCCGACGACGATTGGATGCAAGTCCATCTCAACGTCGATCGGAAAGCCGAGATCAATCGCCTGCGCGTGCTACGCTGCACATCCGGATCAAACATCGAACTCTTTGAATACAAGGCGTCGGACCAGAAGTCACAACCGCCGCGCAACAGCGACGTTGGTGGGCACCACATCGCCTTCTATGTCGACGACATGGCAAAGGCGGTTGCTTATCTCAAATCCAAGGACGTCAAGATGCAGGGTGACCCGACACCGCTCAGCCAAGGGCCGAACGCCGGTGAAACCTTCCTCTATTTCCTGGCGCCCTGGGGCATGCAGTTGGAATTCGTTTCCTGGCCCAACGGCTTGGCCTACGAAAAGGACTCCAAGTTCAAGCTTTGGTCACCCAAGGACCCGGCAAACTGACAGGCCCAAATGCGCCTATTGCGCGCTGCGCTGTCGATCTTCATATGCCTAACTGGGCTGACGGGGGCCGGCAGCGTTCACGCTCATCCGCTTACCACGCGCAACGTTCGCGTCATCCATCTTGACGCCGCTGGCGCGGATGCAGTGGCCTACATCCGGTTGACCCTGCCGCTATTGGTCGGGAACGGCGTGGCGCCGCCATCGGCTGGCATGCCGGTGCCTGCCGCTCCATTCACTCTTCCGCGGTGGGAGAGCGGGCTGCCTTTCTGGTACGCCGATATCGACGCCATCCGATCGAACGCCTGGGAGCTCGGCCGTCTCGTTGTGGAGGGTCACGGAGTGGCTGTCGACGGCGCTACGATCCCTGGGCGGCTGCTGTCTGTTGCCGTGCATCCCCGCGGTCACGTTCCGCCATTCGACACCGTCGCACAGGCCGCGATCGCCGTAGCTCCGGTTCCTTGGCCAAATAACGTGACGGAAATCGACAGCGGTTACGTCATAGTAGATACGGCGGTCGCCTATTCGGTTCCGCGTGGTGTTCGCCGATTGACCATCTCAAGCCAGCTCGCGCCAGGTGCTCTTGGCGAAGCGGCGACTGTAAACCTGGTCGTGGATCACCGCGACGGCGATGCTGTGTATTATCGGGCGACTGGCCTCCTGACCGAGCCCCTTGTGATCGCGCCTGGGCCGCTGGAAGGCGCAGGAACATTCGTCCGCGGCGGAATTGATCACATCCTTTCGGGCATGGACCATGTTTTGTTCGTCGCCTGCCTGGTCATGGGCGCGACGGGCGTCGGCGCGCTAGCTTCACGCATCACCGGCTTCACGATTGGACACTCCGTTACCCTGGCTGCCGGTTTCTTTGGATTTGCGCCGCGTATGGCCTGGTTCGAGCCCGGCGTGGAGGCGGCTATAGCAGCCTCGATCTTAGTGGCGGGCGCGTCTTCTCTTTTGGGCCGGGGCGGCCGTTCTCTGATCTTGGTAACAACAGCCATTGGACTTGTGCACGGCTTTGGCCTGTCTTTTTCTTTACGTGATGTTCTCGCCATCGACGGACCCAATATTTTGCCGGGACTCGCGGCCTTCAATGTCGGCGTGGAGATCGGACAGCTCGCCATTGGGCTCTCAGTGTTCCTGCTGTTTAGGGCGCTGCGTCCATTCGGGCGGACTGACCGTGGCTTGCGTTTCGCGACCGTGGCCGCTTGCGTCGTGATAGCCGTCGTTTGGCTAGTCGACCGCGTGCCGGCCGTTTGGCGTGCTGCGCTTAATAGTTGAATAGAAACCTGGTTAGGTCGGTTTCTGGCCCTTCGCGTCGTTTCCGGCCCCGCAAGATTATGTCTGCTGTTGGGGGGATAGACAGACGTAAGTTAAACGTCGCTTTTGGGTAGCGATTGACTGGTTGCCGTCGGATGGACAGCCCGCATTTGGGTGCAGTCCTAGCGTTTCAAATCATCGCGCTTAGAAAACCGCCTCAGCGTCGCGACCGGCACTTGGGCTCCAAGATTGACACGCGCCGCACCATCAGGATCTCAAGCGGTCTAATAGCGATCGTCTCTCACAATCGGCCTTCTTAATTTGGGCCGTGCCGTCTATGGTCCACAAAGTCTGACCCACATGGTGCGGACGATCTTGATGCTCGGGGTCGCTCCCCAATGTGCCGTCAAGTAGCCGTCCATTGTTAGACGGAGAAGCCGGGGGTCGCTCCCCCGGCCTCATCTCGCTCAATTTCTTCGGCGGGTGGGGCGCCGCCGCGCTAAGAAAACACGCGCCAACTCTTCGCCAAGCTGGCGACCAGCTCTGGTCAGAATCTGTCCGCCGCGGACTGATGGGCCGGCTGCGAAACCGGTAGCCGCGCGGTTGAGGGCGATTTGGCGCTCCGGCGCGGCGGCTCACCGATGCTGTGGCTCTTCGTACGACCCGCTACCCCCGTCGCCGGTGCCGACAAAGAATTTCGGATTTGGCTCGATTACCGGAGATGGAGTGATTTCGAACTTGGTCTGCTCGACCTCTGCCTTCGCTCCCGCCGACGGATTCTGGCTGATGGCTCCCTTCGTAGTTAGGGCAGTCGTGCGCATCAATTCAGCGGCCATCAATCCTACAAAGGCTATTGCCGCCGCCACGCCTACGATCGCCCAAATCTTTACCGAACCGATCCGCCGCATGGTCTCCTCCGTGTTCCGAAGAAGCCCCCAGGCATCAGACGTTAAATTGATCACTCTTCGATGACAGTGCTTCACGGCACAGGTCGAACCGCAACTGGCCTGCCGAAAGGAAAACTCGAATCAAGGAGTTTGCACAGCGAAAGCCATTGCGCGTAAACGCTCCTCGTTGGCCACCCGCTATTTCGGAAGCGCAAGGCGCCAAGTTAGGTTTTGGGTCGGGCGACGAAGTCCATTCCGATGGAAAAGAAGTGGAGGGTTAGTGACGTCGAGCTGCTTGAAGGCGCGCTGCTTTTCGGGTTTGCGCTTTACGACCAAAAGGGCCTGCCGTACGTTTCATTCGGTTACCAGACCGAAGCCAAGGCTCATACGGGCCGTGATCACGTGGTAGCGGCGCTGAATGGAGTGGAGGAAGTTCTTTATGGCTGAATGACAAAGACTAATAGAGAAAGACAGGAAAGGGGGCTTGCCGAAGAAAGGGTAGCGTCTGTGATGATAGTCACTTCAGCGCAGCGCATCGGCCGCTATGAACGGCTGTGTTTGGCACGGGAGACAGGACCATGGCCAAGATCATTAAGACAAGCCGAGCTGGGTTCTCGCGGTTCCTTAAGGTGCTCGGCCGCCGACATTCGTACCGGTGGTATGAAGTTGAAGTCGCCTTGTTCTAGACGGAACTTCGAGCCTCATCATTGCGCAATCGATGGAACCGAAACTCCAATCAAAGCTTAACGAAGTCGATAAGTTCACTCGTGTTGGCGCTCCGAGGGGTCATCATGTTCAAGAAGATCGCGGTGACAATCTCGGCGGTGGCCTTCGTGATGGTGGCTATTGCTTTGGCACCCGGTGTGCCTACGGTCCTCGCAACCGTTCGCACGGCCGCCGCCGATGATGCCGCCAAATTGAACCAGCCTCTAGCGGAACAATCCTGCGCAGCTTTCGAGAGTTGGTTTCTTGATCCCACTTGCAGACAAACGCACGCCAAGAAAGCTGCGCGGACGAAGCGCAATCTGGCCCACAACGTAACCCAGTAGAGGCTGCGCACCGTGGCGGGCGAGCGCAGGCCCTACGACCTACGCCGCGAGCCGCGCAGAGGCCCGAACTTCCAACTCCTTCTCCGCAGCCAGCTTCGCCCAATGCTTCGCCTTCCGAAGGAGGAATTTGCGGTCCCCTTCATCGTTGGTGCGAGCTGCGTACCACTCGCATTCGCAGGCGGGCTTCAAGCATTCTGGGTGACATGGTGTACCTCTAACCATAGCCCCTGTTTGATCCCAGCTTGACGAGATAACTCGGATGCTCCGCCTGGGGTTGCGGACGTGACTGATGTTGCGCCGCCGAAAATGAAGAAACCCTGCGTGTTTGGAAGCGCAGGGTTTCTCCTTGCTCGTTACTAGCACGGGACCCGGGTGCATCGGGGTAGTGCGGGGGTGCGGGTCCCGTCTTCCCATCAACAAACTGATAAAGCTTCGGCCAACACATGGTTCGAGCTGGAGCACTGCAAACCCTACAATACTTACTTGCGGTGATTTCAGGAACGAAATCCCGGAACTCGGAAACTCGCCGCCGCTTTCGTTGGACTGGTTCCAGCGCCCGACGAAGCGAGCGCGCTAAAGACCGCGATCAAGCAATTCAATATCCGGTGCGAGGATCAATCGCACTTGCTGATAAGGCGGAGATGAAGAGGGGCCGCCAACTGAGGCGGCCTATTCATGTTCTCGTTGATACAGTTGCGCGAGAAGCGCCAGCATTTCGTACGGCAAATCTTGTGGAGTTTCATAGCGCGCCCGCATCTCTTGTCCGATCATCGCACACACGGCACGACAGGCAACTGCTTTCGACCAGGGTACGTTACCAGATTCATAGCTTGATCGAGGACGGTAATCTCTCATGGGCGCAATCACTACTCGCGCCCCTCATGAGAAGCTAAGGCCAGGAACCGGCAATTCGTTCCCAAGCAAACTATGGAACTCACGCGGAGAGTGAGTGGCTATCCGACTGCGCCATTATTTGCCGTCCCTAAATTCTTCGATGGCGAGCAAGTAGATCGTTGTTGGCGTCCGCGCTCCCCGCTCGGCAACCTCAACAATCTTGAGCGCGACGACTTCGGTGGCCGGATCGGGCTTTGTACTCAGCCCCAATGCCCGACAGACATTGGCATAGGCCAGTGACATGCTACGTACGAGTTCGGGATCGAACTCCTGGTGCGGCAGAAACGGAATCGTTTGCATGGTACGCCCTCCACGCTGCATTGAACGCGGACCGGACGCAGATACTCCCGATCACGGACCGTCTGAATAATTCCAAAGGACCGTTGTGGTTTCAGGCTTCGGCTCAATTTTTGGAACTCGGGCGAAGCGGCCATCCTGATGAACGATCTTGCCGACGAATACGACAGGTTGGCCGAGAGAACGGCGATCAGGGCCAATGGGAAAAAGCCGCCATCGCCCAGAGGGTAATGGGGGCATTGTCGATTTGGACGGGAGGCGATCGACTGGAGGACGTCGGCGCAAAAAATCCCCGCTGAACTGCGGGGCCGGACGAGCATATTGCACGGGGGAGGGGCTGAGTCTCATCCTGCGCGGCAACGGCGGCCCCCAGTATACGTTCGACACATTCGACACAGTAGTCGCATGCCAGCATTGCAACCGTCATACCAGGGCGGAAAGGAACGAATTGCCGAATTAATCGGTTGGGTCAGGAACAGTCTGGGTTGCGGGTAGTGTCACTAAGTCCAGAATATCTTCGCCAACAGGCGACGGCGCTCACTCATCTTGCGGAAGTCACTCGCGATCCAGACGTCGCCAAAGTTCTGTTGCGTATCGCGTCGGAGCATATCGTCCGTGCCGACGAAGCGGAGCGTACCCTGGCGTTGGTCCGCGTGACAGATAAAGACCCCTCAACTTGACGCAATGCTTGATCGAGGTTGACGGCGCGGACCTGCGGCGCAGCCCGATCGAGGAACGAAAGCGGCATCTGGCCCAGCTCCTCCGGCAACCCGACCACGGCATTGCGCTCAACGAGACCTACGATGGCGACGGTGCGGTCATCTACGAGCAACCCTGTGCGCTCGGCTGCGAGGGCATCGTGAGCAAGCGGCTGGGCTCCACATACCGTATGGGCCGAACGGATCAATGGCTCAAGATCAAGAACCCCGACGCACCAGCCGTGCGGCGCGAGCGCGAAATTGATTGGGCGAAGCGGTGACAGCGGCGCTGCCGAGGGGCGGAGGCAGTAAACATCGCCGCTTCTTCTTGGTCCGTTGCTAACGAACGCGCGGCATCCTCGTGACCGATCCTGATCTTGTTCGCTTCGTAGAGGCCCAGGATTCCGTGGGCCGTCGAGTCGTCGAAGAGTTGACGGCCGGGCAGAAGCAGACCCACTGGATGTGGTTCGTCTTCCCGCAGCTAGCTGGGCTGGGCCACAGCACCATGGCGGAGCGATATGCGATCCGCGACCTGGACCAGGCCAAGCGCTACCTGGCCGATCCAATCTTAGGAGACCGCCTGCGCCACGACGTGCATTTGATGCTGCGCCACAAAGGCAAGACCGCCCTGCAGATCCTTGGCTCCCCCGACGACCTAAAATTCCGGTCTTGTATGACACTCTTTGCTCACGCGGCCTCGAGCGATGACGACCGGTCCTTGTTCAAGCAAGCGTTGGATCAGTTCTATGAGGGCAAGTCAGATCCTCGCACGGAGCAGCTGCTTTAGTGCGATATCAAAGCGTCAGACGTCCCAAACTATTTAGTGTTGGCTGGCGCTGGTGAGGAACCGACGGTGGCAGCGGGCGCATCTAAGGCGCCAGCACGAGCGAACGCTTCCATGGCAATTTTCCAAGTCCCGTTCTCGGGCTTCAAGATTCTAAACCAGCTGCCCTGGATAGTCTTGTCTTTGACTGTGACCGAATAGTTTCCCGCTGCCCATACGCCATCGTTCCCGCGCAATTCGAGGTTCTTGAGTTCTAGGACGATGGTAGTGGCGCCGGCGTCAATGATCCCCTGATAATGCTTCTGTATGGCTTCACGTCCGGGCTTAAACGCGAACTGCGGTGCGAGCATCACTAACAATCCATCTGATGTGAAGAGCGATGCTATGCCTGCCGCATCCTTTTTGCCCAGCAACTCACTTTCACGCGCACCAAGCGCATTGGCAGCGGTCATAACCTCTTGCAGATCTTGCTGCTCGGCAAAAATGGGCAAGGAGAAGCAGCTGACCGTCAGCAAAACGACGGCGAACATTGTGCGCTTCATGGTAACCCCTCGATTGGAAAAACGAGTTGCGTATTGGCTGTCCCCAGCCGCCACAAGGTAGCTTGCACCAGATATTTCCCGTTTGGTAGCGGCGGGCCAATGGCGCCGATGAAATCCTCGCGCTATTGCGACCATGTCGGGTTGCAGAAATAACACTGTGGGGAGCGCGATCAGCCAAGCAGATCGACCGTTACTACTGCGCCGTCGAGAAGAAGGGACCTTAGGTTGATCGAATAAACTAAGCGGCTCGTTGTCCCAAATATGCCGTGTTTCCCGAACTATCTCACATAGTCATGTTGCGAAAGTGGCACGGTGGAACAAAAGCCGCAGAAGACCCTTGATGTCGGCAAAGGATCGACTTAAACAGCCGTTTGAATTCTCGTCAGTGGCGTTTGTACACGCAGTGTCTGATGCACGACGGCGGTCTTGAGGTCGCAAGGTGTGTTGGAGGACGGCATGGAACACCACGCACAAGCCCTTCTGGCGCTTTCTGTCTCTTCGGCGCTTTGCCTCGCGGCTTGGATTTGGGCACGCCGACGATTGGCCCAATTAGGCGAGCGTCGATAGACATGACAGGGTGTGAATTAGATTGCGCCTGATCGATGATGACCTGCGCAACGACACGTTGATCAGCCGACGCCAGCGAGATTGTTGCTGGAATACATGACCGCATGGCGCTCATCGCCGCGCCCAGCGACTGCGCGCGCTGGCTCGGCGAGGAGCCAGACCCGCACGACCTGATGCGCTCGTTTCCGACCGAGCCGAGCGGTCACCACCCGATCGTCGGCCGGCTAGACCAGCTGGTCGCCACCGCGGTCAGACTCAACTCTCGGACGCCGGCACATATGTAATGCCCAAGCCCTTTCGTATTGCGTAGGACTAAGCCTTGCCACGACCCGACTGGTCGCGCCCCCTGCCGCGGCCCGCTTATCCGCACCGTGTCCGCGACGAGGTTACCCGCTATGACTTTCCGGATTGGCCCGTTCCTCCTCGCTGCTCTGTGCTCCGTGGTGTTCATCTATCTGGTATTGGCGCTCGCCGAAGCTGGTGGCCTGGCGGCATGCCATTGGGCATTCCCACGATGGTTCGGCTGCGTGTTGTACGTCCACGAAAGCTTGGCTGCAGGTCTGATCGCCGCGGCGGGTGCACTAACCGCCGCGTGGATCGCGTGGACCGCGGTGCAACAGCAGATCAACGCCGAAAAAGAGCGCACAACGGTCGGCCGCCGGGACGGCCCGCGAGGAGAATGATCGCGCCGCGCCGGCCAGCCCTAATCACTGGCTCAAGATCAAAAACCCTGACGCGCCAGCCGTGCGCCGGCTCGAAGAGCAAGATTGGACCTGATGGCAGACCGCCGCTTCCCACCGCCTTGGGAGGTTGACGAAGCTAGAGGCGCATCATTTCAATTCTTGCTAAGCTGCACACGCTTCTGCAGGAGCCCAGGGGATCAGATCATGGTCCGCGCCCAGGTGCCTACTATGCGTTGGCTGGTCATGGTTGCCGCTCTGGTAATTGGCCCAGATGCAAATTCTGAACCTATCCACCTAGCGTGCGAAGGCGCGATGCGCGCAAACGAACCCCGGCAAGAGAGGTTAGCTGAAAAGTACCTCATGTCTCTCGTGATTGATTTGAGTGCCCGCACCGCGAAACCCGAAGGCCACGAGCCAGTGCCGCTCAAACGGTCCGTTGAAGACGAAGACATCGTGGCGTTTGCCAGCCCGAGGGCCTCGGACGATGTCTTGGATGGCAGGCTAAACCGAATAACGGGCGAGGCCCTGATCCATTTCCTCACAGACCCAATGTACGAATTTCACGGCCGGTGCCACCGGGCCGAGTCGCTGTTTGAGAAGCCTCACGAGCGATGACTGAGGAAGGGGTCGCGATCAACCGAGGATGAGTAGAGCTGATGGCGGGCCGGCCGCTTCCCACCGCCCTGAACGTTCGAGGAAGCCAACAACGCCTGTTTCGTCGTCAAAGACGCGAACGGCTTTGCGATGGCATATGTCGATTTTGAGAGCGAACCGGCACGGCGCACAGCCGCGAACCTGATGACGAAGGACGAAGCGCGCCGCATTGCAGCTAATATCGCGAAGCTGCCGGAGTTGCTTGGCGGCCGGCCGAAGCCCGACCCGAACGCGCTTTTTCATAGAAGATAGCGAGGCGACCGCGCTGCGCCATGCAGCTCGATGGCATCAAGTGTCAGTAGGCGGTCGCTCCGCGAGCGCGCTATAGTTACGACCGTACTCATTGGGGGATGCGAGCATGTATCTGTCGAATCAGAGCCTCTTGGTCATCATAGTCGTGGGAATCATCGCGGGCTGGCTGGCGGGCAAGGTTGTTGAGGGCGGAGGCTTCGGACTGATCTGGGATTTGATTATCGGATTGATTGGAGCGTTCATCGGCGACTGGCTATTGCCTCAGCTTGGCATTCACTTAGGCAGCGGTATCGTGGCATTGATAATCAATGCCTTCATTGGCGCTGTTGTGCTGCTGCTAATTTTACGCCTCGCCACCGGCTGGCGAGGTAGGTGGAGGCGGCGATGGTAAAGAGCGCCCCGAAGCTCTCGCGCAGACAGACCCCCCCTCGCCCAGAGTAGCGAGTGTCAGCCTGCAGCGGCCGACAAGGATAGGCCAACAGCCGCCTATTTCGATGAACTCCCTGCTTTTCGAGGAGCTAGAAAACCCGGCTGGGTTCAAGACGTGATAGACGAGCGGGGTCGAAGGCCAATTGCCAGTCGAGGTAAGAAATAAAGGCGAAGCGAGCGCCGGCCCGCCAAATAAAAACCCCGGCCAGCATTGGGGCTGACCGGGGCTATTCTCGTGTAACCGCTGGAGCCAACACTGCGATTGCGGAAGTTTGAGAACTGACCCCCCGCGTCAGTGACAAACTCGCTGGCCGCTGACCATGGCGCAGCCCCACGGCGCGGTATTCTCATATTTGCCAGTCTGACCGATAGGCCATTGTGAGCGGTGTGGATAGTAGTGATGACAGCCGTTCGGCCCGCAGACGATCTTCGCGTGTGCATCGATCGCGGCGAGCGTCAGGACGCCGAATGCAAGCGTCGCCGCGACCAAATATTCCGAGAAATTTTTCACCGTTTTCTCCATCTTTGATTATTGCTTGGCAATTGCCGGCGATTAGCAAACAGCAGATAACAGCGGTATCCGTACCCTGACCATTACTCGCAACAAACTACCTTAAGCTCTTGACAACTTGACACGAACAAATTGATGGCCGCTGTTCGCCCTTTGCATCAATCCAGGGTGCAAATCTAAATCATCCAAAACAGAGGCCGGGACCCGAGGCGAAGAACAAGCCAGGCGAGCGCCGGACCACGCCCCGTCCGTCGCTTCGAAACAAGAAGCCCCAGCCACTGCGCAAGCTCGGGCTTAGTTTTCAGGGACTAAATCCATCCGTGAGAAAAACCGGGAAGTTGAACTCGCGGACGGCATATTCAGGCCCGCATGCGCCGCGCGGGTCAAACTGACCCGATTGCTAAATCTTCTAGTGGCCTTCTTCCCGATCATCCCTAGCGCGGCGCGCTGATTTTTGTCGCTGATGCCTTGTGCCGCCGCAAACGGATCTTCACCGTTAGCGGGAGGGCTCACCCTCGCAGCTACGCTGCGATAGGCGTCGCGGCGCAACAGCACCGAAACCGGGGCGGCTCCAAATTGTTCAGCGCAGCCGAATAGGCCTTTCGCGATTTCCGCGATGCCAAAAGCCCTCATCACACACAGGTCGCAAGAGAGGGGCGTATGGAGAAATAGAAATGTTCAAGCGCCACTATCTCACCGCTGTCTTGGTGCTCCTTTCGCTTGCCGCGGGCAGCGCCGTAGCAAATGCTGCCGAGACCGGGATCCAGACGATGCCGGACAGCTCAATACACGCGATTGCCTATCGCAATCACGCGGATCGGCAGTTCTATGGGTATCGCGGGCTCTACGACTATGCCGGACCGCCTGCAGGCTACGGGTAACCTCAGGTATGACGATCGATGGGATCCGAATGTGTGGAGCACCGGGAATGGCTATTATTGAGGTGGCCTACCTGAGCACCAACACCGTCATTTTGTTGGCGGACACAGCGAGATTCAAACTACGACAAAGGGCTCGGAAGTAGGACAGCACCGGGGCGATCGATAACCGAGCCGATGCGCTTGCTGAGATTTCGGCTACCGGCTTCGGTCGCCCTGTGTGCCTTCTTCTTGCATATCACGCCCCCCGTCGCGTCCGACGCCGGATCCAACATCGGGTTGGTCTCATTCCTGGTCCTGGTCGTCCTGGTCCTGGTCGTCGTCCTGATCCTGGTCGTCCTGGTCCTGGTCCTGGTCGTCCTGGTCCTGGTCTTGGTCCTGGTCCCGCTGCTTCTCTGCCATATCGCGGTAGCCGCTGCCGCTGGGACTTCCGAGCGCGCTCCGCGCCTGTCCGCCAAGGCCGGCATGCTCGCCAAACATCGCACGGATGCTGTTGAGCAGGAGCCCGCCGCCGATCACGCCCGCTGCCGTTGATGCGGCCGTGCCGAGAAACGAACCGCCCGAGCCGAAAGCAGGACCGGTCGGCATTTCCGGCGGATATCCGGGCTGATACCCACCATAGGGCGGCGGAGGCATCGGCGACGTTTGCGTTGCGGGCGAACGTACGCTCGGCACCGAGCCGCGCGGCTCGCGCCGGCCGAGCACTGCCTCGCGCATACTGTCGAGGAAACTTCCCGGCTGTTGCGTTTGCTCGCCGCCGCCGAGTTGCGCCTGCAATTCTTCGATACGCGCATTGGCGCGCTTGAGCGCTTCGTCCTGGACAAGGGCGGTCTGCACCAGCGCGTAGGTAGCTTGCGGCGCGCGTCTCAAGCCGTCTGCGATCACGCGCTCGCCAGCTGGGTCGCGGGGGCTATTCTCCAGTTTAGCCAAGCGATCGAACAGTTCTTCCACTAATTCCTGCTCTTGCGGCGTCATGCTGCTCTCCCTGGCGTTCACATCCGTGGCTTATGTGGGATACCGGGTGGGGTGGCGGCAGGGGGGCGCGCCCGCGCCTATGCATGGTTTCACTCAGTGCCTTTGCGCAGACTAAAACCTAGGTATTCGATCAGTCCGTGTCACCTGGTGCACAGCTTCTGGCGCCCGCAGCCAAACGGGAAGCTGGGGAAAATTGGAGCTGACGGAGGCTTCGGGCCGGAGGTTGACGAAGCTAGATGGCATTCACAAGACGCTTGGCCTGACGCCCGCAATGGCGGCTGGTGTTTCCGACAAGCTATTGTCTATGAGCGACCTTGCTGAAATGGTCGATGAGGCATTGCCTAAACCCGGGAAGCGAGGACCATACAAAAAGCGGATCGCGGCGTGACAAAGGACTGGCGCTTACAGCATTTGGAAACACAGCCGTATCTGCGTGGGGTGACTTTTGTACGGAAGCCCTACAAGGCTCCCCGTCTTGGATGGGAGCACGATCATTGCGTCGCGTGCTGGGCGACATTTGCCGAACCCGAAATCAAAGGCCCGGATATTATTCACGACGGTTATGCGACCACGGCCGATTTTGTTCGCGGCGCTGATTATGACTGGGTCTGCTCTGAGTGCTTCGAACTGTTTCGCGACCCGATGGATTGGAAAGAATTGGCCAAAAATTCAAACTGAGACACCACCACTATTTGTCAGCACCAGCGAGGTCTCGGGCAGCATCCAAAACCAGCGTGTTGGTGTGGCTCACGCAATAATCTATCAAATTGTTCTCTCCCACGGAAAGAGGGTCGACGAGCGTCTTGCGACGCGCGCCATTCACGTAGCCGTTCAGCCATATGGCGAGGGTTCTTGAGTTGGTCAGTTGACCGGCGAGAAACTGATTACACGTGATTTTTGTAATATCTATTGTTACTTGCGCTTGCGCTGCTTGCAGTCCGATCAACGCCAACCCCGGACCGAGCATGATGAGTGATGGTCTCATTTTAGTGACCCGTTCTTTACCCACGTTTCAACCAGAACGCCGCTCCAATAAGCTTGCCAGCGGGGCGGCTTTAGACAACATCATGAGAGTTTCTGCTGAAAAAGGCTACCTACGAGGATTTCAACAGAGACTCAAATTTTCCCCTGGGGCCTGCGGCTCAAGTTAGTGCCGGGCTCTACTTCTACAACCGCCACGAACGCGCCGGATCGAAGAAAGGCCGTCACGATTGAGGGTGCCTTACACGCAGTCATGCGCTCGATCGCAGCGGGCAGCGCTAATAGTCGCAATTACAATATCCATACGGGAAAGCCGGATGGGCGCTGTATCGCTCAAAGCGGCGCGATGTCGGCGCCCGCGGCGCGCGGATCACGCGATGCCGTGTCGATTTTTTTGACTGCGTCCCAGGCGGCACATAGTTGGGGTCGGCGTAGCCGCCTCCGGCGAGATCACTGAGCGTGCCGCTCTGCGGAGTGACGGCCCGCTGCGTCGGTGGGATCAAGACACTATCGCCACGTCCCTTGCCTTGCCCGTAGGCGAGCGGGCTGGCGAGTATGGCGGTCGCGATAATCATCACCGTGTGGGGGATTCGCATGGCATTCACCTTGAGCGTGGCAACTCAGACGCTCGACGGTCATTGCCGGCTCGGCAGGCAACGCCCGTTCGGACATGCCTGAAAGATAGGGAGATTGTAGCCACTTTCCCAGTTGATCCAACCATGGGCTGGACTCGACGCAGGCTGCGGGACTGCTGACGCGCGACGAAGCGCGGCGGATCGCGGCCAATATCGCGAAGTTGCCGAGGCTGCAGAAACGGCCGCAGTATTGGCTTTGGACGTTTACTCGCACACGCGGACGCGTGGATAGACCCAACCGTATCCGTCCCAATATGGACTGCCGTGGGTCCAATAGCAGCCGACGTACATTGGAGGCGGCGGCCCATAACGTGGTGTAGTGGCAGCAATGCCAACAATTGTTCCGGCTGCCAATCCACCGAGCAACCCAGCGGCGATTGCACCGCCATCACCGGCTTTCGCTGGCGACGGAACGGCTGCAAACGGTATTGCTGTGGCAACCAAAAGAACGCCGATTATCTTTCGCAAGGTTGTCTCCCCTGAGAACGCTTTACTGAATGCCAACAAATAATGTCAGCGCGTTAATGAGACGTTGAGGCCTGGAAAGTTTCGAACACCTAGGTGGATGTGCTGACACGCGAGGCGAGTCGTTGCGGCTGTCAGGCGGAGGGTGGTAATTGCCGCGTCAAGGCACGCTATATTCGATAGCGCCGTTAACCAGCGTTTGGTTGGGGCGAACCACATTGCACGTTGAAATGAATCTGGTCCGCCCATACTGGGGTCGGAGAACAGAAAAGGCCGCCCCCTGGCAAATTCCATTTTCCGTAGCCGGTGCCGATCACAACCGGCGTCAGAGCGTCGCGTATTGGCCGAGCAGCCCGATCATGACTTGCGATTTCGGGTCTGTGCTCGACACGGAGAGACTCGCCGACCAGATAGTGAAATTCGATGTCGGCCACTGCGCCGTGGGCGGACAGCCGCTGACGGGAGCCGGGCCGCCGGCATTCGAGTAACCCGGACCGAATTGCAGGCAACCGTCGTGCCGGGAAGCGATATGCTGTAAAAGGGCAGGGGGCGATTGCGCGTCTGCAACGGGAGCAACTATGACGCCGCCCGCGATGACGAGCAGCGTTGCAAGACGATACGCAAATCTGAGCATGGCTTATTCCCCCCGATAAGAGCACCTACGCGGCCCGTAGGGCGCCTAACTAAGCGCAATGTGAATCGCGTCGGGGGATGGCGGATACGCGCACCCGGCACCAATGAAATCATACACTTATTGCGGTTAAGCTGTGACGAATCTTCCCACGACACCGGCATGGGAAGCCCATGGGAAGAGATGCAAGTATGGGGCTGAAAAAACAGGAATTTCGGAGCCAGACCGCCGCCGATGCCATGATGCAAGCTCAAAAGTGGCTGCAAGAAAACGGTTTCAAGATCAAAAATCCGAAGATTTCTCCTGCCGTCGCTATTTGGCCCCCGCCGGGCATGCAACAGCCTGGCTTTCGTCTTCGAACGGATGACGCTTGGTCAGTCACCGTCGAATACGATTGAAGGATCGATCTTCTTCGTAGGGAAGGGTAGGAAGCCGATATCGCCGCCGCCCCCAGCCCGGATGCTGGATCGTCGCACCGTTGTTGCCGCACACGGTGCAGCGCGCGACCCTGGCGCTACACGAGAGCGTCGCTCCGTATAAACCAAGCGCGCGCTGACTGATCGCAAATAGGCCGCTCCAATTCACCCAGGCTGACATTTGTGACAGTAGCCAACGGTTAGAAGCGTTCTATTGTAGGCGGCCCCCTAACCGGGAGGCCGTGGTGCGAGTCTTCCTCCTTCCGTTGATTATTTCCGGATTCGTCATAGGCAACCCAGCCTGGGCGAAGGGCGGACCGCTGCATCTGTTTTCATCGCAACTACCGCCAGCTTCCCGTGCAGGAGTTCCGACACCGCATCTACCGCCGGCGAGCGATCTGTTATCTGGTTGCGGCCGCGGACGCTATCGCGATGCCGCTACACACAGATGCCGAGGTCCGGCGGATGTTGGCAATTAGAAAGGCTGCCTCAGTTGGCGGTTCGCCGTCGCTGACCACGTCGTCGACCAACTCAAACGGCACGGCGATCCGTGGCGGCTGTAGGACGAAGCGCCAGCAGTTCGGCCACCGTCACATGATGCGCCGCTTTCCGCCGCCCTGGCGCATCGACGAGACCGAAGCGTGCTTCATCGTGAAGGACCACGCTGGGCAGGCGCTCGCGTATGTCTATTTCGAGGACGAGGGCCGGACCGCGATCGGCAGCCATAGCCGACCCCTCGTTCGCCTTGACCGCGGACTTTCTAAAGATATTAACTAGATGGCTGCATCAAAAATCAGCTTTAAATGGGAGGAAATGCGATGTTGAGACTCTTTGGCGTTGCCGTTCTTGCCTTGTCTATCGGGTCTTCGATCGCTTTGGCCGAGGATATGAAGCTACCGCCACTCAAAAAGCAGCCTACACCACAGGCCGTAATCGATGAGCATGTCGACGCGCTCAATAAGTGCGACTGGAACCGGATCATGGCGCAGTATCCGACAGACTATCAGCTTAATTTGCCCGATGGCATGGTCGTAAAAGGACGGGAGGCAGCCGGCAAACTGTTCGCAGACTTCGTGAAACCGCATGATCAGGGCGGCCTGTGCGGCATAAAGTTTACGCCTGAACAGACTTTCGTGGTCGGCGAAACTCTAAATATCCAATGGAAGGCTGAGGCCGAATTCCTAGCTGAACCATACAAAGGTTCCGATGCGTACGAGACCCACGACGGGCTCATGGTTGCCATGGTCAGCACCTTCAAGGGGGCTGACATGAAACTAAAGAAGTGAGTGGTTGAAACGACCCGCCGGAAACCCCGGCTCCGGTACAACTATCGGGGTCGGGGCTCTTTGTTGGCGTGATCGCGGTATCAGCGGCAAAGCGCTCGAAACCCGGCGGGAATTGCGCGCTATGTGGAGCTTCCCGGGAGTGACCAGATTGCCTTTGTCGGAGATAACTCCGGGGAGATCGTCGACGCGATCGAAGAGTTTTTGACTGGCTCGCGGACGCCAGTCACGCTCGACAGGGTGCTTGTCACGGTTCTCTTTAGCGACATCGTTGGCTCGACGGAGAAAGCTGCCACGCTCGGCGACCGCCGTTGGCGCGACCTCTTGGACGAGCACAACAAGGTGATACGAACTGAGTTGGCCCGCTTTCGGGGGCGCGAAGTGAAGTCGCTGGGGGACGGGTTCCTGGCAACATTCGACGGACCGGCACGCGCCATTCATTGCGTAAAATCCATCGTCACCGCGCTGCGCTCGCTTGGATTACAGATTCGCGCAGGTATTCACACCGGCGAAGTCGAAATTGCGGGGGGACGACATCGGGGGCTCGCAGTGCACATCACATCGCGGGTAGCAAGTCTTGCAGGTACCGACGACATCGTCGTCTTGCGCACCATCAAGGATATCGTGGCGGGCTCCGGCATCACGTTCGACGATTTCGGCATACACGTTCTCAAGGGCGTGCCCGATGACTGGCAGCTTTACCGCGTTGCCGATCTGGCAGCGCGGATGCCGCATTTTAACGCCATCCCGGGTACTCAGAGCAATTGATCCCTTGTTTGAGCGGCTCCTCGTGCGACCTTCGTCGTCAGGTCGGGCAAGGTCACCGATTGCCTTCACTCCGGCCTGACAAGAATGGTTGTCGATAAGCGCATCGTCTCGAAGCGGCCGGGCTCACCATATCGAGCGGGACGCTCAAATCATTGGCTCACGATCAAATACCCTGGCTGCGCCGGCTGGAAGCGGAAGATTGGAACTAGCGCTACCGCGCAAGCGAGCAAAAACAGCAAAGGCAGTATCATGTCTCACACGAAAGAAGCAGCCCAGCGAAAATACCGAACCAGCGCTCTCCCCGTGCTAGGAGCTGCCGGCCTGTCATTCTCGCTGGCAAGCGGCGCGTCTGCCGCAATCACAAATCCGGATCCGGCCAGATTGGCGCCAGTCATCCAGCATGTGATGAATGAAGAAGAAATCTTCGAGGTCAGCTTGGCGACATTCCGTGTGTACGACGACGAGAGTACCAGCAGGTGGGGGTGGCGCACACGGCCAACCGTGGTTAGCCAAGGCGCCTGTGGGGCAGACCTCTACTTGCCTCACAACCCACCAGTTGTCAGCGGGCCAATCTATCAGGCACCGCCACCGCCCAGATCTCGGCCGACTCGCCCGGGGAGCAAACACAAACGCTCGTAACTGTGCACCACGTGACACGGACAGATCGAATACCTAGGTCTTAGTCAGCGCAAAGGCACGGAGTAAGACCATGCATATCAGACCATCAATGCCAATGGTTCCCTTGCTGGCGACAATACTGGTGAGCCCCGTCGTTCAAGCGCTCGGGGAACCCGCCTCCGACGCGAGAGTGACTGCGACTGCTCGATCGCCGCGCGCGGATCTTGCTGTGTTCCAGGCACCGATCGGCCACCGACAGCCGACTTTAGAAGACCTGCCACCATGGCTTCGTGAGAAAGAAAAGCCAGACACCGAGGCAAATCCAACGCAAGACTCGGAGCAACGACGAAAGCCGAGGGTACGACCCGATGACGGCGTTCCCCGAATTTGCGAGCCCTGCTGACATCACCTCAACGCGTCCAGCGCTCACGGATGCCGCGCGATTTCACACCAACGCTTGATCGCGATGCTCCATCGCTAGGCCCGCTATCGCGTTCGACCGGGCTTTCTCAAGAGGAAGTACTTGAGCACGAATCCCCCCTCGCGCCCCGCCAACGGAGCGTTTCCCGCCCCGCTTCGACAGCCGACCGGAGACCGCAGCGTGCTTTGTCGCAAAGGACCGCAAAGCGCAGGCGCTGGTCGATGCCGGCAAAATAAAAGCCCCAGTAGGAACTGAGGCTAGTCTGGTGTGGGTCCAATGCGAGGTTCCCCGCCGTTGCGAACCTCACACCTGATATTGCCGCCCGATGACGAGCCGGAGTCAAAGGCCAAAAACACCTAGGTAGGGAAGGTGCGAAGCGACCGCGGCGCCCGCCTCGCCGATTGTCGTTAGACTGATGCCTTTGCCACCGGTTGGTGGATTTCCTTCTACCCGGTGTCGATGGCTTCTACATTTGCTTCTAAAGTGTCGAAACACCGCTTAGAGCAGTGCCCTCAAAGCCATCATCAAGACCATCCACCGCCAGATGTACTGAGGAAGCGCATTTGGAAGCGGAGAGCAACCTCGCGTCGCAGCACAACGCTGAGTAAGTCTGGTGTTCGGAAAGATCGGCGCTACGGTGTCGTACGATGAACGCCCATTCGCCGAGCCTCAGCCGTCTTGTATTCCTCGCCGCCCGTCTCGCGATCGCTCGCGCACGCGGAAAACTCGACGGGGAGGAGCCGCAGCCGGCGCCTCTGGCGGAGGGCTCGCAGGATGAGACTCCTTCAGTCCCTGAGGATGAAACTCCTCCAGTCCCGCAGGCCGAAACTCCGTCAGTCCCTCAGGATGAAGCCCCTCCAATCCCGCAGGCCGAGAGTCCTTCGGTCCCTCAGGATGAAGCCCCTCCAATCCCGCAGGCCGAAACACCTTCAGTCCCGCAGGATGAAGCCCCTCCAATCTCGCAGGCTGAAACACCTTCGGTCCCTCAGGACGAGGCTCCTCCAGACGCACCGGTCGAAACGCCTTCGGCACCAAGCGTTGACGTCGAGACGGCCCCGCCGCAAAGCGATTTCGCCGCATACGCACGCTTCGCGTCGCCGCTGCGCACCAACCCCTATGCCGATTTCGATGATGCCGAGCGCGAGATCTATCTTAAAGCGCACTTGAATCTGTGCGCAAGCGTGGAGGCGATTGTCTCGCTCATCCGTGCCGTGCGCTACATCGTGGAAAACAAAATTCCCGGCGCCTTCATCGAATGCGGCGTGTTCATGGGCGGCAATATCGAAGTTATGATCCGCACGCTGCAGACATTTGGGATCACCGATCGCGATATCTTCCTTTACGATACCTTCGCCGGCATGCCGCGACCCGACGCGACCGATGACGTCGGCCTCGACAACGAGCTAAGGCGGATTTGGGACATCCACCGCACCGACGCGGACGGCGATGCCGGGTCCGACTGGATGCGCGCCGGCATCGACGTGGTGCGGCAGAGAGTTCGAACCCCTCGGCTACCCGCTGGAGCGGCTTCATTTCGTCAAGGGCATGGTCGAGGACACGATCCCCACCGTTATGCCGCCGGAGATCGCGCTGCTGCGACTCGACACGGATTTCTATTCTTCGACGAAGCACGAACTGGTCCATCTTTACCCGCGGCTGGCTTGCGGTGGAGTGCTCATCATCGACGACTATGGCGCTATGCCTGGTTGCCGGCGCGCTGTGGACGAATATACAGCCGAGCATCAGCTGCGTTGGTTCCTCCCGCATCGATGCGCATGTGCGGCTTGTGGTAAAGCCATGAGACCTCGCCGGCAGCTTTCGTTAGCCACGGCAACGATCTCGCGCATGGGAACCTGGCAGACTTTGCGACGACCTTGGGCTTGCAGCGAGCGCTTTGTCTCTTTGATCGCCCGTTGTCGCGCCAGCGCCCTAACCGCCATGCTCATGCTCGCCCGGAGTTGGGGGCTGAGCTGTCATATGGTGTGGTTCGTCTCGATCATCATTCCCCTCTGGTTGGATGGTCGGGATGAGAGCCAACGCAGTGTTTCGACATTCCGCTGCGTTGGCTCGCCTATTCTAACAAACACAGTTAGCGAGTGTTTGGTAGATGCGCTGCGATGTTTTGTTGTTAGTTGTTAGATTGCTGCGTCGTGTCGCTGCATCGAGGCTGCATTTCTAAAAGGAGGGCCACTTGACAACCCTGGCCCCCAAAACGAGCCGCCGCTTCGCCGTGCAATAGTGGTGGGCAAATTTTGTAGAATTTTGTTCGAGCCATATTCTTCGCCCCGCCTTCGGCCCAATGATACGACAGTCTTCAGCGGACAATTGAGGAGGGGTCCGCCGTGAGAGCGATTGCTCGTCTATCGCTGCGTTACGTTAACCCGGCCCGGCAAGCCGCAGACGAGGCCGACAATAAGGTGTCACCCCAGCAATTCGATGTTACTTGCGCCGTCGTGCTGGATGAAAGCGATCTAGTATGCCGGCAGCAGATGTGCGTCCGCACGATATAGTCTTTTATCTGGAAAAGGCTTCGTTAGTAGACGTTCCTGTCTTGTGCGCTCAAATTGAAAAAGGCAATGCGCTGCTAACACCACGAGTGCCCGGGCACAAATACTGCAGTGGCCACACAGCACTGGCGGCCATTTCGCCAAGAAGGCGGGTGGCGAACCAACGAATACGGCCCCCGGTCCGCTGCCGGGCTTCGGCAAAATGCTCATGATCGCGCTACGTGAGCACCGAACAGGTGGCGAAGGTCGTACCGGCAAGTCCGTAGCAAAAACGATGCGAAGAAACCTAGCGCAGAGAGCTGTTGGACGGCAACGGTACGATATCCGACGCTAAGCCAAGTTCCAGCCAACGCCACGAAACGCGAAAAGCCCCATTGAATGGAGCTTAGGTGGATGATGCAGGCGAACATTACGCTAGAACGGCAAGGATAGCTACAGATCTTCGCCAGGGCGCACGCATGACGGCGTCGTGATTGCATTGCGCTCGAACATCCGCTGGTGTTCCAATCACTTCGAGCTCGCCTGTCGTAATGGCGAGATCGTGCGTGTGTTGTTTGCTATTGATGCCTGCGATCGCGAGGTTATGGGCTGGCTGGCCGCCTCCGCCGGCATCTCCGGCGAGATGGTGCGCGACCTGATGGTAGCATGCGTCGAGCGTCGATTCGGGATCAGCAAGGCGGCGCATCCCGTCGAATGGTTGTCCGACAACGGCTCGGCGTACATCGCCAAGGACACACTCGACACCGCAACGGCCTTGGGCCTCAAGCTTTGTTTCACGCCAGTCCGCTCGCCAGAATCCAACGGCATCGCGGAGGCATTCGTCAAAACCTTCAAACGCTATTATGCTCGGCTGTCGATCTTGCCGGATGCTGAGACCCTAATCGCTCTGCTGCCGGCTTGGTTCGAGGACTACAATGAAGTTCACCCGCACTCAGGCTTGAAATTTCTCTCTCCCAGAGAATTTCTGCGCCTCAGTGCTGTCCGGTCAAACGGGGTGCACACAGTGGCGATAGACGCAGCAATCGCTCTCACGGCGGGACCCCTCCTCAATTGTCCGCTGAAGACTGTCCTATCATTGGGTGCAGCCCAGGTCGCGGGCCAGCTCCTCAAGGTTCACCTTGGGCGCGACTGTTTCCCAACCATCAAGAAGTATTCCCGAGCTTGGGCCGTTGGGGCGAGTTCGCCGATCTCTCCATCGCGGGTCTTATTGATGGGCACCCGCTGCGCCATGATATAGTTAGTTGATCATAAGTGATTTCATCATAAGTGATAAAGTAGGCGTCTGCACTCCGACCAAATCAGCGATGACCGACGACAACTGGTCCCACGAAGAAACCGACGACCCGCTCCACGCCCGAGCGAACCTGTCGCGTGAGCGTCACAGTTGTGCGCCACCATATAAGCCGTCGGGGCCGCGAAGGTGTATCGATGTCGGCCAAGTATGTGAATAATCCCGAGCACTGGCGGGAACGGGCCGTGCAAATGCGAACCCTATCCGATTGGATTGAGGATGCCGCGACGAAGGCGACTATGCTCAAGCTGGCCGACCAGTATGACGGGCTAGCGGAGCGTATTGGCGGCTCCCGATACCAACCACTTCGTAACTTTAGGCGAGGAACCGCGCTTCGGCCCTTAGCCAATCACTGATGATCCGAGCGCGTTGCTCACGATCCTGCGGCCACGTTCTCGGGAAACAATAGTTCGCCACCTCATCGCTCTCGACACCAAGCGCGCTCTGAATGATCTTGGCGGCGTGGCTGCCGTCGTCGGTGCTGATTGCTTGTTCGAGAAGGTTGGCCATGCGTGTACTCCTCGCAGATGACCGGACACAAAGGCGCTCGGGCGCTGAGCATAAGGTTAGTTCGTTGGCGGCCACGAACACAGCCCGGCCTGCAAAGTGAAAGCCCCGGCCGCGGAGACCGGGGCTTAACGGACAGAAGGCGTTGCATCGGGGGGTGTCGGGGGATGCCTTCGGTCCGAATTCACGTGGACGGTGGCTTCGCCGGGCGCGCCTCGTCATTCAATCGCCAAGGGTCGCCGCGATCTGTAAGTTGCCGGAGACGTGATCGGCGACGGCAAAGCGCTCCTCCTCAATAAATGAGACAGGAGCCCCAACCGGCCTTACTCAGTTGGGGGCTCCCTCTCGTGGTCGGGGGTCAGACCCAATCCGACCGTTTCCGATGGTAACCGGCTACGCTGTTGAAAGCGTAAAATAATTTTCCGAAAAATCTACGAGCGGGACTACTGCCGCTCTCGGGCCAGCTTACTCTTGAGCTTCTCCAGGCGATCAGAAAGTTCTCCGCGCTGCTGCTCGTCATACGCTGAGAAAGTTTGAAGCCATTCGTATAACTGATAACTGCGAGCCAATTTCAGCCAGCGTCTTTCCATCTCGATATAGTCGCGCTGGAGTGCCGGGCTTGGCTCTATCTTAGCTCGCTCCGCGCAATCTTTGGCGTGCCGCAGACACTCACGTACTTCCGCGCTCAGGTTTGCCAGCATGACGTGCTCTGCCTTCGTGTCCAGTACGCGACGGGAGCACACACAATTCAAACATACTATCTCGGGGCCAACTTGATCTGTGTCACCTGATAGCAACACCCGGTGAAAGTTTTGTATCAGTCATTGACCGCCACAGAAAAGAACCCCGGGCAGTCCATGCTCCCGGGGTTCTACAGGTTGTTGCCTCAGCTTGTAGGCTCTTTTGATCCGGGCGGCGAGGTTGGGGGATGGGGTGCCGCCCGGATTGGCCTACTAGATCAACGGTAGCGGCGAAATCTATCCGCTGTATCTCCACACAAGGTCGCATTCGACCCGAAGGCACCGGGCGCGATTATGCTGGAGGTTTGATGCGAAGCGGTGGGTCGCGTCTTCGCAGCCGAGCGAAACTTCTACAGGGGGACGGCCGATGGGCATCTACGCGTCGGCAGTCGTGCTTTGGTTCATGGCTATTGCACTGTTCCTCATAGGCGCCTCGATCCGCGCTTGGTTTCGTAGTCCTTGGCCGGTCATTGACGAAGCGGGTCAATAGCTCCAAGGCTGACGCGGACGATGCGACACTGATTGAGCCGGTAGAACCCCAACCGCCGCCAACACATCTGTTACGAGGTGCTGGCTCATCACTGTAGCCTGCCAGTTGGCCTTGCTTGCTCCCAAGCGAGAATAAGCCTCTGACGCCGATCACGCTCTGCGATGTATTCGTCATATTGCGAGTAGAGGTCGAGCGCCGTCACGGCCTCGACATTCTCTTCAGTCAGCTGCGCGGCGAGCGTGCCTATCGTGCGTTGGCTGCTGGGGGTGTTGTCGAGCCACTTTGCGTAAAGGCGGGCAATGGCGCGGTGGCGAGAAATGCGGGGCACGCCGACCTCCACTCTGATTGAAGGGCAGGGCTACACGTCCGGGGTAAACGGGTGGTTGTGAAAATGAGTGGAGCTTGAGGCGCTTCCCGCTAGGCGGGGATGGGGGAGGATTTTGATATGCGCCCTCGGACTGCCGACGCCCAGGGCCCGGCGCAGGGTAGTGAAAGGGTCGGCGTTGGTCCGGACAAAGAACATCGAGGCCACTGTGAGCGAGTTTTGCCGGACGATTTGATGGAGTTGGGACGGCCTACACTCGTCAAGGCTGAAGAAACGCTAGCGGCTCGGCGGGCAGAAGAGCGGCGACGCTCAAGTCAGCATGAAATGATAATCCCCCGCCCGGAAGTGATCATGGAATAACCCTCCTCGCACATCTCCAAGGATACCGCCGTCGCATCGGCGGGCTTTGGCATCTGGGGCGGTTCAGAGACTCAACTTTGCGCGTGGGAGTATCCATCTACCCTGAGTGAGAGGCTTTTGTTTTGCATAAATCTTCCACTCCGCCGCGGTCCAGATCGAACCTGGCACGATGGGAAATCATCCGACTGCGGGGCACACCAGCGCAGCTCGTCGGGCACGACTTTGCGGCCGACGAGAAGGCTGCGCTCAAAAATTCGATCGAGCAATTCCAGATCCGTCAGGCTGACCGGCCGCGGCTGCTGGTCCAGCGAACATGACGCGGCTCCGCAAGGTGAAGACGGTCCTTTTCCTCTGCACCGGCAACTACTACCGCAGCCGGTTTGCCGAAGAGCTGTTCAATCATCATGCCCAACGGGCTGAGATCGATTGGATCGCGCAGTCACGCGGTCTCGCCTTGGAACGCGGAGCGCACAACATCGGCCCTATCTCACCGTTCGCCTTACATGCCCTCGAAGAGATGGCGGTCACCGCTCGCGGTGCCGATCGTTTCCCCCAGCACTGCACCGCCGACGACTTGGCCAGCGCCGATTTCGTGGTTGCGGTCAAAGAAGCTGAACATCGGCCGCTTATGCGAGAGCAGTTCGCGGAATGGGAGCACCGGCTGGATTATTGGAACATACACGACGTCGAGGACGCTGCGCCGGCGGACGCACTAAAGTTGCTTGCCAAGGAAGTTCAAACTCTCCTTCTGCGTTTCGCAAAGCGGCAGGTAGCGCGTGGGTGACGACTGGTTCCAGTGAGGAAACCGACGATCCGCTCTATGCCGACCGGCGCAACTTCTACAAGGTCGAGAAGTGGAGCAAAGACGGCATGCGCGTGATCGAATTGCTGTTCGCCGGTAGCAGTCCGACAAGGCGCGGCGCATCTTCGACCGCATGAACGAACATCGGCCACGGATCAGGCTGACCGACCGGCAGCGGATGCGCGTATTGCGGCAATGGCCGGAATAAATGGACGCAGCCGACTGCGGCGCACTGTGACTTCTTTGGACGATCTTAGCCAGCTTGTCGCATGGCCTGACTAATCCGGCCGACACTCCTTAGGTTGTAGTGAGGGACCGGTGGGGACGGATCCTCCACTGACCCCGGGTCCCGGCGCGTGAGAACTCGCGTGGTACCCGTGCCGCGTCGGGACCTCCTAATTCAGCAACGCCTTGAATGGCGCCCGCCACGTCCTAGCGCGAAAATGAGCCCGGCCGGCGAGCGGCAGCTAACTTGCTCACGCGCGATGAGGTGCGGCGGATCGCGGCCAACATTGCCAAGCCGCCGCGGTTGGTAGCTGTGGTGCGTATCTAAAAACGACTTACAATCAATCACTTGCCACGTATCGCCCCTGCCGTCAAAAACGGTAGTGGACCACCACAAATATTAACGGCTCAGCAAATCAACAAATGCTAGCAGACGATGCTGATGCTCCCCAGAGGGGACCACACGCCTCTGAAACTTAGAGCCCCCAAAACGGGGTTCTTTTTTTGACCTCAGCAACTTCAGCTTCGATCCAAAAAAAAACCCCGGCGCTCTGTTTTGGGGACAGGGACACCGGGGCAGTGTTGCATGATTCCCGGCGAACGTTCAGCTCGCCGCCGAAAGATAAATCTGATTCGAGGTTCAGGCTGGTGGTGCGATATTCCGCCTGGTGATGGAAATGGCGGCCGCCATACATCGCTCAGTCAACAATGCGCCGCGCTTGCGCTCGTGTTCAACACACCGCGGGCGATTATATATTTCGTCGACGGTCGAGATGATTGGCCCACGCTAAGGCTCCCAGCAGCAACGTCATCCCAGCGCAGTAGACGGCGAGGCCGGAAACACTCGTTCCGTCGATAAGCCAATTCAACACTTCCATGTTGAGCATCCCGTCTCGCTGTGATTTTTGTTAAGATAGTCGCTAGCGGTTAGTGGCGGTTTAAAATGCAAGGTATTACGTGACCGCACAGCTTTCGCGGCCTCAGTGCCGCATCATTTAGGCCGCCGCGACTGCGGCCGCGCTCGCGCCGAAATGAAAGACCTTTTCGAAGCAAAGAGCGTCCATGCCGTACAAGGTAGGGACAAATGCGGATGCGGCAACGCATGCAGATCTAACCTACCGGCGTCAAAACATACGTCGCAAACATTGCTAACAAGATCAGGACTATCAGGACAAGCAGTACGATCGCCACCCGAACGTGGAACATCAGACTTCAGTATTGGTCATCGGTCATGCGGCCAATTGTAACACTTGCGACGGCGCCGCGCTGTAGAGACCGAGGAAAGCCGCTCCCTACCCACGCAATGTGTCATCACGCACACTTCGCGATGGAGGGGCGCATGGAGAAGTTAGCAATGTTCAAGCGTATCTCACCGCTGTTCTGGTGTTTCTTTCGCTCGCCGCTGGCAGCGCCGCTGCCGAGACCGGGATCAAACGATGCCGGACAGCTCAATACACGCGATCGCCTACCGCTATCACGCGGATCGTCCGTTCTATGGGTATCGCGGGCTCTACGATTATGTCGGACCGCGTGCAGGCTACGGTACCCCAGGTATGACGATCGATGGGATCCGAATGTGTGGAGCACCGGGAATGGCTATTATTGAGGTGGCCTACCTGAGCACCAACACCGTCATTTTGTAGGCGTGCCAACGAAAGCGAGTCAGCGCAAAGGCACAGAGTAAGACCATGCATGTCCGACCATCAATGACACTGGTTCTCTTGCTGGCGACGATACTAGTGAGCCCAGTTGTTCAAGCAATCGAGGAACCATCCTCTGGCGCGACACATCTTGTTGTACTCGCGGCACCGGTCGGCCACCGACAGCCTACGTTGGATGATCTGCCCCCATGGCTTCGTGAGATGGAAAAGCCAGGCGGCCAGGCAAGCCCAACGCAAGACACCGAACAGCGACGAACGCCGCAAGGACGGCCCGATGACAGGGTTCCGAGAATTTGCGAACCCTGCTGAACGACATTCCTCGCGTGGGAAAAATTAGCCCTGCCAGTTCCACTGCTGGCGGGGCTTTTTCATGTGGGCTGTCGTCTGGCTGTCATCAACTCGCAAAAGTTGTGCGCCCTGATTGCAACCCGTGAGCGCGGCTACTCCAGGTGCCGGCGCTTGCGAATTCGGTCCTTGACTTAGCCCCAGCCGGGTCCCTAACGGCTGGGGCTTTCCTTGCGGAACTAGTTGCCTGCGGGAACCGTCTTCATTGTGTGTCTAGGCTGTCCCCGCGACCACCCTCCGGTGGCAGCCTAGTGCACAGGCCCCGGTGGTCGGCCCCCACCGGGGCCACCGTTACCCTTTATGTGGTGCAAAACGCTATCCCCCCATATGGGGGGGCTCGTTCACTCTCACCCGGCGCTCGGCCTGAATAGGCGGACTCGCACCACTGAGAGACTGACTAGCCTTGGTGAGAAGCGGAAGCTGGCTGGGGATTTGTTGGGGCTTTCTGTTACCCACCGCTTATTCCGACGCAAAGCTGCGCAAAGCTGGGCAAAGGGAAGCTCTGTCTCCACTGCCCGTGACAGCGGTTACATCGAATCCGAACGTCGGCAGGCGACACGCCTGCCGGCGTTTGTTTTTGGTTGCCTATGCAGTCGTGGTGATCCTGCTGGCGACGTATCTCTGGAACGTGCTGCTACTGGCGTTGCTTTTCGGCAGGCCCAGTCGGACGCGACCGGCTGGACCTAACCGAGTTGTAACGTCGGTGTAACAATGGGTCTTGCGTGACGTGGATCACTTCTTGAGCCCTCAAATGCACCTCACAATGTCGCCTGTCCGACGATCTGGCTTGGGGAGCTTGCGACGTGACAGCTCTAGTTCTTATCTGCTCGGCTGCACTTGCGACAAACCTTGGAGCATGCACGCCCGAGAACGCAACGATGGTGATGCGTGTGCCATTCGAGTGCGCAACGCCGGCAACATGTTTCATGAACGCGCAGGCGTATCTGGCCCAAACGTCAGTTGGGCGCGAACTTGATGGTGATGACCGGATCAAGATCGTATGCGTCCAGAGCAGCTCGATTTCAGCTGCACGTTAGGTTTGTGCTCTTCTGTCAAGCGCCGTGGCGGTGCGAGCAAGCTCCGTGACAGGTAGTGGACGCTTGCCGATCACGCCGAGTCCAGCCGCAATCGGGTACGGTCGTCAGCGTAGGCCTGGGTATGGTTGCCAAAGCGTGAAGCCCTACCGAGCTGCAAATGTCACGAGTTAACGGGCCGGTAGCGCGTCCCCAGCTACTGACGCGGCGTGCCAAATCTCACGACGTTGTTGGCCATCACAGTCTTCACGCCGGCCGTAGCCGGCTGTCTGCTGTTGCTGTCGTGGCTACAGCACCGAAGGATCGTCGCCCTCGGTGTGTGGGGATTTGGATTTTGCACGGCTTCCATTGCGACGACGCTTATTGTCGTCGCGCGCGGCGCAATCCCCGACTTCTGGTCAATTGTCGTCGGCAACGCACTTTTGGCTGCCGCCTATGGGATTCTCTGGTGCGGCGCGCGGAAGTTCGAGGGCAAAAACGTTTCAATTGTGCTGGCCCTGGCAGGGGTGCTGCTGTGGCTAGCTGCCTGCTCAATCGGTCCCATCTATGCGCGGCCGGAGGCTAGGGCTACGGTGATGGCAGCGATTGGCATTTGCTACACGCTGCTCGCCGTTTTTGAACTCTGGCGCGGACGTGGCGATGGCGTTTCGCGCTGGCCGATCATGCTGCTGCTCCTCGCGCATGCCGCTTCAATTCCTATCCACATTCCGGTCGCTGGGGCGTGGAAACATCCCGATCCTGCCGACGTGGATTTATTGACCTTTATGATCTTCGAGGCCGCATTTGTATCAATCTGCGCGGCGTACCTCTTCGGTGGCCTTGTTAAGGATCGAATTGCTGCAGGTTATCAGCGGGCCTCGTTGACTGATCCGCTGACCGGCGTCACAAACCGTCGTGGGTTTTTTCAGTTGGGCGAACGGCTATTGATGCGAACGCGGTTTGCGCGCCAGCCGTCCGCACTCCTGATGTTTGATCTCGACCGGTTCAAAAGCATCAACGATAGATACGGGCATCATGCCGGCGACGAGGTGCTTACGGTGTTCTGTAAGGTGGCAACGTCACAAATGCGCCCGGCCGATCTCTTCGGTCGGATCGGAGGTGAGGAATTCGCAGCCCTATTGCCTGATACGAGCGGGCAGGACGCTGTTTCACTGGCCGAGCGGGTACGCGGAGCATTCGCGGCCTCCTGCCATAATGTCGGAGAGCACGCCTTTAGCTCAACCGTCAGCATCGGGGTTGCGGTTGCGGACGATGGGCCCTCTGATCTTAGCGCGCTGCTCGATGTCGCCGATCAAGCGCTCCATCGCGCGAAAGCGTTGGGTCGTAATCGCGTAGAGCCGGCGCCGTACTGGGCCGAACGGCATTCGATGATCCAGCGCGCCGTCGCAATCTGATCGCCCTGGTCAGCGCCAAACAGCCTCCGGGCACGATCCATGCGGTGCTTGACCGCCCCGGCCCACTGTCAGCCAGCGGGGCGACGGCCCCCATTGTGCCTCGGCTGGTAAGCTGAAACGGTGATGGGTTTGGGGTTGGTGGAAGACCAGCCGACAAATCAAGTATGGAGTTTTGTCATGGTCGAGCAACTATCCGAAACGATGCCGGAAGACGTGCGCCAAGCCTTCGCCGATGCCGTTCGGCTTTACAGCCACTGGAGGTTTGAGCCTCCTAATCTGCCCACACCAACGCTGGGCTTTCGAACTCTGAAGGTTTCGCTTAGTGGAATATGCGATCTAGCACTACTTTGGCAGATTTACTCACGCTGCTTTTCCTCGCTGATCCAGGATCGGCAGTACGGACATCGCTGAGGACTTGATCGCATGATGAGGTCGACGATGGCGTGGCGAACCGCCGGCAACGTCGGTTGAGGGGGCGGGCCGTTGATTCTTTTTTCCCCGCCTCACTTTTTTGAGCCGGCGATGTTGGAGGAACGCGTAAGCAATCATCGCCATCAGCGCATGACGATGAAGGCCGTGCCAAGACCTTCCCTCGAAGTGGTCGAGCCCGAGTTCCTCCTTCAACTGTTGATGGGCCTGCTCGCAAATCCATCGTGCCTTGATCGTCGCAGCTAAGCTGCGGAGGTCCATTCCGGCGGCCAAGTTGGCGAGATAGTATTTCTTCTCTCCCGACGCGCGGTGCTCGCCGATCAGCCAAGCCTCGTCCCCTGGAAGATGCTGCTGCCCCTTGTCCCATATCCGCTGGGGAGGACCGTCGGCAGTACGCACACGGACGGCGGCAAACCGGGCTTTGAGCCGACCCTTCGTACCGCTGCGCCAACTCACAGTTCTCCACTGCGCACTGGCCAACATGTCTTCAGCTGCTGTCGATAGACTATCCGGCACGTGCCGTTTACGTGGCCGGCCTCGAACTTTGGTAACTGGCCAAATGAGCTGTACCCCAACAGGGTACACCTTGAGGTGACGAGGGATGCCAACCGCCCAGGCAAGCTTGCGGGCCGTCAGCCCTTGACGGAAAGGCGCACTGAGACCGTAACCGGCATCCGCCAGCACACAGCGGAAGCGCACGCCGATCGATATCAAGCGATCAATCTCCGCCAGTGCGATCTCGGGCTTTGTCCGTGAAGTTCGATATTCGGCCGGAACACCAGCTCGCTTCAGCCGCCGCCGATCGTTGACCCAACTGTCTGGAAGGAAAAGCCGCAATGCCACCATCACCGGAACTTCGCCGCGGGCGAGCGTCAGTGACACCAGAGTCTGGCAGTTGGCGGTCTTGCCTAGCGCTGAAGCGTATTGCGCAGCGACGCCGACCGAGTGCGTGCCCTTCTTCGGCACCGCCGTATCGTCGATTACCAACACGGCGTCGCTGCCACCAACGAGCCGATCCGCTTGAATGAGCAGCTCTGTCTCCAATGGCGCCGCGTCCCAGACGCCAGCCGCAACAAAATGATGCAGCTGGTCGTAATCGCCAGGCGCAAGCCGCTCCGCCATTGGCTGAACGCTCTTGCGATCGCCGGGTCCGATCAGCCCTGCCACATAAAGCGGACACATTCGCCGCCGCGATTTATGGCCCAGGCGATCCAAGAACGGCTTGAGCCATCCTCGAAGCTCGTCTTCCCAATTCGACGTTGTGCCTACCATGGTCGGCCCTCCAAAAGCCGACCACCCATGAATCATTGAAAAACTGATTTGGGAATCCCGTGCCGCTAAAAATCTGCCAAAGTAGTGCTAGTTGCTGCTTACAAAAACGAGCCGCTGCCGGTGACCGTTCACGACGAGCTTTGGACGCTCATTGAGAAGATGACGCTGACCGTTCACGACGAGCTTTGGACGCCAGAACAGTTGAAGGCGGAGCTTGCCATCGATCCGTCCTATGCCACCGGTGCGCGATGTCTGGACGCGCTCATTCAAGATCGCCGGTCGGTCTCTGATCTCGGAACGGCTGACACGCCGCGGGTGACGCTCGCACCTAATGATAAGCCCGTACTCTGAAATCGAATGCGTGCAGGAAGCAACGCCCCACGTTGGACGCACTACACCCGTCCTGGGAAGGCCGACTGTCAGCCAGCGGCGCCCCGTTTTTTTTGCAGAATGCATTGGGGCAGACCTGAGGATGTGCTCCAAGCCTATTCGTTTTCATCATCGGCGGTGAGGGTAGTGGCGCAAACGCCGCTCAGCCTCTGGAGAATTGGGCATAAATAATCCTTCTGAAATTTAGGCTGTAATTCCCGGCTCTCGGATACATGACGCCGCAAACCGGCTCGTTTCCGACCATTACATTAACGTGAACGAACCAAGAACGGTGGCCCCATTCTCCGGCTTGCGCGTTTTCGCGCGTCGTACATACTCTGAATTATGGCAAGGCTCCGCGTCGCGATGCCCATGGTTGAAGTCACCGATCCTCACGGTGACATCGAGCTTTGGGCTGTGGCCACATCCCATATTGAGGCTGTAGAGGCGGTGCAGAAAGCCATTCCGCGGGACTATAGTGCCCGACTTACCAGTCAGCGCCTTCCGCCCAGCCCAAGATTAGAGGGCCTCCGTCCGGGAGAGGTTCGTAAGGTATTCCCGTGAATGGCCGACGATGTACGAGCTAGGCGGCAGCCGCGCAGCGGCCTGAACTTCGAACTCCTTCTCCGCAGCCAGCTTCGTCCAATGCTTCGCCCTTCGAAGAAGGAATTTGCGGTCCTCTTCATCGTTGGTCCGAGCCGCGTACCACTCGCATTGGCGGGCGTTTTCCAAGCATTCTTCAATGGTGGGTGACATGGTGTACCTCCAACCATGGCCCGTGCTTGATCCTTGTTCGAACGCGATAACCCAGATGCTCCGCCTCTGGTTGCAGAGGTGACCGATGTTGCGCTGCCGAAAAGAAGAGACCCCGCGGAGCCTAGTCGCAGGGTCTCTCCTTACTCGGTACTAGGACGGGCCCCGGGCATCAGGATGTGGGAGCGGGTCCCGTCCTCACTCCAACAACAAACTGATAAAGCGTCCGCGAACAGATGATTTGAGCCGGAGTACTGCTACGGCTGCAATGCTCACTTGAAACGATTTCAGGAAACGCCCGCGAGGCAATCAACTGAAGGTTCTGGGGGTAGCCAGGCGACCGAAGATCGGAACTGAAATCTCAATAAGTGCGTCAGGTTGTATCGGAACCGAAAGCTCAAAGAGCGCGTCAAATTCCACTATCAGGTCGCCCGACCCCCACGCCGTCGTAACTCAGGCGATCCGAAAATCGTTCCCCGATTTGTGCCCTCGCTCGAGAAAATGAGTATTGAAAGTCGGAAAGACAGCAAAGCTGCAAAACAGCATTGCACGTCTGCGCAAGGCTGATAGTCCCCGCCATCAAAATGAACCCCGAGCAGGGTACTACTTAGTTGCCTCAGCTCAAGGACCTAAACTATCCAGGCGGCGTCGGGGAGTCGGGAGATGGGATGCCGCCCGGATCCAGCATGCGCCGGATGCCGAGCACTGCCCATGATGTCGCATCCGGGATGACACCTGAGGGCTCTTACCCATTGCGCGTCGCTATTGGGACAACCTCTGGCGCATCCTCTTCAGGCAGCGGCTCGTGACGAGCCACAACCCCACCCGCGCTGTCGCACAGGGTGATCACCCGGTCAGGGTCCTGTGCCACCAATGCTTGGTACAGCCTACGAGCAATGGCGAGCCGCCGCTCCGCAGCGGAGCTTGGTGTCTGAGAAACAGTCATGTTGCCCTTGGGGTGTGGGGGGACGGGGCCTGTCAGCGGTAGATACGCGATATGTCGAGCTAGGGTTTCATAGCCCAGGACTTCGCCATGGCAGTATGACCGCGATCACAGAGGTCGATCTTGGATAGGGGATGTTTTGATGTGCTCCCTCGGACAGCCGATGCCAGGGCCAAAGTGTTGTTGCCACCCAATTACTCGGGATTGGGTGGCAAACGCCATCACGGGCGCCCAACCAGATTAGGCTTCCATAACACAGCTTGGGACTGCCAAGGACCCGCGCGGCGCTCTTGTAAACTGTTGGTCGGGGGTTCAAGTTCAAGTCACTCACTCGGCCGCTCAATGAAATCAAGCACTTAGGTGGAGAAGCGCGATAACAATCTTCGCAAAGTTTCGAGATGGGAAGATCATGGGAAGACCATCTACAGGAGCAAGTCCGATGGATGAAATCTTTGACGCTATCGAGGCTGCGATGGTCCGGGCTGCCGAGGAGGTGATCGCAATCAGGGAAGCTGAGCGGCATGGCTTAGTAAAGCAGGGCGATTACACCACAGGTTCAATCCTTCTCAGGTTTTCTCGATGCGTTTTTTACCCCGAGGATGACTTTCGGCAACTGGTCGTCGAGGCGAGCCAATGTTTCTCGGCGGCCTCGGCGAGCTTGAATATCATGGCGAGTGTAGTCTTGTTCGAAAGGCATCCCTTGGAGCGCGCGTACGGTGACGCACGGTCGCGAACGAGCTTGATGACGTTGGTAACCGGTATGAGGATCGCGGTGCCCACTCGTTCGGCTGGGACAGCGTGGTCCTGGCGTATGGTGTGACCATCCGGGAACGAGGGGCACCGGGAGCACGCAGTGGGCAGGCCGATCCTGTACGATGAGCCGAGAGCTCATGTTAGTAGCTGGCCGCTCCTGCGACCTACCCGGTTGCGCCGTGAGCGCGAAGTGCGTGTGAGGCTGAGAGACTTGGCAAGTCATACTGGCCACGCTACCAAATCTAGCTCCTAACAACGCCTTCAGCGGCTAGATTGACACTGAATGGCAAGGTTTCAGAGATCGTTATGTGCAGCTCACGCTTATGCTGCTCAAGGACAGCCAAGGTTGTGATCAACGCATGATCATGGTGGGAAGAACGCGGCGCTCGCCAGGAGCGATTGCCCGCCCAAGGAGCGCCCGCACTTATTAGGATGCCGCAGCGTGCGCCCGCCGCTTTCTGTGCCAGCCGAGCAGACCCAGCGCGCCGAGACCAGTGGCGATGAGCGGTAACGCGGCCTGGCAAGAGATTTGGAACCGGATGAAGTCGATTTTGCAAGTGACGACGAAAATTAGGGAGGGCGATGATGACGACGATTAGGAAGAAACCCGCAAAGCCAAAGAAGCCGAGGGAGAAGGTAGCAAACGAAATCGACGAGGGTATCGGCCACCGGCTCAAATCGTTCCGGCTCGCGGCCAAAATGTCTCAGGAGCAATTAGGTAACAGCCTGGGCGTGACATTTCAGCAGATACAAAAATACGAGAACGGGAAGAATCGCCTATCCGGCTCTCGCCTTATCAAAGCCGGCGAAACCTTGAAGGTGTCGCCCGCGCAATTGCTTGGCGCTAACGGCAGCGGCAAAGCAGATGGCGAGTTTGACGCGCTCGCCGAACCCGCCGTCAATATCATGGTGCGCGAAATGAAAAAGTTGCCCCTACATCAACGACGGGCAGCGGCGCGAGCTATGACGGAGTTGATAGAAGCCTTCATGCTCAGAGGGTGACAAGATGATGAGCGATACCAAGTCGGTGGCGCGGAGGACGGAACCTGTTAGGTACAGGAATTTTTTGCAATGGGCCAAGCCGTTGGCGTAAACACATTGGCTCGTCACCTCGCAATTGGACTTGTTTTCCGAACGAACTGGTAGCCCGGTTGGAAAATCGAAGCCGAACAGCACCCGATGGCAATTTCTTTGCCACCGATAGTTCGGCGCTAGCAGGCGATGGGGTACCAAGAAATCCGATGGAGATCTTAATTGTTGCTCATGGGTCATAGCCGGCGGCAAAACACTGCTATAGCGAGATAGTGAGTAGAAAATCGAAGGGCTGCCAATGGAGACGGTTTAGTAGAAAGAGAGATACCCATGGGAGGCTAGACATTCGAGCGCACGAATCCGAGTCCGGAGTGCGCATTCCGATGAAGTCGGCCGGTGATTCCGAGCGAAGGCGGCCGCCTGTACCGATTGAAGCCGGCCGGGGATTCCGATGATCCCGGCCACCTCTTAAGGCGTGCTCTCGTGTCGACGTCGTCATCAGGTCAGTTAGCAGGCTTGTCGTCAAGCGTCTGACGCTTGGCGGCGGCTTTACGGAGGCTCTCGCCCTTGAGCGTGAGCCGGTGAGCGTTGTGCACCAGTCGATCGAGAATGGCGTCGGCGAGCGTCGGATCACCGATGATCTCGTGCCAATGTTCGACCGGAAGCTGGCTGGTCACCATGGTCGATCGGCGGCCGTATCGATCCTCCATGATCTCCAAGAGGTCGCGCCGCTGCTCGGCAGTTATGGGCGCAAGTCCCCAGTCGTCGAGGATTGTCAAGCGACATCCGGAATCGACCCCTCGGCGACAGTCCTCAGCGCGCACCGGCTGCCAAGCCGCACCGGCAAGCATCATGGCCAGTGCGAAAATTCGAAGAAGGACAACGTTGTTGACGACCATGGATCAAAATTGCAGGACGCCGCGGTTTCGCGGCCCACGCGACGCTTTGTGGAAACTCCCCGCTCTCTTTGTACCTGTTTCCTTGCCGTCGTTCAAACAAATATGATTCGGCGGTCCCATAAGCGGAGAACAATCGGACGCAATGTTCGCGACGACTGAGGCTATGTCAGCTTGTCAGTTTGCTAGATTCTTCGTAGTTCGCCGTTATAAAGCGCAGGGCGTCTGCCACTAGCGCTTCACGGTCTCGCACCCCACGCTGGGCCATTTCCATGATGCGCTTGGCAACTACCTCGCGCATAGCACGTGAATAAGCTGGCCTGGCTAATCGACTGCCGGACTGTCGAAGCCTCTCCCACGCCTCATCCAGCGCGGCAGCTAAGATCTCGATGGTCTCCGGAGCGAAAGCCGTTTCCCGAGAGAATTTCAGAATCTCAACCATATTATCCCCCCATCTGCGTTGGACAGGGAGCACAGTTGCATCGAAGGAGGAGACTCCTTCGCTAGCGGGAACGACACGCCACGGCATAGGCGGCGTCGGCTCGACTACTCTGTCAGCTATCCAAGAGCCGCGCTACTGGAAGAGAATAAGCCGCTATGCCGATTGCGAATGTTAGCATCCAAGCGACTGTTAGTGCCGCCCAGCTAATAAAGCTTTGTCCCCACCCATACATAAGTGCCCCAACGCCCTGGGTGCGCCGCGAAAGGTCTGGCACAACCCGCGTTACCGCCCCGACCGGTAATTAATTGGGGTCAAACAAGGCAAAGACAGGGCAGAGATGTGTCAACGAGAATAAAAGAAGAGACAAGCGCTGCTTACCGCAAACTAGTCACGTGAATCTAAAGTTCGCCGCATAATGTCTGCTGCGCTTTGTGGCAGAAGCGTTTCACTGAAGCCAGAATTTGGTCGGCAGATTTGGTCCATTTGAAGGGCCTTGGATTTTGGTTGTGGCGATCGATGAAGGCGCGGATATCGGCTTCGAGTTGCCTGACAGAGGTATGAACACCTCGACGGAGCCGCTTTCTGGCGAGCTCGGCAAACCAGCGCTCGACCTGGTTGATCCATGATGCCGAAGTCGGCGTGAAGTGGACATGATATTGCGGCCGACGGGCAAGCCACGCCTTGATCTTCGGCGTCTTGTGGGTGGCATAGTTATCCATGACGATATGGACATCGAGCCCTTCGGGGACTTGAGCATCGATCTCTTTGAGGAAGTTTAGGAACTCGGCCGCCCGGTGACGCTTGTAGCATTTGCCGATGACGAACCCCGAGGCGACATCGAGTGCGGCGAACAGCGAGGTCGTACCATGCCGCACGTAGCTGTGCGTGCGACGTTCGGGTACGCCAGGCATCATCGGCAAGACCGGCTGCTCGCGATCGAGTGCCTGGATCTGGCTCACATGGGGATTTGTGGGTCAAGATGTTCAGATCGGATTACATCGTAAATTTCCTTTCGTTGATCGGCATCCAAGGTCTGAGCCCGTTTGCATGACCCGGCCCGTTTCCGATGCCGCTTCAAACTCACATCCGGTCGCCGCTCTTAACGGCCGCACCAATATCCCGCTTGCGTCGGGCGAGGGCTCAGGAGGGCGGGACCATTCTCTTCTTCGGCTTTTTAAGCCAAGCCAAATTTCGGTCCGCTCACCTGGATCCGCCGGAGCCGATCAGGCCCCGGAAGATTGAAAAGGGAAAAGCTTTTGTTTTCAGGCGGCCGCTGTCTCGGCTCCTTCAAGGACAACGCCGGCAGTCACATATTTCCAGAAGGCGATCAGCAGCTTTCGCGCCAAGGCAACGATCAGTACTTTCCGAACTCGGCCACCATTGAGCTGTACGCGCTGATAAAACCACAGGGTCAGTATCGAACGGGGCTGATGCCTTACCCACAACCAGGCGAGCTGGATCATGGTTGTTCGCAGCCGCGGGTTTCCGGCTTTGGAGACGCCTTGTTCGTGAGCGACGGATCCGCTCCGCCAGGGCGTCGGCGCCAATCCGGCATAAGAGGCAACCTGCCGTCGGTTGGAAAAGCTTCGGAACAATCCCTCCGACCACAGGACACCGGCGAATTCCGGACCAATCCCCTTCAAACTCTTTAACATTGCTCCTGGCGCTGGCGTGCCTTCGTCCGACAGGCTGAGCATCGCATCCCGCTCAGTCTCCACGGACTTGATCTGCTCAAGCGTGAGTTCGAGTCGATCAAGTTCGCGTCCAATCTGTGCCTTCAATTGTTGGGGCAGAGGACGACCATCACCGGTCCGGAGTTCCTCAAGCCGCGCGCGTCTTTTGCGCAACAAGGGCTCATAGTCAGAGATGCCCTGCGCGAAGAGCAGCCCCTTGATCCGATTGACGTGCTCGACCCGCTCCGCTGTCAGGGTCTTGCGCTCGCGACAGATCCGGCGGCGATCCTCCTCGTACGGCGTCGGTGCTCGAACCATAGCGCACACCCGCGGCTCGCCTCGCTTATACGCTAGCAAAGCTCGCACCAGAGCTTCCCCATCGATCTTGTCAGTCTTCGCCCGTCGGCGCCGGCGCGACGTCGCGATTGAAGCGGGATCAACAACGTGGCTTTCGACCCCTTCGTCCTGCAGCAATCGGTGGATCCAAAAGCCGTCCAGACCCGCCTCCTGAATTACGATGATGGGTACGACTTGCCCCATGCGGATTTGAACTTTGTCCTTGAGCTGAGAGAACCGCGTCCGCAGGCCAGCGACATCGCCGCTGCGAACCGTATGCTTCGACATCTTTTCTCCGCCGCCCGGTGACAACGATGTGACCAGCCAGGTCGATCGACTGAGTTCCAACGAGACGAAAATCGCGCCAAGGTCAGTGCGGATAGCGGTCGGCGCTTGGGGTCGATCAGTGACAATTTGCATGGGTCGCCTCCAAAGTGAGTCGGGTAGCAACCTCACCCTGCTGGAGCGTCGGATCGCTACCCACTCCCCATGGGATCTCTTCTCATCGATGCTGAGGACGAGGGCTCGGTTGGGCGGGGAAAGGTAAAGGCCGACGATATCGCGGACCTTGTCGACGAACAGAGGATCTGTCGACAGCTTGAATGTCTGGCTACGGTGTGGCTGCAAGCCGAACGCCGCCCACATCCGGCGGATGGTGGTGTGGGAAAAGCCAGCTTCCGCCGCCATCGAGCGGATCGACCAATGCGTCGCGTCGACCGGTGTCGTGCATAGTGTCCGCTCGATCACGGCAGCAACCTGATCGTCGTCAATACTTCGAGGTCGGCCGGGACGCGCCTCGTCAAGCAGACCCTCGCAGCGATCCTTCAAAAATCGGCGACGCCACTTGCCAACTGTGTGTTCGTGAAGGCCGAGCTCGGCAGCAACATCCTTGCTCGCCACGCCGTCCGCACACCTTAGAATGACGCGGCATCGCTCAGATAGCGACCGGGCAACACGGTGACGACGAACCTGCCTCTCCAAATACGCCCGTTCCTGTGCGCTGAGAACCAACGGCGCGATCGGCCGGCCCCTCACACGTGCATTCGCCATAAGCGCTCTCCTTTCTAAGCTCTGAGCGCTCTCTATAATGTGGCGAACTTCCGTTCCAGATGACTAGGCCATTTGCGCATAAAGAAAGTGTCTTTGATTTGGTCTCTCCGGCTCCTCCCTTCTGTGACCCACACCCCGCATTCTCTACAGCCATAAGTGTGCAGTTCACTATAGCCGGGGCTAGCGGCAATAGTGCGCGTTGCCTTGCAAGGCTGCAGGACCGGTTAGTGCCAGGCAGTCGCAGTGTCACGTCAATGTGCCCCATAGCAGGCTAGGATGGGCATGGACCACATAGCCCCGCTCTTCATCCTGGGCCCAAGTCTCGCTTTCATCGGCTGGGCTCTTGTGGCCCTCGGATCGCGCCGAAAGAACAAGGACCATTAGCCGCCGATCTGGTGAGTTGAGCCAACTTGTCGCGTGGATAGCGTTCATCACTTCAAGTTTGGCTTACATGGCCACGCATCGTGCAAAGCTTCCGTCGCGAGGTCCATAAACCGCTCCACGCGGGGTCAAATGTGAAATAGACCTTCCTGACCCCCTCGGCGATGCGCATCCTTATAACTTATTGGCTTGAAGCGCACCTGATCGCCAGGTCGCCCAACAAATTGCTCAGCGTAAAACGTCAGGGGAGCCGAAGAGATCGCAACCAAGGTTGGAGTTTCGGTCGAAGCGGCGTAGTCACCATATCCAAGCCAACGCAAATCGAGTGTTCGCGAAACCGACGCACCCGTGCGCCATTTAACTAACGATGGTCGGCGCGGACGACACGAGGAATCCGACGCGGCATGTCACCCTTTCACCGTGCGGAGCGTTTGGTGTCCGCAGTCGTAGCATTCGAAGACGCGAATTTCGGAGCCGTCCCTTTTGACCGGATCGGGCGAGCGCCGAATCAAATGCGCATTGCCGCCGCATTTGCCACAGCGGATCGGTCGAATGAATTTCTGCTCCTTGACGACGAACGAACGCCTTTCCACTGCCCCGCCCGCGACCAACATCCCTAGGGCCTATGCAATCCGGCAAAGCGCGCGGAATTAGGACGGCGCACATACGGCTGTGAAAAAAACTGTGCAAAAACCGATGCGTCGAAATTGAGGTGGCGATGCCCATTCCCGCCTTCTCAATACTAGGCCCTAAATCAGAAGGATCGTCCGAATATTACGGCACGCTGCGGGGTCATGGCCAACGTATTCGATCTTACGTCGACCAGCTGAGATGCTGGCGCAAATATCGTCTTGCGTCAGTTCGGACCGAGGGCAGGATGGAGATGCCGGCTGGGCGAGCACCGGAGGCTAGTGCCGAACCTATATTGTTCTCCTTTGGGTCGCGCCAGGGCTCAGCTGTCGACGATGTTGTCGAGACTTTCAGTTCCCTCATTGCCCGAAGCAGGAGACGCTAGGGGCGTCGCAGACAATATTCCTTCGAGCATTGCCGTTTCTCGTCCCTGTGACGAAGGGTCCGCAATCCGTAACTCATTGGCCGCTAAGCCCTATTTCCCTTATGCCTTGCCGCTGAGATCGTCTTTGTAGTTGGCTCGAACGAAACGCACTGCGTCCACAGCGAGCGCCTGCGGGTCCGTGACGCCCTGTTGCGCCCACGTGATGCCGCAATGCAGCGACCTCCGTTTTGCCAAATTGTTGCAGCAGCATTTACTTGGGGACTGAGTCGGCAAGGTGGGTGGGTCTCGACACCTTCATTGCAAAATCCGTGGGGCACTGAATGGTTATGCTGCTTTGCGCGGCAGCGCTCGGCACCATTCTCGGTCTGCGCTTTAGAATTTTCGTGTTGTTGCCGGTGATGTTGGTTGCGGCAGCCGGCATCTTCTTGCTCGGTGTTTCGAGCGGGCAGAATTTTCGCATTATCGCTCTTAACCTTGTAGCGGGAGGTGTGTCGCTGCAGATCGGTTACTTCATCGGGGCCACTCTGGCTGAATATCGGAAACGACACACCGAGCGGCGGACGGCATGGACCGGTGACCGAGCCGTAATTGATGAAGTCATCTATCGCAGTGAACCCGATTCACGCGGTGAGCGTGATCAATGGGTGCTGGTGCGCGACCCGAATAGCGGTGAGCGCGGTGTGCGGCATGACCGTGTCACGCTGGATACCGACGGATCAAGTGCGCCGTTTGTTCGTTCTCGCCCTATCGTGCCTCTGGTGGACTTTTTGGAAACAGAGCAACCACAGAACGTAAAACATCGGCTGCGTTGCCTGCTGACAAACAGCGAAGGCACGAAGCGTTGAAGGAATCTGAGCGCAAGCCTCCCCTCAACAATCGCCATCCGCGCTTCTTGGTTTGATCCGATCCACCTAGGGCGACCCGCCGTATCGTGATGGCGGCGCTCGGCCGCCCTTTTTCCTTTGCCGCCGTTGCCAACCTGATGAGGGGCCACACTGCGCCACGAACAAGCGCGGCAAAGCGGCGGCGGGAAATGTCGGCAACGAGGGCGCGGGCGTGTAGCTGGCCAGTCCGACGGTCTCACCGGCGAGCCACATCGCCTCGTAGTTTTCGATATAGGTTGCCCAACACAGCGGCACGCTGCACGAGTTGGCGACTTCCCTCACTCAGCCGATCGGCACCGCCGAGATCGGCTTCGATAGTCGCCATCAATTCGCGCGCTCGCTTGGCGGCGCTGGTTCGGCCATCGATAGCGTCGAGCGTCAGCAGGCACATCTTGCCCTTCGTGTGGAAGGCAATAGCGCCCGTCCGTCCCGCATCTGTGTCTATCTGGCGTCCATCTGCGTGCATTTTTCGCCGTCACCGGTCTAGCAAACCGCTGTAGTGATACGCCGAAGACGTTGACTCCGCTCGGACTTTGTCTTCCGTTCTGCGCCGCGTTGACCCATTGCCACCCAAATTGCCACCGGCCACCCTCGCCGCGGACTACGACGAGCGGATTGATGCCAGAGAGAAATTTGCTGGACGGTTTTATTTGGCGGCGAGCGTGGGCGTATAGGCGATCGGCGCTCGCCGGCAATTTCGCCTTGTCGTTAGGAATAAGGGGCACAGATTAGCTAGATTAGCCCAGATTAGCCCAGATTAGCCCTTGGCCTTGCAATCGGCCGTCATATTGCGCCAAGGCGTGAATCGTGCAACCTTCTCGCCGGAGGTGTAGTGTAATGTCAGATTTTTGGCATTTATATCCTTGGCAGGTAGTCAGTCGATCCATGGGTATTAACCTGAGTTGCAGGTTAAGGGCTTGCGATTGGATCGATGCCGACCTGATTGCGGCCGAGACCAAGAAAGTAGTTACTCAATTTGGGTTAGTCGGACATGGTCCGAGATACCATGATGGCGGCTGGAGTGCGATCGGGTTGATTTCACATGAGGGCAATCCTAATGAACTGAGATGGTTACCCGGCAAGTATGTTAAAACCCCAATTTTAGCTCTAGCACCTTATCTCGAAAGCATCATTGACAGTTTTCAATGTGATAAGCAACGAGTAAGGCTCATGGCACTCCAACCCGGTAAGAACATTTATTGGCACTACGACCGCTCGGAGTCGATCGACACTAATGTCAATGCTCGGCTTCACATCCCGATAGTCACGAATCCCGGTGTTCAATTCCAGATTTGTCACGAAGATCAAATTTGGCGACCCGGTGAACTTTGGTATGGTGAATTTTCTTTTCCCCATCGCCTTCGCAATGGAGGGCGAGCGGAGCGCATTCATCTAGTCCTGGATTTAAAGGTGAGTGACTATGTCACTTCTCTGTTTCCCCCGTCATTCTTGGAGCAAAAGGAAAGAAGAAGTCGCGCTCGGAGGTGGTGCCAAAATGCATTTGATCGCACTGAGCACATTCGATCAACTGGATTTCGAGGAGTGGCTAAGAAAATTGCACGAAGGCTTCCGGATGCAGTAGTTAGTCGGCTAGGATAGCGGCCAAATCCTCCTGGGTGAGCACACCGTCAAGCTTCGTATGCCCATGACGGAAGAATTCAATCAAGTCGAACTGGCCTGTAGCTAAGGCGGGAATGGTGTGACCGCTCCACTTGTATCGGTGTGAGTGAAAGCCGGCCCGAACTCTGCAAGGGGCTTAGGTCCTGCCTCAGACCATTGCTTACCGCAGTCACCAACTCACAGCCCAGCGCGCACGGCTCGCTCGGCATCGTCCTCGTGGGCCTGGGTTGCGCGGGGCATGCCTTTCAATAGCAATGAGTGGCATGGTCATTGGGTCTTATTTCCAGTCGATCTGATAAACAACGAAAGGGCCAGCGGCTAGTTGATGCGACGCCGGGCGGGCAATTCTCTAGGCAATACCGCGAAATGACCTACGAAGAATGCCACGCCAACGCACGTGAGGAAGCTTGGCAGCATCGGCTACTGCGAACTCCAAGAGCCCCGCTTCTCACGCAGAAAAATCCCGCACCAGCATCCGGCGAGCGATGTAAGAGCTCGATCGAGCTCAAATTTTCCGCCAGGAAATTGCCCGGCGATCGGGCGATCGGTGCGGGCGTGTAGGCGAAGAGCACTCTTTACGTGGTTTTGGAAATTTGCCTCCACCGCAACAGCACAACTCCGGTTGGTTTGGGGTTTTCATATACCAGCTGAGCGGGCGCCATCCCCGGTCATGGTATGCTCGGTGATGCGGGCCATCCTTATCCACGAACGTGGTTTGCACAAACCGTACGCGGCCGTCGAAGACAGAAAGTTTGCGCTCCAGGGGCGGACTTCCGTCGGCACCGAGTAGCATTCGTTCGACCATGAGACGCCGCGGCACCGGTACATATCCGGGTTCGTCTTTGGTGGTTCCGTAGCAAGTGCCAAGCCAATCCCTAAACGTGGCGACGGCTGCATCCACATCAACGTCCTGTCTCTGACGCACTATTAAAACGTGTCCAGAAGCGTGTGTGCTCTTGATCACGTACGGCGGATCGAGCGCATCGAAGGGAACGGCGGCGGGGTCATTTCCAACCCAAAGCAAAGGAACCAGCACGTCGGCTCCTACGCGCTCCGCGATGAAATCGCGTACCGCCAGTTTATCGCTTATCACCGCATACAGGGGATTGAGGTCGAATAGCTTGCGCCACTGCATCTTCTCGGTAAAGCGGCGCGGTCGCAGCAATCGCGGCTTGCAACCATTATGCCCGTGTGTGTAGGCGGCCCTCACGCGATGGATCGCGGCCGCCCATTGGTAAATACGCGCAGGATTAAACAAATCGTACGGCACGTTTTCGGTTGACGGCCGCCTCGCGGCATATCGCGCTTTCAGCGCGGTCTTAATCAACTTGACCGTAGAGCCCAGCAACTTTGAAATCTCCTCGCAGTTAACGGCTGGGGACGCACCCGTTTTCCCTTTAGGCATGAGAACACGGCTGGTGCAATAAGCCCTTGCAGCACAAGAAAGGCAGGCGTATTACGCCGCCTTCGGTGGCAAACTCGGCTGCGTCGCGGCCGCCCGCCGGTAACGCTCGATGGCGACGACGTTCGGCGACCGAAACCAGCGGTAGCCGCGATGCCATGGCGTCGCGGTGAAGCGGTGCCGATCCTCCTCCGGAAATATCAGCTGGCAAAGGAATGCTTCGTCCTCATCCAGACCAGATTTCGGTTTCTCGTCCTGCATGGGCTACCTCCACCCACCAATTGTTTATGTGAGACGTAGTAAGAAAGGAAGACAAAGAAGAAGATAAGAATAAGGATCGTATGAGCGCCGGCCCACATGTTTGTAGCTGGAGCGCACATGTCACATGTGCAGGGTTGCAGAGGGCAACATGTGCAAGCTTGTGCATGTTGGCGGGATTTCACAGACAAACAATCGACACTGTGGGGGTCTTGCCGTGACGCCGCTCCACCACGATCAGTCCTGCAGCCTCAAGCTCTCGCAGCGCCCGGTACTTGGTGAATCGAGTAACGCCGTCGTCTTCAAGCTTGCCGTTGGGTAACGGAAACGTCAGGCTTCCAGCCTTCCATGCCATGTGCAGCAGCCGGACCCAGACCAGCGCCTTGGGTGTCTTGGTGGCCTCCGCCGCTGCCTTCGCCCACCACAGCGGCACTTTGACGAAAGGCGGCTCCTTGCGTTTCTTCTGGTGGCCATATCACACGCTCTCGGCGATGTCTTGCTGAGCTTGCTGTTCGGCCAGCAGCCCAAGCACGCGATCCCAGATCGCGGCACCGCGCGCGTCGCTATAGCGCTCCGGGTGCCGGAAGATTTTGGCGTCGGTCCGCAGTTCGCCGACCTTGAGCACGATCCGCGACGCCCGCCGCATGACCTCCTGCATCAGCACTACGTCGGTCTCGATCCGTGCGAGCGGCGCCTCGATCAGCACCGCGTCGTGCACCGGCGCCGACAGCTTGCGCGCCGGGCCGCTTGAATGCAGGCGATCCGCAGGATGTCGGCGCCGGTCGCCTGAACTGGCCAGTTACGGATCGATCGTTCGTTGAACTCGGTGACGCCGACGCGGCACGTCCAACCCATCGCCGTGCGCATGATTCCGGTCTGCAAGGCGTGTTGGACCCAATCATCGGACCACTGCCAGTACTGCGCAAAGATCGCGCGGTGCTGGCTAAGCATCTCATGCGCCTCGAAGGTCGAGGCGCCGAGCCGGCCCGCCAACGTGTCGGCCGACATGCCGTACTGCGTCGCCAGCAGCATGACCTTGTATTTGTCGCGCGTCGCCTGGTGCGACTTCTTGGTGGCCATGGCCGGCACGGCGCCGACGCGCTTGGCAAAGGCGAAGTAGGGATCACCGCTGCGGTACATGTCCAACATGGCGTTGACCGGCCCGCAGTGCTGGTCGGACAGCGACGCCGCGATCATGAATTCCATCGCCGAGTAATCGACGTAGGCGACGGCCATGCCCGGCGCCGGTTTGATCAGCGAGCGCAGCCACACCGCCGGCGAGAATATCCACTGCGCCGCCTTCGGCTGGGTGCGCGATGTCTTGGACTTAAACGGCCGCAGCACCGTGCGATTGCGGCCGTCGCGGCCGACCGTCAGCTTCACTTTGCGCATCTTGTTGCGGGCGTGGCGCAGCTAGCGCAAGTCCTCGAGTTGCGGCCAGCCTTTGGACATGTCCTCGAACGTTTTGCATTTCAAGTTGAATTTGCCGGTTTCAAGAAGCGGTTAGACGATGCCCTCACGCGCGCCGTAGGCGGCGATGCGTTCCATGTTGAAGTGCCAAGCACCGGCTGCGTCGCGGACATAGACGCCGTACTTGGCGTCGATCGCCAGCACCATGGCGTCGCGCACGTCGCGCCAGATAGTTTATCGGAGACGTGCCGATCGACATGGAAGTGTCACACTGTCCCATGCCCATGCCTAAGCGCACCACAACGACGTCAGGAAAATTCGGCGACAGCGGCGAGGGCGGGTAAGTGACGAAGCAAATGAGACCCCTTGGCGGGCTGCACACATCTACCCACCCGCCGAAATATCCGTCGCTGAGCTCGTGAACCGCCCGTGCTCTTCTTAGCCACGAGACGTCAAAGCGGTCGTTTCATGGGCATTTCCAGGGTCGATTCGAATCGACCCTATTGATGCCGCAACGATGTTCGGGGCCAGATGAGCATGCCCTGCCAGGCAAGGAAGCGGCCGAAATTTCATCTGTGTGTCGACAGCGGCGAGGGCGTGTAAGTCCCACGCAAAACCCGAATTTTCCTGACGTCGTTGTGGTGCGCTTAGGCATGTGACAGTGTGAGAAACTATGACCTAATAGCGGTTGAAGGTCGGCCCGGACCTAGAGCCGTGATAGTTCGGATCGCCTTCAGGCCACGTCGACATACAGGGCGGAAACTGGTTACGGTACGGCCAGGTGCATCTCGCCTCAAACGACGTCCCCGCCCAGGCGTTTGCGGCGGCGGGCGGCTGCTGCCAACGCTGGCGAGTAGATTGCTGATCGGCATGCGCTACTGACTGCAGCGGCCACCAGAGCGCTCCCATCGTCACTGCTGCGATCGCCACACGACCCAGCCACGCGATAGTCTGCATTCCTGTTTGCACGAGCCTCTCCCGTGTTAGCCTCCAACCTGTGCTGACGCACAGGAGGATCACCGTTTGTCAAGTCGCGCCAGCTCGCGACAAGAGCACCCGCGGAAGCGCTGACGCCAACGTACCCAACCAGCAGCATGCGGCTTCGTCTTTTTGGCCGCGCTATAACGTAAGCTTTGTAGTTTAGAATCTGAAACGCACGCCGGCTGTGGGATCGAAGTTGTTGCGCGCCAAGTAGCTGTTCGACAGGCCAGCATTCACCTGCGAGAACATCATGCCGAAGTAGGTATCCCACTTCGGCGCGAAGCGCCAATCGACCACAGCGGAAACAGTATCGAATGTACCAGCGCACTGCGAGTGCGCCGCGGGATTGGCGCAACTGGCCGACGTATAGTCGTTTTGGATGTAATGATAATAGGCGCCAATAACATCCAAGTCTTTTGTGACGGCATATTTCGCGCCTGTCCACATCACTTGCATGACTTTATCGCTGCAGGTAGTGCGCGCCGCACATCCGGCTGAATAAGCCACGTTCGTGACGGCTGTCATATTGCCAAATGCGCTTCCCATGGGAAGGCCGCCAATGTTCGTAAAACCAGTCACGGTATTCACGGGATCGCTCGGCGGCGCCAACTGGTACCATTGGTAACCCGCGTATACTTGTAGCGGGCCTACGCGATACTTTGAAGCCAGCATCACATTCTGGTTGTTGGAGATCGTTGCGGTCAGCGTTTGTGGCAGATACGGCGCGATCGGAAGACCGTTAGCGTTGGTAGGAGCGCCCGCAAGCGAGAGGTTCACCGCGTCTTTCTCCCATTTGTAGATTGCGTCGAGTGAAAGTGCGCCGGTGCCCCAGCCGAAGTCGCCGATCGGTAAATCACCGCCGATCTGGCCTTCGTAATCCCCGTTCGAGCCATTGTTTTGATTATAGCCCCCGACTTGAGCGAGCGCCCCGAGGCGTACCGGCCCGATGTTGACCCGGTATTTAATCGCGGTGGTAATGCGGCAGGTTTCTGAGTCACCGGCGCCGCAATTCGAGCTGGAAAAGCCGAGCGCGGAGAAAGCATACGACCCGCCCATTGGATCGTAGGCGGTAATGGCGTCCAAGGTGAGGGCATTTTGCCGAAAGAAGGTGAGCGTGCCGAACGTGTCGGAATTAACGCCGATATATCCCACCGAATTGTAGAACTGACCGGCGCGGCTCGAATCGTTGTTGGCAGTTTGCAGATTGAGAGGCACCCCTCGATTGCCGGCGATCGAGTACGGGCTGTTGCTGAGCTCCAACGAGTAAGGATCGAAGCTGGTTTCGAGTTGGCCGATGAAAGCCCAGCCGGGCGCAAAGCGCTCATCGACTAGTACGCCTACCGCCGACGTGCTCAGGGCTCCCGGCGCGAGCGTCCACATCGCCTGTCTGTTCATTTTCTGAACCAGGTAGGAGCTGCCTTGCGCGAAATACGGATCGAGTGGCGCTCCGTGAGTCTGGTAGCCGCCGCCAGCATCGATCGTGCCGTAGAGCCTGACACCATACCAGCTCAGCGGGCAGTCCGTGACAAAGAATCCCCAGACACTCGTGCAAGCACCGGACGTGGTCGACAACGCTGCCGCCGGCGCCTTGGTTACTATTGGCTCGTCGGCTAAAGCTTGCCCGGCAGTCGCGAGTAATCCGGCTGCAAAAGCCGTACACGCGACAAGAGCGTCTATTAGCTTATCGGACATCTTTTCCTACCACGAGTGGCCTCAACAGCACGGGGCGAATTGGAATTTTTCCCATAGGCATTGTCAATTAAACGTCGAGGTATCGAACCACAAGTTGCCTGACGGGCCTGAAAAATCGATCAGAAACGCGACAAAAAAATTGCTTCTCGATTTATCTTGGCGCCAGTGCTCTTTTATTGTCTCCAAGACTTAGAGATTATTCCTCCAAACGTTGCAAAAAAGCATCATGCTGACAGAAAAAGAAAATATAGCCCTGCATCCCCGTCTTGCTGTGGAATTTTTCCCGATCTCGGCCGCACAGCAGTGCCGGTAGCTTGGTGATGTTGGCGGCAATCCGGCTGGTCAGGTCGGTGTCGTGCTTGTAGGCGTAGCCAAGGCACGGCTGGACTTGCTCTGCCGAATCGGCCCTGCGCGTTACCATGCGCTGCTGCGGAAGCACCAGCGGGCGAGCGTGGTCGCGGTCGTCAATGGCTACCTGATCCGCACGGTTGTCTCGCAGCGCTTTGGCACGGTCTTCATGGTGGATGAGCTGGGCAAGGGCGCGGCTTGCGGCGGCGGCAAGGGCGCGCATGTGAGAGACGCACGCAAACGCCACACGCCTATCCCACAAGGGAAGCGGGACGGGAGTGGTCCCGCTCCCTATGGGTAGGCGGGGAGCTAGCCGGACCGGGCATGCTGGACGAGCTGGACGTATGCCGGACGGTGCGGGACGGTATGCTGGACGTTGAGCAATGGACCTTTGGGAAGCCTTTTCCGGCGGGTTGTCGCAAGGGGACTTAATGGTAAAATTATAGAATGACGTGGAAGGCAGTCCTCGCAAACGCATTCCCGCGCATCAGGGATATCCACCGAGCGCGCGCACATTATCGAGGGCAGTTTGGTCAAAACCCACGCTGTTTCTTTCCCAAAACCTTCAATGAAAAGGTAGTCGGGTTGGTGTCACGGAATGGTTCACTATGGTCGACCGCCTAAGGATCATTCAAGATTACGGCGCACTCATGGAGCGCAATCCGCCTCTGCCAACCAGGATTGAGGACGTATCGGTTCTCCCGCATCCAAAGGCGGCGATCCTGGACGCTCTAATATTCGAGATTGGGCAAGAGCATCCGAAACACATTGATGACATGCTGCGATTTGGTGCGATTTCCCTCGCTCAGTATCAGCGCGATGTCGGCCGCGAGCCGCTCGAGATGCTCGGAACAGATGCAAGAAATTTGCCGCGGAAATTGGCTGAAGAAAAGCATTTAGCCGAGGTCCTAACCAAGATGCAGGATCGTTTCAAAAAATTTGACGAGTTGGCCCAGACTGACTTGCGGCTCATCAATGCCAAGATTGCCACTGTTGATGCGCAAAAGCAAACGCGACAGTATCAAATGTTGAATGTAATAGACCCAACGCGCATCGCAAGTTGCATTCTCACAATGCATTATCGGCTACTGGCAATAGGAATGGTTGTCGGAAAACTCAGCAAGTTCTTTTTGGTAGCCGTCTTGTTCGCTGCACCGTTGTTTGCTGCGATATTCGGAAGCTCGTTTGCGGCCGTAATGCTTAGTGAACTGATTGGCGGTGGTATTTTTATATCGTTGCTACTACTGTTCGCTTTTCTTGGCTTTTTCGGTTTCTATGTTGCGCCTAACGTGCGGCCGCACCTCGGCAAAGCGATGCAGATCCTCTTAGATGAAACCGAAGAGTAGTTTGGGCTCCGAAGCCGCTGTCTAGTCTAAATTGCAAAAGACAAGCTTTTCGCGTTTTTTGCAGCGTGCCAGGATCCGAAAGTCGTTATGCTTGATTTTGTTTATCCAGGCGGGCGGCCCCGGCGAACTTTAGATTCAGGTGACTAGAGCGCGCCGGCGAGGCCTCTGGCTTCGATATGAAGATCCACCCGCACATGCTCCGCCACGCGTGCGGGTTTAAGCTGGCCAACGACGGCGTCGATACCCGCACCATCCAAGTCTACCTCGGCCATAAGTCGATCCAGCATACGGTGCGATACACTGAGCTGGCCCCGACGCGGTTCAAAAGCTTATTCGGCGATTGATGGGCTAGGGATCATGCTCGTCATTCGATTGCAAGCGGAAGATACGCAGGCTGGTCTGGGCGAGCTATGAGCAGCTAATTTCAGCAACAGAAAACGGGTAATTCGTCTGCGCAATCGATCCTGTCCTTAACATGTCAACGTTGCAAACCAGCGGTGGCACTCCTCTTACGGCGTGTGGTTCTACCACCACGGCCCAAACTCAGTAGTTGACTCCGACATTCACCATCTGGATGTTTCGGTTGTTGCTGTTGAATTGGTCGCCGGCAGGAAGGCCTCCGACTAACGTCGGAATAATAAAGCTTTGGTTGTTTAGTCCAACAAAATCGTATTCGATCCGCGCCGACCAGTTGCCTTAGAATGCCCATTCGGCGCCAAGGCCTGCGGTCCAACCCGCGTTGCTGTTGTTTGTCAAAATTGCGACTGGTGCGCCATTGATGGTTAACGTTGGATTGTTTGACCCGACCCAGGCGCCGCCTCCCTTGCCGTAAAGAAGCACCCGATCCCACGCCCACCCTAAGCGGCCCGTCACGGTCGTCAGCCACCGATTGTTGACGGTCACCGAAGCGGTACTTCCCGTAGGTCCCGGAGTATTAAGGGTATTAACTAGCCCAATTGCGTTGCTGTTCGCGGTATTGGCAAGCGAATCGAAGTCTGCCTCAACGCCGACAAGGACGCCGTTGTTGAACTGATAGTTGAGACCAACCTGTCCACCGCCCAAAAACTGAGCACGGGTGTTTGGGCTGAAGGAGTTGCCAATGGGGTCGGAAAAGCTGCCACCGTTCCAGCCACCGCCGAGATTGCCGCCGATGTAGAAGCCAGTCCAGTTGTATATGAGTGGAGGAGCAGGCAAGTAGACTGGCGGTGGAATTGGTGCGACCGTCGGAAGTTCTAGGACAATTGTTCGATATCAATCACTTACTGCCAAGGTGCGGCGTATTTGGCCCCTTTGGCTCATAAAAGGAATTTTCAAAGCTCGCCGCACCCAAAGTTCGACGGTTGAGCACTTAGCGAACGGCGCGTGGGCCATTAACGCCGATGCGTTAGCCGACCCGCACAGTTGATAAAACAACACGGAAACAAATCAAATGCCTTTCAAACCAGGGCAAAGCGGAAATCCCCATGGACGGCCCATGGGTGCGCGCAATCGAGCAACAGTCGCTGCCGAGCAATTGCTCGAGGTGAGGCTGATACATTCACGCGCAAGGCAATCGACTTGGCGAAGCAAGGCGACACCACCGCGCTTCGACTCTGCACTGAACGGATATAACTCGGAAAGACCGCCCAGTATCATTCCAAATGCCTCGCATTGAGACGGTTGCCGATAGTGTCAAAGCAGCCGCAGCAATCGCATCTGCGGTGGCTGATGGCGAGCTCACCCCGATGGAGGCCGTTGAACTAAGTAGAGTGGTGGACGGTTATACGCGTGCGGTGGAAACGGCGGACCTGGCCGCTCGGTTGGTTCGGCTCGAACAATCAAAGAAATAGGAGCGATCATGGCTAGGGGCTTGGAAGCGCGACTGATGCGGCTGGAAGCAAAGAGCGATCAGCGTGTAGGAAAACCCTGGTTGTTGGGGACGAAGCAGCCCCCATCCATCCTGACAACAGGGAATTACAACCACTAAAACAACACGAATGAGGTCTCACCCGTGGTCAGCCACGCCCGTCTTTTGCAACGCCTTCGTTATAGCCTTCAGCGGCAGTTCCAGGACACGCGCGTACGATCGGCTCGCGCGAGGGCTACCATCCGGCGTTCACGGCCTTGGGAGGCCGGCAGGATCGGCAATATTGAGAAGCTGATTAGCCAAACGATGACATTCGCCGAACGCGACAAGCTGTTTACGACCGGCGAGTTGGCCCGGGCGATCTACGCTAATCCGGTCTGGGACCAGAATTGTAATTTACGGAAGAGGGGCGAGAAGCTGCCCAAACTCAAGAGCTGGCACTATCTAGCGATTAGGAAGGCTGCTCCAACGTTTGCAGATTGCATGGGTCGATCGAGTGCCAGAGGTCGTCCCTGGCTATGGCGCCTTCGTCCAGATCAATTCTTTGATGATGCCCGCCAGGTTAAAACGGTTTCAAGAAGTAATTCGGGTCCGGAGACCCGTAACAGCGGACGACAACGAATAGATGGTGTTTTAAATGCACAGTTGGCTAGCCTGAGGAGATGGAAATGGCCGCCACTGCGTGCCGTGGATGCGGTATAGCGTGTCCTTGTTGCCGCTCCAGAGGTACATGGCCCGTGCGCCAAGCGGATTATCGGGACCGCCCTTCATACCGATGCCGCTTTGCAACTGCACCATGTGCTGGCGCAGCTCGGGCTTGCGCGCCAGCATTTCGGCGGGCGGATACCAATTAGGCCATTCCTGCTTGCTATGCACTGTCGCACGCCCGGACCAGACAAAGCCTTCCGCGCCGACGCCCACGCCATAGCGAATGGCCTGTCCGGCGTCGTGGATGAAGTAAAGAAAATGACTACCCGGATCGACGATGATCGTTCCCGGCCGCTCGCGGGTCGGGTAGGTGACGACCTGGCGGGCGAAGGCGGGATTAGGCCCTCGCGGTTGTTCCCACGGCATCGTAAAAATGCCGGCATTGGTCGTCCCGCCTATACAGGCTACCAGTCCGAGCAGCACTGCGCATGCCGCACCCCGTACGACTTGACGGCGGGACAAACCCGCGAACCTGATCTTCATAAAGACAATCCCGCGCGAACAGCTTGGCAAAGCCCGACGGGGTGAATGAACCACCACGTCCGAGGCGAAGACGAAGGGCGAGGCAGCCTGGCGCTTCAGTTCCCGCATGCTGGTTTAATCGCCGTTGCCGAGGGGGCGAGCATACGGCTCAGGAGGTGTGGAGTTGTAACCGGAGCCTGGGAAACGACTGAAAGGCGTCAGCTGGCCCTGTCGAGCGCCGAACTGCACCATGGGGCCGCCCGGGCCAAACGGTTGTGCGCCTCGGCCGAAGTTGTTGGCCGGACCGTCTGGCTCGGCAAACCTCGTGGTATTCCCACCGGTGCTCAGATTTTCCATCGTAAAGGCCCGCGCGGAAGGAACGGCCCAAGCGCTGACGGCGTAAGAGACTGCCATGGCGAACAAGGCGGCCGCCGCGCAGTCACTTCGCTCCGCAAACGAAACATGAGTTGCTCGACCCAGTTCTGAACGTCGCTATCAGCATAACCTAGATCGCGGGCGACTTTTCGATAGCTGTCTTCGACGGCCGCCAGCATGCTTGACTGAGCGTCAGCAGGAGCGGCAAGGATCGCGTCAACTACGCGAGGAAGCCCGGCGATGGCTGCTTTGAGAACCTCTTCCTTCGTATCAGGCACGACAGACGCCTATACTGTGTCCAGCCAAATAAAATAAACCAACTCTCAGAAAAAAACGTGCACATCGAGACTTTGTGGATAACGCGCCCACGCCCGCACGCGCGTAGCCGATCGGCGTCGTGGGCAGGTCCGAGAAAAATTGTTAACGGGCGTCGTGGCTTAATGTGGGGCATCGGTAGTCAGCTTGGCCATTAACCATAGACGCCCCCTATCGTGGTTTCTGGGGTGCTTGGTAATTAGGCTGTGCGCCAGCAACGATAGGCATTGCCGTCGTGGCCAACGACGTATCGACGAGCATCCTTGCGGCGGCCGATGATGACACGAACTGAATGGACTTTGTCCGCGGCGACGATGAAACTGTCGCCGACCTCCATCTGGTTGAACGGGTATCTTGTTTTACTGCCGCACGGCCGACCGCGGTGCGATGGCTGTAGCGGGATATTGTGGTCGATTGATACCGGCGGCATTTTTGGAGCCCACTCGCGCCGTCTTCTCTGAGTTTGAATTTGTTTCAAAACTTCTAAAAATTAAATAATATTTCCGCAACTCAAGCGGATAGGTTATGAACGAGGTATATTTTGGGTTGCGCCTCAGTAGTCGCGGTGCCGCCGAATTTTCCCGAGCGCCCTGCGCCTAGCGTGCTTGCTGCACGACGGCTAACAGCATCGGTGCGAGCGGTGTTTCTGGTGGTTATTGGTGCCAGAAAAAATGTGCGGGTGGGACGGGAGCATATGGGCACTAGCCAAGCAGCCGTTCTTCAATCTGAGAGAAAAGTTTGTGGAGCCACTGTTTTGCACGATCCATTTTAGCTTTGTAAAGCTGTACCTCAGCCTCTAACTCTGCAATCCGATTTTCGGCATTCTGAAGCTGACGTGAGAGCCTTTGCGAGGTCTCCAACGCCTGTCGCCTTTCGGCTTCAACCGAATGCAGTAACTTCAGAATGTCCTGTCCGTGCTTGTCGATTTCATTCTGGGATTCAAATTCGAAATCAGATTGATCAGACATCGCACCCCTCAGCACACAACTCGTGGGAGCAACAATGAGTAACAAGGATCCCGATTTGGAAGCCAAGTCTGTCAGGAACCTGATAGTAACTCGCCGACGCGCGCTTCGCCAGCCGCACCCCGTCCACCCAAGACTTGTGCACGCGCGGCGGATTTTAATCGATAAACGGCGGTCGATTTCTCTTTTTTAGGACCAGTCGGCCGCATGACGCTGCACTGGTGCGCCTACTACGCCGCCATCATCAAGAAGTTCGGCTGTCACTTCCATAGACCCCGGCAAGCTGCGTATCTCGATAAGTCGGACAGATAGCGCCCAGCGCGCGAGGCGAGTTTCTCGTCGGGCGGATGTCTGTCGGCGTTTCTTTTCACGTGGTCGGTGGGTGCAGCTTAAGGAATTCGTCACCGACGCCCGCAATGCTCTTCGGCTACGGCTGCAATAGCCGCAGGGACACACTGAAATGGATATGTTTTGGGAAAAGATGACGCCGGACGAGAAGTGCGATCAGTTGCGAGCGCGGCTTGAGATGCTCGCCGTAGAGATGGCAAACGATCAACGGAAATTACACGATCGGCTTGTGAAGCTCGAACAGGCGCACGAGGCGCGACCTCAGTGATGCGGTCGCCACTTGGGTGTATTAGTTCTCGGCCATGATGCCGAACCTATACCGCCCCTTGCGTTGCTGACGCTGGGCTTTTGTATAGCCTGGATACTTCGTGGCTTTCGTGCGCGAGCGTCCTAGCGCTCAAGATGGTTGGTTCGGCATCGGGGTTGTACACATCAAAACGACGAGGAAGTTAGCGGCGCAGCGTCAAATTGATGCGGCCATTGCCCATCTGCACGAAGCGGAATTGGAATGCGCAGTTACACTGGCGGCGGCAGCTGAAGGGCTGCTCCCCCAGTGCGCGCGTTTGGTCTTAGCGGCACGCCATGCGTTTATCTGTTCGGGTGTCGGTCTCGCGGCGATACAGAACGCCGTGCCGTAGCCTCGACGACCCTCGCTCGCCAATTGACAGAAGGAAACAGAAGAAATGCCTCTTGAGCCGATCAAACATGTGAATGGCCACCTGGTGTCTCTGGCAACCCGAATGGTCGCCCTATCGGCTCAGTAAAGCTCGCCCGGCAAGAAGCAGCGGATGTAGAAATCACCCTCCTGACCTGTCACCTTGCTGCGCCAACTCTTGCTGTACCAGACGAGCGCCTTGCCATACTTGTTCGGCACGTCGAGCACGGCCTCGTCGGGAACGTCGACCCACTGGCCCTCAAGCATGACTTGGTAGTGGTGGTCGCTCGTCTGAACGATTGCCTCGGGCGGCCGGCCGTCAAAGTTAGAGCAGCAACTGCCAGCCTTCTTACTCGACAGGCTATTGAACCAGGTTGTCCATGTCACCGTGGCGTCCCGGCTCTGCAAATCCGCCCACTGCTCGGCCGTTCCGACCCAGCGGGCCGGGGCAGTCGCCGGCCACAAGACAATCAGCACCAGGAGAACAACCCTCATCGCTTTCCCCTGGGTGACAATAGGGACTTGCAGTGGCCCGCCAGCGATGTTCGCCTTGGGGGTGGGGTAAAGCTGACACGGCGGACGCCCATTACGGCATCTAGGAAGATGAGAAAAGAATTCGAGCACGTCCGCAGTGCACCCCGAATTTGCTATCGTGACCGGCCGTCGTTGGCTTCAAGAAACGCGATGATTTTCGCGCGCTCCTCCGCGGAGGTGAGGCCGCTATAGGGCTTCATGTTGTTGCCCGGAATTACTTGGTCGGGATTACTTATAAAGCGGTCGAGCGTCGCCCTGTCCCACACCAGATCCGCGCGTTTCATCGCACTTGAATAGTTGTAGTTTGGTAACGAGCCCGCTTTGCGGCCGATGATCTTGTGCAGGCTTGGTCCGAGGCGATTGTCGCCTTCCCCTAGTGTGTGGCAGGTACGGCAGACATTGTTGAACGCGAGTTGACCCTCCTCCGCCGCGGCGCTTACGAGGGTCACCTGGTAGAACGCATCGGCACCCATCGCAATGATGATGGCAACCGACAACGCGTGTTAGCCTCGACGACCCTCGCTCGCCAATTAACAGAAGGAAACAGAAGAAATGCCTCTTGAGCCGATCAAACATGTGAATGGCCACCTGGTGTCTCTGGCAACCCGAATGGTCGCCCTATCGGCTCAGTAAAGCTCGCCCGGCAAGAAGCAGCGGATGTAGAAATCACCCTCCTGACCTGTCACCTTGCTGCGCCAACTCTTGCTGTACCAGACGAGCGCCTTGCCATACTTGTTCGGCACGTCGAGCACGGCCTCGTCGGGAACGTCGACCGACTGGCCCTCAAGCATGACTTGGTAGTGGTGGTCGCTCGTCTGAACGATTGCCTCGGGCGGCCGGCCGTCAAAGTTAGAGCAGCAACTGCCAGCCTTCTTACTCGACAGGCTATTGAACCAGTTGTCCATGTCACCGTAGGCGTCCCGGCTCTGCAAATCCGCCCACTGCTCGGCCGTTCCGACCCAGCGGGCCGGGGCAGTCGCCGGCCACAAGACAATCAGCACCAGGAGAACAACCCTCATCGCTTTCCCCTGGCTACAATAGGGACTTGCAGTGGCCCGCCAGCGATGTTCGCCTTGGGGGGTGGGGTAAAGCTGACACGGCGGACGCCCATTACGGCATCTAGGAAGATGAGAAAAGAATTCGAGCACGTCCGCAGTGCACCCCGAATTTGCTATCGTGACCGGCCGTCGTTGGCTTCAAGAAACGCGATGATTTTCGCGCGCTCCTCCGCGGAGGTGAGGCCGCTATAGGGCTTCATGTTGTTGCCCGGAATTACTTGGTCGGGATTACTTATAAAGCGGTCGAGCGTCGCCCTGTCCCACACCAGATCCGCGCGTTTCATCGCACTTGAATAGTTGTAGTTTGGTAACGAGCCCGCTTTGCGGCCGATGATCTTGTGCAGGCTTGGTCCGAGGCGATTGTCGCCTTCCCCTAGTGTGTGGCAGGTACGGCAGACATTGTTGAGCGTGAGTCACTCTCCGCCGCGGCGCTTACGAGGGTCACCTGGTAGAACGCATCGGCACCCATCGCAATGATGATGGCAACC
>CAVREN010000002.1:0-20662 GCA_963720115.1 uncultured Alphaproteobacteria bacterium
ATGTGCGCAGCGAAGCGCTCATCGATGCTGGCGTGGATCTCATCGTTGTAGATACTGCGCACGGCCATTCGCGCCGGGTGTTCGGACGCTGTCACCCGCATCAAGCGCATGTCGAACGCGGTGCAGGTTGTGGCCGGCAATATCGCGACGGCGGAAGGCGCCAAGGCGCTGATCGACGCCGGCGCCGACTCCATCAAGGTCGGGATCGGGCCGGGCTCGATTTGCACGACGCGTGTGATTGCCGGTGTCGGTGTGCCGCAGCTCACCGCCATTACGGACGCGGTCGAAGCGGCCAAGCAAACCGGCACGCCGGTGATCGCCGACGGCGGCATCAAATATTCCGGCGATCTCGCCAAGGCTCTGGCGGCGGGCGCCGACTGCGCCATGGTCGGTTCGCTTCTTGCCGGAACGGACGAGACGCCCGGCGACGTGTTCCTTTATCAGGGGCGCTCCTACAAGACCTATCGCGGCATGGGCTCGGTGGGCGCGATGGCGCGCGGCTCGGCCGACCGCTATTTCCAGCAGGAGATCAAGGACACCCTCAAGCTCGTTCCGGAAGGCGTCGAAGGTCAGGTACCGTACAAAGGACCGGTCGCCAACGTCGTCCATCAGCTTGCCGGCGGGTTGCGCGCTGCCATGGGCTATGTCGGCGCCAAGGATCTCGCCGAGTTTCATCGGAAGGCCGAGTTCCTGCGCATCTCCGGCGCGGGCTTGCGCGAGAGCCATGTGCACGATGTCACCGTCACCCGCGAAAGCCCGAATTATCCGAGCCGGGAGTAAGCGGCGGTGACGAAATCGCCGGACGATCCGTTCGCGGACGTGCGCAAAGCCACCGATCAGCATCGCGCGCGCCATCGCTGCCACGCCTATCCCTACCGGCACGGTCCGCTGCTCGGGACGCTCGCTGCGGCGGTGCAGGCGCGCCGCATCCTTGAGCTGGGCACGGCGCTTGGTTACACGGCACTATCCTTCGCGCATGGGGCGGCCAGTGCGACGGTCGACACCATCGAGCGCGATCCCCAGCATGTGGAGTTCGCGCGTCAGAATATTGCAGCCGTGGGTCTCGATCACCGCATCGCGGTGCATGATGGCGACTTCGCTGCGGTGCTAGCGACGCTCGATCCCGGTTACGACGTCGCATTCTTCGACGGTCATACGCCGGTGCCGGCGCTGCACCTCGCGCTGGGCAAGCTTTTGCGTACCGGCGGTCTTTTGATTACCGCCAATCTCAATCACGGCGGGACGGCCGATGCGGTCGGCAAGGCGCTGTTTGACGGCAAGTCATGGCGCAGTGCGCTGGTTGACGACGATGGCGAAACGGCAATTAGCGTCAAACTTTAACGTCAGATCTGGGTGACGCTGGTTTTCCCGAGAGATCACGCTATGGCAGACAGCTGGAGCGCGTGAACGCCTTCAACAAGAGCTGTCGCTCGCGCGGCATGGCGGCGGCAACCGTGCCATGGTAAGGACGTGCGGCTCTATGGGGGATCTGGCCGATGTCGCTGCAAGCCGTTCTGTTGCCGCTGTTCGTCGAGGTCATCCTGACCTTTGTGCTGATGCTCTGGATGGGCGCGCTGCGCGGCGGCGATTTTCGCTCCGGCGCGGCGAAGCCGACCGATGTGGCGCTGCGCGAACCGAATTGGCCGCGGCGCACGATGCAGGCGGCGAATTCTTTCTCAAATCAGTTCGAGTTGCCGGTATTGTTTTATGTCCTGACCGTCCTCGTATGGGTCACCCGGCACGCTGGTTATCTGTTTGTCATCCTGGCGTGGATTTTCGTCATCTGCCGCGTACTACAAGCTTACGTGCATGTGACCAGCAACACCTACAGGTGGCGCAGTTCCTTCTACTCTGTCGGCGCGGTGGTGCTCATCGTGATGTGGGCGATCTATATCGTCGAAGTGCTCAGTGGCGGGATTGTGTGATTTCGATCGGTGTTGTCTCGGCGGCGATTTGGCGGTGCGGGCGGCTGAAATGAGGCGGCCCGCGCTCTGGACGATCGCATGACACCCGCCGCCCGACTTTCGGCCGCCATCGAGATCGTCGCCGACATCGACGCCCAGCGCCGCCCGTCCGCCGACGTGCTCAAGGACTGGGGTCTTTCACATCGTTTCGCCGGCTCGTCGGACCGTGCGGCGATTGCCGGATTGGTCTACGACGCGCTGCGGCGCAAATCGTCCTCCGCCTGGCTGATGGGGGAGAGTGGCGCGCGGCCCGCCGTTATCGGCATGTTGCATCGTGAGCGCGGACTGGCGCTCGACGAAATCGACGACCTATGCAGCGGTGCGCGCTTTGCGCCCGCGCGATTGACTGAAGCCGAGCGGGCCGCATTCGCCGACGACCGGCTGGCAAATGCACCGGCGCATATACGCGGCGACTATCCCGAATGGCTCGATCCGCATTTTTCACGAGTGTTCGGCGAAGATCGCGCCGCCGAAGGCGCCGCGCTTGCAAGCCGCGCGCCGCTCGATCTGCGGGTCAATACGCTCAAGGCCGAACGCGAAGAAGTGCTGCCCAAGCTCGAACATTTGCATGCCGAGCCTACGCGATGGTCGCCGCTCGGGCTGCGGATCAAGCTTTCGGCGGACGCGAAGAACCCGGCCATCCATGCCGAGCCCGCCTTTCTCAAGGGGACGATCGAGGTCCAGGACGAAGGCTCGCAGCTTGCCGCATTGCTTTCACGCGCCAAGCCCGGCGAACAGATCGTCGATCTGGCAGCCGGCGCCGGCGGTAAGACGCTGGCGTTGGCGGCCATGACCGACAATCGCGGTCAGATTTACGCAACCGACATCGATAAGCGCCAGCTTGCGCCGATCCATGAGCGCATCACCCGCGCCGGTGCCCGCAATATTCAGGTGCGCACGCCGCGCGGCGAAGCGGATGTGTTGACCGATCTTACTGGCCGCATCGACCTCGCGCTGATCGATGCTCCGTGCACCGGCACCGGCGCCTGGCGGCGCAATCCCGATGCCAAATGGCGGGTGCGCCCCGGCGCCTTGTTCGAGCGGCTCAAGCAGCAGGAGGCCTTGCTCGACCGCGCCGTCCCGTTGCTGAAGGCGGGTGGCCGCATCGCCTATATCACTTGCTCGATTCTGCAGGAGGAAAACGGCGACCAGGTCGGCGCCTTCCTCGACCGGCATCGCGACTTTACCGTGGTGCCGCCGCGCGAATTGGCCGCCGCCAGCCTGGGCGAGCGGAGTTTCATGTTCTGCCAGGCGGCGAAACTGTCGGACGAAGGGGTGCTGATGACGCCGCGGACGACGGATACTGACGGCTTCTATGTCGCCGTCATGCGCAGGCCTTGAGCAAAATGGGGAAGATGCGACCGCGGCCTTGACCCGGCAGGACGGCAGCCGCACATATCGCTATGCACGACACGATCCTCATTGTCGATTTCGGTTCACAAGTTACCAAGCTGATCGCGCGCCGGGTGCGCGAGGAAAACGTCTATTGCGAGATCGTGCCTTTCCAGAAGGCCGACGAGGCGCTGCGCAGCTTACAGCCGAAAGGGATTATCCTTTCAGGCGGCCCGGCTTCGGTGTTCGACAAAGATGCTCCGCTTGCGCCGGCCGCGATCTATCAAGCCGGCGTGCCGGTGCTCGGCATTTGCTACGGCGAGCAGGCCATGGCGCATCAGCTCGGCGGCAAGGTGGAAGGCGGCCATCATCGCGAATTCGGCCGCGCCGAGGTGGAGGTGACCCGGCCTTCGGCCCTTTATGATGGCGTGTGGGAGGTCGGCCAGCGCTATCCGGTGTGGATGAGCCATGGCGATCGGGTAACGCGGCCGCCCGAGGGGTTTGTGGCCGTCGGCACCTCGTCCAATGCGCCGATCGCGATGATCGCCGACGAGAAGCGCCGGTTCTACGCCACGCAGTTCCATCTTGAAGTCATCCACACGCCGCATGGTGCCGCCATCCTGCGTAACTTCGTGCGCAACATCGCCGGCTGCTCCGGCGATTGGACGATGCGGGCATTCAAGGACGAGGCGATCGACAAAATCCGCCGCCAGGTCGGGAAGGGCAGGGTGATCTGCGGGCTTTCCGGCGGCGTCGACTTTGCGGTTGCCGCCGTTCTCATCCACGAGGCGGTCGGCGATCAGCTCACCTGCGTCTTCGTCGATCATGGATTGTTGCGGCTCGGCGAAGGTGAACGCGTCGTCGCGCTGTTTCGCGGCCACTACAACATTCCGCTGGTGCATGTCGCTGCCGAAGACCTTTTCCTCAAGTCGCTCGAAGGCGTCGACGATCCGGAGGAAAAACGCAAGACTATCGGCAAATTGTTCATCGACGTGTTCGAGCGCGAGGCCAAGAAAGTCGCGAATGATGGAAAAGGACCGGCCGATTTTCTGGCGCAGGGCACGCTCTATCCGGATGTGATCGAGAGTGTCTCGTTCGCCGGTGGGCCGTCAGTGACGATCAAGTCGCATCACAATGTCGGCGGTTTGCCTGAGCGCATGAACATGAAGCTCGTCGAGCCGCTGCGCGAATTGTTCAAGGACGAAGTGCGGGCGCTCGGCCGCGAGCTCGATCTGCCCGAAGCTTTCGTTGGCCGGCATCCGTTTCCAGGGCCCGGCCTCGCCGTTCGCTGCCCGGGTCCGATCACCCGCGAGAGGCTCGATATTCTGCGGCTGGCGGACGAATTGTTCATCGAAGAAATTCGCCGCGCCGGCCTCTACGACGATATCTGGCAGGCCTTCGCGGTGCTTTTGCCGGTACGCACCGTCGGCGTGATGGGCGATTTCCGCACCTACGATTATGTGGTCGGCTTGCGCGCTGTTACGTCGACAGATGGAATGACCGCCGATTTCTATCCGTTCGACATGAAATTTCTCGGCGCGGTCGCCACCCGCATCGTCAACGAAGTCAAAGGCGTCAACCGCGTCGTCTACGACGTGACCTCAAAGCCGCCCGGCACGATCGAGTGGGAGTGAAGGGACCCGCAATGGCCGCCGATCTCATAATCGGTCCGTTGGATTCAGATATTCAGGATCATGTTCTCAGGATCTGCCAGCGTCCCGGTTTGAGAAATTGGCCTCCGACCGGCAGTCCTATCGGTCTGAATCCACGAATGACTACCAGTGGTACGCAACGCATGACCGAAAGCGTGATGATTTCTGTGCTAAACAATGCATCGCTGGATGCGTTCAACACGTTCGCTGCTGGGCTCGAAGGATTTTCGGAACACGACGCGATGACGAAGACAGCGTTGCGCAATCTGCCTTGGTGGCTTCAATCTTTTTGGTTGCCAATCGAGTTCGATCCGCCGAAGGAACTGGCTTCTGACAAGGGTGATCCGACATTCGTCGGCAGCAGTATTCGCCTTTTGAACGAGCTCACAAAAATCAAGGAAATGTCGCCCCTTGATGTCCCTACGACGCCACCGACATACGACGACATGCGGAATGATTATCGCAGCTGGTTCTCGATATCGCACCGCCTCTCAGAGGATGACGCGATCAGATGGGTTTGGAACGCGCTTCGTGATGGTGCGCAGATTTCTATCGAGAGGCAATTTCCGATGATGTTGGCGCCCTAGTTCGTCGTAATAGCCACGATCACTGATCGTCAGAGCGCCCAACGTCTTGTACGCCAGGATGACCAGAGATCACATTTGTCCCGAACTCCCGAGCAGCCGCGATCAGTTCATCATCGAGGATTTTATCCGCGGAGAGGCGTTCGAGCGCGTCAAGATCGATCAAGGGAATGTTGGCGACCCAGTCCGCGATCGGCGGCGGCGTTACGAGATAGGCGAGCTTGAGTGGATCCTGCGCCGTGTCCAAGCCGGCTCGCTGAGCAACTTCCAAAACCTCAGACCAGCGCGCCAGGCCGAAGCGCTTTTCGCCTGAAACAAGTCGGCCGGCCAAGACATAATCGGCTCGCGGCAGCAGAGCCGCCATCCCCTCTGGCCAGATGACGACGCGGCTTGGACGGCCTTCGATACGGAAGAACATGATCATCGGCACGAATAAGTTCGGGTTGCGCCAGTCGCATTCGGCGAGATGGTAGTTCCACTCCCAGGCCGCGCTCAGCTCGTTTGCTGGCATCGACGGGATGTTGCGATCGGGCTTGCTGGACAGCGCGTTGTGGACGGAAAACACGTTTCCGAAATTCCAGCCGCTCAAAAATCCCTCGCGGGAATAAGGTCCTTCGCCCATGCCGCGCATCTGAGGATCTTCGATCCGTGGCTGGAATGCCGCCATGAATGCCGACATCTCCCTTTCTGCTTCGATGCCGAAAAAGGCGGGCCGAAAATAATTGATGTCGAATTCTGCTGAGACGACGTTGCTCTGAAGCAGGACATTTCTGGCGCACCGCAGGCTCATGAAGAAATAGACGCCCGTGTCTGGATTTTTGTAGAGAACGTTGTGTTGCTTGACTGAAAAATGCTGACGCGCGGCGAAATGCGCAAGCACGCGATCTCGGCGGACCGCAGGCTCAAAATAGAGCTCCAGGCCATAACTCATTGGCACTCGTCCTGAATCGGACGCTTTGCGTGTGTGGCTAGGTGACTGAAATGTTCACTTTTTGTTCTATTTATCGCCTTCCGGAAACAAAGGTCAAGTCACGGTTGCACCCTTGCGTGCTCTGGTTCGCCCGCTGTCAACGTGACTTCGGGTTTTGTTGGCGGCGTCCGCGCTCCGGTATTTGACGTGCTCGATGAACGCGCGCAGCTTCGGCAACACTTGACGCTTGCCCGGGTGGTACAGAAAAACTCCTGGCGTTGTGACGGCGAAGCGCGTCAGTAGCGCCTGCAATCGGCCGTCTGCAATCGGTGCAGTGGTGAGCGGGCCGGGCACCTGCGCAAGTCCCACACCCTGGATCGCCGCTCCGATGAGCGTGGGGAAGTCGTGCGCGATGAGCGGCCCGGAGACGATTGCTTCGACCGCCTTGTTGCCGTCGACAAAAGGCCACGGCGCGATTGACCCATTCGAGCGGCGCATGCGCAGGCAAGCGTGGCCGCGCAAATCGTCGATGCGTTCCGGCTGCTTCCGCCCTTTGAAATAGTCCGGGCTGGCGACGACCACCAACGGGAAAGGCCGCGTCAGCCGCACCGCTGTCATATCGGGTTCGATGAATTGGCCGAGACGAATGCCGGCATCGAAGCCGCCGGCCGCAAGGTCGACCATCTCGTCGCTTGCGGCGATCTCCAGTTCGATTTCAGGATAGGCTTGGCAGAAGGAAGCGATCAGCGGCTCCAGCAGGAGCGGCACCACCGCGCGCGGCACCGAGAGGCGTAACAGTCCGGCCGGCCGCTGTCCGAGTTCGCGCGCGACCTCGCTTGCGGCGATGAGTTCCTCGAAGGCGGGTTTCGCGCGCGACAGGAATCGTTCGCCGGCTTCGGTCAGGCCGACGCTGCGCGTTGTGCGTATGAAGAGCGCCGCGCCGACGCGCGCCTCAAGCGCGCGTATCGCCTGGCTGATCGCCGACGGAGTCACCCCGAGATCCGCGGCCGCTCGGCGAAAATTGCGATGTTGGGCAACGCTGAGGAACGCCTCCACACCGTCGAGCGCGCCTTTCCGCACTGTGAAGTTCTGCTTCATAGCCCGTCGACATTATCGCGAATAGTCGCTCGCCGGAAGCGGCTGTACATGTCACGTGCAAATGAGAGGCACATCGACCAGGAGACCCAAAATTCCCGCGACAACGGCCTGAAGCCTTAGAGGAACCTGCGATGACTGATGGACTCGATGGCGTGCGCGACCACTATCGCGCGACCGGTCTGACCGAGCGGCTGAAAACGGCCCTCACTGCACTGGGCGCAAAGGATCAGCGGCTCACGCCTCAGCAATTGGCCGGCCTCGACCAGTTTCACACCCGCGGGATCGCGGCGACTGCTGAGCTAGCCAAGTTGGCTGCGATCACCGCCGACATGTCGGTTCTGGATGTCGGCTCGGGTGTCGGCGGGCCGGCGCGCTTTTTGGCTGCGACCTATGGCTGCCGGGTGACCGGCATCGACCTCAGCGAGCCATTCGTCGAAGGCGCGCGCCATCTGACCGAGCGCACGGGATTGAGCGCGAAGGTGTCGTTCCAAACAGCCAGCGCGCTAGCGCTTCCATTCGACGACGGAAGTTTCAACGTCGTGTTGCTGCAGCATGTGGCGATGAACATCGCCGACCGGGCGCGGCTCTATCGCGAGATCCGGCGCGTGCTGAAGTCAGGCGGCAAGTTTGCGACCTTCGACGTCGTGCTGAACAGCGGCGAGCCGCACTATCCCGTTCCCTGGGCGCGAACGCCGGCAACGAGCTTTCTCTTGACGGCCACCGCGACGCGCGAGGCCATCGAACCGGCAGGTTTTCGCACGCTGGCATGGCAAGACGGCACCGAGGCCGCCAAAGCCTGGATCGCCCAGCTACGCGCATCGGGGCCGCCGCCGTCGCCAAATCTCGGCGTGGTGATGGGGCCGGACTTCGCGCAGCTTTCCGCCAACTTGGGACGAAACCTCTTGGAAGGGCGGCTCGGCATCCTCACCGCGGTGTTCGAGGCCGCGTGAACTAACGACTAATAAGGAGGCCAAAATGTCCCCGGCAACCATCTTTCAGATACATCTCGTTCTAGGTTACGTCCCTTGGCTGCTTTGCGTCGCCGTGTACGTCCTGCCCAGGCTCAAATCGATGGACCCCGTCGAAGCGCAACGCGCCATCGCTACGCTGCACAGCTTCCGCTTCTTCGGGCTCGTCTTCATCCTTCCAGGCGTCGTTGGCCCCAATCTGCCCGCGGGCTTCACCGTGTTCGCTGCCTACGGTGACTTCGCGACCGGAGTGCTGGCCATGCTGGCGCTTCTGACAGTGAGGGTACGTCCGCTCTTTTGGGCGTTCGTCGTCGCCTTCAATGTCGTAGGGGCGGTCGACATCATCGTCGATTATTATCACGGCAACCAGGTCGGCCTTCCGGCGCTGGCGGGGAAACTGGGCGCGACTTACGCGATCCCGATCATCTACGTGCCAATATTGATGATAACGCACGTCATCGCATTCTATTTGCTGCTGCGTTCTCTCCCCAAGGCGGCTCGAGCCTTCGCCGGCGAGGCAACCGCATCGTAGAGACGCACGTCGCGAGCGAGCTCCGCGACAACTGATGCGCCGACGCCGGTAAGCGCTAAGCGCCTGACGCTCTTGTTATCGCTTAATCGCCCGAAGTAGATCGCAGCTAACATGCCAAAATGAATTACAAGGAATTCAACAAATTCTGCCGATCGCTTCCGGCGACCAGCTACGTCGTTCAGTGGGGCGGGTCGCATGTCTGGAAGGTCGGCGGCAAAGTCTTTGCGATCGGCGGCTGGCATGAGGACGCACCAAGCTTCACGTTCAAGGTAAGCGATATCGCCTACGAAATGCTGAAGGAGCAGTCCGGCTTGCGTCCGGCTCCGTATCTTGCCTCGCGCGGGATGAAGTGGATCCAGCATTTCGCGAATCCCGGACTGTCCGATAAAGGCTTGCGGGACTATATCCGCCAGTCGCATGCGATTGTTTCACAGGGCCTGTCGAAGAAGACGCGCATCGCGCTTGGGCTGGCACCTGGGGCGAAATAAATCACGGTGGGGTATTTGCGCGTCAGGACGGAGCAAAGCATGTGCCGCTGCCGGATCGAAGGCGGCTTGGGCGACGGAGTCGAGACACTGTGGAAACCTTCGTAGCGCTGATGCGGGGCATCAATGTGGGCTCAACGCGCAAATTGCCGATGGCCGAACTGCGCGCGCTGTCCATCAAGATCGGTTTGCAGCGTCCGGAAACGTATATCCAAAGCGGCAATCTGATCGTCGATGCTGATATCGCGGCTGACGAAGTGCGCGGGCTGCTCGAAAAGGCGATTGCTAAGCGCTTTGGCCTGCGCGTTGACGTCATCGTTCGCCGGACCTCGCAGTGGAACTGCTGCGTGGCCGCCAATCCCTTCGCTAACGATGCCGCGACCGTGCCGAAGATGCTCCATCTCTATCTGTCGCGCGATCCGCCGAAATCCGGCGCCGCCAAGGAGCTCGCGCCAAAGGCGCAGGCCGGGGAGCGCATGGTCGTGGCCGGCGGCGCGCTGTGGATCGACTATGGTGCAAACGGTGCCGGAAAATCGAAACTGACGCCGCTTCTTGTCGACAAAGCCTGCGGCTCGCCGGCGACCGGCCGCAACTGGAATAGCGTTCTGAAAATCGGCGAGATGATCGACGCGCGAGGCTAGCGCGCGGAACGGCTTGCAGGCTTCCGCGCTTGCTTCTTCCTCCTCTCGGGCTCCTTTAGCCGCTCAGCCAGGAAGTCGACGAACGCGCGGACTTTGGTCGAAGGGCGCGGTCCGCCGGGAAAGACCGCATGCACGTCGACGGTGTCCATCGTGTAATCGCGCAACAGGGGTATCAGTTGTTTGGCTTTCAATTCCGGGCCGCACATGGCCGACGACACCATGGCGATGCCGAGACCCATCATGACGCTGGTGAAGACGCCCGGGCCGGAATCGGTGCTGATGCGGCCGCTGACGTCTACCGAAATGACGCTATCGCCCTTCCTGAAGGTCCAGCCGGCTTGGCCGAAGGCGCGCGGGCCGATGATGCAGTCATGCGCTGTCAGGTCGGCAGGCGTCTTCGGGACTCCGCGAGCCTTCAGGTAAGAGGGCGAGGCGACGAGGAGCCGTTCAAGCGAGCCCAGCTTGCGGGCGCCGAAGGCCGAGTCCTGCAGCGGCCCTAGACGGATTGCTACGTCGGCTCCTTCTGCGATCAGATCTTGCCGCTCGTCCGCGATCGTCATTTCCACGCGCAAAAGAGGATGCGTGGCGAGAAATTCGGCGAGCCGCGGAATGACCTTGCGCGTGCCGTAGATGACGGGAAGTGCGAGCCGGATCAGGCCGCGCAGTAAATCGCGGCCGCGCGCCGCGGCCTCGGCGTCCTCCAGACCTGCAAGAATTTCGCGCGCCCGGTCGAGAAATAAAGTGCCCGCATGGGTGAGCGTGATGCGCCGCGTGGTGCGGAGTAAAAGCGTCACGCCAAGGCGTTCCTCCAGTTCACCGACGATGCGGGAGACCGACGGCTGCGACAGGCCGAGCTCCCGGGCGGCGCGGGAAAAGCTGCCTCCCTCCGCGGCGCGAATGAAGACAGTCAGTTGCTGCAGCCGATCACTCATTTGATTGGCAAATAAATGTTGTCCATTAGTATGGTATACCCAGCATAACGCGAATAAGCCAGATAGCGGGCGTGACACAGCCGAAACGGAGAACGTCATGTCCCTGCAACATCGTCTCGACGCCTTCAAAGCGGATCTCGAAAGCGGCAAGCTGCCGTTCAAGCCAACGGCGCAACAACTCGAGGCTATGCATCGCGCCACCGCGGAACTCATCGCCAGCGGCCAGGCGCAGCGCGCGCTCAAGGCCGGTGACAAGGCGCCGGATTTCGTCCTGGACGATCCGGACGGCAAGCCGGTATCCTCGCGCGATCTGCTCGCCAAAGGCCCGCTCGTATTGTCGTTTTATCGCGGTGTCTGGTGCCCGTACTGCAACATGGAACTGCAGGCGTTGCAGGCCGAACTGCCGGCCATTGAGGCCCGCGGCGCGAAGGTGGTCGCTATCTCTCCGCAGACCCCGCCGAATAGCCGCCGCTCCCGACGCGAGAACAAGCTCGGGTTTCCGATCCTGAGTGACGTGAAAGCCGAAGTCGCGAATGCCTTCGGCATCCGTTTCGCGCTGCCGGACTATTTGGTCGAGGTCTACAAGAGCTTCAAGAACGATCTGCCGCTGATCAATGACGATCCGTCATGGGTTCTGCCGATGCCGGCTCGCTACGTGATCGGCACTGACGGCATCGTCGCGTATGCGGAGATCAATCCCGACTATACGCAGCGTCCCGATCCGGCGGAGCTGTTGCCGGTGCTCGATCGAATGCGCGCCAGCAAGGCGGCGTAAGGCTGCAGCCGAGGCGGTGCGGGGCGTGCAAGGCCGTTCGCCGCTTCGGCGCATCACTTGCCGTAGTTCGCCGCGATCCGCTGCCGCATATAGTCCTGCGCGGTGATCGGTGCGTATTTCTTGTCCGGGCCTTGGATCACGGCGTCCCCGTTGGCTTGGCAGAAGAACGGCAGCGAATAGCGCGGGCCGAGATATTCGTCCGCCCGCGGCATGCGCACGCGGTGTAGCGTCGACTGTAGCTTGTCGTCGCTCCAGCGCATCAGCATGTCGCCGATATTGCAGGTGACAACTCCGGGCAGGGGCTCGACGTCGGTCCAGGCGAGCTCGGCCAACTCTTTTCCAGGGCAAAGCTGAAGACCGCCCTGGCCGGTGCGTTGATGAAGGAGCGTGAGACAATCGAAATCGGTGTGCGCGCCGGCGCGCCAGCCGGTGAAATCTTCGGGCTTGGCGTCGATCATCGGCAAATAATGCAGAAGCCGCAGCGTGCTCTGGTATTCACTCGAGAGCGGATCGTGGCACTCGGTGAAGAAGTCCGGCGTGAAACCGAGCTTCAGCGCAAAGCAGGAGAGCACCTTCATGCCGAGCGCCCAGTTGGCGCGCTCGAAGGCGAGCATCGTAGCCTTGAAGCCCGGCAGTTCGTCTCCGGTTGGCCAGAGCTTCGCCATGCGCGGCAGCGTGATCTGATAGGATTCCTTCTGGTCGGGCGTGCCGGTGGAGGGCCGCACCTGGCTCTTATATTCCCAGCCGGCATTGGTGCCTTTGCCGAGCGGGTATTGCGCCTTGATCTCGTGTGGAAGCGCGAAGAAACGCTCCGTCATCGCGAAGGCCTCGTCGATCTGCTCCTGCGGAATGCCGTGATTGATGATCTGGAAGAAGCCGATATCGGTCGAAGCCTGCCAGAGCTGGTCAGCGATCTCGGCCTTGCGCGCTCCCAAGTCGCTCAAGTCAATGCGCGGCACGTCGCGAGCCTTGGTTGCGCCGACGCCGCCGAACGTCTTCTCCTTCTGGAGCTCGGCAAGACCTGGGTCAGCGTCGCGATGGGCCGTCATGATGGGAGCGCCGGTTTCCTTGCCGATTGAACAAAGCACCACGCCGGTGCGCAAGCACTAAGTATAGGCAATCGGCGCGCCCGTGGTTCTGTGCTACATGCGAAACTCGGGGAGGGACGCATATGGCCAAATCCATCACAATTTACGGGATCAAGAATTGCGACACGATGAAGAAGGCGCGCGCCTGGCTGGAGAAGCACGGCGTCGACTATGTCTTTCATGACTACAAGGCCGAGGGGATCGAGCGCGAGCGTCTGGAGCAATGGCGCAAGAAGGTCGGTTGGGAGACCCTGCTCAATCGCGCCGGCACCACATTCCGCAAGCTGCCGGAGAACGAAAAGGCGAACGTCGATGCGCGCAAGGCGGTAGAGCTGATGCTTGAGCAGCCGTCGATGATCAAACGTCCGGTGCTCGATCTCGGCGGCGGCAAGCTTCTGGTCGGATTTGCACCGGAGAACTACCGCGCGACGTTCGCCGCGAAGTGATGACGCAATCTACTGACTGATATTCGGCCGGTCATACAGCGCCATCAGCGTGCCGTTCATGGTCGCGACCAGCCGCTCATTGGCGCCATCTTCAGTCGCGAAAGCCTGCCCGTCGCAGACCGTCAGGGTGCGGCCGGGCTTCACCACCTGCGCCCGGAACAAAAAGCGCTCACCCTTGGCCGGCGCCAGCAGATTGGTCTTGAACTCGACAGTCAGCACCGCTGCATCAGCCGGCATCAGCGAGAACGCCGCGTAGCCGCAGGCGCTGTCCAGCACGGTCGCCATGATGCCGGCATGAATGAAGCCGTGCTGCTGGGTGAAAGCGGCTTCGTAGGGCATCGCCAGCTCGATTTCGCCCGGAGCGAGCCGGACGATCTCGACGCCGAGCGTCTGCATCATGCGCTGCCGGGCAAAGCTTGCGCGCACGCGATCGGCGAAATTCTGATCCTTCGGCGGAAACGTCATCGGGATTATTCCATGTCTATCTAGTTCACATATGAACTATGGCTTCGAGCGCCGGGTCAAGAGATTTTCGCCGAGCTCGACTGATTTTATTCACAGGTGAAGTTATTTGAAGTATGGTGCCGGCATGTCTGCAAAGCCGCATCGCCTCATCTACAAGCTTTCGCTGGCGCAGCACCGGCTGCTGAAGAGTGCCGATACGGCGTTCAAAGAAGCAAGCGGCATCAGCACGACCCAGCTCGGCGTTTTGTTCTTTCTGCGGAAGAACCCCGGCGCGCTGCTCAAGGACGTGAGCGATGCGCTCGGCGTCAACGCGTCGGCAATCACCGCGCTGATCGGGCGAATGGAAGATGCCGAACTGGTGCGGCGGCAGCCTTCCAGCGACGATCAGCGGGCTATTCATCTCTACGCGACAACCAGCGGTCTGGCCAAAGCGGCGGCGGCGCGGCCGATCCTGGCGCGCCTGAACGCTTGCCTCACCGCCGAGTTCAGCGAGCGCGAGATTGCGACGGTCGCGCGCTTTCTCGATGCGATCATCGAGCGCTTTTGAAGCGAAGAAGGCGGCCGCTGCGTCCCGCCAACGGCGTTTGCGAAGGGACGCCGACCTCGCGCTATTTCTTGGGCTTGAGACTGTGCATGAACGCCTTCTCTTCCGGCTGCAGGTAGACGATCTCGGTCAGGGCGCCGATCGTGCCGGTCGTGTCGAAATAGGCGAACCTTGTTTCGTTGTGGCGGCCGCCTTTCACGAGCGCAAAACCGCTCGCCTCCATTTCCCGCACGCCCTTGCCGTAGTCGGGAACTTCGATGCCGTAATGGTGCATGCCGCCTTGCGGATTATGGTCAAGAAATTTCGAATAGGTGCTCGTCCCGGCAACGGGCTGAATGAGTTCGACCTGCGTGTCGCCGCACCAGCCGAACGCCAGATGAAGCCGCAGCGGCGCCGGCTTGCCCAGATACGTCTCGTCCTGAAGTTCCGGTTTTTCGATGAACAGAAACTCCGGCACGCCGAGCTTGTCCTTGAAAAAGGCCATGCCCTTGTGAATGTCGGGTACGACAAATCCGATCTGAAAGACATTTTCGGCCAATGTAGACGCCATTCCGCTCCCCCCTGTGTGACGATGGCTTCCGACCGAGCCATCTGCTGATGGTCGGATGATACAGGCTCGCCGAAGGCTCGCAATCGGCCCCTTCGAGCGCGTCCCCTCTTTCCCGCTCAAGCCAAATGGTAATCAAGTCTGGGAGAGGCCGCGTTGCGGCGCGGCCGTGGAGGCGGGATTCGCGCGGTCTTAAGCAAGAAATTCAAAATCATTTTCCCGCCACCTTGGGATCACGCTTTGCCCGAAGAACTTCGGCTTTTTCGATTCGCATGAGTGGGGGCAGCATTCGACACATCGCGACGCGTCCGGCCCGAATGGCGGGGCGTTGCTTCGTGATACGGGCGTTAGCGGGCGGCCTTGTCTTGGCCGCCTCCGTCGCTTGCTGTTCTGCGACCGCAACCGCCGCCGATTTGCCGCTTGCCCGGGCGCCGGTGGCGCCGGTCGCCTCCGCGACCGCGGCAATCTATACCTGGACCGGCTTCTATATCGGAGGTCAGGCCGGCGCGGGGGTCGGTCGTTCCTCCTGGAGCGATCCGTTCACCGGAGGGAGCAACTTCTTCACGAGCGGTGCGGGCTTTCTCGGCGGCGGCCAGATCGGCGCCAACTATCAATGGAACGTGCTCGTCCTCGGCGTCGAGGGCGATTTCAACTGGACCGGAATGAAGGGGAGTGGCAGCGATTTCCTCGGTGACACCATCGGCACTGAGACGCAATGGACCTCGACCGTCACCGGCCGTCTCGGTGCAGCTTTCAATCGCCTGTTGATTTACGGCAAGGGCGGCGGGGCTTTCGCGCGCGACCGCGGCACGTTCACCGATCTTGCCGGCAACAGCGCGAGCAGCGTCTTCACGCGGACGGGCTGGACGGCCGGCGCGGGGCTCGAATACGGCATCACCGCGAACTGGTCGGCCAAGATCGAGTATGACTATCTCCTGTTCGCTTCGCAGCCGCTGAATTTCACGACCGCAACGCCGACGACATACGCGTCAAGCGCAAGCTTGAAGGCTCAGGAAATCAAGGCGGGCATCAACTTCCGCTTTGGCGGGCCGCCATAGCGCCGATTGCTTGGCGACCGCCAACAGATTTTGGCTGCAGGCGAGCGCCAACGCCACCAGTCGGGCAACCGCGCCACATTGACAATGGCTCGCGCCTGGTCATGATCCCGGCGCCATGGGGCTCACGCTCGAAATCCTCGGCTTGGTCATATTTCTCGGCGCGCATGTGTTTGTTTCGCTGCGCGATCGCCGTGCCGCCCTGATCTCGAGTATCGGCCGCGGTTCCTATCTCGGGCTGTTCTCGGTCGTTTCCATTGTCGGCCTCATATTGCTCGGTTTCGGTTTTGCGCGTTACCGGGCCGAGGGCATCATTCCGCTCTGGTATCCGCCGGCATGGACCCGCCACATCGTGGTGGCGGCGATGTGGCCCGCCAGCATCGCGGTGGTCGCCGCTTACATTCCCGGCAACATCAAGCGGGTGCTTAAGCATCCGATGCTCGTTGGCGTTAAGCTCTGGGCGGTCGCGCATTTGTGCGCCAATGGCGACCTCGGCGGAATTATTCTGTTTGGTGGGGTATTGGCGTGGGCCGTGTATGACCGCATCAGCCTCAAACATCGCACCGATCCCGGGTCGCTGCCGATCCCGATGGGCGGAACGCGCAACGACATCATCGCGATCATCATCGGCACGGTCCTGTACGCGGTACTGGGCCTGGTATTCCATCCGCTTGTCATTGGACTGCCGGCTTTCGGTACGCCGGCCTTCGGGCATTGATCGTTGGTGCGTGGTGTATGTCGGTGCATGAGCAAAGCCGGCGGCTGACCGCGCCCGACATTCGCGGCCGCAAGGGCGGCGAGGCTTTGGTTTGCCTGACCTCCTATCACGCGCATACCGCGCGCATCCTCGACAGCTATTGCGATGTCATCCTGGTCGGGGACTCGCTCGGCATGGTGATGCACGGGCTTGAAAGCACGGTGCCGGTCACGCTCGACATGATGATCCTCCAAGGCAACGCGGTGATGCGTGGCTCCAGGCGTGCGCTGGTGGTGATCGATCTGCCGTTCGGCTCCTACGAAGCCTCCAAAGAGCAAGCCTTTACCTCCGCCGCGCGCGTGCTGAAGGAAACCGGTTGCGGCGCTATCAAGCTCGAAGGCGGCCGGCGCATGGCGGAGACGATCGCGTTCTTGGTCGAGCGCGGCGTGCCGGTCATGGGCCATGTCGGGCTGACCCCGCAGGCGATCAACACGCTCGGGTCGTTCCGCGCGCAAGGTCGCGACGAAGTTGACTGGGCGCCGATCGAAGCCGATGCACGCGCCGTGGCGGACGCCGGTGCATTTTCCGTTGTGCTGGAGGCGATGGCCGAACCGCTCGCGCGCCGGATCACCGCCGAGGTTGCGATCCCGACCATCGGCATCGGCGCAAGTGTGGCCTGCGACGGTCAGATCCTGGTGCTCGAGGACATGCTCGGCTTGTCGCCGCGGGTGCCGAAATTCGTCAAACGCTTTGGCGACCTGGGACCGTCGATCGAGTTGGCGGTAAAAAGCTACGCTGAGGATGTACGCGCTCGCCATTTCCCCGGGCAGGACCACGTCTATTCGATGCGGAAAAGCAAGGATTAACAGGGTTCCCCGTCGGCAGGTCTTGGAGGCCCGCCAGGCGGTTAACGCCCGGCGGTAACCCCAATATCCACCAATTGCCGCAGGTACCGTCTCGGCCTTTGCCTTGCTCGTGCCACACGACTATTCTAGCTCGGATGGGGAATGTCCAAGGCTAACTGCCGGGAATTCTTAAGTTTTGTCGGCTCCTCGGTTCGGAAAAGCTCGCGCTCGGGGGCGACCGGGACAAGTCAATACTGAGCCGAGGGTGGGTCGGGGCAGGGTGTGACCGATATCTTTCATGAAGTCGACGAAGAAGTTCGTCGCGAACAGCTCAAAAAGCTGTGGCAGCGCTACGGCAATTACATCATTGCCGGCTGCCTCCTCGTCATCGTCGGTCTCGCGGGCTGGCGCGGATACGAATGGTTGGAAGCCAAACGCGCCGCCGAGTCCGGCACCGCTTTCGAGCAGGCGGTGACGCTTGCCGAGTTCGGCAAGGCGCAAGAAGCTGAAGCCGCCTTCGCCAAGCTCGCGAACGACGGCACCGCAGGCTACCGCGTGCTTTCGCGTTTGCGCGAAGCGGCTGAACTGGCGCGATCCGATCCAAAGGCCGCGATCACGTCCTACAACGAGATTGCCGCCGATCGCGGGGCAGGCCAGGTCATCCAGGATTTAGCTGCGTTGCGAGCCGGCCTCCTGCTTGTCGACCAAACATCCTATGCGGACTTGCGCAGCCGATTGGAGCCTCTGACGGGACCGGGGCGCGCGTTCCGCTACAGCGCGCGCGAATTGTTGGCGTTGTCTGCTTGGAAGCAGGGCGACGCCAGCGCGGCCAAGCAATGGACGGAAGCGATCATCGGCGATCCACAGACGCCTGCGGGCGCGCGCAGTCGCGCCGAGGTGTTGAGCCAATTGATCGCGGCAGGCGGCAAGGGTTGAGCGGATGCCGACGGGGCGACTTCCTTCGCTGATGCGAACCGGTGCGGCGCTGGCCTTGGTGCTGGTGCTTGCTGCCTGCACGGCGGGCGGCCAGTTCGATCCGACCGAAGTGGTCTCGTCCGACATTTTCAATACCAAGAAGAAGATTTCCGGCGAGCGCGAGCCGCTCTTTCCGCAAGGCGTGCCGGGCGCGGAGCAGGGCGTCCCGCCCGATTTGGTGAAGGGCTATCAGCCGCCGCCGGAAGCTCCGGCACTCGCCGACAATGGCCCGGAAGCCACGGCCAAGGCGGCAGCCGCGGCAGAGAAACCGAGGCCAAAGCTGAAACCCAAGCCAAAGGTTGCCAAGGTGCCGGCGCAGCAAGCGCATGATCCGGCTTGGGATCAGAGCGGCGCGGCGCCTCCCGGAGCTGCTGGTCAGCGGCCGGCGCAGTCCGCCTGGCCGCCGCCGCAATCCGCCGCTCAAACCAATTGGCCGGCTCCGCCTTCCGGCGGCCAGTCCTCGCAAGCAGCACCTCCCGCGCAAACAAACTGGCCGGCTCCGCCGCCGACGCGGTAAACGCAATAAGCTTTGCGCACAAGCGGCGCTTGATTGTATGCACGCCGGCGCGTCCGGGTTAAAGAGCAATTGCCGGCGGCTGACGCGTCGCTTCTCAAATGCTCGCTGAAGACTTCCATGTCCTTCACGATTGCCATTGTCGGCCGGCCCAATGTCGGCAAATCGACGCTCTTCAACCGTTTGGTCGGGGCGCGGCGCGCGCTTGTCGATGATCAACCAGGCGTCACGCGCGATCGGCGGGAAGGTGAAGGCAGGCTTGGCGATCTTTCGTTTCGGGTGATTGACACGGCCGGTCTCGAGAGCGCGGCGCCCGAAAGTCTTTCAGGAAAGATGCAGGCGCAAACCGCGACAGCCGTGGCGCAGGCGGACGCGATCTTGTTTTTGGTCGATGCGCGTGCCGGTGCGACCGCGGTAGACCGGAGCTTTGCCGATCTGGTGCGCAAATCCGGCAAACCGGCAATTCTGGTCGCCAACAAGAGTGAAGGCCGCGCCGGCGAAGCGGGCGCCCTCGAAAGCTACGCGCTCGGACTAGGCGATCCCGTGGCGGTCAGCGCGGAGCATGGGGAAGGACTGGCGGATCTTTACGACGCGCTTCGCGCTGCGCTTCCGCAAGCGACTGCAGAGGCAGATGCGGCCGACGAGGAGGCTGCGCCTGCGCAAGCCGCCGAGAAAGCGATCCGCATCGCCGTGGTCGGACGCCCCAATACTGGCAAGTCCACGCTGATCAACCGTCTGCTCGGTGAAGAGCGGCTGGTCACCGGGCCGGAGGCGGGCATTACGCGCGATGCCATTGCGGTCGATCTGGAGTGGCAAGGGCGCCGCGTGCGCGTCCATGATACCGCCGGTTTGCGCCGCCGTTCGCGTATCGAGGAGAAGCTCGAGAAGCTTTCGATTGCAGACACGCTCAATGCCATCCGCTTTGCCGAAGTCGTGGTCGTCCTCATCGATGCGCAGACACCGTTCGAGGAACAGGACATCAGGATTGCCGATCTCGTCGAGCGCGAAGGTCGCGCCGTCGTCATCGGCTTCACCAAGGTCGATCTGGTCGACCACGACCCCGGCACACGCCAGCGGTTGCGCGAGCTCGTCGATCGCGTGCTGCCGCAGATCAAGGGCGCCCCGGTGGTCGCCATATCGGCGCGTACCGGCGAGGGGCTCGACCATCTGATGAAATCCGTGATCGATGCGCACGCCGTCTGAATCGCCACGTCCCGACGGCCGCGCTCAACCGGTTTTTGGCGCAGGCGTCGGAAACGCATCCGCCGCCTGCAATTCGCGGCCGGCGTATCCGCCTGGACTACATGACGCAGCCGAAATCGCGCCCGCCCACGTTTGTCTTGTTTTCCTCGCGGGCCGCGGCGTTGCCTGGAACCTCTCGGCGCTATCCGATCAACGGTTTGCGCGAGGCCTTCGCGCTGCCAGGCACGCCGATCCGGCTCACGCTGCGCGGCAAGGCCAATCCCTATGCCGGACGAAAGCGCCGCTGATGCACCAGCGTGTGGATCGCCCGGTGTACAAGGTGGCGGCGCGGCGCAAGGCCGCCTTCGTCTTTATCTTTGCGACCATTCTCCTCGACATGCTTGCCATGGGCATTGTCATCCCGGTGCTGC
>CAVREN010000003.1:0-126725 GCA_963720115.1 uncultured Alphaproteobacteria bacterium
AAGACGAAAATCGTCTACTGCAAGGATGTGAACCGGCGTGGCGACTTTCCCAACATCCACTTCGACTTTCTGGGCTTCCAGTTTCGAGCCCGAAAGATTATGTGGGTGAAGAGGGACAGACGTATCTTCGCGCACAGTTTCCAACCCGCCGCCAGCCCGAAGGCGTTGACGCGCATCAGCCGAGAGATTCGAAGCTGGGCGCTACATCGCCGCACCGACAAGTCCCTGAACGAACTGGCGCAGATGTACAATCCGTGCATCCGCGGCTGGATCACCTACTACAGCCACTTCTACAGGACGCAGCTGCGTCCGACCCTGAAACGGATCGATGCTTATGTCATCCGGTGGGCACGTCGCAAGTTCAAGCCGATGCGCCACCAGACCAAAGGAGCAAGAGATTGGTTCGACCGGCTACACCGTGCCAACCCAATACTCTTTGCTCATTGGTCGTTATGTCATGGCAGCGGCCGAACATCGGGAGCCGTGTGACTCGAGAGGGTCATGCACGGTTCTGGGAGCGCCCGGAGGTGAAATTCCTCCGGGCGACTCGACAATCGCGACCGAGGCTTCCGGCTTTGGCGCTTCCTGATGTCCGCTATGCCTCCATTAGCAACCAAAGTTTTGCGGCACCGCGATTGGTCGCGACGGTTCTGTCTCATCTTCGCTCCTTGAGGGCTACGATGAGCCAGAAATCCTCCGTTCCTCAAGCCGTCAGTTTTGTCTCACAGGTGTTGAAGCGGGACAATAGCTTCCGATAACCCACCTTCTCGAAACCAATTCCGCGACCACGCCACATCATGGGCTCGGATTGGGGCGCATCTATCGTCGACGATTGCGAAGGACCACCTCTTACGCCCATCCCCTCGCGCGCGCGTAGGATGCGTCATAATCGGCAGAAAACGTTGTGGTTTTGCCATTGGGTAGGGTCTTTTGGTTGTGGGATACAGCGGTGACGTAGCCCGACCAGAGCGATCAGGGCGTTACAATCGGGACAGCGTTCATTCATCGAAGCACCTGTGATTCGTCACAGTATAAAATTCGCATAGTCGCGCTCGGCGCGAACATGAACATCTTTTTAGGTTGCCCTAGTGATCTACATCACAAAGTCGGAGTTGCAAACGCAACAAATAAGACCATATCTGCATCAGAGATTCAAACGATAGTTTGAAAATGCATGACGCCGGCCTCATCCCAACCGGGTTATCAGTGGCGGGGTCGAAACGAACGCTGGTGCAACCATGAACACACTCTATCACCGCGAACGAATACTGATGAGCCGTTTGCTCTTAGAAATGTGCCGCCGAGCATCGCGGTACGTCGAGGGCAAAAGCCTCGGAGCCAAAATGGAAGCGGTGCTTATTCTCATTGCCATTGCGCTTGGCTACATGGAAGGGCGACCGTTTACCGCCAGCAAGTTGGCCGCCTACCTCGACACGCCCAGGACAAGCGTGCTCCGCAAGCTGGCGCAGCTAAAGCGCGAGGGTTTCGTAGAGCAGCGCGGCCATACCTATGTTCTCCACGACCATCTGCTTAATTCCGTAGGGATAGAGGACACGCGCGCCGCTATACGCATGATCCGCTCGTTGGCCGAACAGTTAATACAGTTCGATAACGAGGGTGTCCAAAATGGACACGAAAACCGTCCTCAAAATCATCAGCCTGCCCATATCAAAGCTGCCTGAGAGACGCAGCCGCTATCGGGTCCCCCTGGTGGGATGACGGCACAGTCCATGGGCCTTCATTCAACCGGGAGACTGAAAATGCAAACCAGCCTTTTCAAGAAAATGCTGGAGCCGAGCTACTACACGGCGTCCGTCGATAGCAATTCGATGGCCGGCCAAGTCAGCCATCAGGTCGTCAAGTCAAGCTCCCTGCGTCAGGTGATGCGCGCCGCGTCGCGCTTTAACGCAGCCCAGCCGCCGGAAGCCCTGATCAGCGTCTTTCGGCACATGAACGGGGCCGACCCGAAGCTTGTCGCCAAGCGCTTAGTCGCCGACCGCTTCTGGAAGTATGTGGAGAAGTACCAGTGATCCTCCACACGCTATTCCGCCGTTATCGGGCATGGAAGCGTCGCGTAGCTGAGCGGCGCGCGCTACTCAGCCTGACCGACCGCGTGCTGCAAGACATCGGCATCAGCCGTTTGGACATCGATCGGGTCGTCTCGCAAGAGGCCGCAGAGCTGCACCGATAGGAGGCAGCCGATGCGCCCCGCGCTCATCCTGCTGCTGCTCGGCAGCTTCGCTACCTCGGCGTTAGCAGCCGAAGCAGCGGAGATTCATGATCCGACTTTCCAGCCCGGTTATGCCTACGCAGAGCCGAGCTACCCGCCGGTCAACGGCACCCTCGCGCGCCTAACCAGATGTTGGCCGCGACGTAAGGAGTATGGGTCATCGGTGACCCGATAACGCGAGGCTTCGATGAATAAGGCAATCATTCAATGGAAGGCCGCCATGGCCCAGATGCGGGATGCGAACCTGATCGCGGCGGAGATCGACCCGACCAAGGGTACGTTTACCCAGCGGGCTGCCCGCAACATCGCCGAACGGCACCTCGACCGCTACTTCGAGCAGGTCGAGGCGGAATTGAATCATAGAGAGCAACAATGGCTGACGTCGCGATAATCCTCCTTCCTTACCTGGTCTTCGGCGTGGCGCTGTCGTTGGTGCTGGCATGGGCTCTGCAATGACACCCGCTCTCGAAGTTATCGGCTTCTTCGCGTTTTGCTGGGTTGGCCTCGGACTCTTTCTCTACGGTTTGCTCAATAGAAACTGAAAATTCTACCACAAAGCAAACAACCATGACGACCTATCGCTTGTATAACTACAAGACGGGACACCTCTACAGCGATCATCCGACACTAGAAGGTGCCCTCCTGTCTGCCATGTTCCACGTCGAAAAGGGCCAAAAAGTAAAGTGGTCCGGCGGTCCGCATGTTTGGTTTGGGCATGTCGATCGACAGGCAACCCCGAAATTCGGAGTTGATGTAGTCAAAAGCGAAACAGAATAACCAACGATCGAAACTCTACCACGGAGCAAATAAAATACCGATAACAGCGATCGTTAATCTTGGGAAGCAGCGGTGATTCACATGCACGACGCAGGTCTCATCCTCATCGGGTACATCGTGGGTACGGCGACCGGCGCCGCGATCCTGGGTTCCTTTGCTGGCGCAAGGAACAAGGACGGAGCTTGAAAGTCGGGGACTGGCGGCGTCTGGGGTGGGTCCTCCCCTCATAGCATCCCGGCGCCGTCAGCAAACCTACTTAAAGCAGCGCATGACGACGCTGCGGCGAAGAAGAAACCAGACTCAGTACGAAACTTCCCGGTGGTTTCTCTGGTGGTGCTCGGAAGCCATCGGTACTTCTTGGAGAGAGCCATGATCATCACAGCAATCGTGGTTACCGGCATCGTCTTCACCATGATCGGTGCCGCTATCGGGTACATCCTCGGCTACATCGAGGCTGAGAACTTCTACAAGATCAAACACCGAGAAAGACCATGACCAAGCGCAAATGGACCAACACCGACCTGCGGACATGAAGTCGATGGCCGGCAAACAGCGAACCCGCACCATCGCCAGGAAGCTGCGGCGCACCGAAGGTGCCGTGACGAAGAAGGCATTCACAATCGGACTGTCGTTGGACACTCGATAGACCTGCACCGATCAATCTATCTGCGAGATCGTACCGAGCATCAATCGATATTGGAAATACCGCCTTTCATGGCCCAGCTTTGGTTGGGAGCCAGAGAAAAAGGAGCCAGGTCATGAAAATCCAGATTTACAGCAAAATTCTCGCAATCGCCGTAGCCGCGATGATTGCAATGGCCACGAGTGCAAGTGCCGCTCTTGCGCATGGCGGTGGCGGTTTTGGCGGCGGTCACATGGGTGGCGGGTTCCGCGGCGGGCCGTATGTGGGTGGCGCGATTTCAATGCCGCCGATCTTCAATCCCTCCGTTGGATACACAGTGCCGACGTCGCCCGAGGCACCGGTCTCGCCGGCAAGTCCCGGATCAGTATTTCACTGAAAAAAACGGTGCCCTGACCATAACCGCCAAGCAGGGCACCTTCTCGCGCTATCTATCTTTCGGCCGCGGCGCTGTGGGCTTCGGTCGTTGGTAACTCAGGAAAGACGGCCATGCAGCACACCTACGAGACCCTGCAAGTCGAAGCTCGCAACCTGAAAATAATGTGGGATCGCATCGAGCGCCAGTTCACCGCCGAAGGCTTTGATCGGAAGCAAGCCGAGCGCAGCTACGATTGGTTTGAAGGTGCCGTCGAACAATTCCTGCTGGCCGCAACACAAGCTGGCATGTTCCCGCCGATCACCGGTCCGGAGGAAAGCGAGCAGAGACGGCTGCGGAGCTGCGGCCAATGAAAAAGGAGAACTAACCATGCTTGCTTCGATCGCCCGCCGTTATCTGGCCTGGAGAGAGCAGGTCGAGATGCGCCACGAACTCTCCAACCTGAGCGACCGGGAATTGGCCGACGTCGGCATCAGCCGCTCCGATATTCCGCGAATTGTCTCACAGATCATGCAGAGATTGTGACCTCCTCCTCTTCACCGTCCCAAGCTGCCGAATGCAAATGGACACCTATATGCGGGAAAGTCGCGGCAAACCGAATTCGTGCGTTGCCGTTGACGGTTACAGAGATGGTCACCAACCGCCTCCAATTCCCATTTGTAAGAACGCAGTTCTTGACCCGCGAAGCACAAGTCCTCGCGATGTTTCCAGTATCCGGGGCCAAAAGCAAAATTCTCTAGTGATTTCTCACGCGCGCGCGCGCGAGGTCGGGGCGGTCAGGAAACTAATGCCGCCTCTTCTGGCCCATTTTCGGTTCGACACGGCGAGACCGTGCAGGAAAAACCCACAGGAGATCGACATGATCCATAATTTCACCGCCGCCCTGGTTGCGGCAGCCTTGCTTGCCTCTACTGGCATTGCGTCGGCGCAATCCGTTCAGCGTTACGACGGGGTGAGCTACCCCCACGACAACGAGCGGTACTGCTATATGCCCAGCTCGCCCTGCGACAACGAACACCGCGTGACGAACTAAATCGTACCGCGTCCCGTGGCGACGACTCCAGGGGGCGCAGTGTGGTGCGCAATCACAGGAGCCGCCAATGACCAATGTCGCAAAGGCCGCGCCAGCGGGTCACGCCCATCAGGCGCTCAAACATCATCCAGCCAACCGCGCTGCCCTTATGGTTGTCGCCGCTTATATCGGCGTCGCCATTATGGTCAGCGTCGCGCTCTCGTTTGCGGACTCTTCGCTCGCGCACAAGCCCGCCCATGTCGGCCTTCAACGGCCCTGGGATATTCCGCTCTGACCGCTGGAGACTTGGCATGAGTGGCGCGCAGGCATGGCATATCGTCTTAAACGGAATGAAGGCAGCGAACGCCGGCTGGATCACCCGCATTGAGGCCGAACACTACTCGACGAGTATTTCGCTCGCATTGAAACCGTACTGGTCAATCACTACGCAAAGGGCGACTGAGTCGTGTGCCGTTGTTGTTGCCGGCTTGCGTGGCGTCATCGTTCCGCTCCATGTCGGCCTCGCGCGAGCGAGCGCGAGGCCAGAGCAGGCGCCACGCGGCGAGCGAGAGGTCGGGCGACGGCGTCGTCAAACAGGCGGGCCGGTAATGGTGCGTCACAAATTGCCGCTAACGAAAGCCGGCGCCGACGAGTAGGCCGCGGCCTGACGGCGCGCGATCGCGGCGATGCGGCTCTCCATAAGATCGACCAGGCGGTCGGCGGGGACAAAATCGGCGGCCGCCTTGGCGAGTATTTCATCCAACTCCGCAGTAGCGGTCGCGATCGTGTAGGCGGTCGGTGTCTTGGTCTTGCCGAATAGCATTTGTTTGGTCCTTCTGTTGTAGATAAAGGTCGAGACCTTCGGCAAGCTGCTTATTGAGACTCCGCAGCTCGACTGGGTCGGTGACTTGCCGGCGCCGTCGTCGGCGCCTTCGATGTGGGGGTGTCTCCGAAATCGTCATCCGGTCGCGCGGAAGCGCTGGCGATCGAAGTCATAGATTGACGCCGTCACGTATGCGCCACAATGACTTGCGAGGGTCATTTGGTGGCTAATGCCCGCCACCGGCGTTAGCGTCTGCCCCGCCAACTCGAAGAGGATGATTGGAATAGGGGCCGAGTGGTCCGACGAAGAGACCGATAATCCGCCGTAGTAAACCAAGCAACGACTATTCGGCTGCTACCCGATCATTTCGGCCAAGTTCATTTCGCATTTCATCGAGCAGTTCCTCCGTCGTCATAACACGCCCAAAGAACATATCGATCGTCTTGAGAGAGGCTTGGTGCATTCCGTCGTCAAATGAGGCGTTGCAATCGCTCGGGAAAGCCACCTGATAGTCCCGGAAGAATCCGGATCGCGCCGTAGATTCACAGCACACATTCGTTGCCGTGCCTACGATGATAATAGTTTTGATGCGGTTGTTGCGCAGAATAGAGTCGAGGTCCGTCTCAAAGAATGCATCATACTTATGCTTTACCACGCGGTACTCGCCCTCTTTCGGGGGCAACATTTGGTCATAAAGCTCGAAGCTCGGTTGACCTTTCCAAAGATATTTGTCTTCCCGGATCGTGGGAAATTTCTTGAGCATGACTCCCCCGAAGGGGGCGCTATGGTCCGATTGAGTCCAAACAATCGGCATGCCCTGCTCACGCGCAAAGTTGATGAGGCGCTCTAGATTAGGCAGCATGGTGCGTGCTGGAGGCGTTTCGTAAGTTGCGCCTTCCGCCACGAAGGCATTTTGCATATCAATGACGATTAGCGCCGTTGACCGCGGGTCAACCTCAAAGAACTCACGGCCGAAGACTATAGGAGCTGCAGGCATGTTGGTCCTCCTCCCTATTCGGATCATTAATCCCGAGTTCTAGTCTCAATTTCATTCGGTAAATAGGCGAAGGTCAACACCGAATGTCCTTTGAGGGTCGTAATCCAGCGGCCAGCCGCAAGTCCCGCCCTCCGGGTCAAGATCGGCGAAGCTGTCGAAGTGCTCGATTACGCTAAGGCCGTGAGCCGTTAACCGGCTGGGGCACTGTGGGGCTACTGTAAGGCGACCGCGCTTGCAAGCTTCTACAAATGAAGAGATGCCGCCGGGGAAAACCCTGCAGTTCTCGAAGGCCATCCGGGCGCTAGGGCAAAACAAAAAAAGGCGGCCGAAGTCGCCTTCTTCCGTATCAATAAAAGCGGTGGCAGCGATAGCGACCAATGACAAAGTTGCGATAGCATTTCACCACGCCATTTCGCGGCTTGCGCTCTTCGTATTGGGCCTGCGACCACTGATTACGATTTGGGACAACAAAAGGATTGGTATCGCTACTTTCGCGGCTGTTGTTCACAAAACACGCTTCCAGGCGCGCAAGAGCTGCGATACTTCCATCTAGCGGCACCCGCAATGTCGTTCCTTCTCCTCTCACTTCCAAAACGTTCGCTGTGCGCATCCCCTCATTGAAAGGGCGATCTGCCAGGGCAATCGTCACGCCCCGGGTTTCTGCTAATGCACGCGCGTCAACCGATCGCTGGCCTGCAACTAAAGTAACCTTGTACGCTCTGCCTCGTTCAAGTCTCCATTTTGACGAATCAAGAAGGAGGGCCAGTCCGTCATCTGCGCGGACGAAGCTGACATTGATATCGTCGGTAGATCTACTCATCGTGCAACTGTCGAACTTGTCGACCTTTGAAGAAGTTGCAATTGTCCAAGGGCCCACAGTGATAACCTCATCCCGCCTGCGCCACTGCCGATGTGGCCAAGAGTATGACGAAAGAAAGCGTTGCCGACCCTCGCATGGTTACCCCATTAAGGAAATTGCAGGATCGACGGCGTCAGAACCGATCAAACCACGTCGTTCGCAACAGGCTAAAGCTATATGACGTGCTTGAAGATCGGATCGACGATCCGGTAACGAACGAGATCGAACTGCGAGCAAACAGATTGCTGCATTTACGCAAGATTGCTGAGCTTGTTGATTCTCCGCTCGCGTAACTCCGGTAAGAGCAAGAGCGAATAGCACGATGGGCAGTGTTGAGCTGAGTGTCATGGACCATCCCCTGTCCATATCGAGTGCTCGTAACAAAGAAAGTGAGGATGCGGCCGTAAGGTTCCTGCGTTTCGTTTCTAGAAATGCAACGACGTAAACTGATAGGCAGAAGTGATCCGCCACTTTCGACGACAACATCGTTAAGCCGTTTAACCGTAAGAGAAACAAACAGTCGCGGCATTGCACGGGCTGGCTGATTGCAGCACAAAAATCCTTTTCGCGAATACCGTAAACATCACAGCCCTCTGTTGAAAACAATCGCCAAAGGTAGTGAGGCACTTTGGCAGAAACGGCGTTTCTAGAGAGGTGCCACCGCTATGCGGCGTTATCGAAATGATTCCTGTCGGCCCGCGATAATGACGTATTCTTGTCGAACGGGGATAATGATGTGCCTTTAGGTAGCTCCACTAGCTGAAGCCATGTCTGTGCCATTTCCAGCCAGGTCTGCCGCTCGTGTTCGTCGCGCGTCATGCAGGCCATTAGGTGACAATCAGCAGCATGTGACAAGTACTGGTCATTCCTATTCATGGCGGGCACCCCAAACAGCTCGAAAGTGGCCATCCGCAACGCGAACGCGCGTATGCTAGAGAAGGTTCCAAATTCCCTCAAATGCTAACAAAACTGGCTGAAGCAGATAGTTTCCTGAGGATTTTCCGCAGCGGAGTGACAAATCTCGAAGTCTCCCACTGCGATGAGAGTGTAGACGTGAAGAGTTTGTTGCGTTGCAAAGCTGGCAACTACACCATGCAGCGACCAAAGATCATCGAAAATTGACGCGATGACATCGAGCTAAAAGCGCGATCGCAGCCCATGGGCACCTGTTTATCTGCCCGCTGGAGCGACGGTTGCGAGTTAGGCCCATTCTTGGCTGGTGCTGGCGCGTTGGTTAGCCGATCGCCCTTGAGCGCGCGATCAACCAATTGCGGCTTGGAAACTATTCCAAGTGTGCTGGGAAACGATGGAAACGATGGAAACGAGATAAGGGTGATTGAGCAAAGCGCTGTCGCTACAATGGTGCGCCGCATTACAGATTTGCGCATCAGTCCCTCCCATCCCAGAGAGCACACACAACAAACGAGCAGAATTGCGCTTCGTTCCTCCCGTGCGAGCCTTGATATTCACAAGCTAAAACTGTTGTTTGGTGCCGAAGAACGACCTTGGTGATTAGCGGATTTTTGTTAGGGGTAATTCGTAAGTGTGTAATGACCGGGCCTTTGCGGGCTTCTGATAGGCTTGATTACCTACGCGGCTGAACGGAATCGTCGGAACCGTGATCGGTCAGGAGTTAAGGGCGCGGTATTCCGTGCCGGAGAATCTACCAAGCGCGTTAGTTACGCTTGTTAATCAGCCCGATGATCGACATAAGCAAATACGCTGATGCGTTGTTTGTTTCCGAGCCATTTCGCGTTGCCGGGCTTCGGATTTACCTCAAGACAAAGCGTCAGGAACTTTTGCGGGCGGTTATCATTTCCCAATCACAGATTACTTACGTGGACAGGGGATGGTCCATAAAGCTCAGCGCGGTACTGCCACTCGTCGCGTTTGGTGTAGCGCTAACGGCTGTATCGTAAAGACGAACGACCAACAAGCGCAACAATGCCGCGATTGGCATGCTCACCATTCGAGCTGGGTCATTTCCAAATCGCCGGCGGATTTCGCGCCGTCATGTTTTCACTCACCCGCACGTGATGGCCCAGCGGCAAACAGCTCAACACTTTCGGAGTGATCGTGCAAGACACCAGCAGGCTGAAGAAGACCCCAAGCGCGGCTGAGGCTTGCGCACTTGGGGCCCGAGACAGGTTGACCATCGGGGGACAGGAAGCTGTCTCAGGAACAAGAAAAGCACCGCGGAGGTCGCAACGCTACCTGCATACGAGATTAACGTTACGAGTCGCCATTGACTCCCGCTGAGCATTCGGCCTGAATATTGGTGCCCCCAGTGGGCACAGCGAGAGCCAACTTAGCCTCGGTCAGTATCCGATCTGGCTGAGGCTTTTGTTTCTCAACCCTTGACTCGAATCAAAAATCCCTCCGACTTTCACACTAACTTCCCTCGTCAAGTCTGACCGACAACGCCAGTAGCTCTTGTTTCTTAGGTGCGGAATGAATGATTTCGATGATCTGGGAATAGTCGATTCGTCCTGGCTAACCGATGCCGATTGGGCGGTAATTAATAGGCTTAGGCGGATACACGAAACGGAAGGCCAACTAGCCGTCAGAAAAGCGCTGAGAGCACTAGAGCCCGAAAGTTACCTTCGAGTAGCTGCCGCCTTCCTTCCGGACAAAGTTCGGGAGGCGATTAAAGATGAAATGGCGGAAAACGGGATTACTGAGCAGGACTTGCGAGAGATGGCGGAAAAGCTTCACGCTTTGCCCACGAAACAATAGCCCCGCCCTAACTCAGCCGTGGCCGTGGATTCATCGGAAGATCTTCTGGCTAGGGTAGTGGCGGCCGAGCCGAAGGCCGTTCCTTGGGCAAACCGTCAAACGTTGCTCATGGGTCTAGTTCGGCCCACCGCGGCTATGCAGGGCAAGCAAACGACGAAGCAGGCTCCCACAGCGGGCCGACAAGCTATCTTTGATCCGGAAGTTGTCGTTCGCCGGCATGACGAAGGGGATGTCATTGAAATCGAGCCGGCTGGCGTCTGCCGGCGGTTCGGCAAAATCGTCTTTGCTGGAGGCGAGATAAAAGGATCGGCGCTTGTCCATCGCTGGACCCCTCACAAAACTCACCGACCCCACACCATTCTACTACCATTGAACTCGGATCAGCGTGCAGTCCTACGTCGACGTGTTCGCCGAAGCTCGTGTCGTGGAAACCAAGGAAGATCAGCGCGATGTATCTCGCCAGCGGAGCAAGACCAAAGCCTGCCGGGATGCCGTAAGAACCGACGGTATCCCACACGCCTACGCACTTGATCGACCGGGTATCATGAAATGTCTTGCCTTGTGCTGCCGACCTGTATTTCGCAATCGTACTCCGGTCAGCCCAATTTGCACTCCGTAGCTGTTGGCGTGAAGCGGGACTAACGCGATAATGTTGCCACGGAATCTCGAACATATCGGCACTCGGGCGGCGTGCAATGCCCGATGCGCCAATTAGCCCCGCCAAAGCGCGTGCTGCGTACGCGCCGCGTGAGAAGCCAGGAATGTAAATCTCGTCACCGGCTTCATAATCATCGACAAGGATGCCGTAGCAATCGAGTACAATTTTCTTGAGCCCGAGACCGATGGCACCACCAAGGACTTTCTTGAATATGTCGCCATAAGCGCCTACTCCGTCGTGATAACGAACTCGCTGAACTGTGTCATTGATGCGTTGACGTCCAATTTGGCTCGACTGCCCTCAGTAATTTCATTCTTATCGAATACGACCGTTGATGAGGACTTCGATTTGCTTACGTTGCCAACTCCTCCACCAGCGCCTTTGCATCTTTCAGATCGCGCGTGTCGAGCCCCTCCGTGAACCACCCGTAAACCGGAGCTAACAGTTCGCGAGCTTCGCTCATCTTGCCCTGGTCGCGCCACAGCCGCGCGAGGCTGATTGCCGAGTCAACGTCGGCGGTGCAGCGTGCTTGACCGCCGAGCTGCAGGCGGCCGGCGTAGCAACCGGCCTCAATGACCGAGGCATCTAACGAGGCCTATCAGAAGCGATAGCCGCGGCTCCCGCATTGTCGTGTACGGCTTCATCTCGATACGGAAGCGGCCCAACCTGCGCAGTAGAAACAATTTAAACGCGCTCGCTAAGAGATCATCAAGACCCATGAACGCTATGTGGCTTAAGAGGGGCGCTCGGTCGAGAGGACTATATGGAAGAGCGTCGCCGGTCAGTACGTCAAAAGTGTCGGCTTCGTGGCCGTATCTACTTCTACGGCGGTCGCAAGTCGGTGCCCTGCGGTATTCGTGATATTTCCTATGAAGGCGCGCGGATCGAGCTTTTGGAACCTATCGACATTCCAGATGCGATCGATCTCTATATTCCGCAAAAGCATCGGACGATGCACGCCAGTGTGCGATGGCGCCATGGCAATAGGATCGGAGTATCCTTCTCTTCAGTCCTGTGGAACATCGCCGTCCCGGCTGGCAATGCTGTGCTCAGTGGCTCGATCAGCGTAGTGTCGGAGTCAGGCGCTCAGGCCGGCAATCGAAACCGGGTGCCAGTTCGCTGATCAGCCGGAACGCTCAGCGGGAGTCAAATAAAAGCCCCGGCCAGTAGCGAACTGCCAAGCCAACGAGTTCAGCACGATGAGACAAAACTGGTTCAGGCTTTCATAGTTGTCGCTGAAAACAGCCCCCATTTAGTCAGCTGCCTGCTGTACCCCGCAGTCATGCGGGACTATTGAGCCTGTCGAGGAAAGCGCGAACCAGCTCGATGGTCGCCTTGGGGTTCTCTTCCATGATCCAGTGCCCGGAGTCCGGAACCACCCCTTCTTCCACGTCGCTTGCCGCAAAGCGCATCACCGCGGCCATCGTCGAGCCGAACGATTTTTCGCCGCCCAGTGCTAGAACCGGCACATCGAGCTTGCCCGCCGCGACGAACGCCCTGTTGTCGACGGCATCCTGGTCGAAGGCCGCGAACTGCGCGAAGCCCGCATGCATCGCGCCCGGGCGGGCATAGAGCTTCGCGTAGTGCCGGCGAGCCGCCTCACTGAACCGCTTTGGGGTGGCGGAGAATTCGTTCCAGAACCGGTCGAGGTAGATGCGCTCCCGACCGGCGACCAGGCGCTCCATGTCAGGACCGCCGAAGCGGAAGTGCCATAGCAGCGGGTTCTTGAGGATCTCCTCCCACGGGCCCACGCCCGGCAACGGCGCGTCGATCGCTACAAAGCAGGTCACACGGTCGCGGTACTGTGCGGCGCAGGCGTAGCCGACCATGTTGCCGATATCGTGGGTAACGAGGGCAGCGCGCACGATTTTGAGGGTATCGAGGATGCCTGCTATGTCGCCGCCTTGCGTTTTCTTGTCGTAGCCGCCAGCAGGCTTGGCCGAGAGCCCCATTCCGCGCAGGTCGGGAACGACCACCGTGTGATCGGGCACCAGGTCCTCGGCAAGCGGCACCCACATGTCACCGGTCTCGCCATAACCGTGCAGCAGCACCACCGCTGGACCCGAGCCGCCGACACGCACATAAAGTTTCGTGCCGTTCGTCGCGATTTGTCGCGCGCGGAACGTCTTAGGGTACGTGAGGCTCGGTGCACGCGCGGCCCGCTTAATTTGCTTCGCCATGACCAGACCCCTATCACCAGACCCGTATCACGGAATGTACGTGCCGCCGAGTGGCGCGATGAACTCGCTGCGGCTCAGATCCAACGCAGGGCCTCCTCTCGTGGGCGCTGCCGGCCCGCTTCTGTGCTTCGCCCCAACCACATGGTAGGAAATCGCTGCACAGAGGCACCCATTACACTGGTGCGATGGTTGTTGCGGGGCAATCGATCACCGGGCAACCCGCACTGTTCCCGTCCTCGCCGCAATCGAACCCCACCCACGCGGTAAGCGTTACCAGCGCAGGACGGCTCACTGACACGCATCGACTGGCATATTACCGTCCCGCCCCGCCTTTCCTCCCCTGTGCGGGGCTTTCTTTTGCCTAGGCGACAAGTAGCTTAACGGCGTGCAATGAGCGACTGGTCCGACGAAGAAACTGACGATCCAACCCATGCCGACCGGCGCAACTTCTACAAGGTCGAGAAGTGGTCGCGCGACGGGCAGCGTGTGGTTGACATGCTATTCGCTGGCAGCAACCTCGACAAAGCGCGTCGCATCTTCGAACGCATGACCAAACACCGGCCGCGGATACGGCTGACGATCCGCCAGCGGAGGCGCGTGCTGCAGCAACACCCCCCGCACGCGTCGCGATAATGCTGCATCCGGAATATAAAACCCCGGCCGCACTGGAGGAACGACCGGGGCTCGGTTTTGAGCACGTGACAGGGTGTGGGAGCACTCTGCCACGCCTATTCAGGCCGAACGCGCAGCCCCAGTCAACGAAAACCCCAGCTAGACGGGACCGGCCACACACCGGACAGCCGAATGCGGGGAACGACTTGCCCCGCCGCTGCAGCGCCAGATCGTGCCCAGAACCTACAATTCCCTCTCGGTTATCTCGTCGGGGAGTCAATGGAGGCGCTAATACCCGCTTCCCAAGTCAATGCCCCCAAGCACTGGCGCGATCGCGCCGCCGAGATGCGTGCATTTTCCGACATGATGAGGGAACGCCAATACCTTGTTACCCGTCACGCCGAAGCTGCAAAGATCAGCGCGAATCCGACAATGTCGGCGACGCTCAGCAATTCGCCGGTGACTAGCACAGTAGAGACGACGCCAACCACGGGAGAACCGAGGACGCCGAGCGAAGCGGTTGCCGCCGGCAATCGCCGTACGATCTCAAACCACATTGCGTAGGCAACGCCGTTGCTGAGAATACCGGCGAACGCAGCCGCCAGCATCGAACCAGTGTGCGCATGGTCGACATTGAACCGGCCATCGACAGCAATGAGACAGCCCGCAATCATAAGGAACGCGATCACAAGCTGCCAGAATGTGGCTGCCAAGGGATCGAGCTCCAAGCGGGTCCATTTGACGTAGACGGTTCCGGCGCCCCACGTCGTCCCCGCTGCCACAGCCAGCAACAGGCCTAAGGGCGCGCCGCCTTTCGCTAATGGATAGATCAACACCGCAAGCCCGAGTGCGCACAGGACAATGGCAAGCGCCTGTCTTGCATTTGGCCGCTCGCGCAGCACCGCCCATGCTAGCAGGACTGCCCAGATCGGCATTGTGTAGACGAGGATGGTCACGCGAGTCGTAGCGGCCGTGATTTGGGCATACGCACTGAGAATGCCGAAGAAGCCGATATTGAGTAGGCCGATGACAAACACGTGGCCCCAACTTTTTGCGCTCGCAATGCGCAAGTTGCGGCGGCTTACCGCGCAAACGCAGAACAGCGTCAAAGCCCCGAACGCGCTGCTGACGGTGCGCATGCTTAGGGGCGGGATGTCTTGCAGCGCGATCTTCATCACGGTCCAGTTGATGCCCCAGAGGAGGCAAAGCAGCACGAGCATGAATTTCGCACGGATGTCGCCTAGGCCGGCGGCAGCCTGCTTGGCGCGGCTTTGTTCGTGAACGGTCACGACACCTTTGGCCTGGCAGCGCGATGCCAGTCGGCCCCCCGCCCCCGAGTACCCTTGCGAGCGCGAGACGAAAGCCTGTGGCCATTGGAAATGCTGTAGTCGCTCGTCGCGCTCGGCACGTGTTCGACCTGCGCGAAGCCCTGTGCTGCGAGCACGCTAACTCCGGTTTCGGATCCGTTCTCGACTAAGAACAAGCAAGGCATCGAATTCCCCAATCCGAATTTTGCATCGCTCGCGCGAGCATGCCTTGGTTGAAGCGGGCGACTAGTAGAAATCGCTGAGGGCGAAGTCATGGCCAAGTTCAGTCGCAATCTGGAAAGGTTTGGCGCAGCCTTGGCTTTGCTGTGCCGTAGCGGCAAGATTCGAAATTGCACGCCCATAGTTCGCGCTAATGAGCGACCGCCAAGGCCTGCCGCACCGCCTTCTCGATCTCGCGCTGGGCGCTCACACCCAGCGTCTTGAGAAACTTGCGGATGCTGACGTTGAAAACGTCCTCGTTCATCATCGCCTCCATGTTGCGGCTGGCTGCCAGCGCCTTGTGGCGCATTTCACGCCCAGCGGGCTTGCAGGTCGATCGACCGGCAGCCGCGCGCCTCAAATTTAAGAAGGTGGGCGCAACAACGATAGCCCGCGGCTGACCTCGTTTGGCGGCTGTGCTTCTCAGCGAAGACCAGCGGCGGGAGCAATCTGAGCGTGCCAGGAAGACGATCCGCCTGCGCTCGCGCATGCCGGCGATGCCCGCTAGCGCAGATGCCACGGCGTCATTTGCCTCTCGCTATCGCCGCGGCCAAGCGAAGCTAAGTTCGTGACCATCCGGGTCGGTGAGGTGGAAGAACCGTTCGCCCCATTCGGCATCTTGCGGTGCCGTGTCTGGACTGTAGCCGGCCGCAACCACGCTCGCATGAAGAGTGTCAACGTCGGAATGGTAGAAGATAACACGTCCCCACCAAGACCAATTTCGCTCGGTCGGTTGGGCGATGAGATTGAGATAATTTGTTCCAGCTCGAAAACTCGTAAACGATGCGTCTTCACCACCATGAACGATCTCAAATCCCAGCGTGCGATAGAAGCTGACAGCGCGCGACATATTGTGGGTAGCCAGCGTGATCGCACTGATGCTCTCGATCATCGCGAGAATGCTCCATTGAGGCTTCGGTCTTGCCGCGATCGCACTCCGGAGCCAGTACCAGGATCGGTTCGCTATTATGGTTGGTGAGTTCGAACCAGCTTTCCCCTTCGGGCACACCTAAAGTCCCAAGTCCTGGCCTTCCGCTCTTTCAACTAGGATGGGCCTAGGCGTCCATCTAGCGCGATAGCGGCGCGCAAAGCGGCTTTCACACGCCGGCCAATCTCAACGCGCCATACCACGGGACCATTTTCCAGATAATCCCAATAAAACTGGTTCGGGTACTCCGTCTCGAGCTGGTCGTATAGCGGTTTTGGATCGTGGTCGTTTATCAAGACGAACGAGGCCCCAAACGCCAGCTCGTCGATGCGCTCGCAAATCTTTTCGTGACGCTGCGCCAGGTCGAGGCTGCGAACGTCGAGTTCTTCGATAGATAAGTTGTTGGTTGCTTCGCACATGACACCATTTTCCTTCCAATCTCCAACTCCTCGCGTCGCGCGCTTACTTTGCCTTATTACCCATAGTCCAAAAATTAATATCTGGAAGCGAGCTGCACAATTGGGCACCGCTGTTCATTCTTACGTTGATTGTCGTTGCTGTCTCATCATCGGCGCCAGCCGCTTCAGCTCCGGAATTCTTTTAAAACCGCGACCTCCCGCCCCGCGACACTTGATCCATGATGAGTTTGAAATTGATCGGCGGCCTCGCCCCTTATGGAGAAGAACATGCCACTGCGCTATATTTGCAGAAAATGCAGCTTTCCTGGACGGGTTTACATTCCGCGTTATCAAGATGTCCGCGGCGGCGTTCTCGTTTTACACGGCAGCGAGGGTGGCGGGTTTGGTATTCATGACCGTACTGCCGTGCTTTTAGCGTGTCACGGTTTCACAGCCCTTGCATATGATTGGTGCGGCTCACACGAAAGACCTGTAGAGGGCCTACCCAGCAAGGTTGTCGACATCCCCATAGAAGGTCCAGTAAAGGCACTGCGGTGGCTGCAGCGGCACGAGAGTGTCCGCAACAAACCGCTAGCGATTCATGGCGTCTCTCGTGGTGCCGAGCTGGCTATGATCATAGCAACACTCCCACAGGATGGGAGGATTCCGGGACTAGCAGCAGTGAGCTCCTTGTCCGGTAGCGATCGCATAGTGCAGGGATTCTCGTGGAAGCGGAGTAGAAAGAGCCGCAAGAGGGCGTCTTACAGGAAGGCTCGAGCATGGCTTTGGAGGGGCGAATACTTCCTTCCCGGCACCCCGATTCCCGTCGAGCGCTGCAACGCGCCGGTTTTGCTCATCCACGGTCTTAAGGACAAGCTCTGGAAAGCCAAGCGCAGCGAGAGGTTGGAACGCCGTCTTAAAGCCGCCGGCAAACACGTCGAGACGTTTTATATGGCCGACGAAGCTCACATCCTGAGCATGTTAGCCGTGGACAGAGTAATAGCGCGACTGGTCGCCTTCCTGGACAAAGTATTTGCGACCCTCAGCCCGTAGAGTAGGCATATCACACTGGGGGAAGCATACTTTGAGTGACGTTCTCCCCTTATTGAACACAGTCTCCGCCCCCAAATTTTGGACGAAAATGGCCCGCTGAGGACAGAGAAGAAAGCAGATTGGCTCGATGACGAAGATCACGCATGATGTGTGCCATCACGAACGACCAGGGGAAGCAAAATGGCTATCACGCTCTATGGCTTCGATGGCAGCACCTATGTGCGTACCGTGCGTATGCTGCTCGCCGAGAAGGGCGCGCAGTACGACCAAGTGCCCGTGCATGTGCTCAAGGGTGAGCCGCGCCAGCCGGAACATCTGGCCCGTCATCCCTTCGGCAAGGTACCGGTGGTGGACCATGACGGGTTCCGTATCCTCGAAACGAGCGCGATCGCGCCGTATCTCGACGAGGTGCTACCCGGTCCGTCGTTCATGCCCGACAACGCGAAGGACCGTGCGCGCATGCGCATGGCGATCGGGATCATCGACTCCTATGGCTACGACGCGCTGGTCGGAGTGGCGGGCTATCACCTGTTCCCGGATTTCATTGGCGGGAAGAACGAGGAGAGCCGGCAGCAATGCGTGAAGACCAGCAAGTTGGTCCTGCAGGAGCTGATGAAAGTGCGTAGCGACGATAACTTCATCGCCGGCGAGCGGCGCTCGCTCGCTGATTTCCACCTTGCGCCGATCTGCTTCTACGTGGCGTTGACGCCGGATGCTGGCGAGGTCTTCGGGGTGAAGGGCTTCGCGCCCTGGTGGGAGCGGATGCAGGCGCTGCCGAGCTACGAGTCAACCGCGCCGCAATTGGGCTAGCGGGGGCAGGCCCGACTCCCGACCAAGACCCGGCACTTCCGGCCTATCAGGGCCTCCGAGAATGAGACCGGATGCCCGCTAAAGCTACTGGGCCTGGGCCTGCGCGGATATCCATTATGGCCAAGAGCACCAAAGCTCTACTCACGGGCCGGACCGTGCGATCCGGTCTCGGCGCCGCGCCGAAAATTCACAACCTCGAGCACATCCAGTCCGAGATTGCGCAGATTGTCGTGGACCGCCTGTAAGGTCTTCGGCCGAGAGTGCCGCGAGCCATGATCCGTCCGCGCCGCGCCTGGCGCCGATCTTGGTAGCGATCACGAGGTTGTCCGGATAGGGATGCAGAGCCTCGTGGATCAGGTGGTTTGTGACGTGCGGGCCATAGAAATCGCTGGTGTCGATGTGATTTACGCCATGGGCAACCGCCTCGCGCAGGACGGCCAGCGCCGCGTCATGATCCTTGGGCGGGCCAAACACACCGGGGCCGGCGAGCTTCCGTTCGGTTTCGCGGCGTCGCGCCGCACCACCGAAGCCCCACCATGGCGATGGAGCCGGCGGGGCAGGATCTCGGGGCGCCCTTGGCGCCCGAAATTAACGGACAGTACCGCTCCAATGGCGCCCGAATGCCAGTCCTTTCTGGACAATGTTGTTGCTCGAGATCGGCGACATTTCATCGCAGAATTGCCGCGCTGGATCACTCGCGAGAGACCGGTTCGATAGCGACTGCGTGCTTGGCACGCAGTTCGAGTCCTCTCAGCCCCACCACGCATTCTGGCTCAAATGGAGATTTCCCGGTTCTCGGCGACTAGCCCCTAATTGGCGGGGTTGATTAGCGAGACGTTGTCTCTGCCACGGTGTCCCCGACCCTTTCGAAGCCGTTTTTGACCTCTTTGTCTATGCCCCAAAAATTCCGTTTCCCGGCAACAATAGCCAGCGCCCGACGCACTATGCAGCGATGTTATCGGCGCCGAAGACCTTCGCTAAGCGTTGAGCTTGTTCAACAATTGCTTCAGCGCCGCTTTCCCTGCTTTGTTGGCGGCCGCCATAGTGCGAAAAAAGCTCGGCGACTGCCCTATCGGGCTCGATCTCCCCGCTCGATAGATTTCCCACCTCCATGGATCCGGAGGAGATCCCCTGTTCTTCACGACGACGGAATAATCACTGCGACGGTTATGACCGATGCAAAGGAATAACTGTTTCAGCCGCGTCTAGCAGTCGTCATTGTCATCGTCATCGTCGTCGCCGTTGAACCGAATGACGTTCACCTCAATCCATACGGCACAATTCATGGTGGCCTCACGGCCACGCTGCTCGACAGCTGCATGGGGACCGGGCACTTGCCCGAATCATTCGCGATGCAGCCAACTGAACAGCCGCCGAAGCGCGACAGTCCCGCTCATGGTCGGGCATCGCCTCATGGGCGTATCTTTGGCATCTACGGGAAATATTTTACAGGGCCGAGCACATCTCGATAGCGCATTGATGCTCAACGATCCGGCCGCACATCGTTCATTGGCCACACGATTTGGCCAAGATGTCCGGGTGTCGGGCTTGTCCTATCGGTCAGTGACGCTGTGGTTGCTTGGCTATCCTGATGCCGCGCTCACTGACGTACAGGACGCGCTCAAAGAAGCCCGCGAGATCGGCCAAGCTGCCGCATTGATGTATGCGCTGTTCTTCACATCGTTCAGTCTGATCTTTTGTGGAAACTACCCGGTAGCAAGCACGTTCCTCGATGAACTCATAGCTCTAGCGGACGAAAAAGATGCTTCGCAGTGGAAGGCGCATGGAACGGTGCAACAGGGGTGGATATTGGCCCTGACGCAAAGCCGCTGAGGCAATCACAACAATCGCCTCTGGCATCAATGGCTGAAGCCTCCGTCAAGCGTGACTACGTCTGGGTCGTAAAACTCCCGTCCTCAATGCGGCTATGGCCCCAATTCAACTCGTCGAAAAACTTGGGGAGAGCAAAACCGCCGCGATCGAATCGAGTTCGAGGCGAGGCAGGCCGGGATCCCGGCGCTCCTACGATGGCACCCCACAAAACGGCACAGTCGGTGTGCCCCGTATCGTTTTGTTTCACCTGTATTCGGAACTGCGCCGGGATCGCCGCGGCGTACGCGACGACCGCCGGAACAGCCATAACGCCAATATCGACGCCTTTTCGTACCGCTTCGTCTTTGACCCACCGCTCCAATGCGGGCGGGAGCACACCGTCAGCGATGTCGGGCGGCTCGGCTTCATCCGACCACAAGTCTACGGGTTCACTCCACTCAACGGCCGGCGCGGAAGCCCTACCACTTTCATCTGAAAAGCCGTTGGGGTCAGACGAAGCGTGGTTGTTGTCCCACGCATTTTGTACGGCGCGCCTATCGCCAGCGTGCTTAGTCGACCTCTGATCCCATACCGCGTGAAGTTGGGCGAACTCGGTGGACGTGAAATTGCCGGAGCGTTTTAACGCGCCGACCAGGGCATACTCAAAACCGGAAGCACTTAGGTCCATTTGCCACGGCCCCGGCTCGCCGTTCCACAGCTTCGCGACCGCCGGATGCTTCGCACAATGTGCCTCGAACTTTGCGCGCAACGCCGCCGGCAAATCATCGTAGATCTCGGCTTCCACCGCGTCCCAGTCGATCGGTGACTTCGACTGGCCTTTTCCAGCGTAGGCGTGCCCATGCGGCCAGCTTTTCAAGCGCATACGTCTCGCAACTACTCTGCTCCAAAATGTTGGCCAGCGCCGCTGTCCGCCCCTGGGCGACCTTTACGGTTGTCGGAATGTCGACGGTGCCTGGGACGCGCATGATACGCGCAACGTCGAACACGCTGTCGCCACCATACCTTTTCGCAGGTGTTCTGCCGACGCCTTCGGCGAGCGCAACATTCTCTGGCGTCGCTGGGATCCTCGGCCAAAGCTGCCACCACACATGCAAGCCTCCGCCAGTATCCACGATCGCTGTAGGAGGACAAATCGGTTCGTCGTCCAGTTGTTGTAGGACGCTTTGCAGGCGCTCACGCTCCTTACGGAAATTTTCGCCACTCGGGTCGCCACCCTTGATCTTTGTCGGATCAATGTCCGCTACGATCGCTCTGATCCAGCCGACGGTGCTCGGTTGATTTTTCTTTTTGTTATCGCCGCGTAGTCGCACGTTCTTAGGCGCATCATCGCGAGCGCGGTTGACCGATGTGTAGATGTTGTACTTACCCTGATGCTTGTCGATCCATGCGCGCATTTCGGCGACCTGGTCGGGCTGAAATGTCGCTGCCTCTGTCTTTCCCGGAGCGCCATCTGGCAGCGTCGGGTGTATGGCAAAACAGGTCATGCCACCCGCGATCGAGCCCGACAAGAAAGGCAACAGCTTGGTCAGTGTTTGGCGCGAGTGGCGTCATTGGATGCCTCCCGCCAAAGTGTGATCCCACCGCGTGAGGGCGTCCAATGAGCGGCAATCCGCACCGGCGATGAGCCTGAGGTATTTCAGCGGCGACCACATAAAGCCGGCGCCATTTACGCAGCCATCGAGCAGCGTCCCGATTGCTTCATCGGTATCCGCTGGGTGGCGAAGTCAGGCAGGTAGATGAAAACGCGCGCTCGAAAACCGGGACCCATTCGGCGAATAAGAGTCCAGCAGATGTGACTGGCCCTCACTTGCCCAGCCATTCCTTCGGGCAGCTCTCCTGCTACGAAGGGCCGAGCGTGATAGATGCGGGAGGGTTGCGGGCGAACCATTTGCGGTCCGACCGCATCGTTTCATTGATGCCGTGTGGCACCGGATCGTGTACTGCTTGGAGTGCCAGCGCCGCACTGGCGCGGTGATTAGCAACCAAGCGCGCTTCCGCCGCGAGAAGCCGGCCAGCAGCCTCAAGCTCAAAACGGCATCAGCGGCGAAGACGGAACCGCGACGATCTCAGGTGGTGGCAATGGCGGCAGGTACCGCCGCCTGGGCGCCCGCCAGAGCCGCCTTCAATGCCTCTTCCTTGGTGTGGTCAAGGGAAGTCTTCAAGACCGTCCCGCCCTCGCCCTTGAGGCCCTCAAGCACCTTGTCAGCAGTGACCTTCCGCACCAGCACAAATAGAGCCGCCGTGCCGGGCTGAATGGCGGCTGCAGTCTCCTTCATCCACTTATCATCGATGCCGACATCAGTCAGAGCGCCACCAATAGCGCCGGAGGCGGCGCCGATCGCAGCCCCAACCAATGGCATCAGGAAAATCAATCCGATCAACGTGCCCCAAAATGTCCCGGAGACTGCCCCACTGCTGTGGTGTTGATTAGCTGGTTCAGCTTGATGTTGCCATTGGCGTCCTTCACGGCGATCACCGCATCGCTCAATTCGATTAGGTATTCCTTCTGCATCGCTAGCAGTTTTTGACGAACCTCCTCGGCCTTTGCCTCGGTCGGGAAGGCGACTACAACGAGATCACTCATTTGCAGGTCTCCTTGAATACGCGTTCGCACAAGATCGGCCCGGATCGCCCTCAAAGCCGATTAGAAGGTTACGCCGCCTTTGCAGTTCGCCAAGTCGAAAGTTGAACGTCACTGCCTCAACGCGTTTTGTGAGGCGCCCCTCATCATAACGTCCTGGCAAGCGGGCACATACGTCTACCTGACGCTGGATTCTTTTGCGCGATTTTGTTCGGAGCAGAAGGAGTTACGGATGGCTAAAAAATGAACGGCACACTTAGGACGGCCAAAATGCCGAATCCCAGCATTGCTATCGCAGCCAGATCATACGCAGGCAACAAGAACATCGGGGGCACCTTTTGTTTCATCCGGCTCGCGCTCGTCGCCGCTGCGCCTCCCCAAGTCATGAGATACAACGCCCGAAGATATGCGAACGCTTCGGATCAGCGGCGCGGCTAAAGGCCGGTTCACACCCGATTGGCGGCCGCGACAGTGTTGTCACGACGGGCGACGAGACAGTTGAGGTATGCTTAGGCGCCAGTGGTAAGCGATTGCCTTTATTGGCGCGATCTACCGAAACGACGTCAGCCTTGGTACTGAGGGCAGCACCAGCGCCGCTCACGGCGGCAGCTAAGCTGGTAACGGCGAGGCAACCGACGACACCGATTACGGCAATGTTCTTGGCCGCCCGGCGGCCGATAACGGCAGTGCTGTTCGCATCCATCTCCGACTCCCCTTGGTGGGGAAATTAGGATGGTCAGCACGCGCGGCTCCATTGCACGATGGTTAATGCTTCGTAGATAGATTGGTGGCTAACCTGTACGTTCGTATAGCTGCCCAGGCCAGGCCCACTTCGCTGCGCGGGTCGTAGATAACCAACCTTGACGAGCCGGGCGATCAGCTCTCTCGACGCTGCCTGGAATGAAGATCGAACGACGTTGGTCATGGGTCTAGCCCGGCCAACGGAGGCTATGCAAGGCAATTAAACGACGAAGCAAACTGCCACAGCGGGCCGCAAAGGCATCTTTGGTCCGCAAGTTGTCGTTCGCCGGCATGATGAAGGGGATGTCATTGAAATCGAGCCGACTTGCGTCTGCCGCCGGTTCGGTAAAATCGTTTTACCTGGAGGCAAGATAGAAGGATCGGCGCGCGTCCATCGGAGGACCCCTTACGCAAACAAACCGACCCCACTTATTATGATACCATTAAACTCAAATTTTTGGGAAGCCGGACGGGGCAAGGTGAGACGCGGCCTGGCCTACCCTTCCTGGGTAAGAAGGCCTCCGCATTGGGAGATTTGAGCTACTTCGGCCCCCGAGCCATCTTCGCCAATCGCCCAGACCTGGCCGCAGAACGCTTTTTGGCGGCCCAGACTGTCGGACGGCGGCCGCAAACCGTTTTGGCTTTGTCAATTGCTTTCTGCAATAATCCACGAATGACGGGCATGCTAGACAAGTTGGAGGCCCTTGCATGCGTTTTATCATTACCATCATCTCGGTCTTGATGATGCTGGGCCTGGCGGCCTTCGGCGTCGTCTCGGCACAGAAAACGTCTACGGCGCGGTCGCAGGCGACCGCTTCCGATTCGGCGGTGGCTTCGGGCCCGCGAACCGAGCCCGCTGCAGCGCGGCGTCCTCCGGTCAATCCCGTCAGCCAAGTGGCTCAAACCGACGCGGAACCCGCCTCGGCGGCAAGCGCTCCCGCTGCGGCGGCACCCGTGCGGGTGGCGCAGGCGACCCAGGCGACGCCGGCGGCCACTCCGAGCGCAGGCTCGGCGCAGCCCAAACCTACGCCTTCGGCCACCGCCATTCCGCCGTGCGACAAGCCCAGCGGCATGGGTTTGACCCGCATCGTCGAAATCGACACGACTGGCGGTCCCGGCTTCGGCTTCGAGCATTTCAAGCAATATGACTTCCTGCGCGACAAGGAAGTCGTCTTGACCTTCGACGACGGTCCTTGGCCGGGCAACACACCTGCCGTGCTCAAGGCGCTGGCCGACGAATGTCTGAAGGCGACCTTCTTCGAGATCGGCGAGCACGCGACCTGGCATCCGGAGATAACCAAGCAGGTGATCGCGGCCGGCATGACGGTTGGCACGCATACTTGGTCGCATAAGGATCTGGCGCGCAACCCGTACGCCAAGGACATCGAACAGGCCAAGGCGGAAATCGAGATGGGTATCAGCGCGGTGCACATGGCTGCCGGCGGCGGAAAGGTCGCTCCGTTCTTCCGCTTTCCGGCCCTGCAGCATCCGCCGCAGCTCTTGTCGTACCTGGCCGAGCGCAATATCGGAGTGTTCTCCACCGACATCGACTCGCGCGATTTCAAGCTGCACAAGCCGGAAGAGGTGATCAAATCGGTGATGAGCCAGCTCGAGAAGCACGGCAAAGGCATCATCCTGGTGCACGACTTCAAGCACCACACCGCCGAGGCGCTGCCGGAACTGCTCCGCCAGCTCAAAGCGGGCGGCTACAAGGTCGTGCACATGGTGCCGAAGGGTGAAGTCACCACGGTGCCGAAGTACGACGAAATGCTCGCGCACGAGGACAAGCTGTCGTCGAACAATACGCGGCCTGAGAGCAGTGTCATCCGCACGATCGGCGAGTAGCGATAGCTCGGTGTAGCGCACCTTGTGCTGGATCGAGCGGTGCCGTAGCGCTCTCGTATCGTGTCCTCAGTTCGCAAGCGCGTACCCGCAGGCGTGCCTGAGTATTGCTATCACTAAGGTTTTTTCCGTCGACGCATCTTCACAGAGGCCTGAACCCGGCGTAAGTAACCGTACGGTCGGCCCGATTGAACTTGTACTGGATATCTTCGCTACTTGCGCCGAGATTGGCCAGACAGAGGGATCAGCTATTTCTCCGAAATGTTGATTGCCAATTGGAAGTGCGTCTGTGGACTGAGCAAGCGCGCCACCATGCGCCAGATGCCATTGCGCTTCGACGTCAACGTTACACGCCGCACTACGCTTATCCGTTGACGCAACGCAACAAACAAAGACGACGACGCCAAATGTTGCATTGCACTGCGACCGCATCGCAAGTATTCGACCCGGATTTTTTGGGCCCGGATTGCTGCCCAGGTCGACGCGGCTCAAGTACTTGGTCCCGCGCGTAGTGCGGGCTAACAGCGGAGGCAATCATCGCCACCGTTAATGCGGTGATCGGGCGGTAGCGGTAAGAGACATGTCACAGGGCCGTCATTTCGGAAGCTTTTCCGCGAGGATTTCAAGCTTGTGAATCTCCGGCGGTTTTGCAAACAGATCGCCACTCTTCGCCTTTTCGGTCAAGGCCGCTGCCACCTTACCTTTGAGATGCGCGTCGCGTCCGGCTTCGGTATCGAACGTATCGAAGATGGCATAGGAGGATGGGCCCATTTGGATGGCGAACCATGAAATCGTTCCCGGTTCAGCGTTTACCAAGGGTACGGCCGAACGAAGAAAATCTGCGACTTCCTTCTCTTTGCCTGGCTTCGCCTCAAGCGGAACGTACAGTGCAGAAGGCGAAGTCGCAAACGCCAGACAACGCGAGATTGGCGGACATCCGGCCGAATTGTTGCGGAATGTCTGTCTTTGAAAAGATCCCCACAGCTCCTACGCGGACCGGGACGGATACGTTCCGTTCGGGCAGCTAGAGGACTACACCGGGGGCCGCAGCAACGGCTGCACCAGTTGGTCGCTGTCGGACACCGCGCAAATCATCGCCATGGTGAAGGACGATCCGACGACGCTGTACATCTATCCTGAATCGGCCGACATCGACGCCGTCACGCAAGTGGTGAAAACCGGCCAGTCGTTGTCGCGCGCGGGACTATATTGGAACGCTTCCTGTTTGAAGGAAATCGGTTCTCCGAAATTTTGGTCCAAGAAAGCCCTTGAGCCGGTCCTCGCCAAATACAACAAAGATCATCCGGCACCGCCGCAACGGCCACCGCCGATTTGCAACGGGCAGTAAAATTGTCTCCGTTCCTTGTCTCTTGTATTCCCTAACTGCTTTCTCTGAATTGATCGCGCAAATCATTCTTCAAAATTACAAGCTAAGTAGCGCCGCGCAGCGGCATCGGCTGCTCATCGAGCATCGCCTTGATCGCCTGGCGCGTTGCCTCGACGCCGAGGCCGTGCTGCTCGACCAGGTCGCGGCAATCGGCCAGGATGGCATCGGCGTCCTGCAGCATCTTCAGCCGCTTGAAATGATCGTCATGATGCAGCGCCATGCTGGCGCCGACGATTTCCAAAAAATTCAAGATGCGGAACGGCCAATCGCGCTCATGCGCGCACAATTCGCGATGATCGGAATGATAGACCGCGACCAGCGCGTCGACACCGGCGGCTTCGGCCGCCAGAAGCTCCTGCTCCTGCAGCGTGCGGCGGAACTGCGGAAGGACGCGCAAATTGTTGGCCTGAAGCCCGACCGCGGGCTGCTGCAGGTCGACGACTTCGATGCCGGGCACCGCGCACAGAATTTCTTCCGCGGCTTCGACGACGCCGTGGACGCCGGGATGGCGGTGCAGCGCAATGCGCATCGGCACGCGCTCGCGAAGCAGCGGCCGCATCCGGTCGAGATGCCGGCGCAGGAACAACGTGAACGGTGTCATGTCGAACAGCTTTGCGCCGCGCGTCTTCTCGACCGTGGGCAGCGTCGTCTCGGTGAATTGCACTTGGCACGACGGGCACCATGACCCTGGATTCTAGAACCAAGTGCAACAGGGCTATGCGAAGCGGATTTGCACGTCTTTGCCAAGCTCTTTGAGGATCGCCTGGAAAGGGGTCTTGAAGCCCAAACACTTTCTGGGCGTCAGATTGGCGGTGATGACGATGTCCTGAATTTCTTCGTCGGACACTTGGTCGATGTCGATCTGACGAGGCAACCAGTGTCGTAATCGACCGTTGGCGTTTTCGACCCCGCCCTTTTGCCACGAGGCATAGGCATCGCAAAACCAAGTGGTCATGGCGCGCATGGTGCGCAGCAAGGCGTGCTGAGCGAAGGCGGCTGACGCGATGATGAGAAATGCCGTAGAGTCTCATCTGAAATTCGGCGAAGTCGACTATAAGGAGGCAATTCGGCGCGATGATAAGAAGAATTCCTGTGTTCCAACAGGCAGCGGTGTGTCTGACGAAGTGCGGACCCGAATCAGGCGAAACAGCCGAAAAAATCGTAGCACGAAAGGACTTGGAACGGCGAGCAGGCGTTGGCGCTTATAAAAATGAGTTTTGGTGGGGCGTTGGGGAAAGGGGTACGGCGCAATCCATACAAACTTTAATTTCACAGCACGGCGGCAACACCGTTCTATTTTTCGCTATCAAAGATCAGAAGCCATCGAACAAGGGGTCGGCGGGTGACGCACTTGTGTGGCGGAAATACCGCATGCTCGGCGGCGACATACTCCAAGACATACCGAAGCACGTGTTGATCACCTCTGCTGCCGTGACCAAAGGCGGGACAACTCCAACGAAGTATTTCGCCTTAGTCTGCAACTCAAGTGTTGCGTTGAAGATCGGAGGGCGCGCCTTCAGATTTTCGAACTCTCATTACAAAACCCTCGGCAAAGACGGAAAACTTGGAAAGTCTGCAAGAAGCCAACGAACTACCGCAGCATTGCTCAGGTTGACGAACTCCCCAATTTCGGGAGCGGAGTGTGATAGCCTTATTGATTTTTACGCGGACCTTTGCACGCCCTATTGTGTTGAATTGTTCGATCCTGTGCGAATATCACCTTCTGTAGTTGCAAAATTAAATCAGCAGATCGCGAGCGGCTTAGGAATTAGACAGTGGAGGCTCGCCGTGGCAACTATCAGGCAGTGAGATTTGAGGGGCATGTTGAAACACAAAATCGGTGCCGCCGAGTTTAAAAAGGAGTTGCACGATGCAGCTCCTCTTTATCTTTTGCGTCACCGATGATGCAATGCTAATGGTGCGCTCAGCGTTGCTTTTCAATTGCCGCACCAACGGTCGTTGCTCGTATCGTTGGAGTAAACATGGTCCGTCTCCTCCTATATACCGCGTTGGCGTTGCACTTCAGCGCGCCTGCTGTAGCCGCGGCAGATCGTTATGGCGGATGGTTGATTGAACAGCCGCGAAGCTCTGTGCGTACTTTTTCATTTAAGCAGTCGGTCCAACTCAACAATAAGATCCTAACATCGGAACTCGGGTTTATTTGTGATCAAAGGAAAAGCTCAAGGAGTGTCGGCGTAATACTTATACCTTTTGATGGAACGTTTCAAAATGATCGGAATGTGGTTCCCGTTTTGATTCAGAAGAATGTCGACCAATATGATCCTTCCGATCTTTTGCAAAATTGGAGAAACGGTATCGAATATGTCTTTTTGGACGCGACAGACGACGTCGATCAGCTTGCGACATTCATGAAAGCAAATGAAATGGACGGTGCAAAATCTGTGCACTTTGTTTTTCCAAATGATACTTCTGATGCTCCTCAAACATCGAACCACATCGCTATTAACGTGTCGGGGTTTTCCGATGGCTTCGACGCTTTCCAAATGGCATGCGCTACGCCCCAATAGGAAGCACAATGTCCGACGAGGCAATGAAAGCTGAACTCGAGCGCCTTCGCAACGAAAACGCTGCTTTGAAAAAAGGTGCTTCATCAGGCATCCGCTTGAAGGTCAGCGAAAAGGGAGCAGTGTCGGTCTACGGCATGGGACGTTTTCCCGTGACCTTGTATAAAGAACAGTGGTTGAAGCTGTTGGATATGTCGGACGACATTCGCGCTTTCATTGCCGCGAACGAAGCGCAGTTGAAGGCAAAGGACTAAAGCGGTGGGTGAGCATCAAGAAGCTCAGTTCCGCGAGCATAATTGTTGCCCGCGGCGACGATCTTTACGATTCGTGAATAGCGAAAGCAGCTGTCCGCGAGCGCTGTCATAAGAAACCATCGCGAAACCAACGCCGACGTTCACCGTTCCTTTGCTTTGCTTTTTTCCCCCTTGTTTAGCGGGCACTCGTCAAATCCAGGGCAGGAGCCACAAGGGGATGAAAAAATGGGACAGCGTCAAACAGACACTTCTTATCTGAAGTCGGTTCTGCTCTGGCTGCGAGAGTATTGGACGGGACCGACGGTGCATGTTTATCCGCTTAAATTGGCGCCACAAGTGTCGCAACACTCCTCAGCTCGGAGGACGTTCGCTTCACCAAATCGACGAGGCGAAATGATCGACCTGCCCGCGTTCCTGCCACTCCGAAGCTCGTCACAATACCGCCCGCGACAGGCTATAAGCGTTGAAGGATGGCAACGTTGGTGAATGAAATTAACCAAGCGTACGGACGTGTGAAGACCTCGGCGAGGCGTATATCAAGGTGAAGCCAGTACGGTCCAGGTGATGGATGCCCCGCTTCTATCAACCCGATCTAGGCAGCGAACCCGATAACCCGTTTGCACGTGATGCCAACAACAAGCCTGTTCGGCGCGGTTACTGGTTGGACATGAATGATCGGTCCCTCGTTATGGTGATGACGCAGGGGATCGGAGCGCATTTGACCAACGACGAAAAGCGAGCACATCTGACGGACTTAAAACGAGACCACCTCATCGATCAGGTCTGTATTCAAGAGATTTTGCCACCTGAGAAAAGGTAGGCGCAGCGGCGTAATCTAGTGACATTTCAGCAACGGGCGCGTCAAATGTCATGGCAGCGCCCCAAAAAGCAGCACAATTCCGACAAGAATCAGTTTAGACTTAAAGCGTCGGGAACGCTGCCGAGGCATTCGGTTTTCGTTCGATGTGCGGCAGCGATTTGGTGGGGAATCCCATGAATAGCGCTATCGCTGCTCATCTGCCTGATGAGCATTTCGTCATTCGCGTCGACGGACGAGTAAAATCGCACCATCGGCGTTTCTTGGATGCACTTAGAGAAGGCTTGCAGCTTCGGGATCAGTTTCCGCAACACGACGTCAAAGTCCACGCGATGCATGAGAGAAGTGGGCGCAGAACTGCTCTGCACTGAGTCCACTAAAGGTCCTCGCGTTAGGTTGGGTTCGCGCCTTCGCTAAATTGCGCAGCGCATGTTTGGCTGATGTTTGTCAGGTTGAGTAGCTTTTCCGCGCTGCCTAACCGAGGCAACGTGATTGCGTAAAGGGTGGATTGATAAGCGGCGCGTCAAAACCCTTGGCGACCGTTATTTTTGCTTTTCCAAGTACTGCGAAACAAACGCGTCAAATTCATCGCGGCTTTTGCAAGCCGTCGTTTGTCGTACGCTTTGTATAAGGGTGCAGGATTGCATCTGACCGTTCGTTTCCATGTAAACAGCATACATGCGTCGATCGGTGTCGATCAGGTAGGAAGTGTGGGAGAGATCGTCCACCATAGTGGTGTTTTTGTTGACCAGCAGTAGACATCGCTTTAACTTCGAATTGTAATAATGCCGATAGTCGTTCAACCCGACGTCGACTTTTAGCTGCAAACCTCTTACTTCAGCGTCGTATGTTCTTCGCAATTCCTCAAAAGCCCTTTTCGCTTCCGTTGAACACTGTTGTTGAGGATCAGGTGACTGCGCATTCGCTGTCGGATGAAGTACGATGGCGATCGTACATGCGACCGTTGCTATCGTGATCAGCGATGATATTAGCGTGGAGAGTGGACGTGCATGTACACCGTGGTCACCCCCGAACACCGATGGCAGTATAACGCCCGCTTTCCCTTACCAACACTAATTCAACGGCATTTCTCATCAAGTCGTCAGAGACCGTTTGCGCGGAGTTAAGACAAAATTAATCTAAATGTTTAAACAATGGCGACAACCCCCTGAACAGATTGTTTAATGAGGATGGCTGTGAGGCGAAAGACGGTAGGTCCTCATGCAGACCAAACTCGCCAATGACACTTTTCGCGAACGTTACGTCGTTGAAATCGACGGGATAGCGAAATCGGAACATTCCGTCTTTATAAAAGCACTGACGGCGAGCTTACAGCTAAAACACGAGTTTCCGCACAGTTCGGTCAAGTTGCGCGACGCTGACGAGAAGGCGCCCTTGCATGCCTATTGACGCCACGCATCGTCGCCGTCGACCAAGCAACGAGTCGGATCAGCTACCCTACGCAAAAGCAGCGGCACACCGCGCCGTGGGCACCACGATTGGACATGAATTGAAGGCGCATTACGAAGTTCCACGAGATCTGCCGCACGAAATGACGACTCTTTTGATGCACCTGAACCGCGCTGAAAGCTCATCCTAAAAGCCGAGATCGAGGTGCCGCGCACCCTCATGTGGGAAGACGGGCAGCATCGCACACTGGCTCTATCGGCGCGCTCAAAAAATCGGCACTCATATCGCAAGGTGACGATTGATGATTTGCGCGAAGCCCAGCGTCAGGTGCTTACAGCCTCAGATGTGCGCAAGGCTGCAATTGCCGCGATCGCAGCGGTTGGAAAATCGTGAACCGAGCCGCATTTCGGTTCTCACTTCCAAACGTCGGACGAAATAGGTCGGACCACGGGCACCAACGCGGCTGCGTGTTCAGCTAGTCGGCGCAAAAGAGGCATTTGACGCCACCCCAGGCAAGTCCCTGGGTCAAGGCATCGACTTGGTCGTCGTGAAATTTTATTTGATCCATGCAGTCTCGGCGCGGGGCGCATGCATTACTGTAGAGCCATTACAAGGCGTTGCGGGATTTGGCCTGGTCGCCACGGGCGCTTGACAACTTTTCAGTTTTCATTCCTTCGAAGCTATTCCGCATCGGCGTAGCAAGTCGATACAAGATATGCGAGGACGCGACGCTTCCTTGTTGCGGTTAGTCGCTTGAGCGTTCAAGGGGAGCAGCACCTTGCTACTCCCCCATGCATCCAATTACAAGCGCTCTCGCCTGATTGCCCAATCCGATCTGTTCGCCGGTGGTTCGGTCCGGCTTTACTATACGGTCCCAAGCTTCTGGGCAGGTCGCGCCACGGTGCGCCCGAGCGTAAGACCCAGAAGATGCCGATGCTAATGGCTTGCCGGTTCAAGTCGCGCTGAGGCCGATCGGAACCTCCGTATGGGCCACAACAGCCGCGACATCAATGAAAGTCTGCTTTCAACTGTTTTGCTTTCATTCAAGCACGACTTCGCACGATCGGCACAGTGAATTGAAAAACGGCGCCGTTAGTGCAAGCAGGTTCGGCCCAAATGCGTCCACCGTGCCCCTCAACGATAGATTTGCAAATCGCCAAGCCCATCCCCATACCATTGGGCTTCGTCGAAAACAGGGGGTGAAAAATTCGGTCTAATAAACCAGGTTCCAGTCCGGTGCCCGAGTCTTCGATTGAAACCAGGATGCTGCCGGATGAGTCGACGCGCGATGCAAGCCTTAAGATACGCCGTCCGCTCGTGACGGGGCTCATGGCATCCGCGCCATTCATGATTAAATTCATGAGCACCTGCTGTAGCTGAACGCGATCCCCCGTTGCACGCGGTAATCCCGGAGATAGGTCAATTTGAACTGAGACGCCGCGCGCCTGCAATGCGCTCTGCGTCATCGTCACAACCTCTTTAATAACGTCATTGATATCAAGCGCCGTATACTTCGGTTTGTCATGCTTAAGGAGTGCTCGGATGCGGTCGATTACATCGTTCGCACGCTGGGCCTCCTTGCTGATACGTTCCAGCGCTTGCTTCGCTTCAGCGACATTCGGCACCTCGTGTCCCAGCCAACGCAGCGCAGCAAGGCCGTTGGTGCCGATTGCAGAAAGAGGCTGATTGATCTCATGGGCAATCGATGCTGCCAACTCGCCGATTGTCGTCAGCCGCGCCACGCGTGCAAGTTCCGCTTGCGCCAACTGCAGCGCCGCCTCGTCACGTTTGCGTTCCGTTACATCCATTGACACGCCGATATACTCGGTCACACCGCCCGATTTTTCGAAGAACGGCTTGCCGACGCTATGGATATGCTTGATCGATCCGTCAGGCAAAACGACGCGGAATGGAATGTCGTAGGATCTCTTTTCGCGAACTGCACGCGTGCTAGTTTCTTCGAGCGATGCCCGATCATCCGGATGTATCATTTGCAAAAACATTTCATACGATAGCTTTGTATTTGCTGGATCGAGGCCAAAGATGCGCCACTCCTCCTGCGACCAAAAGAGAGCTCCGGTTGTTGGATTTCTGGCCCAACAACCGGTGTGACTGATTTTTTCCGCTTCGGCCAAATAAGCTTCACTACGCCTGAGCCCGCTCTCCGACCGGACACGATCGGTGATGTCCGCAGCGGTAGCAATAATCTCGCTTGTCTTAACAGAATCACTTGTGAGGGGGTGGAGCACAGTGTGGATGTGCTTGATAGAGCCGTCTAAAAGCATGAGCCGATAATCGTGCTCAAGGCCTCGTCCAGCGACGATTACGCCATTTATCTTCTTTTCGACATCGGGCCGATCCTCGGGGTGAACCCGATTAAGAAGTGCCGAAAGCGAGGGCTTTTTTGTCGCAGGATCGAAGTCGAAAATTCGAAATAACTCTGGCGACCAAAAGCTCCGTTGTGAAGAGACAGTTAATACCCAATGTCCAGTGCGGGTAAGCCGCTGTGCTTCAGCTAAGTGGAATTCGCTTCGCTGCAGCCAGCTGTTTGCCCGCTTGCGAGGTTTGGTCGCGATTTTCCGCTTCCTCCCTTTTTTAGCCATCGTGTCCCCTATCAGAGGCGGAGTACTGCGCGTTTCACGTTGGCGCTGACCCTATTGTGCCGCGAGTGCGGGCGCCGCGCGGTTACCCTAAACGTAACTGCTCCTGCGGAAAATTGCACGTTTAGATCATGTAGTCACCGCCGTTCATATTCATCGTCACGCCGACGTAATACGAGCCGGCATCCGAAGCGAGCAGGGCCACGGTGTGAGCAACTTCGTCGACGCGACCGAACCGCCCGATGGGCAGCTCGGCTCGTTTTGCATCCTGCCATTCCTTCGGAAGGCTAGCGAGCATCGACGTCTCGATCGGGCCGGGTGCGATCGCATTCACTGTGATGCCATCACGTGCCACCTCATAGGCGAGCGAACGGGTGAATCCCATCACGCCCGCCTTGGCCGCGCAGTAGTGAACAAGGTGCGGGGCTCCTTTGTGCCCGAGCTGCGATGCCGTATTGATTATGCGGCCCCACTTTTTGCGCCGCATAGCCGGCAAGACTAGCCGCGTGCAGAGAAAGATGCTGCGCAGGTTGACCCTGATCATCTCATCCCACATATCGAGGGACATGTCCGAGAAAGGGCTACTGGTGCCAATCCCGGCGTTGTTACACAAGATGTCGATGTCTCCGAGCGTCTTCGTGACGGCTGCAAACGCGGCCTTGCTCTGTGCCTCATCACTCACGTCCGCTTCGGCAGACGCGGACCGCACGCCGAGGCGCTGGATCTCATCGGCAGTTGACCTGGCGCCTTCCGCGTTCTTGTCGACGATGCCAATGTCCGCGCCCTCGGCGGCGAGTACACGAGCGATAGCGCCCCCAATGCCGCCAGCCCCGCCGGTGACCAGCGCTACTTTTCCGCTCAGCTTGCCCATTATATTCCTCCCCCTGGTTGCACAATGGTAATCCCAACCCGAAATCTTGTTAAAAGCGGTTGAAATCGTCAACCGGCTGGTGTGGCGCCGCCGTGTGGCCAGATGTGCCGAGGCCAGCATGCAACCAACGACAAGCGGACAAGCGCACGTACCGACGCTCGCTTTTGAAGTTGCCTACTCGTCCCTTCTGAAATCCTGGAAACGCAAGTTGTTCGATGTGTAGTAGGTAAAGCCCTTAAGGTTGGCGCGGCGCGCGAGGTGATAGCCGGGATAAGCAACGAAAACCCACGGCGCCTCAGACATTACGATCTCCTGCGCCTGGGTCATCAGCTCGAGACGCTGGGTCTGGTCGTTGGTACGCGCGGTATCGCGGATCAAAGCGTCGACCCTGTCGTTCTTGTAGTTGCTGTAGTTGATAAATGACGCCGAATTGAAATAGAGCGTCATCGAATAGCCAACGTCTGGGCACCATGGGCTATCAGCATAGAAGATCATCGGCTGCTTGCGCTCCGACACGGCGTTGTAAAACGTCGCCGCCGGCACCTTCTTGAGCTCAAGCTCGATGCCTATTTGGCTGAGACTGGTCCGATATAGGATGGCGGTCGGTTCCTGAATGGGGTCGCCGGCGTTATATGCGAGGCTGGTCCTGAATCCCGACGGAAGGCTGGCTTCCTTGAGCAACGCCTTGGCCGTTTCCAAGTCGTACTTGTATTTCCAGAACTTATTGGTGAAGCCGGGGTAGAAGCTGGGCATGCAGCCGTTGAGTGGGGAGCCTAGTCCCTGAAACACTGTCTCCAGGATTTGCTCCTGCGGGAAAGCGAAGTTCATCGCCTGCCGCACCCTCGGATCGTCGAACGGCTCAATCTTTGCGTTAAGTTCTATCCAGATCATTGACGAGGAGTCGACACTATCGACTGCCACCCCTTTCTCGCCGCGTAATTTGACGATTTCTAGCGGCTGAAGGTATTGCGCGATGTCGACCGCGCCGCCCTGGAGCAGCGACGCGCGGATAACCGAGGTCGGCACTTCGCGGAAGATCACCGTCTCCATCGCGGGCTTGCCGAGGTAATAGTCGGGCCTCGCCTTGAATACCGCTTGCTGGCCACGTTGGAGCTGATCGAGGCGATAAGGACCGAATCCCGCTGAGTTATTCTCAATGAATTTGCGCGCCCAGGGATCATCGGCGGTTGCGACCGCCTTGCACTTAGTTGAGTCGTAGATTGGCATAAAAAGGTTCGGCTGCAGCTTCGCGAGAAGGGGGTTTGGGTTGTCGAGATTAATCGACACCGTGTACTTTCCCTCGACTTTGACGCTATCCTTGTCCTCCAGACCAAGCGTAGAGACATAAAAGGCGCCTATGGCACCGAGTCCGAACTTTCGATCCCAGGTCCATTTCACGTCGTCGGCAGTCAGCTCGTTGCCCCAATTGCTCTTGACGCCCTGGCGAAGCTGGAAGCGGATAAATTTGGCTGCGGGGTCTAGCTCAAAAGATTGCGCAAGTTTGCCTTCCACATTTAGCCCCGCGGGCAGGTTCGGATAGTCGGCGATATCCTCTCGGAGAACGCCGGGCAGCCTGGGATCAGGGATTTTCTTGAAGTCGAGAAGGGCGTCGTAGAGAGCCGCGACCGCATCGATTGTGCCGAGACTGCCGTCAAAGTTACAGTCGAGGCTCTGCGGCGTAGCTGGCGCAGCTATGACGAGCGTGCTACCCGCTGTCGCGGCCGAGGCCTTTAAATCCACTGCGCTTGGTAGGACGACCGCGCTGGCGAGCGCCGCCCCTCTCTTAAGAAAGTCGCGGCGACGCATCGAGAGGCGCACTGGGTGCCTGGGCTTTTTGTTGGCTCGCATGGAGACCCCGGTGGGTGTGGGAGCAAAGATCATGTCTCATGTCACCAATTGCTAGCGCGAAAGATTTGGCATCGACTGTCGCAGCGCAGCAAAGCAAAACCGCCAAAAGCTCTTAGTCAGAATTTTCAAATCAAGTGTTGCTTTGAAACGAGAAGAATATCACACTTCTCTCTCCGAGAGGATGACGTGGGAGGGTTTCCGCAAAGCATCTCTTTGGGATGGTGTTGCCGCTAACTATCCGGCCACTGACGTCATCGTCGGCGGTTCCGTAGTTTAATCTGCATTGTTTGCGCCGGTTTTCGAACAAGCTTACGTCGGACATAGGTTGGGAAAATGGTGAGTACGGCCTTCAGTTGAGGGTCGCGTTGCCGTAGATGCTTGCACAACGGAACCAGCTACAAATCTCGGCTATTTAAGTGTTTATGTTGGGCGTCACGAGCGGAGGATAACAGAAATGAGATCTCTTCGGATCGGTCTGCTTTTTTGTTCTCTCATCTCGCTAAGCATCGTCACGACAACAAACAGTCAAGCTCAATATGCCGTCAACATGTCGTTGGTGACGTGCACACAATATCTCGCTATGCCGCCAGATCGATCTCGCATTTTTTCTGCTTGGATGAGTGGGTGGTTTAATCAGAAAACCGGGTACACGTATGTCAATCTTGAAGCGTACGCAAGGAATGTCGAAAATGTTAAAACTTGGTGTGCCGCTAATCCGGGTGAGCTGGTAATGACCGGGCTGCAGCGTGCAACAGGACAATAGGTAGCTCCCGTGACAACACATCTGAAAGTACTAATGTGCATTTCAATTGCGACCGCTGCTTTGATCGTGAGCGCACAAGGTCCAATAAATGCTCAAACACTGATCGAGATGTCGAAACTCAAGTGCAAAGACTATCTGGGGGCGCCGGTCGATCGTCGGGAATGGTTTGCCGCATGGATGAGCGGTTACTACAATGCTGAGCGAAACATGCCCGTGGTTGATTTCGGAGCATTCGCGAGCAACAAAAAGAAAGTTGAAAGGTATTGCAGGGGCCGCAAGGACGAAAATCTGATGAACGCAATTCGAAAAGTCGCTGCTTAATTGCCGACGCAATCCATCATGAGGAAAGTACTTGTCGATTTGAACATCTCATGCCTTCGCTACAAGCGCCCTGCAGGCTGGCCGCGCCGCGGACTTGCACTCTCGTCAAGTGAACTAGGAACCAACGTGGATTAAGCGCCCAGGAACGGATGCGCGGAGCATGATCTGTCCGTGAAGAAGGGCCTATCTTAATACGGCCGGCACCATGCGATTGTGCAAGAAGCTCCACCGCCGCGGTGTATGCACCGGCGCAATGAAATTGACTGCGCCCTTCCTAGTATGACGCCGAAGGCCGTGCCGGTTGCGCCGTTGGGGCTGTGGGCCAGGCAATGCCATGCTGAAGCCGACGTTGAGGCCGCTGCGGCGATTATTGCCCCCACGAACATCGCTACGACAAAACGGCTCATGATTGCCCTCCCTGATGTTTATGCACGAAATTCTAGACTATCATTCATCCAAATCAAGGAAATATGAAAACCCGAAATTGTCGCCCACACTTTTGGCGCTGTCCGGCCGAGGGAGCTAGACCGTATACGACGAAGCGATGAAACACTTCGCAGAGATATTCCGGATTTGCCGGGAGCGAAATATGAAATTGCCGTTCATCATCTGTGCAGCAAGTCCCAACGGCACCGTGTTTTGTATGCGCTTCAATGGTCCTGGTGGTGAACCGGACGTGCTAGCCCAGCCTGACGAGCCGGGCGGATTTAAGTCTCCGATTAATTGGATGGTGCTCGATCAAAACGGTGAGGCGGTGCGCGTTACCATTGACGTGAAAAGGTCGCGTGAAATTGTTGTCTTCCATTAGCGGCACGCGCTGTGCAGTGCGGTCCTGTTTATCGCTTGTCCAGGGCTCTCAATCAGCGGCGACGCCGGTGCAGCTAAGCAAATCGCGCCTATTCCAGATTAGCTAAATCTGCTCGCGCACCGCTCTCATTTCAAGCTTGATTGCCTGCACGCGCTGTTGTGCTAGCTTCAAGCTGTGCTTCAAGAATTTCCGCAATTGGAAAAGTTGCTCACACGCCAGTTAGTAGTGGTAATAGCCGCCATAGTAATAGCCACGCCTGTAAGCGCGGCGAGTGGTGCGGCGGGCGACACCTGCGTACGACATCGGCGTCAGCGGTCGGCCAATTCGAGCTTGCGCGGAACCGATGCCGAACACCATTCCATCTTCAGCGGCACCGAAGAGCACCATCAGGCCCGCCAGTATTGTCAACCGCAACAGTTGCGCATGGGGTCCTCCTTCTTCTATGTCCAAACCCTAGAGCATCTAGAGGCCGCCCGAAATTAGACGGTCAGTTCGTAAGCCACGAACAAATTTCATCTGATCATCGCGACCGAAATGCGGCGCAAATTCACAGATGCGAGCCGGGGATTGCCGCTTCCGAATGACGTGGCGAAGTTAAAAGCGTGCGCTGTGGCCCACCAAAACGAAGCTGCTATTCATCTTTGTTGTCTTCCGAGCTTTCATAGGTTTCGTGCATGACATAACGCCAGGGTGCGCAACGTTTCAGAACGAATTTGTCTGGCGTGGTAGACCGGAGCCCGTGGTAGACCGGAACGCAAACCCGGTGCAACAAATTAGAAGAAGAGAAGCCGGTGATGGACCCGCAGCCGCGGGCGGCAACGGGCGAGCGTGGAAGGCGCTACAAGGCGCAATTCGGTTCCGGCTTCTCTATCTTCCTTTGCCGTGAAATTGCGCAAGCCGCCAATCATTGTGGAAGTTTTTCAGAAAGGAGCTTGAACGATGATCGACCAATCCGCACTCGAGCAAGGAAGCGTGACGTACCAAGAAATCGTGGCGGAGGGGAAGCGACTTGTAGATGCTTTGAAAGAATTAGCTGTTGAACCTAAGCAAGAAAACTTAGCAATCGTTCCGGAGGGGAAGCAAATTATAGAAGCTTTGAAAGAATTAGCTGTTGCGGTGAGCATCTACCATCGGGAACAATTTCCCGAATTTCCGCGTGATATAGGTGCCCCAAAATTGCAATTCATAGATTTGGCTTTCAACTGAAGGCTTCATTCCGCACCGCGCAGCGCTCTCATTTCCAGCTTGATGTGCTGCACTCGTTGCTGTGCTAGCTCCAGGCTCTGCTTCAAATCCTGCAACTGCTGACGGTTGAGTTGTTGGCGCACGCCTGATTTCACTTCCGCTTCCGGGCGAAGCGGACGTGGACCGATCGTCGCTCTTAGCCAATCGCGACGCGAATGACCCCAAAAGCAACATCGGCCACGCTCGTAGCCTGCGCTCTTTGTGCCGGTATCTTACCCTATCTAACCAGCCAATTTCAGGCGAAGGCTAGCACCTGATTAGGGAGAGCCGCTCGGCACCTATTTTTCGATGTGCCACGACCCATCCCAGCCTTGGGGCGGGGGGTGTGCTTTGAGACTTTCGATGCGCTTGAGCAGAGCCATCGACGGTCCGTCGCCAGGAACGGCCTCGAGCGACGCACTAAGCGCGCGAAGCGCATCGTCCCATCGCTGTTCGCGATACGCCGCAAGTCCTTCCAGGTACTTGTCCCGTGACGACAGCTGTTGTGACGTGAGTTCGCCCTTGCGTGCAAGGATTTCAAAAATGATTTCCGAACGGGTCTGGCCCGTTACCACGACCCGATCGATCTCTCGAACCTCGACTGTGTTGCCCGCCGCGGCAATTGTTTTCTCAGAAAACAGACTGCGAGTGCCATACGCCTTGTTTGCGCCCTCCAGGCGTGAGGCGAGGTTCACCACGTCGCCCATCACGGTATAACTCATCATGACGTCGGAGCCGATACTGCCGACCAGCGCTTCCCCCGTCGCAACACCAATCCGCAAATCGCATTTCTCCATGTGAGTGCCGCGCACGCCGAGAAGTTCGGGGATTTCCTGGCGCAACGTCGCGATACGCTCGATCATTTCCAGGGCGGCGAGACATGCCAGGCGGGCATGATCGGCCTCGCCGACAAATGGAGGGCCCCAGTAGGCCATGATGCCGTCGCCGATATATTTGTCGATGATGCCCCGGTTGGTGCGGATCGGTTCGGACATGGTTGAAAGATAGCGGTTCATCACCTTGACCAGGCCCTGCGGCGTCATGCCTTCGCTCAGACTGGTGAACCCCTTCAGGTCGCAGAACATCACCGTCATCACCCGGCGCTGACCTTCCGCTGCGGTCAAGGTCGGGCGGTCGATCAACGCTTCCACGATGCGCGGATCAATATATTTGCCGAACGTTTCCCTGACGCGCTGGTTGTCGCGCAATTGCACGACCATCCGGTTGAACGCGGCGGCGAGCTGTCCGATTTCGTCACCTGTCGCAACATCGATGGATTGGTCGAGTTGGCCCGCCTCGACCGCGCGCGTACCTTCGAGCAGTTTCCGGACCGAGCGAATGATGCCGCCGCTGACCAGGTTTGCGAAAATCAGTCCGACAATCGCGGCAAGGATTGTCGCGATCGCCGAGATCACAACGGCCCGATTTTGCTCCGACCTGATCGTTGCGACGGCGCCATAGCTCGTCTTCATCATGTCGGTGCGAACGGCATTGATTTTTTCGTCGAGTTCGTCGCGGAGCTCGTCAGCCCGCGCGAGACTGCGTCTCACTGCCGCGAAATCCCGCGCGTCGAGTTGCAAAAGCAGCTCTCCCGCCACCTCGTTGAGATTGAGGCGGAATTCGCTCACCAGGCTGTCGATCCGGCCGTCGATGCGCCCCAGTGCCGCGTTGTCCGAAGGCGTACTGGGGTCTTCAATGATCGCGTTGATGAGCGTGCGCGCGGCCTGCGCCTCGCTGTCGATTTCGGCGCCCCTAGCGTCGTACAGCTGCTTGCGGAGCTTATATCCGGCCTCATCGGGCGGCTCCTCCATCTTTGCGATCACCATGCGGCGAAGCGCGAGAGCCCGCTCAAGTGACAAAATATTGATCCGCGTCAGATGTGCATTGGCTGGGTTGTACCTTGCCGTCAGTTCATCGAGCAGATGGCCGACCCGGCCAACCATGATCATCGACAGCACAGATGTCGCTACCATGAGGATGATCAACCCAACCGCGATGGCGACGATCCGCCTCTTGATCGACTGCTTGATCACAGATCCGGAGAATTTCTTCAGGTTAAGAGTGAGAATATTTGAAATGTCTCGTCCTCCAGGGGAAAGGCTGATTTCCTACAGGATATCCCTCAACCTAATTATATCATCCAGCAGGAACGGTCGCCTGCTATGATCCGGCGCAACCGCGAACGGCGTAGCAGAAAACTATGAGACATGCCGCGATGTCCGCGATGTCCCCTATTCGGTCGCTATCAGGAGGAAAGTGGACATAGCGCGGAAAGCTTTTCGGGCGCTGCATCAGTTCTGGAATTGGCCCTTTGCGACAATTCGCGGTGACGCAGCAATTCGGTCGCTTTCGGAGCGAAGCGGACATTCAGCGAACCGCGCTTACAGAACCTGGATGAGTACGCGCCCTTAAGGGCAAAACCCGCCAGCAAGCGGTGCGGCGGCCACGGCGGGCACAAGGGCAACGGCGGCCGGGGCACAAGGTGGCTGCTAGGCGGCAAGCCGCTTAGGCCCGGTAGGCACTTTCCGGGTGCCGCGCCCAATAGGCCACCCCGGCTCCATATGCGCCGGGCCAGCCGTGTCCGCCCATGGGCCTTTGCCGCCCGGCGGGTCGACCGCATCAGGTCCCTTGACGTCCCCAGCGGGTCGGCCCGCGCACCGGCAAAGTACCTTATTTGATACGCGCACCAAATAAGGTGGCGGACCAAAAGCAACGCCGTGCCCGCGGCTTAGCAAAGTGCGGCGGCACCTTAGCGCCTAGCGGTTTGTTAGACGCGCGCGAAAAAGCCACTTCCGGCGTGAGCTATGACGCGCTACGATGCCCCTCAGCCTACGGGGAACGCGATGAAACGGCGCTCCAGAGCAGGCGGCGAAGCAGCCAAAGCGCGTGGGCGCGAGGCGCTAAAAACAAAGTGCCGCGATGCGTCCAAAAATGCGTCCTCGTCAACCCCTGTCCACGATGCAGAGGTCGCTCGGCTCACCCGTGAACTAAACGAGGCCCGTGAGCAGCAAACGGCCACTACCGATGTGCTCCGGGTGATCAGCCGCCGGACTTTCGATTTTCAATCTGTGTTTGGCATGTTGATTGGCTCGATCGTAATCGGCAAGATCCTCGAGAAGGATACCTACGGCTTTGGTTTCGACGCGCAGTCGGGCGAATACGTCAACCTGATGTCGAAGGGCATCATCGATCCGACCAAGGTGGTGCGCGCAGCATTGCAGGGCGCCGCGTCCGTTGCCGGTCTGCTCATCACCACCGAGGCCATGGTTGCCGAGCTGCCGAAGAAGGAGAGTCCGGCGATGCGCGGCGGCGGCATGGGTGGAATGGGCGGAATGGACTATTGATCGCGCCATTCATCCTTGAAAACAAAGAAAGTCGGGCCTTTTGAATACCTGACCTACAAGCCGTCGATTCTACCTACTCGGACCGTCGATCGGCGCAGTAACTTCAGACCGGACAGCGGATTGACGCAAAAAGTAGGCCGCTTCATAAGGCGGCCTACAGAGGTTTGTCCTCAACTTCAGCCCACGTAGGTGACGCGCTTCTGGGCATCCGCCTCGGCCGCGGTCGCTGGCTGCGCAGGCAGTTGCAGCACTGTTGCCGCCTGACCCTCGCACAGGTGCGTCAGCATCACGGTCCGCCCATCCGGAAATTCGATCGCATCGTGATGCGCGGCCGCCTTCTCCTTGTTGACTTGTCGAAAGATTGCCGTCCGGTGGCTGATGGTCTTCGTCTTCCACCCCAGCAGGCCAGTCGGCAAGCACGCAACTTCCCCGGCGAAGGCCAGTTCTGTTCCAGGCATCACACACACCGCGAGTTCGAGATCTTCCGCGGCGGAGAAGCCGCGCGTCCCGGTGCCGAAGTCACGCGTCACGAGCTTATCGCCGACCTTCGCGGGCCGTGAACGTACGCTTTGGAGGGGCGGATTCAACCGATCAGCGCAACACCTTCTAATCTTACGAGGTGAGGAGGTGTGCCATGGTGACGTCGCGGATTTGGTTCACGGCAGCGCAGAAAGCCGAGCTGTGGGAGCGATGGAAGAACGGGCAAAGTGCTGCGGCCATCTCGCGGGCGCTGGAAAGGAAGAACAAGACCGGCGTTGAGCGGATCGTGGTACTGCATGGAGGGATCGGGCCGGCGCCGCGCCGGAGAGCCCTGGCAGCACTAAGGTTTGAGGAACGCGAAGAGATTTCCCGTGGCATTGCGGTGGGCCGGTCGATCCGGCAGATCGCCCAGGGCCTCGGACGGGCGCCATCGACAGTAAGCCGGGAGATCAGGCGCAACGGCGGCAGTCAGGTCTATCGTGCAAACCGGGCTGATCGGCGTGCCAGGGAGCGGGCGTTGCGCCCCAAGCCTTGTCGTTTGACGCTGTACAGCGCGCTACGATGGCGCGTGGCGCAGAAGCTCGCGCTGCAATGGTCGCCGCAGCAGATCTCCGGCTGGCTGAAGCAGGAGTTCCCAACCCACCAAGACATGCAGATATCTCACGAAGCGATCTATCGCAGCCTCTTCATCCAGACCCGCGGCGTGCTGAAAAAGGAGCTGGCGGCGCAGTTGCGTACTGCGCGGCGGATGCGTCACCCCAAGAGCCACAACGCGAAGAGTGGACAGGGGCATATCCTCGATATGGTCTCTATCCGCGAGCGGCCCGCCGAGATTGAGGATCGCGCTGTGCCGGGGCATTGGGAAGGAGACCTTCTTACCGGAGCGAACGACACGCACATCGCTACCCTCATCGAGCGCAATACCCGCTTCACGATGCTCATCAAGATCCCCCGCAAGGACACGACGACTGTTGTTGCTGCGCTTGCCAAGCACATCAGCAAGCTGCCTGAGGAGTTGCGACGCTCCCTGACCTGGGATCAAGGCAAAGAGATGCATGCCCACAAGCGCTTCACGGTTGCCACCAACGTCCAGGTCTACTTCTGTGATCCGCGCAGTCCCTGGCAGCGCGGCTCAAACGAGAACACCAACGGCCTGCTGCGGCAGTACCTCCCGAGACGAACCGATTTCTCGCGCATCTCTCAGAGTTATCTGAACGCAATTGCTCTGCGGCTCAATCAACGTCCGCGAAAGACCTTGGGCTTCCAAACGCCGGCCGATAGACTGCAAGCGGTGTTGCACTGACCGGTTGAACGCACAAGGCTAAAGTCACACATCTCTAGAACTCCCTTATTGGAAGCCCCGTCAGCCAATCACATATTAGCGCACTTGCGGTCCTCCCGCATCACACAAGAATTTTTAGGAGCCCGGGCCAACGCGCACTTCATTCCCGCGCATGGAAGGGTCGGACTTGGATGGATCGGTTTACTGGAAGCTGAGGAAATATCATGCCGTTTAGGAACCGCTCCGAAGCCGGCCGGAGACTTGCCTTAGCGCTTGCCGGATACGAAGAGCAGGAGCCGACGATCCTCGCGCTGCCGCGCGGTGGGGTTGCTGTCGCAGCGGAGGTCGCTGCGGCGCTCAATGCGCCGCTCGATTTGATCCTCGTGCGCAAGGTCGGCGTGCCTTTCCAGCCGGAATTAGCAATGGGTGCGGTTGCCGACGGCGGCGGCTCGATCATCGTGCGCAATGAGGACGTCATTGAGCACATTGGAATTGACGAAGCGGAGTTCAAAGCCGTTTGCGACGCCGAATTCGCCGAAATCGAGCGGCGGCGCGAGCGTTACTTGGGCAATCGCGAACGCGCAGAGGTCGCTGGCCGCACGGCGATTGTAATTGACGACGGCGTTGCGACAGGCGCGACGACCCGTGCGGCTCTGCGCGCCACTCGCATGCGCAATCCGAAGCGGCTTGTGCTTGCGGTGCCTGTGGCGCCGAGCGAGGGCCTTTCCGAATTGCGGCGGGAGGCCGACGACATAGTGTGTCTCGAAGACCACCCGATGTTCGGAGCGATTGGTTTCTACTATCACGATTTTCGACAGGTTTCGGATGAGGAAGTGATTGAAATCCTCCATCGGTTTCCGGAAGGAAAGCCGCGCAAAAGCTCACTGGCCGGGGGCGTGACGAGGGACGGTCCCTGAATAATATTGATCCATTTTCACGCTGGCAACCGGAAGGCGGGCCAGAGGACCGCACAGAAACACCAACGCGCATCCACCAGCGCTCGAGCGCATGCTCGCCGCGGAGATGTGCAATCAAAGTACCTTGTGTTCGGTCGTGCGAGAGGGCGTGGTCGATTCTGATCCTGAGGTGATTTCCGCGTTGGTCAGATCAAATGCGCCAATGTAGTTCGGATAGGCCTTGAGATAGGACCGCCAGCCCGTGGCTGCCGACCCAGCTCAAGCGACTTGGCTTGGCGGTGATCTGCATCGACGCGCGCCGCGCCAAGGCGGTGCTCAAAATGCAGATCAATAAAAGCGACCGCAACGATGCGGCTGGTATCGGCCGCATCAAGCAGACCGGCTGGTTCAAGGAGATTAGCGTCAAGGATCTTGATAGTCACTCGGTCAGGGCGCTCTTGGCGAGCCTGGCGTTGCTGGTCAAGATCAACCAGATCCGCGGCCTCCTCAAAAACCTTGGTCTCGCCATCGGGCGCCCCAAGTTCAACGTCTTCGCGGCGCGAGCCGAGGAGTTGATTGAGGATCGTCCCGAGTTGATCGCAGCGGTCGGACCGCTGACGCTGATCCTTGCTGAGATGCTGATCCTTGCTGCATGGCACGGCAATGGGCATCTTCTTCAACCAAGGCCAAACCTGCTGCGCAGGCTCGCGCCTGTTCGCGCACAAAAAGGTGTTCGACCAGATGGTCGAGGGCATTAGCAATGTGGCCAAGTCGATCAAGCTGGGGCCTGGGCTCGATCCCGAGACTCAGATGGGTCCGCTGGTGTCGGAAGAGCAGTTCGCGCGCGTAACCGGCTACATCGAGTCCGGCAAGAAGGAGGGCGCCAAGATCAAGACCGGCGGCACCAAGGGCGGCAACGGCGGCGGGTATTTCGTGACGCCAACCGTGATCACCGATACAAAGCCGAATATGAAGGTCGTGCGTGAGGAGATTTTTGGGCCCGTCCTGGTGGTCGAATCCTTCGATGACAGCGATCTCGACCGTATCGCCAAGCAAGCCAACGACACGGTCTATGGCCTCGCCGCGAGCGTGTGGACAAGGGACGGCGGCGTAGCGCACAAGATGGCCAAGCGGCTGCGCGCTGGCACGGTGTGGATCAATTGCCACAACGTCTTCGACGCATCGCTCCCCTTCGGCGGCTATAAGCAATCGGGCTGGGGACGCGAGATGGGCGAGGAGGTGCTGCACAACTACACCGAGATTAAAGCGGTGACGACAGCTCTCTAGGTTCACAGCGACTTTGCGCGGCGGCGGAGTTTCCGCAGCTCCGTCGCCGGCTTTGATTTCGCGGGATGGCGCGGGCTGATTGAGCCGGATTTCTCGGAGTGCGTCGCAAGTGGCCGGCTCGTCGAGACCACGCCGTGAGCGACCAAAAGGCGGCGTTCGAAATGCTTTTCAATAGGTCATCGATGATGCCGGCAGTTTCTTCAAGATACCCTTGCCGATTAAAAGGTACCGCCCGTAAAAGAACTGGATCACCGCGAGCTTGAAAGCTAGTTGCCACCCCGTACAAACCGTGTTCGCGCAACTGGTCTTCTTTAACGTTTCGATTCGACTCTCTAACCTGCGTGAAGTGACCATGGTCCTCCACGTCTCGCTAAGAGTCGGGTTCGAAACTCATGGGTGCCTCGGAAATCCTCCCAGTCGTTCTGTTTTCAGCCGCCGATCCGTCCCCACCGTGTTCGAACTTAATTATTTGATCAACATCGCTGAATTCGCGGCAGATGATGACACGGTCTAATTTTCCAACTGCTAGGGGATGAATTGCGGGCGCTGCGGGTGCTAAAGCGGCCTTCGCGTTCGTTTCCGAGAGGGGTGCACCGTTCACAGTCGCTGGCCTCGGCGTCGCGGCCAAGATCGGCTTCAAGGTGCATATGCACACCCGGCCAATCCCGCCGGCAGTTGTCGCCGGCGCGTTGCGGTCGTCTGCTGGCGCCAACAAACACAGAGTCTGGGGCACACACTGACCCCGATGCACCGTTGCACCTGGCACTAGCCGCCAAAGCATTCCCCTCAGCAGTTGGCGTCGCCGGCGCGTACAGCTGCTGGCCGCAAACAAACACGCCTCTGCGGTCATGCCGACCCTCCCCCTAGGCGGACCAGGCGAGGGGTAGTCTCGCGCGTAATCGGAAATCCTTCCAGTCGTTCTGTTTTTTAAGTGCCCTCGCCGGGTCTTGGTGAGAAATATTGTGCCTTATCCGGCACCCTTTCCCACTCTTTGGCATCGGCTGGGGGGCCTTCTTGAGGGTGATATTAGGCCACAGCCTCGCGTATTCAGCGTTGATGCTCAGCCACTTCTCGGCCCCTGGCTCGGTATCCGGCTTTATCGCGTCGACGGGACATTCAGGCTCGCAAACCCCGCAGTCGATACATTCGTCCGGATGAATGACCAGAATATTCTCGCCTTCATAGAAACAATCGACCGGGCAGATTTCCACACGGTCCATCAATTTGCATTTGATGCAACTCTCATTGACTACATAGGTCATGGAACGTCCCTCCCAAACAGACAGGCGGTCTCAGTGGTGCCTTAGCGGCCAAGTCACATTGCGCCAAGTGGTCTGCCAGTCCGCACTAAGGGTTCTCGCTGCTGAGTCGGCGCATAGGGTGACGGGTGTCGCCTCGTTTGTTTTGCTGGCGGACATAGGCGATCAGCGCCTCTGGACGCTGTATCTTAACCTTGAGGGCGGCGATCAGCGCGTCTTCCGCGTCAACGACAACGTGTCCCGTTTCCCCTTGAATTTTAAAACCAACCGCAAACTGCACCTGTGCGTTCTCCCGCTTTCAGAAGAAAATAGCACAATTCAATCGTGGGGTGTGAACTTGGCCACGCTCCCCCGTTTGGCGTTCCGTCCCCTTATTCTGGCGGTCTGCTCCTGTTGCTCGCAGGTGCCGAAAGCGAGACCGTTCTTGAGGCGTTCACCGCCTTCGGTTTTCCGGGTATCTGGCCGGCCTTCCGCACTGCTTGAGAATGCAAACGATTTGGCAGGACATTTTGGACTGACGCTAGTCCGCGAGCGTTAGCTCTCAGTTCTCAAGAGAGTAGAGGGATTGGCTCACGCGGTCGCGCCAGACTCGGAGCAAATCACTTTCGGATCTGGCACTAACTACGAGCCCGCGCAAGTCGACCCCAATCTGGCAGGTAGCATGTGTGCCAAAGACTTGCGCGGTGTCATCGGGATAGAATTTATCTCGATCCCCTTTTGCAACACATCGATGTGCCGCGACCTGAAATTCGTAGCTGTAGTGCCTACAACCGATGAAAGATCCGACGTGTGCGAGTTTCTAAGTTCGGGGCGTCATCGCTAACGTGCATGGGCCTGTGTATGGATTTTGGCGAACATGAAGAGCGCCCGGTTTGACAATAAACACGCGGCGCTCCTCCGGGCGCCCTTGGCACCGTGTTCGCGGGGATGCATGGTCGGCGCCGCTAAAGCGGCGTGCTAATCCGATTGCGGCCGGTTACCGATGTGATACCGTGTTGAGTGGCGGGACCGATGCCGAACTGTAACTCCGGGGAACGCAGATCGACTGCCTGATCATCACAGCAGCCGCAATCGTGGGAGGAACTCATGTCGAGGAGTCACAGTCAGCTTTGCTTTCCGCTGCATCGCCGCGATGTGCTTAAGGGTGGCGCCAGTTTAGCCGCCGCTGCGGGGCTTCCGGCGGGATTGGTTGGTACCGCGACCGCAGCTACCAACACGCTCGTCATTGCCGCGCCAGCTACGCCCCAAAGTCTCGATTGCAACTTCGACGTTAGCTTAGGCACCTTCGAGTCAATCGCGGTTCTTTACGACAATCTTCTTGAATTCAAGAAAATTCCAGACCCGAAGCAGCCAGGCGCTTTTCGCGAGGATACCGCCGATCATCCAGAACTGCCTGCCGGCCTAGCCATTCAGGGCAAGCTGGCGGAGTCGTTCGAGCTCGACCCGGTCGGAAAGTTTATTCGCTTCCAATTGCGTCAGGGTGTCAAGAGCAACTGGGGCAATGAGCTCACTGCCGAAGACGTGAAGTGGACCTGGGACCGCAAGTTTGCTCTTGGCGCGCTCGGTGCGTTCTTCCTCTCTACTCTCGGTTTGGAAAACAAAGATGGGGTTAAAGTCGAGGGGAAATACACGGTTTCGATCAATCTCGACAATCCAAATCCGTTATTGGCCAAGCTCCAGCCCAATCTTTACAATCCGATCTACGATTCGACCAAGTGCAAGCAAGAATCGAACGCCGACGATCCCTGGGCGCGCAAGTTCCTCGAGAATAATTCAGCGGGCTTTGGCCCCTACCGGCTCGACCAGCTCCAACGCGGGCAACAAGCGGTCTTCAAGGCGAGGGACGACTACTACCGGGGCAAACCGGCGACCGATACGGTAATCTTCCGCGAGGTGCCGACTTCAGCGACCCGCGCTTCGCTGCTGCAAGGCGGGGCTGTAGACATCGCTCAATACCTGCAGCCGCTGGAGATTATCAAATTGCGGGGCGAAAAAGGCGTGGCGGTCGACAGCGTCGACGCCTCATTCATGATCTGGCTAGAGCTCAATGCTCAGATCGAGCCGTTCAACAATACGAAGGTTCGTCAGGCGATGAACTTCGCCTTTCCCCAGGAGCAAGTGCTCAAGACCGTCTTTCAGGGGATCGCATCGCCGCTCAACGGCTGCATGCCCAATATCTATCCCGGTTTCACGGATAAGTTCTGGTCGTACAAATACGATCCTGATCGGGCCAAGGCTCTGCTAAAGGAAGCCGGCTTGTCCGCGGGGTTCAAGACGAGCCTTGCCTACAATGCTGGCGATCCGGTGCAGGAGCCGATAGCGATCCTATACCAGACCGCACTGCGTGACGTCGGCGTGGAACTCGAACTGAAAAAGATACCGCCGGCCACGTTCTACAATACAGTGTCGGAGCGTAAGCAGCCGATCATATTCTACGTGGACAGCCCATGGTGCCCCGACGTCGGGTACTCGATGACGCTCTATTTCAACTCGAAGTCGTTCGTCAATTACAGCAACTACAAGAGCGACGAAGTTGACACCTTGATCCGGGATACGGCCCGAACGAGCGATCAGGCGAAGCGGTTGGCGATGATGACCAAGGCGCAAGAGATCGTTATGTCTGAAGCACCTTGGGTGTTTATTGCCTTTCCCGGCTACCATTTCGCTCGGCGGGCAAATCTCAAAGGCTTCACCTACTACACCTCGAACAACATCCGCTTTCAGGATTTCAGCCGAGAGGCATGAGCAATTTAGCAACATCCGAGCCGGCCATAGCAACCGCGCGGGCAGACGCTACAGGTGAAGATACACGGCTCCGGCGGCTGCGATTTTTTATCGCTTTCCTACGCGCACGTCCGAGTTTTGCGATCGGCTACGCGATAGTGGCGATCGTGATCGTCGTCGCACTGTTTGCGCCATGGCTAGCGCCTTACGGGCCGATGACGGCCGATCCGACCGTCTATCTGTTGCCGCCGGGCGGAAGCCACGTGCTCGGCACGGACGGCGCTGGCATGGATATTTTTAGCCGCGTGGTGTTCGCGCCCCGTGTTGATCTTGCGATAGCCATTGTCGGCACTTTCTTGTCGGCGATAATCGGCGGCGTCATCGGCGCTATCGTCGGCTACTATGAGGGTCAACGGGCTTGGCGCCGGGCGATCAGCACGTTGGTCATGCGCTCGGCCGACGTTTTGCAGGCATTTCCAGTATTCGTGTTCGCGATCGCGCTCGTTGCCGTGTTCGGGCAAAGCGTCAAGAGCATTGTTCTCGCCATCGCGTTCGTGAACACACCCATCTACCTGAGACTGATGCGGATCCAAGTGCTGTCCATCAGCAAGTTGCGCTATGTCGAGGCAGCCTACGTGGCCGGTGCATCAGACGTTGCGATCCTGCGGCGCCATGTGATCCCCAATGCCGTTGCGCCACTGCTAGCGCAACTTTCGGTCAACATCGGTTGGTCGGTGCTGTTGACAGCCGGACTAAGCTTCGTCGGCGCGGGCGTGGTGGCACCGACTCCGGAATGGGGCAGCATGATCGCCATGGGATTTCAGAACATCGTCACCGGACAATGGTGGCCGTCTGTCTTTCCCGGTATCGCGCTGTGCATCACCGTACTCGGCTTCGCGCTCGTCGGCGCCAGCGTCGAGGTGCTGGCCGATCCGGTACGTCGGAGAGTGCTCTCCGGTTCCCTGAGTTGACCATGCTGTTGCGCTACATCGCTCGCCGCATTCCCTATGTGATCCCGCAACTGTTCGGGATCATCCTGGTGAGCTTCTTCATGGTGAAGCTGATACCCGGTGATCCTGCGGTCATGATGCTGGGTCCCATGGCAAGCCAGCAGAGCTTGACGGCCTTGCGCGAGAAGATGGGCTTGAGCAAGCCGTTATGGCAACAATTCTTCTACTACATCCGTGATGTCGTCCACGGCGACTTCGGCACGTCCTGGCAGACGACGAGGCCCGTCACTGAGGATTTGTTTCAACGCTTCCCGGCGACTCTAGAACTGGTGACCTTCGGGCTGCTGCTGGCCGTCGCCATCGGCTTCCCGCTCGGCGTCGCGGCTGCACGTCTTCGCTCTGGGCCTGTCCGTAAATTTGCGGATTATTACGGTTTGCTTGCGGGAGCTATGCCCGACTTTTGGTTGGCGCTGGTGCTCATCTATATCTTTTATACGCAACTAGGCTGGATCGCGGCTCCGCTCGGCCGCATTGACTTGGCGGTCGTGCCGCCAAAGACAGTTACCGGCAGCCTAGTCATCGACAGTCTTCTCGCCGGCGATTTTCGAAGCGCTTTCCTCATCGTTCGGACATTTGGTTTTGCCGGTTTTGACGCTGGGGATCATCAATGCGGGACCGATTCTGAAAATGACGCAAACGATGGTGAGTCGTGCCCTATCGTCTGAGTTTGTCCACTACGCCGAGATGTGCGGCTTGCCGCAGCGCGTGGTGCTGCAACAAGCCGTGCGCGCCGCGTTGCCGGCAATAGTGACCATCGTCAGCGTGCTATATGGCTTCCTGATCGGCGGCGCGGTGCTGGTCGAGATTGTGTTCTCGTGGGGCGGTGCGGGCCAGTATGCCGTGCAGGGCGTGCTCAACGCCGACGTCAATCCGGTGCTGGGTTTCGTCGTCTTTTCGGCCGTCTTGTCCCTGATCATCTATCTGATCGTCGATTTGATCTACTTCGCGCTCGACCCGCGAACGCGAGGGTAATACGGAATGGCTGACGCTACCAAGCCGATCCTCGCGGTCTCCAATCTCTGGGTAACATTCCCCGCCTATCGCAGAGAGCCGGTTCGAGCTCTCAAAGGTATCGACCTGCGCATCGATGGCGGCGAGTTCACCGGTCTTGTTGGCGAGTTCGGCGCTGGAAAAACAACGCTCGCGCGCGCTATCATGGGACTTGTGCCGCCACCGGGTGTCATCGAGCGTGGGGAAGTATTGTTTGACGGGCGCGACTTGAGCCTGCTCGACGACCGTGCACGCCGCGCGGTGCTGGGTCGCGAGCTTGCCATGGTGATCGCCAATCCGCGCACCGAGCTCAATCCGGTCATTCCGAGTCGGCCGGCAGATTGCGAACATCGCGTATTACCATTTAGGCATTAGCCGTGCTGAGAGCGATCGACTTGCGCTCGAGATCCTGCGCGCCGTGCGTATTCCAGATCCGGAACACCGCTTTGACGCCTACGCACATGAACTCAGCGGTGGCATGGCGCAACGCGTGGCCATTGCCATAGCGCTGATATGCTCACCAAAGCTCGTAATTTCAGACGATGCAACAAGCGGCCTTGACGTCACGGTTCAGGCGCAGGTGCTTGAACTTCTGCAACGACTTGTCGGCGAGAAGGGAGCGGCAGCCTTGTTCATCACGCGCGACATTGCGATCACCGCACATTTTTGCTCGCGCATTGCAATTATCTATGCCGGTCAGATCGTGGAACTCGCCGAAACAAGCGCCTTTTTCGTGCGTCCGGCTCATCCCTACAGTATTATGTTGCTTGCCGCCTTCTCGCACAGTCCGGAATTGCGCGCACGTTGGACCCGTATTCCTGGTGCTGGAGAAACAGCTCCAGAAGGCGGGTGCGCCTTCGCGCCGCGATGTGTGCGCCGACAGAAGCGATGCTTTGAAGAGGTGCCGGTGCACCGCCAGCTTGCCGATGGTCGCTACGTGCGTTGCCATTTCCCGGTCGAGACGGCTGCCGCATGAGCGCGCTGCTTGAAGTACAAAACCTAGAGAAGCAGTTTCCGATCGTTGGATCGCGCAAAGTGGTGCAGGCGGTCAACGGTATCGACTTCATGATCGACTCTGGTGAGACCTTGGCGCTGGTCGGCGAATCCGGCTCCGGCAAGACGACCGTCGGCCGCGCCATCGTGGGTCTCATTGAAGCGACCGCCGGCGAGATCCGCTTTGACGGCAAGCTAATGGGACGTGGCCGCAACATACGTTCAAACGACATCCGCGGCCGCATCCAACTGGTGTTCCAGGAGCCATCAGAATCACTCAATCCGCGTATCCGTGTCGGCGAAACGATAGCCGAACCCTTGCGTTACCTGGGACTATCGCGAGCGGACCGCGAGGTGCGCGTGCGTGAAGTGGTCGCACGGCTTGGTCTGAACGAGCGCGTCCTCGACCAATTCCCGGCGGAGTTGAGCGGCGGCCAACAGCAGCGTGTCGGGATTGGACGGGCCATCGTCACTAGGCCACAACTGATTGTGTTAGATGAGCCGACTTCGGCGCTGGATCCCACGGCGCGCGCCGAGATCGTTGATCTCTTGCGACGCCTGCAGCGTGAACTGGGCACAGCATACCTTTTCATTTCCCACGATCTAAGCACTGTCCGCTTTCTTAGCCATCGGGTCGCTGTGCTCTATCTCGGAAAGATTGTGGAAGAGGCTGATTCCGAGGATTTGTTTGCCAGGCCGCTACATCCCTACTCGGCTGGTTTGCTCGCTTCCGTCTTGCTCCCCGATCCCGCCCTCAAACGCTCGAGTGCGATTACGCTTGAAGGCGAAATCCCAAGCCCGATCGATCTACCGGCCGGTTGCTCGCTGGTAAGTCGCTGTCCGTTCGCGGACGCGCAGTGCCGCAGGACAGTACCTGATCCGATCGCGGTCGCGCCGCGTCATACTGTCCGTTGCTATCATCACGACAGAGTTGTTGCCGCTGACCAGACCGTCGATCATTTCGCGCGCTTCCAGGCAGACTCAAAAAAGGTTCTCAGCGTGGGAGCAGGTTGAGCCACAGCAAGGCTGGGCAAGACGGGAGGTGGCTGCAGCAAACTCTATCAACGTGGTCACGCCTCCCTGAGGCGCGGCATGCATGAGACGGCGGGCAACGGAGACCTAGCCTCGCAAGTCTTTGCCTAACCAATGCTCTTGCAGCCGCGGCGACATGGGTCAGCTGCCACGACTGGGCGAGGGATCGGGGGAAGAGCAATCGGCAAAGTATAACGTTGGAGCACGGAGATTGACATGGGGAAGTTGGAGAAGAAGCGAGCGCTTGTAACTGGTAGCAGTTCTGGAATAGGCGCCGGCGTCGCGATTGCCTTCGCGCATGAAGGCGCAGACGTTGTTATTAACTATCCGACGCCGAAGCAGCAGGAAGCAGCAGAGAAGATCGCCGAACAGGTGCGGTCGGCGGGACGCAAGGGCAAGGCCATCCAGGCTGACGTCAGCGAACCCGATCATGTCGCCCGGCTGGTCGAGGGCAGCGTCGCAGCGTTGGGCGGTATCGACATTCTCGTCAATAACGCCGGGATCGCAGGTACTAACAACGTTGAGGACATTGCCATCGAGGAGTGGGACCGCATGATAGCGGTTCATCTCCGCAGCGTGTTTCTGGTAACCCGGTTGGTACTGCCCATGATGTATCGTCAAAATGGCGGAAAGATCGTGAACACCGCATCGCAACTCGCCTACAAGGCCTCGCCGGGATTGTCGCACTATGTAGCGGCTAAGGCGGCGATCGTCGCATTCACCCGCTGCCTCGCGCTTGAAATCGGCACGCGAAATGTGAACGTCAATTGCGTGGCGCCCGGCGCGACTCGCACGGCGCTGATCGCCGATATTGCTGACGACCTGATGGAAAAAATTCGTGCATCGATCCCCAAGGGTCGCCTCGGCGAGGTCGACGACATTGTACCATCGTATGTGTTCCTCGCATCCGACGACGCCCGCTTCTACCAAGGCCAATGCATCAGCCCGAACGGTGGCGACATCTTTCTTTGATCGTGATGTGGCAGGTTGGCAGAGTTTCGGGTGCGTGCGGTACGAGGAATTCGCGCCTGCCCGCTTACGTCCTGCCAACTTGGTCTAGCATAGATGTTATCGTCCTCAAGGGTCTCGAAGCGAAACGACACCAACGTGCGTCAGGCGCGACAGGGTCTTCAGCGAAAAATCGACAAACGACAAATTGATCTTTTCCGTAGGATGCTGGTCTCCTGTTTCGCTCCCTAATTAGGGGACGCACACACAAGTTGGTCAGCTATCAACGACCTCAGTTTCCTCTTGAAAGGTACCTTCGTTGCTCGACGTTGCGGGGTGTCCGTAATTCTTGCGCTTGTCTCGTGGCGTTTTCTGTTAAGCCCGCGTTAGCTCTATTGTCCCCGTTTCTCGTGCGCGCCACCCTCCTATGTCGCAGACGTGCCCTAACCGCCGCCTCGAATGGTTCGATAGAGGACGATCAATCCAAACCGGCTATTTGCTACCCCAGGCAACGTTCACGAAACCATTCTTCCAGCTTCACCGTTCCTTTGCCTTGCTTTTTTCCCCTCTGTTTAGTGCGCACGTTTCAAATCCCGAGCGAGGGATGCAGCGCGCGCAAGGTCAACATGAGAATCTCACTGGCATTCCTGGCGCCTAATCTTGTTAAGGCAGCCATCGAGGGTCGGCTTCCCCACGGCATGGGCGTCACCCGCCTCGTCGACCTGCCGGCCGAATGGTCCCGCCAGCACCAAATGCTTGGCCTTCCCACCCAATAGCCGCGCATTTGAACCGCGTCTCTTCGAACTGAAATCTCTGTTTCCGGGAAACGGAATTTCGTGGACAGAGACAAAGGCCCCGAAACAAGCCAGAAAGTTCGAGGACGCCTTTGCAGAGACAGGCCCGCGCAAAGAAGCCGGCCAATTCGGCGCTAGTACCCACTTTTCTTTGCGAGTAGAGTCATGAATTCAAAATCGGGATGATTCCCGAAGCAAGAGAAGTTCGGCTCAGGCCGAAGATACGCAAAGTGCTTGAGGCGCGCTGCCGGGCCCCGAGCACGCCGCAAGGCGACCTGAAGCGGGCGCAAATAGTGTTGCTGGCGGCCGAAGGCCGCAGCACACGTTCGATCGCCAAGGAAGTAGGCGTTCAGCCGCGCATTGTCAGCAAATGGCGGCATCGCTTTGCCGATCATGGGCTTGCTGGACTGAATGATCGCCCGCGGGCAAGCAAGAAGCCACTCTACAGTCAGGCGACGAACAGACGCATTCTGGCGCTTCTGGATAAGCCGCCGCCACCGGGCTACGCCCGCTGGACGGGTCCGCTGCTGGCGATGGCGTTGCAAGATGTTGACGTTCAATATGTTTGGCGCTTTCTGCGCGAGCACAACATCGATCTGGCTGCCCGCAAGTCCTGGTGCGAGAGCAATGACCCTGAGTTTGCGGCCAAAGCGGCCGACGTGGTCGGTCTCTATATCGACCCGCCTGCCAAGGCGATTGTTCTCTGTGTCGATGAGAAGCCTTCGATCCAGGCGTTGGAGCGGGCGCAAGGCTACTTGAAGCTCCCGAACGGACGCGCCTTGACCGGCCAGAGCCACGATTACAAGCGGCACGGCACCACGACCTTGTTTGCAGCGCTCGAAGTCGCCAGCGGCAGGATTGTTGCCGAGCATTCCAAGCGGCGGCGCCGTGTAGAGTTCTGAGGTGGTCCCGGTTATCTGAACAGGATTTTCCGCTTCGATAGGTGGAGCATCTGCCAGGGTTAAGCTGCCGAGCGGAAGGGCAGCAGCGTGAAGTAAGCTCGATCGGGTGTCATGCCGTCAAGGCTCGCATGCGGGCGTCGCTCATTGTAGAAGTGCAGATAGCGGCCGATCGAAGTACGTGCATCGCTGACGCTTTCATAAGCTCGCAAATAGACCTCCTCGTATTTGATGGTGCGCCACAACCGCTCGACGAACACATTGTCCCGCCAAGCGCCTTTGCCATCCATGCTGATCGCGATGCTTTGCTTAGTGAGCACGCCAGTGAAGGCCAAGCCGGTGAACTGCGAGCCCTGATCGGTATTGACGATCTCGGGCTTACCGTGATGAGCCAAGGCGTCTTCGAGTGCCTCGACGCAGAGGCTCGCCTCCATCGTGATCGACAGCCGCCATGCCAGAAGCCGGCGGCTGAACCAGTCGAGCACGACCGTCAGATAGACGAAGCCGCGGGCCATCGGGATGTAGGTGATGTCCATCGCCCACACCTGATTTGGCCGCGTGATCTGCAAATCGCGCAGCAGATACGGATAGATCTTGTGACCTGGCTCAGGCTTCGTCGTTCGCGGACGGCGATAGAGCGCCTCTATCCCCATCCGCTTCATCAGCGTTTTTACGTGCCGGCGGCCGATCTTGCACCCCTCGGCGGCCAGCAGGCCTCGCAACATGCGCGAGCCGGCGAAGGGGAACTGCAGATGCAGCCGGTCCAGACGTCGCATCACCTCCAGGTCGCTCGCCGATACCGGCCGCGGCAGATAATACACACTGCCACGGCTGATGTTCAGAGCCTCTGCCTGCTTGGTGATTGACAGATCGTGCTCACGGTCGATCATCGCTTTGCGCTCAGCAATCCCGCCTTGTTGAGCGCGGCTTCTAAAAAATCGTTTTCTAGCGTCAGCTCACCGATCTTGGCGTGCAGAGATTTCACGTCGATCGCCGGTTGTGCCGTTGCGGTGCCGTTCGGGCTAAAAATATCCGCGGCCCCGCTCTCGAGCTGTGCCTTCCATATTGTGATCTGATTGGGGTGAACGTCGAACTGCTCAGCCAGCTCAGCGAGTGTTCGATCGCCTTTGATCGCCGCAAGCGCCGCCTTTGCTTTGAAGGCAGGTGCGTGGTTCCGGCGCGGTCGTCTGCTCATGGTCTCTCCTGATCCGATGGGCACAGCGTGCCCGCCATCAGGCAGAAACTCCACCTATCCCTCTGTCCAAATTTCCGGGACCGTCTCTTTCCTCGGCTTCATGAACCGCGTGGTTGCCGCCTTCCCGGACCGCGAGTTGCACGTCGTCCTCGATAATCTCAACACCCATAAGAAGTGCGATCGCTGGCTCAAGAAACATCCAAACGTCCACTTCCATTTCACCCCGACGCGGTCGTCGTGGCTCAATCGGATCGAGACTTGGTTTTCCATCCTTCAAGGCCAATCGCTGAACGGCGCATCGTTCACCTCGGTCGAAGAGTTGCAGGAGCATATCGATGCATTCATCTCGGCCTACAACGAGACAGCCGCGCCATTCGCATGGACCAAGAAGAGGGTCTACCAGCGGCGGTTCAAAAATCGCCGTATCACCCAGCTGTAATTCCGGGTACTAGTGCCGAGATCCGGGAAATCTCTGTGAGCGTCGGAATGCGTGGTGGGGCTGAGAGGACTCGAACTGCGTGCCAAGCACGCAGTTGCTATCGAACCGGTTTCTCGCGAGTGATCCGTTAATTTCGGGCGCCAAGGGCGCCCCGAGATCCTGCCCGGCCGGCTCCATCGCCGAGGTGGGGCTTCGGCAGTGCGGCGCGACGCCGAGCCGACGCCGCAGCAACCAATGCGCGTCTGGCCAATTCGCGAGCAACCTGGGAACGATAACCCCACCGGCTGCTACGTAGAAAGGCCGAGGATCGCATATTGCCGGGACCATTCGGCCGGCAGATCGGTGAGGCGGGCTACCCCCATCCCGTGAGGAAGCCGCCCCTCTATGGCGGCTCTAACCAAATCAGGCGCGAGGAACGCAAGCGAGATCGTCATATTGATCTTGCGGACGCTACAGCTCTCCCGTTTTGCGATGCTTTCCGTGCTTGCCGTTGGATCCCCGATGAGTTCGTCTAGCCAACGACGTCCACGGGCGATTGAGGCGATCAGTGTTGCGCGATTCTCTGAGCGTATTGGACGGAGAATTCGCAAATCAGCCCCTTCGGGCAAAAGCATCTCGCGGCGGCGAGTTGAGTTTGTCTTTTGCCACGGTACTTGAAGGATGATGTTGCCGGGCCCCTCGTGAGATTTTTTGCCCGCTGGGTCGGCGAGTTGGATGACTAACCGTTCCCGCTGGATCTCAACACGCGCGACGAAGTCTTTGACGAGACTGCGATCGTCGATCGGTGGCAGGGGGTCGAGATGCTGCCGAAGCGTCCTGATCACGAGCGCCTCGATTTCTGCTGCTGACACGCGGCTCACTGATCCGGCTCGGTTAGCCGCACCATGGAGCAGAGCGGACGATAGATAATACCAGTACTTCATCCCGCCCTTGCGGGCGTGGCTCGGGGTCATGCGATTGCCGCGATCATCGAAGATGCGGCCGGTGAGGAGTGCCTCTGAAATCGTTCTAGTTGCCTTGTGATTGTTTGTCTGCTCCGTCAGCTTGGTTTGAACAGCCTCGAACAACTCGTTGTCGACAATGGGTGTTTGTTCTCCCTTCAGGACCTCACCCTTGAAGGTAACCTCGCCGATGTAGAAGCGATTGCGCAGCAAGTAGGCGAGCGGACCGCGCGTGAACGGAATGCCGCCGGCCTTTTCTCCTGACCTAAGGGTTCTCACCTTCGTGACGATCCCTCGCTTACGCAGGTCGGCCATGAGCAGGTTGAGGCTGCCGAGCTCGGCGTAACCGCGGAAGATTGTTTGGACCCGGTCGGCCTCGGCCTCGTTGACGGTGATCCTTCGATCCTTTGTGTCGTAACCGAGCGGGGCCATGCCGCCGACCCACAGCCCCTTGCGTTTCGACGCTGAAATCTTGTCTCTGATGCGCTCGGAGGTGACCTCACGCTCGAACTGGGCAAACGACAGCAGGACATTCAGCGTGAGCCGCCCCATCGATGTGGTGGTATTGAACTGCTGTGTGACCGAGACGAACGACACATTGTGCTTGTCGAACAGTTCGACCAGTTTGGCAAAGTCCGCCAGCGATCGGGTCAGTCGATCGACCTTATAGACGACGATCACGTCGATCTTGCCTGCTTGAACATCCGCAAGGAGCCGCTGTAGGGCAGGGCGGTCAGTATCTCCACCGGAGAAGCCGCCATCGTCGTATTTTGCCCGTAGCGGCGTCCAGCCCGCGTGGGCTTGGCTGCGGATATAGGCCTGCGAGGCTTCATACTGGGCATCAAGCGAGTTGAAGTCCTGCTCGAGCCCCTGATCGGTGGACTTACGGGTGTAAATCGCGCAGCGGACCGACTTTGGTACAGTCTTCATGTCACAGACACTTTCGATTGCTTGTCTCGCAGCCCAAAGAAGCGCGGTCCATTCCAGCGACTGCCGGTAATGGCGAACGCGACCTTCGAGAGGCTGGGGTAGGTCTTGCCGCTCCAGGCGAAGCCGTCGGCAAGGACGGTGACCTGGTGCATCTGACCATTCCATTCGCGAGTGAAAACCGTGCCGGGCCGGACCTCGGTACTCCGACGGGTTGACCCCAAGGCGCGCCGCACAGCCTCCTCCGGCGTTTCGGAATGATCGAGCAGACGCTTGTTCTCGTCATCAAGATCGCCGTAGCGGTCGGCCTGCAGTCGGTACGCTACCATCCGAAACAGCAGGTGGCGCGGAAGGTGAGAGGGTGGGCGCCTCCCGAGCACGGTATGCCAACGGCTGCGAAGCTCCTTGATATCGAGATCGCGCAATCGCGCGATCTCGATGCTACGCGTTTCACGATCCGGTGGCGCAGGACCAATCGTTACCTTTGGCATAGGAATCAGGCTGGCTGCCGCTGTGCCGCGCGAGCACTGGGCTTGCCGCCGTCGCTGCTCTTGATCTTGTAGATCCTATTGCCGTTCACCTTTTCCGAGTTGAGCTTCAGGTTAAGGCGCTTGCGCACGACACCGGCCAGAAAACCCCGTACCGAGTGCTGCTGCCAACCGGTGGCCTTCATCATCGCGTCGATCGTGGCACCCGCCGGCGATCGAAGCATTGCAATGACATGCGATTGCTTGGACCGCGACTCCCGCTGTTTGGGCTTGCGTTCGTTTTGGCTCTGCTGTGCCGTCTTCGTGGCGGCAATGGCTGAGGTTATTGCTACAGTTCGCTTCTTGGCAAATTTCGACATTGGGATCCTCCACTCGGTAAGCGGCGGCTCTGCCGCCGCACCACCGAAGCCCCGTCTCGGCGCTAGAGCCGGCGGGGCAGGATCTCAGAGCGCTCCGGGCGCCAGAATTGACCATCAGTACCGCTCGAATTACGGCCGATTGCCAGTCCTTTCTGGCAGGGCACTTTGCGGTCAATGCGGACGTGTGGTCGCACGCTCTCAGCAGGGCGAAAGAGAATGCTGCTGCTCGGCGTCGCTCGGCTCTGCAACCGCTCGCTCGGGGCAGGCGCCACCCGAGTGGCAGAGCGGGGCGCCGATCATTGGCAAGCTCAAGCGGTCCACGGCCCGGATCAGATGCCAACGAGTGCCGCGGATCGTGAGTAAACCCTCGCCTGGGCCAGCGGCCAATCGAACGCACGACAGACTCAGTCGATCACTCCGGAAGGAGCGTGGTCTGGGAATGACATGTAACGTGAAGTGCTCGCTGGCTTGGTGGCCGCGCCGGTCAGCGCGCTATCCGACGTGCCATTTGGGCCGGCGGATGAGGGCGCGGAAAGCGGCTGCTGCAGCGTCAACCTGATCGTCGTGCGTGCCGTGGGGAAAGGCGCACAGTTCCTCGATGAAAGCGTTATTCCAGGCTCCTGCCACGAGCTTAACGAAGCCGTGCTCACATTGCGCGGCGAAGGGATTGGCACGATAGGGCTTGCTGCCCTCCTCACGCTCGGTGGTGACATTGTAACCGCGCAACTTGCTGGCCAGATAATGCGCTTGGAATCGGCCGGCACCTCCAGGATCCTGCGGAATGCGGATCATGCACTTCTCGCCATCCAATGCGGCTACCGTTTTGATCTTTTGTTCGATCTCGCCCGGTGACCACCTGGCGCGGACGACATCGATCACGTAGATGGCGTCAGTGTTGAGATCGATGCCCATTTTCACGCCAACGGTGTAGTCGGGGTCTCCTGACGTGCCTTCTTGGGTCGAGGCCAAATCCCAGGCGCGGCAGATCTGCAACATGTCCTCATCCACCCAATTCGCTAGGCTGCTGAACCAATCCCGTTTGAATAGGCCCCCTTCGCGCGCTGTCGGCCGTTGCTGCAATTGTCCCGCCACGGCGTGGCCGGTCATTGACCTGATCCAGTTATCGAGGACCGGCTTCGGAAAACGACTTTGCCACAAGGGCTCGCCATCCTGCCGGAAGTCATGCCAGGGTTCGCCGATCTTTGGACCGCCATCGGTGCCGTTACTCGAATCGGTCTTTCGCGGCACCTCCCAACCTAGCTTGGCGCTCAAGAACACATACGGATGATTGCGCTCATGCTCAGCGGGCAGGCAGACATGCATGCCGTTGAACTCCTTGGCCAAGATGTGACCGATCAAGTCACGTTCATGACTGCGTTGCATCATGACAATGAACATCCCAGACTTTGGATCATTCAGCCGGGTCTGCAGCACTTCATCCCATGTGCGCAGGACCAATTCCCGCGCCACGTCACTATCGACGTTCTTCATATCGTGGGCATCGTCGACCACGATAATGTCAGCCCCAAAGCCGGTGAGGCTTGAGAACGACATGGCACGGCGTTCCCCACCGGCCAAATTGCTGAACAGCTCGATCTGATCGCGATCAAGCCGACACTGCATGCCCCAGCGGGCCTGATACCAGTCGCCCGACACCAGTTTGCGACAGGCGTCACTATGCTCGTTGGAGAGCTTCTGGACGTAGCTCAGATGTGCAAACTTCACACCCGGCCCCGATAGGGTCCCGGGACGCACTTTTAGACCATGGTTCTCCCGGTTGGGATCTGGGTCTTGCGCCCAGACCCAGGCTGGGAAGAAGACGTTGACAGCGCGCGATTTCATGTGCCGCGGCGGTTCGGTAAAGATCAACGGACCCGGTCCTTTGATCTGCCGACGAGCTACCGCCGTTAAATAGTCTGACAGCAGATCGATATGCCAGTTGCTCTGGAATATCTGCGGCTCCCCGGCCTGACGCCAGGCGGCCGCAATGAAATGTCCGAGCGACTCCCGGTAGAGCAATGCCTCGCATTGGTCGCGCGCAGAAAGCACGGAAGTCCGATTCGCCTCGACCGAGGTCGCCCTCACAAGTTTGCTTTTCATGTTGTTTGCCCCGCAGACATCACCCTCACAGTGTGATGTCTTTGCCCTTCCCCTTATTCGCGATTTCCTTGGCCCGCTCAAAGTCGCGCGTGCTGAGTGCTGTGAAGCCGCCACCCAGATCCATGATTGTGCCGAACCGTGCCAGCTCGACCTTCTCGTCGTCGAGAAGCAGGTTCGGATCGATACTCTCAAACAGCAGTCCACTTGGCGTGGTAGGGTCCTTTTGTGGAATTAAGGCATGCTCGGCGCCAAGATCGCCGAACCCGGCGCGTTCCGCCTCCTCGATGACGAACTTGGTGCTGCGGGTGTCGCCCTTGATGGCCTTGGTCAGGTGAGACAGGCACAGGCACTCGTATTTCGTGACGCGGCGAGTTCTTGCCTTGCTCGTGGAGGGTCACGAGTTCATTCATGAGTTTTTCCCAGGTAGCTTTCTTGCTCACTGGCTGGCGCCGGCGGCCACGAGGATTTCCCGACTGGCCGCGCTGGAACTGGTGTTGCTTTGGCGGCCGGCAATAGCCGACCTCGTAGTCGTGCTTGCTGCCCTTCGCGGCGTCGGCCGTTGATTCGTTCGGGCCGACTTTGTCATCCTGATTTTGAGGGTCGGAATTGGACATCACGCAGCCTCCCGCAGGAGTGACAGCTGCCCTTGGCCTTCCGCCAAAGGCACAACGTTGGAGCGCTCCCGAGCTTCCGCGATTTCTTCAAATGTTTGCCCGGTCTCGACCAAAGTGGCGGCCTTGCCGGTGTATTGCTGCCAACGCTTGATCGCGACATCGACATAGACCGGGTCAATTTCGATACCGCGGCCGACACGACCTGTGCGTTCCGCCGCGATTACGGTTGTCCCGGAGCCCAGAAATGGATCCAGCACGATACCGCCGCGCTTGGAGCAGTCTTTAATCGCATCGGCCACGAGCGCGACTGGTTTCACGGTCGGGTGCATGGAAAGCTGTTCCAAACGTGCCGCGCCAGGGCTGGTGATGCCTGGATACTCCCACACATTGGTGCGGGTGCGGCCTTGCTGCCCGAGTTCGAAATTGTTGATGTGCGGTGCGGTTCCAGATTTCCAGACGAAGACGAGTTCATGCCGGCTGCGGTAGAACGATCCCATTCCCGCATTCTTCTTGGCCCAGACACAGATATTTTTGAGCTTCGAGTACGCGCTGTTGCCGGCCGCCATCATCTCCTCGACGTGGCGCCAGTCCATACAGATGTCGTGGATTGATCCATCTGTGCTGTGCGCCGCCAGATGACGGAAGGTGGTGGTTAGAAAATCGATGAAGCCCTGCTTGGACATCTCTCCGCTCGCCATGGCGAATTCGCGGTGATGTACCGACCCTTTGCCGCACACGTTGCCGGCAATCCGTACGTTGTAGGGCGGATCAGTAAAAACGAACTCGGCTTTTTCGCGATCCAAAAGGCGTCCATAGTCGCCGTCCTTGAGAGCGCTACCGCACAGCACGCGGTGCTTACCGAGGAGCCACAGGTCACCGGCTTGGGTGACGGACGAATCAGGTGAGGGTTCGGGAGTGCGGTCTTCGGGACCATTCCCCTCGGCCTTCGCCGCGTCGGCATCCTCAAGGATGATGTCGATCTCAGGGATTTCGAATCCGGTCAGTTCAACATCAAAATCGAGATCGATCAACTCCTGGAGTTCGATGGCGAGCAACTCGTGGTCCCAACCGGCCTTCTCGGAGAGCTTGTTGTCGGCCAGGATGTAGGCCCGCTGATCTGCCGGCGAAAGGTGCGACAGGCGCAGCGTTGGCACGACAGCAAGTCCAAGCAGCTTGGCCGCTTCTACCCGCCCATGTCCGGCAACGATCTGTCCATCGTCGTTGATCAGGACGGGACTGTTGAAGCCAAACTTGCGGATGCTCGCAGCAATCTGTTCGATCTGCCTCTTGGAATGGGTCCGGGCGTTGCCGCTGTAGGGAGTAAGTTGGTTCGGCGCGATAGCTTCGACCCGGTGAGGTCCGTGTTCTCCGAGGTCGCGGGCGTCCGTGGCGGGGCTGTTGCAGCCGCCGGGGATCTGCACCCCGTTGGCACCGGGCGCGTCGGTCTTTGAGGTCGGTACTGAAAGGTCAGACATAGGGTTCTCCTTACATTGGAGACCCCTAAATGCACCGCCGTTTTTCCCATTAAGAGGTGGGGTTGTTGGGAAAGTTCGGAGGATAGAGCGCCGGCATGGCTTTCATTAGGAACTCGACCGCTTCCGCCCGTTCCATGGGCTGGACTGCTTTCAGGGCGAATTGATACTGCCCTGCGGCATGGTTCTCCGCCGGTAGCTCAGTCGTCATTTTTTCCCGCCACTTCATCAGCTGCGAGGCCGTAATTTCGGCACCGGCCGCGTCGCTATATCCCATCCCGGTAAGCCGTCTTGCGATAGAGTGTGCCGCCGCCTCACGGCTCATGGCTCGACCTTCCATCAGGCGTGTCATCGCGGCCGAGGGTAGAGCCCGGAATAGATCCTCGGCTAATGATAGGCCTGGACTGTGCTCGATCTTCGCGGGTTGCAGAAGCGGCGCGACTTTTCCGCGGTCCAAATCCCAAAGAGCATACAAGAGGTGATTCAGCGTCGCGGGCAGCGACGGTTTGTCAGGGAAGAGTTCAGCGATCACGGCAATGACCCCGATCAGGGCGTTTCTGACACTGGCACGTCCGTGGTCCGGTCGTGTCGGGTCGAATGTGCCCGGCCCCAAGGCAAGCGCGAGAAGCTGAAATGCAGCTCTAAGTCTCTCTTCGCGACCTTGGGACGGTTGTGATTGGTTGGCTTGCGGATCGCTGCCCTCAGAGTCTTTTCGTCGATCATCCATTTGGGTAAGAGCGCTCCTCGGCATGAACAGTATCTGTGGCGAGGTGGCCCACGGCCACATCGACTGGGCAACGTGTAATAATTATGTCTCTGGTTTTGAAGGTCTTTCTTCCCTGTTCCGCAGAGTTCCCTACCCTGTTCGAGAGAAAAAATTCCCTGTTTCCCTGTTAGGGAATTCGGCAATTAGATGATTGAAATTATTGGTTAAATCGTGAGCTGAAATCCGCCAGGGGTAGCCATCTCACCAAAATTCGCTGATATTTCCCTGTTACCAGGGATTTTGTGGGAGGAGACGGGTTCGACCGCGACTGCGTCCGCCACCACGCATTCTCGTTCTAATGGAGATTTCCCCGAACCCGGCGATTAGCCCCGAATTGGCCGGCATCTTCGCGCGGGCCTGTCTCTGCAAAGGCGTCCTCGAACTTTCTGGCTTGTTTCGGGGCCTTTGTCTCTGTCCACGAAATTCCGTTTCCCGGAAACAGAGATTTCAGTTCGAAGAGATGCGGTTCGAAGGCGCGGCTATTGGGTGGGAAGGCCAAGCATTTGGTGCTGGCGGGACCATTCGGCTGGCAGGTCGACGAGGCGGGGGACGCCCATGCCGTGGGGAAGCCGACCCTCGATGGCCGCCTTAAGGACAAGAAGAACTGGACTAAGAAGCTGCGGTGGCGCCGAAGTGAAGGAAGGCCGCCTGATCCACGAAAGGAGAAAGCCGATGATGAAGATTATCGCGGCTGCAGCATTCGTAGCGGCACCATGGCAACCGGCCCACGCTCAGGCGATCGTCGGCTCGATCCCGGAGGAGTTTCGTGGCGACTGGTGCCAGGAGAACACCAAAGACAACATCTTTAAGCCCGGCGGGTGCAAGCTCAAGGTCGGTTCGTTGAGCATCGATCGCATGACACTCGACACGGGCCGCCTGTCCTGCGGTTTTGATAGCGGGACGGCGAGCGACGGGATCCTCCAGATGCGGATGCTCTGCACCGATCCTGAAGACAAGGAGTCGTTGATCTACGGTGCCCAGCTCAAGCTGCTGCCTGGCAAGAAGATCGAACTCATCCTTGAGCCGGTGGATCAAAAGTGACGAGCGTAGCGCAGCATTTAGTAGGCTGAGCTAACACGGAGGAGGTAACGCGAGTCGGAGTGCGCTAGTCGTTCCGACGTTTTCACGCGGGCGCGGCTGTTGTTTGAAGCGTGCAGATTCGATTCGCGCTCTTGTACCTGTAATTGTAAGCTTGCGTGCTGGGTTCTTGTGCGGGGGTAAGCATGAGTTGGCAGATCGTCGGGTATCGTCATCCAGTAATTTACGTGCACGAAGCTCATCTTTGCAGCGCCGTGAAGCGGCTTGCCGTTCGCGCTCATCGCCTTGCTATCGCAGGACTGCGCCGCAGCCGTACCGACCGTGAGGCAGGCGATCAACGCCGTTAGGACAATGCGCCGCATCAACGTCTCCTTCATTCTACTCACCGCCCTCAAGAGCGTTTGTGAACTGAGACCGAACGTATCCGGTCTTCTGACAGCAGGTCCATCCAGTGAACCCGTTGACGGGAAAGGTGCTTGGCGAGGAGGAATGAGCAGACGGCGTGTTAGCGAAACAGCATCGCCGATACGGCGTGCAAATAGGTGCCGTTCAGGAAGAGCAGATCGAAGGCCGCCAGAGCGGCCAAAGCTACCGCTATTGTACGAAACATGGTCGTCCAGTTTACGAGCGGCGGTTAAAGAGGCGCCGCGCCTGCTATGACCGTTTCGGCTGGTGGCCATCGGTACTCGATCGACGATCCGGTCCTGATCGCCGTTCAATCCCTGACCGCCTTTCACCAATACGCCTCTTTCCTCTTCGCTGCGGGTATCCGCGCCGCTGCGCCGGTCTTTTACCCGGCGTCGCTTAAAGCCACTTCGTTTCTCCTCGACAGTCATAGGTCGCTCCTCCTCAAGCCCTTGATGCAACGAAACGATGAACGATGCGTGAAGTTGTATGTCCGGTTGCGTCCATCGGGGGCAGGGATCATGATGCGCCGCAACCCTTAATAGGGGCGCGCTCATGGACGTTGTGGTCTGGCTGCGGAGCCTGGGTCTCGAAGAATACGAGGCGGCTTTCCGCGACAACAAGATCAACGATCGGGTCCTCCCCAACCTGACCCAGGAGGACCTGAAGGAAATCGGCGTTGGTCCGGTTGGTCATCGCCGGATACTTCTCGAGGCTATCGCTGCTCTGCGCGCCGATGCGGGCGGTAAGGCGGCTTCCGCTGACGCGGCGACCAGTCCCCCAAGCGCACACCCAGAAGACCGCGCCGAACGCCGTCAAGTCACAGTGATGTTCTCCGACCTCGTCGGCTCAACGGCACTATCGGCGCGCATGGACCCTGAAGACCTCCGCGAGGTCATTTCGGTCTATCAGAAGAGTGTCGCCGAGACCGTGCAGCGCTTCGCCGGTTTCGTAGCGAAGTATATGGGCGACGGCGTTCTAATCTACTTCGGCTACCCACAAGCTCACGAGGACGATGCAGAGCGGGCTGTGCGCGCAGGGCTGCAGTTGGTAGCTGCGGTGGTTGGCCTGAAGACCCATGCGCCCTTACAGACCCGCATCGGCATCGCAACGGGTCTTGTGGTAGTCGGCGACCTGATCGGCTCCGGCGCTTCTCAGGAGCAGGCCATCGTAGGCGAGACGCCGAACCTTGCCGCGCGCTTGCAGGGCGTTGCGGAGCCGAATAGCGTGGTCATTGCGGAGAGCACTCGCAAGCTCGTGGGTGACCTGTTTGAGCTTGCGGACCTTGGGCCTCAGGAACTCAAGGGCGTCTCAGGAGCAGCGCGAGCCTGGGCGGCACTGCGACCGTCTTCTGCGGAGGGCCGGTTCGAGGCTTTCCACGCGAGCGGGCTGACGGAGCTTGTCGGACGGGAAGAAGAACTCGATTTGCTCCTTCGACGCTGGTCGAAGGCGAAGGGCGGCCAGGGCCAAGTAGTGTTACTTTCCGGCGAGGCAGGCATCGGCAAATCTCGACTGACGGCGGCGTTGTTGGAACGTCTTGCTGCCGAGCCACACACGCGCTTGCGCACTTTCTGCTCGCCGCAGCATACCGACAGCGCGTTGTATCCGACCATCGGCCAGATAGAGCGCGCCGCCGGATTTACGCACGACGATACCCCGCAAACGAAACTCGACAAGCTCGATGCGCTGCTCGCGCAGAGCCCGACGTCGCCTCACGATGCTGCACTTCTTGCGGAGACGCTGTCGCTGCCGAACGACGGACGTTATCCGGCGCTTGAACTCACACCACAACAGCGGAGGCAAAAAACGCTCGAAGCCCTCGTTTTACAAGTTGCGGCCCTAGCGCGCCAAAATCCATTGCTGATAATTTTCGAGGATACACATTGGGCCGACCCCACGAGCCTCGAACTATTTGGTCAAATCGTGGACAAAATACCAAGCCTCCGTGTGTTGTTAATCGTCACGTACAGACCGGAATTTGACCCGCCGTGGATTGGACGGCCTCACGTCACCGCCCTCACACTCAATAGGCTGGGCGAACGCGAAAGCGGCGCCATGATAGACCGCGTCAGCGGCAACAAGCCGCTGCCAGCGAGCGTCAAGCAGGACATTATTGAGCGCACCGACGGTATTCCGCTGTTCGTGGAGGAAATGACAAAAGCGGTGTTGGAAGCGGAGAGCGGAGGCGAGGCACAGCGGACTGCCGCCACCGTTCCGTCTTCGGCTTTATCCGTGCCTGCAAGTCTGCACGCATCCCTGATGGCGCGGCTTGATCGGCTCGGCCCCGCCAAGGAGGTTGCACAGATCGGAGCGGTGATTGGGCGAGAGTTCTCTCACGCGCTACTCGCTTCGGTGGCGCATAGGCCCGAAGCGGAACTCTATTCGGCGCTCGACCGTCTCATCGCAGCCGGTTTGCTGTTCCGGCAGGGTGTGCCGCCCCACGCGACGTACCTGTTCAAACATGCGTTGGTGCAAGATGCGGCCTACGGCACCCTGCTGCGCGAGCCCCGACGTGCCCTTCATGCTCGCATTGCCGAGACCCTCGAAAGTCAATTCGCCGAAATCGCTGAAACCCAGCCTGAACTGTTGGCGCGTCATTGCACCGAGGCTGGCCTGACCGAGAAGGCCGCGAGCCTATGGGGCATGGCGGGCCAGCGGTCGCTGGAGCGCTCGGCGCTGGTCGAAGCCGCAGCTCAGTTCACCAGAGCCCTCGACCAGATCGCGGCCTTGCCCGCCACACCCGCGCTGCGTCGCGACCAGATTAGGCTTCAGGTGGCCCTCGTAGCCCCACTCCTCCATGTCAAAGGACACGCGGCGCCGGAAACCAAAGCCGCTGCGGAGCGGGCGCGACTACTGATCGAACAAGCTGAAGCGCTTGGAGAGGCTCCGGAGGACCCGCTGCTGTTGTTCTCGGTCCTCTACAGCGTCTGGCTGGCGAACTACATAGCGTTCCACGGCGACGTGATGTGCGAGCTTGCGAGGCAGTTCCTGGCATTCGCCGAGAAGCAAGGAGCGACAGCTCCGCTCCTGATAGCACACCGCATCATGGGCATTTCCTTGCTCTGTACCGGAGACATCAGGGAAGGCAGAGCGCATCTCGATCAGGCAATCGCGCTTTACGATCCCGCCGAGCATCGTCCGCTCGCGTCGCGTTTTAGCGTAGACGCTAGGCAGTCAATCTTGTCTTATCGGTCGTGGACCCTTTGGGTGCTCGGCTATCCCAAGGCCGCGCTCGCAGACGCGGACCAAACGGTCAGCGATGCGCGCGAGATCGGCCAAGCTGTTACTTTGATGCACGCGCTGGCCCACGCGCCGTTTACCTATTGCCATTGTGGAAACTACGCGACCGCAAAAGTGCAATCCGATGAAGCTATCGCGCTCGCGGACGAAAAAGGCACCTTGTTCTGGAAGGCGTGGGCAATGATGAACCAAGGTGGCGTATCGGCCCTGATCGGCAAAGCCTCAGACGCAGTTGCCACGATCATGTCAGCGATCAGCATGTGGCGGTCCACGGAAGCTACGGCGCATTTGCCGTTGTCATTAACGTACCTGACGCGGGCCTATGCTGAACTCGGCCAATTCGTTGACGCTCGACGTTGCATTGGCGAAGCCATGACGGCGGTGAAAACAACCAGCGAAAGTTGGTGCGAAGCAGAGGTCAATCGCATTGCCGGTGAAGTCGCGCTGCTGTCGCCGGAGCAGGATGCAACAAAAGCAGAAGCGTATTTCGAGCGTGCGCTCGCAGTCGCGCGTGCGCAACAAGCCAAATCCTGGGAGCTCCGCGCCTCCATGAGCCTCGCGCGTCTCTGGCGTTCTCAGGGCAAGCCGCAGCTAGCTCGCGAACTGCTCGCTCCGATTTACGGGTGGTTCACTGAGGGGTTCGACACGCGCGATCTGAAGGAGGCGAAGGCGCTGCTCGATGCGCTGTTCCTACACTTGTGACGCCGTTACGAGAAATAGGGAGGCCAAACAGGTGCCTATGTCTCCCAGACGAGTGAAGAGATGGGGCGGAAGATTTGCCCGTAATCGGCAAGAGCGATGCGCGCCCTTGGCGAATTGCATTGGCTTTTTTGCCCTCAAGGCCAGAACGTCGGCCAGAAAGTATTCGATGCGCTCGGCCATCGGGTTCACCGCCTCGCCTGCCCGATACCTTCAATTCCGCCAATTGCTGCTGTGGCGAGGTGGCAAAGTCCGAAAAGTGGAATGCTGGACTAGCCATTTTGCTTTAGCTACGGCAGATTAATGCCAGCTGTGGGGGAGCGTGCTACGCGCCGTCGGCGGGCGTGCGTTTGTAGACCATCCTGCATCTTTTTGCATGCAGCCGCATAGCTCCGCGCGCCAAGCACTAGAGGCACGTCATGAGCATCGTTAGCCAAGTCCCATTTCCGGGTGAGCAAACGAGCGACATGAAGCGCGTCGTTGTCTCGAGTATCGTTGGTACAGCGGTCGAGTGGTACGATTTCCTGATCTACGGTACGGCGAGTGCGCTCGTCTTCAACAAGCTGTTCTTTCCTTTGTCCAATCCCACACTAGGCACCATCGCTGCATTTGGCACCTACGGCGTTGGCTTCCTGGCCCGCCCGCTCGGCGCCGCGATCTTCGGACATTTTGGCGACCGGGTCGGCCGCAAGGCCATGCTCGCGATGACGATCGTCATTATGGGGCTTGGCACTTTCCTGGTCGGTCTGCTTCCTACCTACAGCCAGATCGGCATCCTTGCGCCAGTCGTGCTTGTGCTCCTACGACTACTTCAGGGCATCGGCCTTGGCGGCGAATGGGCCGGCGCAGTGCTCATGGTGGTCGAGAATGCGCCGACCAGGAGCCGCGGGTTTCTGGGTTCGATGGTGCAGCTTGGTTATCCGATCGGTAATCTCGCTGCGATCGGTGCGTTGGCGCTGCTGTCTCAGTTGCCTGAGGCGGATTTCCTGGCCTGGGGCTGGCGCATTCCGTTCTTGATCAGCATCCTGTTGGCCGGCGTCGGTTTGTACATCCGCATGCAGCTCGAGGAAACGCCGGTTTTCCGCGAGATCGAAGCCAAGAGGGCGACGGCAAGATTGCCGCTGGTCGAGGTCCTGACCGAGCACCGCCGGTCCTTTTTCACCGCCGTCGGGCTCAAGCTCTCCGAGATCAGCTATGTCAGTATTGCTGGCGTCTTTGCTATCAGCTACGTCACCGGCAAACTCGCGATGCCGCGGAGCCTGATCATCAACTCCATTTTGATTTCTGCGGTCATAGCTGTCGTGGCAATCCCGGTCTTTGGCTGGCTTTCCGACCGGATTGGCCGCAAGAGGATGTTCTATGCAAGCTGCGTGTTCGCGATAGGTTTTGCCTTCCCGATGTTTTGGCTTCTGAACACGAAGGATCCGTTGACCATCACGTTGACGATCATTGCGGCCATTATCTTCGGGCAAATTGTGGGCTTCAGCGTCGGCGCGCCATGGTATTCCGAACTTTTCTCGGCAAGATTGCGATACAGTGGCGCTTCGCTCGGCTTCCAGATTGGCGCCGCAATCAGCGGCGGTCTCACCCCTTTTGCGGCGGCGACCTTTATGGCCTGGACCGGCGGCGCAACCTGGCCGATTTCAGTCTATCTGATCGTGCTGGCTTTAATCACCTTCGTTGCTACGGTGGCGGCGCCGGAAATGGCCGGCAAGGCGCTGAAGTAAGGGACGCCCGATGAACGAGCAGCCCCGCGTGCTTCGCGTTTCGCAAATGGTCGAAGCGTTTCAGCATTTCGTAGGCTCGGCCGCGGCGGTGACGCCGGGAGGCTGCATTGGCTGGCGCGGCACGCTGCTGCACATCCATATCGCCGAGGCGGCAAGCTATGAGATGGAGGAGGTGAAAGAAGCCCACTGCGTCGCGGGTCGCGGCATCGAGGGCGATCGGTACTTTACCGGCAAGGGCACTTACTCGAAGAAAGCCGACGTCCGCGAGGTGACGCTCATCGAACAGGAAGTGCTCGACGCGCTCGCGCGTAACGATCCCCCGCTGCAAGGCGGACCGGTGAAACTGCGTGCTCAAGACCATCGCCGCAATCTGACGGTTCGTGGCGTGCCGCTCAATCACCTGGTCGGGCGGCGGTTTCGTGTCGGCGCCGTGATCCTGCGCGGCGGACGATTGAACTTCCCCTGCAAATACCTGGAAAAACTGCTGGGGCTTCGGGTTTATCTGCCGCTCTATAATCGCTCTGGCCTAAATTGCAGCATCGAGCGGAGCGGCATCATTCGGTCGGGCGACGAGATCGAGCTTCTTAATTGATCCGCGCTTCGATTATGCCGCCATTGGTACGGTATCCAATGTGGCCTGATTAGTCCTCGGGTACTGACGAAGGTCGAGAGCGCCGTGAAGGTCGAGCCGGTGGGAGGGTTTGAACTCAAGGGGATACGGCGACCGTTGGCGGCTTACAACGTCCTGGGCGCAGTGTCGGTGGGAGCTTGAGTAGACATATCATGCTCCTGTCGGTTTCGGTGATCCCGACATCGAGCTTTCGGAGTGTCCACTACTTCAGTATCGCTGGGCGTTCGATTAGGCCCGAGCCTCAAGGACCATGTTGAACGGCCCCTCCGTCGCCCTACGAACTTGCGTAAACCCGCCGTCGCAAATGACCTCAGTTAGCTTGGTCTCGCCCGCTTGCGCTCCCAAGCCTTCGCCTACTTCCTGGTCCAGTGACGTCGGCACGCAAATCATAGTCGAAGCGTTGTAATAAAGCCGCCCGACCGGGTTCATGTTGTCCTCTGGATGATCGCCAGCGATTGGTTCAACTATCATCCAAGTTCCGTCGTCCTTTAGGATGCGTCGGATATGGGCCGCGCAGCCCCTAGGGTCACCCATGTCGTGCAAACAGTCGAAGCATGTAACGAGGTCAAAGTCGGATTGCTTAATGTCCTTGGCAGTCGCCTCCTCAAAGCTTACGCGATCGGCCACTCCGTGCGCGGTGGCATGCCGATTTGCCTCTTGCACGGAAGGCGCATGGAAATCGTATCCGACAAAACGACTTTTAGGAAAAGCTTGCGCCATTAGCAAAGTAGAAAACCCAACGCCGCAGCCGACATCGGCGACCTTGGCCCCTGACTTTAGTTTTTCTTCGACTCCGTCAAGGGCCGGCAGCCAGTTCTGTACAATGTTGTTCACATAGCCCGGTCGAAAGAACGCGCCAGTTGCGCAGAAGAGGCACCCTGCAGAATCGCCCCAGCGCACACCGCCACCCGTTCGGAATGAATGCTCGACCTTTTGCTCTCCCTCGATCATAGCGGCCACTATGTCGAACGCTCCCGCCAGATAAACCGGACTGTCCTTTTCAGCAAATACCATCGCCTGCTCTGGGGACAGACTGAATTTCCGTGAGGTCGTGTTGTAATCGACGAAACCATTCGCCGCTTGAGCGAGTGCCCACTCGCGGACATATCGCTCAGTTAGTCCCCCTGCCCGTTTCGCCAGTTCATCGGCGGTGGCGGGCCCGCCCTCGTGTAGGGCATTGAATAAGCCGAGTCTCAGCCCGATGCGAACCGTAGGCACACTGAATGCACCACCGAGGTCACCCAGCATTTTGCCTACGAATTGGTGGAGCTTGTTTTCGTCAAGTTGCGCCATGATGCGTCTCCCATGCCGACATAACTTTCCCTTGGTTGCACGATAATGAATCGCTGCGCGCGGTGCGCACAGTCGCTGAGGGATGGACCAAGAATTAAAGATCAAGCAGTGTTGCCCGCCGACGGCAAGTTGGCTGCCGCTAAATGGAATTCAATACGCGGACTTCGGCGCGTCCATATTGGCAGCTAGAGAAAGAATATACCTTGACCGTTATGTCAGCAATGCCCGACGGTATGCTTGGTTCAGAAAGATCAGGCTGAGGAAGTGCGCGCGGCATATTTCACTGCGGCTCAAGGAAACCGAAGCCACCGGATGATGCCGCCCGGTAGGGAGAGCCTGCCGACCGCCCTGCAAATTCGTCCAACGCACAAAGTCTCTGCTGTGGTAGTGTAAGCGGACGCAGCCCATTCAGCTGTTCAGAAGATCGCGTGCCTACCAAGCAGTGGTGCGGCGATGCAGCAGATTGCGGACTGGCTTCAGAAGCTCGGTCTCGGGCAATACGCTCAGCGCTTTGCCGAGAATGACATTAGCTTTGCCGTCCTGCCCGATCTGACCGACCAAGACCTCAAAGAAATCGGAGTGGCCTCACTCGGTCATCGTCGTCAGTTGCTGCGTGCGATAACCGAATTAAAGGGAAGTGAGGAAGGCACGCGCAAACCTTCCATTGATGACATTGCACCTATTGCCCCGCATGACACCGCCGAGCGCCGCCAAGTCACAGTGATGTTCTCCGACTTGGTCGGCTCTACGGCCCTCTCGGCCCGCATGGACCCCGAAGACCTGCGGGAGATTATCAGCGGCTACCAGAAATGTGTCGCAGAGACCGTGCAGCGCTTCGGTGGCTTCGTAGCGAAGTATATGGGTGATGGGGTGCTGGTCTACTTCGGCTACCCCCAAGCCCACGAGGACGACGCAGAGCGGGCCGTGCGAGCAGGGCTGGACTTGGTCGCTGCCGTAAGCGCTCTGAAGACCCACGCGCCGCTACAGACCCGCGTCGGTATCGCAACGGGTCTGGTGGTCGTCGGCGACCTGATCGGCTCAGGCGCTTCTCAGGAGCAGGCCATCGTGGGCGAGACGCCGAACCTTGCAGCGCGCTTGCAGAGCATCGCCGAACCCGACAGCGTGGTCATTGGGGAGAGCACACGCAGGCTCGTTGGCAACCTGTTTGAGCTTGAGGACCTCGGGTCTGAAGAACTCAAGGGTATCACGGGCGTTGTGAGGGCCTGGGCAGCATTGCGAGCAGCTTCCGTCGAGAGCCGCTTCGACGCTCTCCACGCAAGCGGCCTGACGCAGCTTGTCGGGCGCAATGAAGAACTCGAACTACTGCTGCGCCGCTGGGCGAAAGCGAAGACCGGCGAAGGTCAGGTGGTACTGCTCTCCGGTGAACCCGGCATCGGCAAGTCACGGCTGACCGCTGCGTTAATGGAGCGCCTCGCTGGCGAGCCACATACGCGCTTGCGCTACTTCTGCTCACCACAGCACACCGATAGCCCGCTGTTTCCAATCATCAGTCAAACGGAACGCGCCGCCGGGTTCGCGCACGTCGACAGCGCGCAAGTGAAGCTCGACAAACTGGACGCCCTGCTGGCGCAGAGCTTTACGCCACAACAGGACGCCGCACTGCTAGCGGAAATGTTGTCGGTGCCAAACGATGGACGCTATCCCGCGCTCGGACTGCCCCCGCAGCTGCGCAGGCAGAAAACGCTCGAAGCACTAACCACTCAAATCGGGGCGCTGTCGCAGGCTAATGCAGTGTTGATGATTTTCGAGGATGTACATTGGGCTGACCCAACGAGCTTCGAAGCCCTTAATCGGGTCGTAGACCTAATCAGAACTATTAGCGTATTGCTAATCGTTTCCTACCGACCGGAGTTTGAGCCAACTTGGGTTGGGCTGCCTCACGTCACCTCACTAATCCTCAACCGGCTCGGAGAACGCGAAATTGCGGCTCTGATCGACGGTGTCACCGGCAACACGCCGCTGCCAGCGAACATTAGAGACGGCATTATTGAGCGCACGGACGGGATCCCGTTGTTTGTAGAGGAAATGACCAAAGCGGTGATGGAGGCGGGAGCTGCGGAAGCCCCTGAGCGAGCGGTTGCCGCCATTCCAGCCTCCTCTATTGCGGTTCCAGCAAGCCTGCACGCCTCCCTCATGGCGCGGCTTGATCGGCTTGGTTCAGCTAAAGAGGTGGCACAGATCGGATCGGTGATTGGGCGAGAGTTCTCTCATTCGCTGTTGGAGGCGGTGGCAGGCAAGCCTAAAGCTGAACTACAATGGGCGCTTAGCCGTCTTGTTGAAGCAGGCTTGCTCTTTAGCCAGGGCGCGCTCCCGCACGCGACCTATTCGTTCAAGCACGCCCTAGTACAGGACGCGGCTTACGACACCTTGCTGCGCCAGCCCCGGCGCGCGCTTCATGCACGGATCGCTGATGCGCTTGAACACCATTTTGAGGAGGTTGCCGAAAATCAGCCGGAGTTGTTGGCGCGTCACCACACTGAGGCTGGCCTGATAGAGAAGGCCGCGAGCTTTTGGGGAAAGGCCGGACAGAGATCATTGGAGCGTTCGGCATTGGTCGAGGCTGTAGCCCAGCTCGCCCGCGCGCTTGACCAGCTCGGGACCTTGCCTGGCACGCCCGCGCTGCGCCAAGAGCACGTTAGACTTCAGGTGGCGGTCATAACCCCACTTCTCCATGTGAAAGGCTATGCGTCGCCGGAAACCAAAGCGGCTGTGGAACGGGCGCGTCTGCTGATCGAACAAGCTGAAGGGCTCGGAGAACCTCCCGACGATCCGCTGCTACTATTCTCGGTCCTCTTCGGCTTTTGGGTCGCGAACTATGTCGCGTTCAACGGCGAGGTTTGCCGTGAGCTTGCGGCGCAATTTCTGGCGCTCGCGCAGAAAAAAGGGGCGACTGTGCCGCTTATGATCGGGCATGGTCTCCTGGGCACCTCTTTGGTCAGCACAGCGACGGATGTGGCGCAAGGCCGGGCGCACTGCGAACGGGCGCTTGCCCTTTACAACGCCGCTGAACATCGCGCACTAGCGGCACGATTTGGTCAAGATGTCCGGGTGACGAACTTAGTGTATCGGTCGCTTGCCCTGTGGGTGATGGGCTACCCCGAAGCCGCGCTCGCAGACTTGAACCAAGCGATCAGCGATGCGCGAGACAATGGCGAAGCTGCTACTTTGATGTTTGCATTGGGCCATGCACCTTTAACTCTTTTATGGAGCGGAAATTACGCCGCAGCAGCTACGGCCATCGAAGAGGTTATTGCACTGTCTGGCGAAAAGGACGCATTGGTGTGGAATGTGATCGGAAAACTGCACCAAGGTTGGCTCTTTGCCCTGACCGGTAAACCCGCCGAATTCAGTCGAAGTAATCAGCTCCGGCGTCCCAGCATGGCGTTCAATCGGGTCAAAGCTGTGGATGCCGAATTATTTGTCATACTTGGCGAGGGCCTACGCCGAAACGGGCCAATTCGACGACGCCTGGCGCTGCATCGGCGAAGCGATTACGGCAGTGGAAACAACTAAGGAGGAATTGTGGGAAGCCGAGGTTCACCGAACGGTTGGAGAAATCGCCTTGATGTCGTCTGAGCCTGACGTAGCGAAAGCAGAAAATTATTTCGAGCGGGCGCTCTCGGTCTCACGCCAACAACAAGCGAAATCCTGGGAACTCCGCGCCGCAATGAGCCTTGCGCGCCTCTGGCGTTCTCAGGGCAAGGTGCAGCAGGCGCGCGAACTGCTCGCTTCGGTGTACGGCTGGTTCACTGAAGGCTTCGCCACGCTCGATCTGAAGGAGGCGAAGGCGCTGCTGGAGGAGTTGGCGGCTTAGCGGTTTGTTACACGCCCGGACCAGAGCACTTTCAGCCTGCCCCTTCGACGGGCTACGATGGCTCCTCTAGCACTACGGGGAAGCCAATGAAAAGGCGCTCCAAGGTCAGCGGCCATCGCCTCAAGGCGCGACGAACAAACGCGTCAAAGCTCAAGCAACGAAGCGGGTCGATGCAAGCGACCCGCGACGCTCCCTCCGGTGCAAGCGCGCAAGAAGAAACCGTTCGGCTCGGCCGCGAACTGAACGAGGCTCGTGAGCAGCAGACCGCCACGGCTGGCGTGTTGCGCATGATTTCAGGTTTTCCGAGCGATGTTCAGTCTGTCCTTGAAGCTATCGTCGGTACTGCCGGAGAACTCTGTGACGCGGAGTACTCTATTCTGTTTCGTCTAAATGAGGGAAGATACCACGTTGCTTCCGCTAATAATGCGGCGGCTGAGTTTGTCAGGCACTTTGCCGAAAATCCAATAAGTATGAACGAGGAAAGTCTAGTGGGACGGACGGCCCTCGCGCGGCGGGCGATCCACATTGAGGATTGTTTAGCGGACCCAAAATACAAGCTTCATGTAGCCGCACGGCTTGGACAGCACCGCACAATGCTCGGGGTGCCACTGCTCAACGAAGAGGAGGCGGTCGGCGTCATTGGTCTACTGCGCACGGTCGTAAAGCCGTTTACCGAAAAGCAAATCGAATTGGTAACGACCTTTGCTGATCAGGCTGATCAGGCAGTCATCGCCATCGAGAACGCGCGGTTACTCAACGAGCTGCGGAAGCGCACCACGGACCTCGCAGAGGCGTTAGAGCAGCAGACTGCTACCTCCGAAGTACTTCAGGTTATTAGCGGCTCTCCCGGCGACCTTCAGCCAGTATTCGCTTCCATGTTGGAGAATGCTGCGCGGATTTGTGACGCCAACTTCGGCAACATCTTCCGTTGGGACGGAGACGCCCTGTGGCTCGTCGCGACACACAACACACCGCCTCCGTTTGCTGAACATCGCGGGCGCGTGCCGTTTCGTCCCAGCCAGGGAAATCCTATCGGTGATATGTTGAAGGCCAACGCGGCAGTTCACGTTGCCGATTTAACCGCAGATGAACGGTACATCAAGCACAGCGATCCGGAAGTCATTGCGGCCGTTGAACTGGGCGGTATCCGGACATTTGTGGCCGTTCCGATGCTGAAAGATGGAAAGCTGATCGGCGCGGTCATCGTATATCGCCAGGAGGTACGCCCCTTCACGGAAAAGCAGATCGAGTTGGTCAAGAACTTCTCCGCCCAGGCAGTCATCGCCATCGAGAACGCTCGGTTGCTCAACGAACTGCGTCAGCGAACAACTGACCTGAGTGAGGCGTTGGAGCAGCGCAGCTATGTTGGAGAAAGCAGTTCGCATCTGCGGCGCCAAATTCGGAAACATCTACCGCTGGGACGGCGAGGCGCTGCACCTACTTGCATCGAATAATACGCCGCCTGCTTTCGCCGAAGTGCGTACCCACTTGCCCTACCGTCCGCTTCCTGAGGCACCCATCGGTCGCATGGTTGCGACGAAATCTGTAGTTCACGTTACCGATCTCAAAGAGGAAAAAGGCTACGTCGAACGCAGCATTCCGGCCACGATTGCCGCTGTCGAATTGGGAGGTGTTCGCACATTCCTCTCTGTCCCAATGCTGGCGGAGGGCGAGCTAATCGGCGCCATCCTCTTAAACCGACCAGAAGTCCGCCCCTTTTCCGAAAAGGAGATCGGGCTCGTAACGAACTTCGCTGCCCAAGCGGTCATCGCAATCGAGAATGCGCGGCTGCTAAAGGAATTGCGTGAGAGAACCGCCCAGTTGGAAGCGCAGTCACAAAAGGTCGCGACACTCAACCAACAACTCGAACAACGCGTCGCCGACCAAGTGGGCGAAATCGAGCGGATGAGCCGTCTGCGGCGCTTCCTGCCTCCGCAGGTGGCTGATCTGATCGTTGCGTCTGGTGGCGAGAAACAGCTTGAAAGCCATCGCCGGGAGATAACTGCCCTCTTCTGTGATTTACGCGGGTTCACAGGCTTCACCGAAAGCGCCGACGCGGAAGACGTGATGGCATTGCTGCGCGACTACCATGCGGCCATCGGCGAAATCATTATCAAGTACAACGGCACGCTCGAACGATACGCTGGCGACCGCGTGATGGTGGTCTTCAATGATCACCGACAGCGCGTTGTATCCGACCATCGGCCAGATAGAGCGCGCCGCCGGATTTACGCACGACGATACCCCGCAAACGAAACTCGACAAGCTCGATGCGCTGCTCGCGCAGAGCCCGACGTCGCCTCACGATGCTGCACTTCTTGCGGAGACGCTGTCGCTGCCGAACGACGGACGTTATCCGGCGCTTGAACTCACACCACAACAGCGGAGGCAAAAAACGCTCGAAGCCCTCGTTTTACAAGTTGCGGCCCTAGCGCGCCAAAATCCATTGCTGATAATTTTCGAGGATACACATTGGGCCGACCCCACGAGCCTCGAACTATTTGGTCAAATCGTGGACAAAATACCAAGCCTCCGTGTGTTGTTAATCGTCACGTACAGACCGGAATTCGACCCGCCGTGGATTGGACGGCCTCACGTCACCGCCCTCACACTCAATAGGCTGGGCGAACGCGAAAGCGGCGCCATGATAGACCGCGTCAGCGGCAACAAGCCGCTGCCAGCGAGCGTCAAGCAGGACATTATTGAGCGCACCGACGGTATTCCGCTGTTCGTGGAGGAAATGACAAAAGCGGTGTTGGAAGCGGAGAGCGGAGGCGAGGCACAGCGGACTGCCGCCACCGTTCCGTCTTCGGCTTTATCCGTGCCTGCAAGTCTGCACGCATCCCTGATGGCGCGGCTTGATCGGCTCGGCCCCGCCAAGGAGGTTGCACAGATCGGAGCGGTGATTGGGCGAGAGTTCTCTCACGCGCTACTCGCTTCGGTGGCGCATAGGCCCGAAGCGGAACTCTATTCGGCGCTCGACCGTCTCATCGCAGCCGGTTTGCTGTTCCGGCAGGGTGTGCCGCCCCACGCGACGTACCTGTTCAAACATGCGTTGGTGCAAGATGCGGCCTACGGCACCCTGCTGCGCGAGCCCCGACGTGCCCTTCATGCTCGCATTGCCGAGACCCTCGAAAGTCAATTCGCCGAAATCGCTGAAACCCAGCCTGAACTGTTGGCGCGTCATTGCACCGAGGCTGGCCTGACCGAGAAGGCCGCGAGCCTATGGGGCATGGCGGGCCAGCGGTCGCTGGAGCGCTCGGCGCTGGTCGAAGCCGCAGCTCAGTTCACCAGAGCCCTCGACCAGATCGCGGCCTTGCCCGCCACACCCGCGCTGCGTCGCGACCAGATTAGGCTTCAGGTGGCCCTCGTAGCCCCACTCCTCCATGTCAAAGGACACGCGGCGCCGGAAACCAAAGCCGCTGCGGAGCGGGCGCGACTACTGATCGAACAAGCTGAAGCGCTTGGAGAGGCTCCGGAGGACCCGCTGCTGTTGTTCTCGGTCCTCTACAGCGTCTGGCTGGCGAACTACATAGCGTTCCACGGCGACGTGATGTGCGAGCTTGCGAGGCAGTTCCTGGCATTCGCCGAGAAGCAAGGAGCGACAGCTCCGCTCCTGATAGCACACCGCATCATGGGCATTTCCTTGCTCTGTACCGGAGACATCAGGGAAGGCAGAGCGCATCTCGATCAGGCAATCGCGCTTTACGATCCCGCCGAGCATCGTCCGCTCGCGTCGCGTTTTAGCGTAGACGCTAGGCAGTCAATCTTGTCTTATCGGTCGTGGACCCTTTGGGTGCTCGGCTATCCCAAGGCCGCGCTCGCAGACGCGGACCAAACGGTCAGCGATGCGCGCGAGATCGGCCAAGCTGTTACTTTGATGCACGCGCTGGCCCACGCGCCGTTTACCTATTGCCATTGTGGAAACTACGCGACCGCAAAAGTGCAATCCGATGAAGCTATCGCGCTCGCGGACGAAAAAGGCACCTTGTTCTGGAAGGCGTGGGCAATGATGAACCAAGGTGGCGTATCGGCCCTGATCGGCAAAGCCTCAGACGCAGTTGCCACGATCATGTCAGCGATCAGCATGTGGCGGTCCACGGAAGCTACGGCGCATTTGCCGTTGTCATTAACGTACCTGACGCGGGCCTATGCTGAACTCGGCCAATTCGTTGACGCTCGACGTTGCATTGGCGAAGCCATGACGGCGGTGAAAACAACCAGCGAAAGTTGGTGCGAAGCAGAGGTCAATCGCATTGCCGGTGAAGTCGCGCTGCTGTCGCCGGAGCAGGATGCAACAAAAGCAGAAGCGTATTTCGAGCGTGCGCTCGCAGTCGCGCGTGCGCAACAAGCCAAATCCTGGGAGCTCCGCGCCTCCATGAGCCTCGCGCGTCTCTGGCGTTCTCAGGGCAAGCCGCAGCTAGCTCGCGAACTGCTCGCTCCGATTTACGGGTGGTTCACTGAGGGGTTCGACACGCGCGATCTGAAGGAGGCGAAGGCGCTGCTCGATGCGCTGTTCCTACACTTGTGACGCCGTTACGAGAAATAGGGAGGCCAAACAGGTGCCTATGTCTCCCAGACGAGTGAAGAGATGGGGCGGAAGATTTGCCCGTAATCGGCAAGAGCGATGCGCGCCCTTGGCGAATCGCATTGGCTTTTTTTAGAAGTCTCGGCGAGTCATCGAGATAGGCGCACAGGGCAACTGTTCAATTTTCAGTGGTTGGCGCGACCAGACGCAGGTTCGGTTTTCCTGCTGTTCACGTGCAGTTCGCGCCGCGGACTGTTCATAAATCAGATGTTCTTTGAACAGCCATCGACGGGCTTTGCCGGAGCTCCGTATAACGGACGGTGTGCTGGATGTTGCGAATTCCCCAGGTAGATCTGCGGGGCCCGGGTGTCGACGCTGGCCATCTTGAAGTTGCAGCCCACGACGAGGCCTGTCAGCAATTTGGTCCGCACCGAGAAATTGACACACTATCAACTGCAATCTCTGGTGGGCGCTTGCTTGGCGGTCGATCCAAACGTACGGTACTACTGCTAGCTGTGCTTACACAAACAATTCCGACGGAACGGGAGGACTTCACGATGTCGAACGCAAAACACGCTCCGAAGCGCAAGCGCGGGGCGAAAGCGGTACCGGTGCTGGGGGCTGCCGGGTTGTTGTCGCTAGCAGGTGGCGCCTCGGCCGCGACGAGCGGAGCACCGGTGGCGGACCTGCCCAGCCAAAAGACCGCGCCGAATCACGAAATCATCCTCGGCGAGGAAGAGCTTTCGGACGTCAGCCTGTCGACCTTCTATGTCTTCGACAAGGAGAGCGCCAAGTCTCAGCTTGGCGATAAGATCGCCCAGCGTGGATGCGGCGGTTGTCGGTGTGGCGGCGGTTGCCGCTGTGGCGGCGGTGGCCGCTGCGGTTGCGGCTGGCGAGGTTGCGGTGGTTGCGGCTGCGGCGGCTGTGGCTGCTGCTTGTCATGGGGACGTTGCGCCATCTGCTAAAAGGCACACTACGTTCAAATCCCCAGGACAACAAAAGCCCCAGCCAGCATTGCGTGACTGGCCGGGGCCCAACCGTGCTAGCGGTGCCCACCGAAAGGGGGCAATTAGTATTCGTCCCAACGCTTAGCGCGAGTCAATAGCTGAGGCGAGGGCCTCCTTGCCTTTTGCTGCCTGGCACTTCGACCAGCGGACGATCTATTAATGTCCCAATCTCTTTATGCATCGACAAGCGCCTAGGGGCCTCGTGAGTCACAATGCCACACCGCTCCAGGATGATTGCGGGCGAAGGTCTTGGCTTAAGCCGCCACTAACACCCCTACGGTTAAGATCGCGCCGGGACAGTGGGGACCAACAATAAGGGGATGGCCACTGTACCGGGGTCCCTGGCGCGCGAGCGTCGCGTACTACGCCGCGCCGGGGGCTTCCCCGCTTTCAGACGGCCAAACGGCTATGCACATATACCGACGTACAATGGAATGTGACGATGCTCGCATCGTACCTTCGCGTTGTTAGGCAACCGAACGGCTACCCCATCCCCCGACACCCCTGCCTTTCGGTTTTCACGCTGGGCTTGCGGATCCCCATCCCCCGATGAGCCCCCGCACGTTCTAGCTGCCTAACTTGAGCCTGAGCTCAGGAACCCCGGGCGTGATCGCGCCTCGGGGTTCTAGGCTTTTTGGCCACGCGCATCGTAAGCGGCGCCAATTGGCCATCCGTCCAATGTATATTCTGCTCAGAAGGGAGAACACTGCCTTGTGTGCGCGATGGCGACTAGCGCCGTGTCGAGACATTTTAGACCGAGCGCAAATGATCCGGCTTCTTTTTGTCGTTCAGATGCCGGACGCGCGCGACGTGAGGCGTGTCGATTGCGTCATGCTGTGTTTTGAAGCTGGCGAGCGGGTGGTCGGCCTGGCTCTCGACGACGTAGTCTTCAATAGGGCTGCCCTCTGGCCGCCCCTTCGGTCTTGCCTCGACAAAGACGTGCGACATTCCTTTCCTCCCATTCGCATTTTTGGCGGCCCCGGCGGGGTTGGAACCACCGGGGCCGGTGCGAAGGAGCCCGGGGGCGACGGATGGGCCCTGAGACGCAACGCGCAATTCCTGCAACCCCAAGCTTAGGCTAGGAACTGGCACAAATAACAGGCCGGCCGCCCCGGCGGGATGCCGCGAAGCTATTTGCCTGAGCGGAGTACGATGTCGCGGACTTGCGTCGCGGCCCAGCGGCCGCCGCGGGCGGTTGGGATCCCGCGCGCGTTGAGTTGTGCTGCAATGCCGCGATACGAATGTACGCCGGCTGCGCAAATCTCCGCGAACACAGGCGCCAGCGCCCGGGCGCGCGTGTTGGCCTGGGCGACGATCGCCTGCCTGGCCGCCGCGCGGGCCTCGCGTGTGAACTTTTCTCTCATCGGTATTTTGGCGGTGAAGCCCTGGGGGCGCCTTCCTCAATATTGGTACTCTGAGTCTCCGGCATCCTTTTGCTTCTGCTGCTCTTCAAGAATCAAACGACTAAGATAGTTCTGCCGCTCTTTATCGGTCGCTGTCTTGAGTAGACGGCGATATCGCTCGACATTCTGATGGCGAGTGAATTTGTCCTGGGCCTTCGCCGTCACCGAGCAGTGCGCGGCAAAGTGCGAGTATGATTTGACCTTGTTGTCCGGTGGCGTTGGCATCTGTTCCCCGATTCGCGGTGAGTAGCTTCCGCGTGACTAACATCTGGCAAGGCGGCGGCCTTGTTCGCCCCTCGCTACGGGCCCCTTTGCTCAATTGGCGCGAGAAGCGATGGGTTACCCTCGTTTTGCTGACTAGACTCGCAAAAGCCCCGGCACTCCAAGTTGGGACAGGGGCACCGGGGCTCGTTGCAAAGCTGGCGAAACGGGAAGTTGCGCCAGCAACAAACCTAAGCTGATTCGAGTTTCAGCCGGCGGTGCGATCTTACGGCATTCGTGGCGAGCTCTGTCGCTATTCGAGGACGACCAAGTTGCTTACCCTCCGCCTTCGCCCGTCTGAGGCCGGCGCGCACGCGCTCCTGGATGATCGAGCGCTCGAACTCGGCAAACACCCCAAGCATCTGAAACATGGCCTTGCCGCCCGGCGTCGTCGTGTCGATGCCCTGCTGATGCAGGAACAGATCGACTACGCCCCCTGCGATCGCACCCCGTCGGCAGCGAGCAGAGCATCGCGCGCAACTTGCCAATATGAATGCCAGAGGAGGATGTCTGAGCCTGGCGCGGCGGGTTCATCCGGGTCCAACCCCATGGCGCGCGTGATAACTCGCGCTACCGTTTCGACCTCTCCTTTTCTCGGTTCGTATTTGTAGGGCATGTCTTTGTCCCTTCCCCGGTCGGCAGTGCGTCGCGCCACTCTTTTCGCCTACCTGTCGAGCCACGGCTGCTGACTTCGGCTATCTGAGCACCACCCAGATCAGGGCCAGGACGAACAGCATTCCCGCGGTCATTTCTGCCGTGATCAATGTGACGTGGAGGGCGTGGGTCATCCCGCACTTTAGGCCTGTCGGGCCACGAACGCCTAGGCATCGCTTCCGCTTATCGGACCTCGCGCGATGTCCGACTTAGAGTCCGTAGTGCCCACCAAAGCGGAAGTCCGTCAACGCCGACGGATTAACTGCCGCGAGCCACGCTTCATGCGGCCGCGCTTATGGCCTCGAAAGGGCGGCTGATCCTTTGCACAGTGCCCGGATCGACACCAAACCGCTTCGCGATCTTCCGTACGCCCTCGGTGCGCCCTGGTGCCTTAAGAGCGGTGCGTATTCGTGCTTCCAGTTCTGGCGCTATTCGCGGCCGGCCGAGCTGCTTGCCCTCCGCCTTGGCCCGCCGAAGGCCGGCGCGCACCCGCTCTTGGATGATCGCACGCTCGAACTCGGCGAAGACGCCAAGCATCTGAAACATCGCCTTGCCGCCCGGCATCGTTGTGTCGATGCCTTGCTGATGTAGGAACAGGTCAACGCCAGCGGCATGGATCTCCGACAGGAAGCCGACGAGGTCTTGGAGGCTTCGGCCTAAGCGGTCGACCGACCAGGCCATCACCACATCGAACTCGCGTCGGGCGGCAGCCTTGTGCAGGGCATCGAACTCCGGTCGCTTGTCTTTGCCCTTGGCGCCGGAAATGCCGTGATCCTTGTACACCCGCACTAGACGCGACAGTAAGTGGTCCTTTGGCCGTGGCATTTAGGACATAATCTTCTTGTTGGCATTGCTCGCCTCGGATTTCCAACAGACCGAACTACGCTTAGGTCATCGCTTTCGCCGATTGATTGACGCAGATCAAAGCTCCATCAATGCGGATCGCGTTGTTGGTACAATGGCTATTTCCGCCTTTGTCTACCGCTGCCCAAACACGGGGCTCCGTATTCAGGCTTTCGTCGCCGAAGCGATTACGAAGGACGAGGATACGTATGAGGCCGTGACCTGTATCATGTGTCGGCAGGTCCACCTTGTGAACCTGTTTACGGGCAAGGCTCTTGGCGAGGACGACGAGTAGACCGCGCGCCAAGCGGAAAATGGACTGCCGCTCCACGGTTATCAGGCCAGCCATTTCAAGCTTGCGCAGAGCCCGTCGCTTGGCGTCTCGATATCCGCGCGGGCTCGACCAAGCGGGTCGCGGCCGCCGTCGGCGAAGGCGCGCAAGTGGTCGCCGCCCTGCACGCTTATCTGGCGGCGCAGACGCAAGCCGCAACGGCGCATACCGAGCAACTCACGACGCCGCAGCCATGATGGTGATGTCACGACATTTAACGGCTGACCAGCGAACGAGCAGCTTCCATGAACTATCTACGCGCCGCCATCTTGCGCGCGGGCTTAACCGCACTCTTTATGGCTGTCGGCTACCTGATTGGTGCCGGCACCGGCGCGGTGATCGCGCTCCTTTCGCGAGCTCTTTAGTTAAGAGCCGCCATTGAGGGTCGACTCCCGCGTCTCCGAGAACTTGGAAATCTCTGTTAGCGGGAAAATGCGTGGTGGCGACCGTAAAGCCACAGTAACCATACTCCACGGCTGATCTCAGTCTTCTTGTGGAAGGAACATAATGGTCATCGGGTTCAGGTGTCGGCTGTCTTGGTAAGCGGGTGGTCGCGATGCTGGCAGAGATTTTTATGGTACGGCTAGAAGCCGCCGCGCGGGCGTTGAAAGATACAGCGCGTCCAAGCAACTCTCACTTCGTAGGCGTCACCCCCAACACCCAACTCAGGTTCAAGGAAAGCCGGGACCGTGCTGCAGAGGACGGGCGCGAGAAGCTGTCGCGTTTGGTCCGATAGCAAGGCATTAGGCGCTGGCTCCGCGAGCGCCCAGTGCTCGCCCACCAATCAAACCATTGAAATTCCAACACGAAATCCTTGCAGCGCGGTTCTTCAAGCGTTCGCAGTGAGGCGAAAGGTTCCAAAGGGGTTCCAACGTTCGCGCGCGTAGCCCGAGAGCGCGCCCGCCGAGGTGAGTGCACGCGGTCAACGCTCGGCTCGCCAAGGTCTGAGTGAAGCCGGGGAATAGTCCATCCTTATTCGGCTGCAAGAATAGATCGGCCTGAACCTTTTTCGACAGGTCAAGCGAGCAGCGACGGCATTGCGAGGCGCAACAAAAAGTAGAGTCGTGCCGCTCGGCGGCAGGACCACCCTGGCGGCCACTTCTCGGACACTCCAGACCGCTGCCAGATGGTTATGCGCCTAAATCCCACTGAGTTGTGCAGTTACGCAATAGCCGCGTTGATTGTGATAGCGACCATCACCGTGGCGACCTGGATCGTGATGACCGTGTGGTCATCAGCATCCTTGCGAGGGACAATGAATGTGGGGGTGAACGACAATCACACACCTTTGGCCGATTGGTGCCCGCAACGGGAAAAGCGTAAGCTTACCCTTTGCGGGGGCAACGTAGGAGTGCCCCGATGTGTGACTACAGCCTTCACAACGTGAAAACGCGGCCCGCTCAAGTCGGCGATAAGGTAACAACCCGACTGTTCAAATCCGGTACCCGAGGCTTCTGTGCGCCGGAAGATAAGAGCGTAGCGGTTTGCCTCCTTCCCGGAACGGAGTTGTCCTTCACGGAGGACGTTAGGCGGGTGCGTTCGTGGCCGTGGACCACGAACGCGATAAACTACAAGACCGCGATCTTCCGTCAGATCAACAAGGACAATCCCGCAATCCACCACGATGCATTAGAATTCCCGGATGGACGGATTGCTCTCTTGACGTACCTGGAAGAGGGTCAAACGGCCACGGTTCTCCAGTTGCCGGCGGCAGCTGTTAACACCCAAGGCTCCGAAGGAAGCAGCGTGCGCTTAGCCGAAGGTCTTAGCGCCTAGTCCCACCCTTAGTCCCACCGCTAGTCCCGGCTGGTGATTAGACCCGTCGGGATTTTTTGTTCCTCGGCTCAGAAGTGCGGCCGCTCCCGGTCCGCCTCAGCTCATTGACAGTGATTTTGCGCCCCTTCGTGTCATAGCAAGCGGCGCCTACCGCCAACCCAGAGCCCCTTGCGCTTCGAGGCTGAGATCTTGTCACGGATGGTTCGCAGAGCAACTTGCTTCATAACCGCTTGGTTGGGGGTTCGAGTCCTGCCGGCCCCCCAACTCCTCTAACAACGCCTTGGCCTGAGGGTCGCAGCATGGATACGTCACACCGAGTGGCATGGCGTATTCGGCTTCTGGCGTCGCCTCAATGATCGGCTTGGGCATCGAGCGACCCAGCAAATCCCCTGCCGGCTGACCTGGACAAGATCCTTCTCACCGGGTGCCCGCACCTTCCCTTCGAAACTTAGTTCTGCCCTTAAGCCACCAACCGCGTGCGCGGCGGGTTAGAAAAAGCCCCGCTGGCGTGCGGGGCTTCAGACGGAAACGTCCCGCGCCTTTAGTAAGGCGCCACGCCCTCAAAAACCGTCCCCGCGTAGGGGTCTCGCTGATAAATTCTACCGGCCGGCGCCACTCCCTGCCAGTAGTTCCTGTTGTAGTAGGAGTTGTAGTAGGGGCTGTAGTAGGGGTTAGCGTAAGGGGCTTGGTTGGTCGGCCCAGTTCTGCCAACCTGCGCCGATGCAACGCCGGCAGAACCAAGCAATATTGCCGTGACGACTGCGGCAGTGATCTTACCAGTCATACTAATCTCCGTTTTGTGCTTCGTAGAAGCTCATCGCCGAGCTGACGTATGGCGGTCCGACGGCTTGGACTATTGCCGGATGACTAAAGGGTGTTTTCACGCGCAACGAACAATCAAATATTGGTTTTAATAGATACTTCAAAAAGCGCGGGCGAAGCCGCCCCAAACGGTGGCCTACTTTACGGGATCGCAGGCTCTGGCAAGCCGGCTATGATGTGGGCCGACCTGTAAAGGGTGTTGAGGAACTCACGCAGCATTTGGTTATTCTCAGTTTCTCTATCTGCCACGCGCCGGGCTTGCCCGCGGAACGTCCGGGACCGAAGGCGGACATGCTTCGATCTCGAACACCGTTCGGTATACCGCGATGTCGCCGGAGCCCTTCAAGGACACCTGGCGCGATACACGGAGGGCACCACGAAAATCATCTTGCTCGTCGTTATCATCGTTCTGATCGTCGCCGCCTCCGTGGCAGGCGCGCATCGTTGGAGGAAAGACCGCGACGACCAGCACCGACAAGGCAACGAATAGCGCACCAGAGCGGTCACGCCTGCACGGCTCCCATCACTAAGAGCTTGGCGCCGGCCTCCTTCGCTGCGCTCTGGAGTTGATCGAGGAAGAGTGTTCTCGGCCGGATAATTAAAGCATTTTTGGGCTATGGTCCTAAATAACGAAAAGACCACCGAGATGCGCGACATACAAAAACTGAAAAAGCCTGATCCACTACGTGGCATGGAAGGCAGGCAAACAGGATTGGTTTGGTGCTACGAAAAAAGGGGAACACCTACCAAAGGATCACGTGCAAGCGCCCATTCAATTGCCTCCCATACCCTCTCTGCCCAAGAATAATTCCGTCTTGAAAGCTTTTGACATTCTAAACGCTTTCACCTCCGGTCCCAGTGCGATGACGGCCGGTGAAGTCGGTCGGCGGTCGGACTGAATTTGTCGCGGACAATATTTCAGGGGCCTGCGAAACACATTTACCTTGACCTGTTTTGCCACCAGACTCGACTCTCGCAGCTCGACGGCTATTTCGACGCACACAAACGCGGCGCAGTCGTCAATCAGAGAACCGCGCCATTGCGGCGCAGCGCATCGCGCAGGTCCGCAGTCGGCAGCTGCCGCGCGCTCACGCCGGCGCGCAGCGCCATAGCTGCGGCCATGCCCACCGCCTGGCCGTAGGAGAAGCACTGAGCGGTGACGCGGGCCGACGCCATCGCCTCGTGCTCGGCCGAGAGGCAGCGGCCTGCGACCAGCAGGCCTTCGCCCGCGCGCGGCACGAAGCAGCCGAACGGAATGTCGTAATAGTCCTCGCACAGCCAAACGAGACGCGGCTTTTCGCCGGAATGGAGTTCGATCGGCCATGCGGAACGGGCTACCGCGTCGGGCGATTTGCGGCCCTCGACCACGTCGTCGTTGATCAGCATCTCGCGGCCGACGACTTGCCGAGTTTGGCGCACGCCGACCTGGACTTCGGTGTCGTTGACGAAGGAATTTTCGCACCCTTCCAGGCGGTCGCGGAAGAAGCGCGCGTATTCGCGGACCTGCCGGCGGCCTTCGACTTCGGCTTCGGTGAGGTCTTCGATCCGCAGCGGATTGAGTTCGCGGCCGTCGCGACCGATGACGCGCGTGCAGTTGCACAACGGCTCGCCGGGACGCGGCGTCGGGAATAGAAATACTTTGGCGCGCGGCAGATGGTATTCGCGGCTGTTGTGCAGGTTGCGGATCATCTGCGAGACGTCGTCGCCGAGAATGCTGTCGGGCCCGAAGTGGGCGTGGAAGCGTTCAACATCGACGCCGGCCAGCCGGAAAATCATGGTCGGGTTCTGCACCTCGCCTTTGTGACCCATGAAGGTCTCGCGCCCGGCCATGGCGGCCACGTCGGCGTCGCCGCTCGCGTCGATCGTCAGCTTGGCAGTGACGCGGGCGCGGCCCTGCTTGGTCCAGGCCTCCACTCCTTCGACCTTGTCGCCGTCGCACAGCGCAGCGGTGACGAGCGCGTGATAGAGGACGTTGACGCCGGCCTGCGTGAGCAGATGATCGGCAGCCTCGCGCCACATCAGCGGATCGTGGACCAGCGTGAACGTCTTGCCGTAGCGGATCGGATCGGTGATACCGCCACGCGAGCGCAACAGCGCGACGAACTCCTCGGCGAAGCCGAAAACGAGTTGCTCCGGCGGGCGGCGCGCATCCTCGCTCGCCGCGTACAATCCGCAGACCGTGCCCGACAGTCCGGCGACGGCGGCGCCGCCGCAGAAGCCATAGCGCTCGAGCAGAATGACGCGCAGCCCTGCGCGCGCGGCCGTGACCGCGGTGGCAAGGCCGGCGGCGCCGCCGCCCACCACCAGCAGGTCGGTGTCCAACGCCAGCGTCGGCCGTCGGTCAGTCGCCTTGTTCGGCATCGCGCCTCCAGTCGCCATGGCGATTGTGTCTCCTGTAGCATGGCTTTAATTTTGTCGCGCGAGGGCAGAGGCGCCGGGTGCGGCCTAGCGGCATTTCGAGACCCAGCCGCAGCCGGGAATGAAGGTTTTGTCGTCAGGGCTGCAGGGAAGCACGCCGCCGTCATTTTGCGCGGAAAGGTGTCGCGGCTGAAGGCCATCCCCGGCGGACACGCCGGATGAATTCGCCGCGGCGCCATCGGCCTGCGGCAATGGCGCATGATGGCTGCCAAATGACTCCGAATCGGCGCCGTGCGAGCGTCCCCTTTTTTCGGATCAAACCGCCAGCCTCCGGGCGGCAAGGCTATGTTTCAGATGCTTGGCGTCTTTGCCGAGTTCGAACGCTCGATCATCCAAGAGCGGGTGCGCGCCGGCCTCAAACGGGCCAAGGCCGAGGGCAAGCAGCTCGGACGGCCGCGAATAGCGCCAGAGCTGGAAGCGCGAATCCTGGCCGCTCTAAAAGCGCCAGGGCGTACTGAGGGCGTACGCAAGATAGCGGGGCGATTTGGTGTCGATCCGGGCACGGTGCAACGGATCAGCCGCCCTTTAGCCGGCGTAACCTTGGCCGCATAAAGCGGCGTTGAAGGCTCACGAGCGGTTCAGGCGATACTGTTGCTCAATATGATTTGACCGGCGCGCGTCTTCTGCTTCCTGCGCCACCAAATGAGCAGGCCACAGCCTGCGAAGATCAGGCCGGGAAAAGTGAGTGCCGCCGCACGCTATGCAGCTCACGGCATGATAGGTCTGCGGTGCTTCATTACGCCAAAACCGGAACCAAAATTAGGTGCCTAGGAGCTACTCTGGCTCGGTAGTGGCCGTCTCTGGCTCTCGCTCACCCGCCAGTGACTTGGTGAGCCTCGTCACCATAGCGGTCATCGAGCGGGTGGCTCTTGATGCAGGTCAAATCCCCGCGGACCCAATTTCGAAGGGCAATGGGACATCGAAATCTACACATGCGTTCCGCGGGATTTATAGTGAGCGCAGCGGCCTATCCTTTTGCTCTCGTTCATTCAGTTGTACGACAAGCGTCAGCATTTCGTCCGGCAAATCTTGTGGAACTTCATAGCGCGCCCGCAGCTCTTGTCCGATCATCGCGCACACGGCACGAAGCGCCACCGCTTTCGACCAGGGCACGTTATCCGATTTATAGCTTGATCGAGGGCAGCTTGAGCATCATGCAGTCATGTTGCGGGCCACATGCGGCTCGCACGGTCCAACCTACCGGCCGCAACAACGGGTCGTGCTGGTTCACCTGCGTTCGGCGAAAGCCGACCCCGAACAGCCAGCGACTTTAATAAATCTATTACCATTCGCGGCGAAGGTGTTGGGGATGCTCATTTGTAGAAGGAGGTCGTCGTGGCCAGCAGCAAGCTAAGTGAAACTCGAATAAGGCGCGAAGTGGAGCGCATGTTTGGCGAGATTTCGGCGAAGCGCGGAGATCTTTGCACGAACCCTGTAACGGGCGGGGACTTTGTCTACGGGTTCGACCCCATCAAACGGCAGAAAGCTGCGGCTTACAAACGGCTCCTGGTACGCGAATATTTTGCGTTGAACGCTCCACCCGATGCACCGCGGATGCCAACAGATGAACGCGACCGCGGTCGTGCGAAGTATGCGGGCGGCCTGCTCGGTTTCATAACAGCGCAATTCATTTGGTCACTCGAAAATCAGCATGACCTGACAGTTCACCCGTCTTTCGCGGACTTCGCCTCCGGTCTGTTGTGGCAACATGAGAACATTGGGGGCTGCACTGAGCTGCCCTTTACCCCGCAACAGCTCCCCGAAATGAAGAGGCGTTACCCGCCCCGAAAACTTGAGGGGCTGGACTACTTCTGCTGGCGGCTGCCGAAGCGGCAAAACCGATCAAAGGAAAAACGGCGAGCTGCGTAACCCGCTCGGCGTTGATTGGTGCGAACGGAGGGATCATGCGGGCGTTGACGTTCAGGGAGCGGATGCGAGAAGAAGAGGCGAAAGCTGCGGCGGCACAAGCCGCCGATCCCTGGCGGCTCACGCTTGAGCGCGCGCGCGGCAAAGTTGACTTCTTCGACAAGTTGGAGCGCATCGGCTCTCAAACACTCTTGGATTTGCTTGAGATACCCCAGCGCAGTCGGACGGCCGGCACGTTTCAACGACTCGCAAAGGTCATGACGGAGCTGGGATGGACCGCAGTGCGCGTGCGGGGTCTTACGAGGGGCGGGTACCGGGAGCAAATAAGAGGATATTGCCGCCTGCCGCGCATGCAAGCTGGCCATTGACTCACCCCGCTGCTATGGCGCCCCTGCATCGGATTTAAACCTGTAGTAGGCGGTAATGAGGGCCGCGCCTGACACCACCAGCGACATTTGTCAGCGCTGAGTTGGCCCAGTCGGGACCATCCCCTCACCCCTCCAGCCGTGCTAGGCTGATCTAGGTGTGCTTGTCCTGAACCGAGGGACGGCAATGCGACCGGGTTCCAGAGCAGGTCGGGAACCAGCAAAACCGCAACGTCGCAAGACGGGAGCGCGCAAGAGTTGCATTACGCCAAAGGCGCGCCGTCGCAGTCCCTCAATCGCCAGCTTAGAAGCAAAGGTCGCGCGGCTTACCCGCGAGCTAAAGGAGGCGTTCCAGCAGCAGGGGGCGACTGCTGACGAGAACACACGCCTCCTGAACGAGTTGCGAGAATCGCTACAGCAGCAGGCGGCTACCTCCGAAGTGCTCCAGGTTATCAGCAGTTCTCCCGGTGATCTTGAGCCGGTGTTCGCTGCCATGCTGGAAATGTTCCTGCCGTGAGCCATAGGATCTCTCGCCGCGGTAATCATTGCCATACGACGGGCGAAGGCCGCTTAGCGATCGAGCCAAACCGTCATCCTGGGTTTGAGCCCGGCTGGGTCGCTCTGCGGGTCGAGGCGCAGGCGTAGCGTGCTGCGGTCGTGATCGCCGATCGCCCGCTCCGCCTGCCAGATCGCGAACGACCCGAGTGGCACCAAGCCGCAGAGGGCGAGCTTGAACTGACGCCGAGGCCGAAGCCGAAGCGCGTCTTTGAGCGCATTACCACCATTGCAGACGACGCCTGCTAATGACTATCCTTAGTCGTAACGGGGCGACTGCTTGAGGGTGGTCCACAAATAATGGCAGCACGGCTTGGGAATGTCCTTTGCTGGCTCGGCTGTATCATCGATGCGGTGCTGGTTCTGAGCGTGGTTGCTCTTGTTGTGGCAGACAACACTTACACGCCCGAGCACCGCGCCTATGCGATCATGCTAGCGGTTGTCCTCGGCGCAATCCCGTTGGGCATAGGCCGCGCACTACGCTACATCCTCGCAGGCACATAAAGGACGAAAAGGGGCCTGACGACGTGGACGTTTGGACCTTACCGGCGGCGATCTTTTTTGGCACGATGGGAATGTTCGCTGGCGTCGCCGCGATGTATCTGACGGGAACCCGCGTTCGCCTGCTCGGTCACCAAGCTGCAGAGATTGTGCTTTTCTGCCTGTTGTTCGCTATCGCTGTCTTTGCCGTGATTGCTGCCGTTTATCCGTAACTGGGCCGCCTGATTGAGCGGCAGAAAGCGCCGGTTACTTTTGGGGTCTCTGGATGGAAGTTGCTGTTGCCGCCATTATCGCGGCTACCGCCGCTGCTGTCGGCATAGCTGTCCTGTTGTGTGTCTATCGGCTGATCACATTTATTAGGCGACCCTGTAAACGCGAAGCTCGACGAGCGTTTGGCAAAGCTCGACGAGCGGGAGAAGGCTGAAAGGCCGTGGGGCTCGACGAGCGTTGGGCAAAGCTTGAGGATGGAGAAGGCTGAAAGGCCATGGGGTAAGGATGATCCCCTAAACTGAAACTAATCTCGCGCCATGGCTGATCGCGGTCTCTATCATCCTCGCGAGCGCAACTGCGGAAGCACAGCAAGCGACGCAGGGCATGCACTGGATTCCAAAGGGCAAGTGAAACATGGCTGCTCGGCTCGGCCGCGTTCTCTATTGGCTGGGTTGTGCCATCAGCATCTTTGTGTTCGTGGGGACGATGGTGTTTGTAAACGCCGTCGCAGACGGAAAGCCCAATGCGTCTGAGTATGTGTTCATAGCTTTTTGCACCGCCGTCCCGTGGGTGATCGGACGCGCGCTACGCTACATCCTTGCAGGAGAGTAACCCCCGCCATGACTGAGTCAGAGCGCATAGAAACGCTGATTGAGCGCCTAAAGAGTTGCAAGGGCAGCTATCAATGGGGACAGAAGATACAACAATGGTTGCAGGTGGAAGAAAGGGATTTGATTGTTAAGGCATTGGAGCACTACAAGCTCAGTATTAATGGGCAATCAACGGACTGATGGCCGACCGTTGCAGATTATATAAATCTGCATCGCCCTGGTGCGATGCACCTTCGCCGTGGCTTCGGCGATGCCGATATCGTGGGCAATCTGTTTGCTCAGGCGGCCGCGCGCCACTTGAATGGGAATTGGTGGAAGTGGACGACGCTTTGCGGCCCCCTGCGGGTGCCTCGAAAGTGCATGAATCCTTTTGGATGCCTCATTGCCGAGGCAATCGAGGCAGCCGTGCTGGGCAGCCAGCCGAGCTGATCGCAGGGCCGATTATGGACGCGGTGATGAGGCAGATCGGGCAGGAGGGATATAAGCGGACACCTCCGATTTCACTTTTCTCCCCTTCACTTTGGTTCCATGAGTCCAGGCGACACAGCGCCTTTAGGGCCATACATCGCGTTCGCCTTTACGCACATCATCTTCGGGCCTATTCCCGCAAAAGCTCTTTGGTTTGAGTGAATGCTCCTTTCTATGGCGGGCCAATCATGGCCCCCCGGCTCGATGTCGGCGTTGGCGATCTTGAAGAAGTTTAAAATCTCCACGACCTTTTGTTCATTGATCTTCCAACTTGGACACCTGGCTTCAACGGCCAACATGCGCCCGTAGTTGTTCAGAAACTTCTCTTTCGAGCTTTCCTCAGCGTTAGCCGATAGCGTGCTGGTCACAAGCGCAAGGGCTACCCATTTCCACTTCAGCATTTCACTTCCCCTTGGACTGCGCCCATCAAGTCTGGCTCTCGGAGTAGCAGTCAATAACCCGGTATCCGTATAGCGGGCCGCTGATGCGCTGTGTGCCCTGCAGGCTAGGGGTAGCACCCCCACCCGCAAAACGCACCTTCCCCCGGTACCCCGTGCGTCACCCTAGTGATGGCCATGATGGCCACGTAGATGATATAACCCACGACCACAGCCGCGGCGACCCAGCCAACAGCTGCACCCACACTGTCTAGCATATCCTTCTCCTCATCCCGTTGTTGACCAAGCCCTTACCAGCGGTGATCTGCGTGGCGGCGCGATGCCATCCAGCCCCGGCCTTCGGCCGGTCCTTTCAGAACGCCGGCCCAGCCGGTCACGAGTCAGAATCAAAAGCGCTGTCTCGATTTCTGCGTCGCCTTCGTATGGCTCATTGGGCGAGCGGAGCCAGTGTCAATACCAGGTGTTCGGTTTCATCGCGCTTATTGCAGCGACTCCTTGAACTTGGTCCAGAGTCCGATCTGATAGTCCGCCAGCTCGCGGAGATCGTCCGCCGACAGCGGATCGTCCTCGAATTCGTTCTGTGCCTGCGACCAAAATCCGCTGTCATATCCATAAAAGATGGACCAAGGGTTAGCTTCAGTTCGCCAACGCAGAGGTAAACAGTGGCAGGGCAGATCGCGCATCAATTTACGAGCATGGTGCCAACAACAGGCTTGTGCGTGTAATCACGCCGAAGGTTTCAGAGGCATAAACGACTGTGAGCGTCGTCGTGATCCTGGTCGCTACCTTCGGAAGCTTTTAAGGCTTCGAGACCCACCTCCGGATTGCACCGCCAAACGACCCCCGGCCCGTCCAACATGGGGGTAGGGTCAAATCGCACCGTGCTTCAGACGACCCGAACAGACGTCAGTGCTTCGCGTTAGAGCTGACTGCGGAAATCGAGGCCGGAGAGATCCGACGCCATCCACTCCTTCAGGCGTGCTGCCGACAGTGCCACGAAGCGCCGGGAGGCGGCCGATTTCGACAGACCAGCCCCCACAGGCGCTGGAACGTCTCCTGCGGGCAACCGAACCGACCGGGCAAACTTACGTGTCGCGACGTTGATCAGCATCTGGTTCATGGCCCACTTGCCGAGCCAGTCCTCGGCAACTGACGCCTCCCAGCTCGGCAGAGCCTGCGTACTGGTCGCGCTTGAACAACTGATCGTTGGTATTGAGCGTGAGCGTCTGGCGGGGGCTGTTGAGCGTGCCTTTCGGCAGATCGACGTTGGCCTGGCCAAGCACCGTGCGCACGTCCTCGAGGTTGATGCCGCGATCCGCCAGCGCCTGCGGATCGACCTGGACGCGGACGGCCGGCTGCTGCTGGCCGCCGATGCCCACGAGGCCGACTCCGGATATCTGAGAGAGCTTTTGCAGCAAAATGTTTTGCGCATAGGCGTCGACGACGGTCGACAAGATCCTCAACCATCAAGCAGGCACGATTTCGGGGGTAGCGGCCGTGTACCAGAGACACTAAGCCTTCGGCAGCGGCGTTGGACGTCCGTGCTGCGTTGGCATTGTGGCAGCGCAGTGCCGCTTTGGCGGGTATGAAGGAATAACGGACGCGCTCGCTAAGACAGGCTCAAGGTAGACCCGCGCAGCGATTTGAGAGCGTACCCAGGCGGCTGGTAGCGGGCCGCCAGGGCGCGCGGGAAGCGATTGGGAACACCACCCGTTCTACCAACCGACCTTTTTGATTTCGACCGGCATGCCTTTCTTTTTGGCGTCCTCGGCGCGGCGGAGCATGTCGCGCGTACCCTTGTTGCCGGGAAAGGCAAGGACAAGGTCGGGCTTTTCGTCCAGCATTTCGGCGTAGCTTCGGATACCGGCGTTGGCGTCATATTTGCTGCCATCGGCGCGGGTGCAAATCAGTGCGTCGGGATGCGACAGGTCTCCCCAATTAGCCGGCACGCTGATCAGCGTGACGTTGGGTTGCCGGTAACACCATTCCTTCGCCAAGGCATCAGCGCCGGTCGCACCGCCCTGTATGATCGTGATGGACCCATAGTGGCGCTGGTAGTCGTCGAGGGTGCGCCAGACCAAGTCGCGGTCGTCATAAGTACGACCGCCGCAGACCAGGATTCTCATAGTATCAGTGCCCGCGAGCCGTCATGGCCATGTCTTAGCGACAATATATCGGCCGCTACTCCCTGAAGTTAGCGCGGAGCCGACGATGCCCCAACGTCACCAACGCATCGGCATGCGCATCTCGTCCAGACGCAATTTTCACCTGCCCCGAAGCGGGACAAATGGGCGACCGAATCTGCTTCTGCCAAGTTGATCGCCAAGGCTATTCGACGAGGCGTGCCGCAGGCAAAAAGTGAATCATGCAGGCGATGCCGATCGCCATCAACCAGACGACTGCCATTCGCCAATCGCACCAACTGGTCACTGTTTTCCTCCCGCACGCATTCAGTGCCGTTTCACTTGCGGTCTTTTTGGCAAGCAAGAAACCGCCACTGACGGCAATTGGGGGCCATTCTATTCGGAGAAAACAACTTAGGCTGGCCTAAATTAGTACAACGGCCCCAGAATCCCGGCCCTCGTTGGCCCCATCGCGTCGAAAACAGCATACGTTTGGGTGTTGCAGGCGTCGGTCTGAACGGCATACCGGCTGTCAATGACCGTCCCGTCCTTTATGAACAAGGCGTACGTGCGCGGATGCCCCTTATCCTCGAAACGAACACAAGTCATCCAGACCCAGCCCTTGAACGAGTGTACCCGGCGAAAAGCCGATATTGCGAATGCGTCGTAGGATGCGAGATTTTTGAAGGTTTCTTTGAGGTGTTTGGCGACGAGGTTGTTGTAGCCTGGGAGATCCGGTTCGGACGCTGGCATCTCATCGACCAAGGGGACGCCGCTGCACCCTGGCAGTGTAACCAAGAGCAGGAACGCCGCTCCGACAGCGTGCCGCGAAGAACATGCCCTCTGCCGTTCTCGTAATAGGAACAGACCCTGCATTACTTTCGCGTTCAATCGACGAGGATGTGTCAATCGGTCCGGCAGATCACTATGTGGCCAGTGATCGACAATACAATCAACCGGCATGATCGGCGGAATACCGCCACTAGCCAAGCTGCTAACTCATAACGAAGCCCGCCGCATCGCGGCCAACATCGCCAAGCTGCCGGAGCTGTTGCGGAAATAGATTTTTCCACATGATTAGCAGTGGAAAACGCTCTGCCGTATGGTCGCATCCTCAAATAGTTGTTTTTCGTCCGCTACATCGCGTCGGGCGAATCACCTATCATTACAGATCCGGTACAGGGTTTATGCACAGGGGCTAGGGCAGGTTGCGTGGCGTCGAACGGATTCGATCCGCTCAGGAGACACCATGGCACGCACCAGCAAGGCGCAACGCGCACTCGATCGAGCCCATGAGCATCGCGAAGCGTTAGAGCGACTTATCGCGAACGCTGATGACTTGCGAGATTGGTTTCGCGACTGGGCCGAGAGCCAGCTCCGGCGAGATCGCTTTTACATCTATTCGGACGCGGAACACGCGGTGCTCGCCAATGAGCTTGCCACGTCGCGATAGCGGATCGTCCGGCCAAGCACCTTTCTGTGATGACAGAGCTAAACAAGCAAGGCCGCTACGACCGCATGACCGACGACCTGTTCAAGCTTACAGGCCAAAAGCCGATCAGCATGTACGACTTCGTCAAGTTGCACGCCGCTGAATTCACGAGGCCTGAAATCAAGACTTGATTGGCCAACTGGCGCGGGCATGCCTGCGCACGTCCAACGGTTGAAACCGGGACCCTATCAACATTCGCTAAGACTGTGTACCCGCCGAACGGACCGGATGTCCGAGTCGGGTCCAAACTAGGACTTTGAGTGATGTCGGTGTGACGTCCGCTTTAACCTCGATAGAAACCAAATCGCGGATTGCAGCAAGTCGTGACGTCCCAAACCCAGACATTGCCCACCATCTGTTTAGGCATTTCGGGTAGTCGGGAGCGGACGGGCACTACGTCTAACTGGCAGTCTTCCTTAGCCAAGCGCTGGACGTGAAGGAGCAGGAACTCGTGACTAACTGATCGGTCGCGTCAGATTTTCTTCTTGTCTGTGGGTGCGAGTGCGACGGCGGCTTCCGAAGTGAGCAGGAGAAACGTTAGCGTTTCCTGCAGGTAGAGGCGCACAATGCTGTCTGTATGGCTTAGATACCCAATCGAGACGTCCTGGCCGATGTGCAGATCGAAATCTCCGCCGCGGGTGGTGAGCACGAAGGCGCCAGCTATCGCGGGGGTCCAGATGATCTCGTCTTTGACGAGCTTTTTGATATGTTCCAGCACCGGGTACCCGTTGTCGCTGGTCTCGGCGAGAGCCGTATAGGCGTCGGCGCCGAGCAGCACCGAATAGGGCCCGTTGACACCGACGAGACGCAGTTGGCTCAACGCCTGGGCAATAGCGTCAGGATATTCGCGCACGTCGGCCGGAAGCGTCATGCGCGGATTGCTGGTTCCCTCCCGGATGCCAACGATGCCTGCCGCCGAGTAGCCCTCGAAAATGGCTCGGTCCTCGGCATAGGCAATCTTCTGCGCGGCGTCCTTTGCAGGTTGCCAGTCGGAATCGTTTGCGCCGCGTTCCACGTCGTCGATCTGCTGGCGATCCAGCTCGAATGGAACGCGAAATTCCACCAGCGCCTTGACGTCCCGCTGCCGCGCGACGATTCCGTCCCCGGGCGCCGCAATCGTCTTCAGGTGGCCGGTGCCGACAGCGCTGGGCCTCCGTGGACAATGCGTTCCAGCCGTCCATGTCGTGCAGGTATTTCTGCACGATAACGTAGCTGCCGCCAGCAAATGCCGGATCTTCCTCACCGATGATCGCAGCCTCAGTCACGCCCGCCCCGCGTGGATTCTCGGTGCCATCAACAAATCCAAGGAGGTCGCGGTCATCGAAGTAACGAAATCCATGAACCTCATCGACCGCTGAGACCGCACCGCCGAGGCTCGCCATGATCCTTGTCGCAAGTTCGAAGCAGAGGTCCATGCGTTTTGCGCGGATATGAAACAAGAGATCGCCTGGCGACGATACTGCGTGGCGCGACCCCGCTCGTATTTCCCGGAACGAGTGCAGTTCGGCCGGCCGCGGGTAGCCGAATAGGCGGTCCCATGCTTCGGATCCGATCCCCATCACACACGTGAGACCCGCCTCCAGATTGCGGAATTCCACGGCGCGGAACAAACCAGGAAGGTCTGCACAGAACGACCGAACGGTCGAGCGATGGTCCTGGCCCGGGTTTATTGTCACAACCAGAAAAATCGCCGACCTAGTCAGCGGTGCTGCAACTGGCTGCGGATTAATCACGCCATCCATGCCTGTCTTGGCAGCGGTCATAAAGACAATTCCTGCAGCGGCTTCCTGATGGTGGCGTGTATGGATCCATACTGCCATCCGATCAATTCACCGCTTACGCCTTGAGGAAGGCCAGCAGGTCGGCGTTGATCGTTTCGGCCTGCGTCGTCGGCATACCGTGCGGGAAGCCCTTATAGGTCTTCAGCGTCCCGTTCTTCAGCAGTTTTGCCGAGAGAGGGCCCGAAGCAACGTAAGGAACGATCTGGTCGTCTTCGCTGTGCATCACTAGCACCGGCACGGTGATCTTCTTGAGGTCCTCTGTGAAATCGGTCTGCGAAAAGGCAACGATGCCGTCATAGTGTGCCTTCGCGCCACCCATCATGCCCTGCCGCCACCAGTTCTCGATGGTCGCCTCGGAAGGTTTGCCTGTCTTGTTGTAGTTGTAGAAGGGCCCGGCGGCGACCTCGCGATAGAATTGCGAACGGTTGGCTGCGAGCGCCACCTGGAAATCGTCGAATACCTTCTTCGGCAGCCCTTTTGGATTGGCTGGCGTCTGGACCATCAATGGCGGCACTGCACTGATGATAGCCGCCTTGGACACCCGACTTTCGCCGTGACGCGCGATGTAGTGCACAACCTCTCCGCCGCCGGTAGAGTGGCCCACATGAATGGCGTTCTTCAGATCGAGATGCGCCGTCACCGCCGCGAGGTCGTCAGCATAGTGATCCATGTCGTGGCCGTCGCCGGTCTGCGTGGAGCGACCGTGGCCCCGGCGGTCATGGGCGATAACGCGATAGCCGTGATTGAGAAAGAACAGCATCTGTGCGTCCCAATCATCGGCTGACAGTGGCCAGCCATGGCTGAAAACGATGGGCTGACCTTTGCCCCAGTCCTTTTAATAGATCTCGACGGCGTCTTTCGTTCTGACGAAGCTCATTTCGGCCTCCATTGAGTTCACAATTTGAGAGCAAAGGATGTTGATTGTCGGTATAAACTACTTACTTATGAGCCGAGCTCTTTAGAACCTATCTGTATGGACCGGCCGTGTGTTGCAAGCCCGATGTGAGCAATGGAGGGATTGGTCTTGCACTTCTGTATCCGGCCCGTGAGTAGAGCTTTGGTGCTCTTGGCCATAATGGATATCCGCGCGCATCCGCTCTCATTCTCGAAAAGGCCCTAAGAGGCCAATAGGTTCTCCAGATCACGGATGCGACGGCGAGACCGTTTCTCCATCTCCTCAATCCGACTCGCAGACTCGGTAGTCCGTTGAGCGCTATAGGTCGCTCAAAGCTCTTACGCTGCCTCTGGACGCCGCCAATCGCCGCTGTCCTCGATGATCCCGATCATACGAGCTGACAACACGTCGATGCGCTTAGCCAGAATCTCTGGGAGCTGCTGGCGCAGATAGCGAGGTCCTTGGCGGACTGCAATGCCGCGCTCCAAGAGGAAGCTACGGATTTGATTGATCACGGCCGTCCGCTGCCCGACCAGGCGAGATCGCACGCGGTGCAGCGCTTGCAGGTCCAACTGATCGTCAGTCTTTACTGGAACGCAGCGTGTCGATGGCCGCAGCACTGCTTCCGCAATTGCGTGTGCGTACCGGAAGTCGTTCTTGTGACCTTGACGGAATGGCTTGGCATAGGCCGGCGGTACCTGTCTCACATCATGACCGAGCGCGAGCAGCTCGCGGGCGACATAGTGCGTCGCCATACCTGCCTCGATCCCGATCAAGCAAGGCGATGCATTCGCTAGCCGCCTGCCAATCCGGCCGCGGGCAAGCTTCTCACAGCATGCCCCTGACCAGACGCGCCACCCTTCTGAGGACGCTACAATATATTGGCGCGCGTGGTAGACTTCAGTTCTGCTGGTCCAGAACGGATGATGTTATGCAGCAGATTGCGGAGTGGCTCAAAAAGCTCGGCATGTCCGAGTACGCGCAGCGCTTTGCCGAGAGCGACATCGATATCGACGTTCTCTGCGAACTGACGGATCAGGACTTCGATCGACTTGGTGTGTCGCTCGGGCATCGCCGGAGAATGTTGCGAGCAATCCGAGAGCTTGGTGCTTCGCCAATCGCGGCTGTTACGGAGCGCCAAGTATCGGCGCCGACCGATCAAGAACCGGCGCCCAAGGACACCGCCGAGCGTCGTCAAGTCACCGTGATGTTTTCGGACCTGGTCGGCTCCACGGCGCTCTCGGCCCGCATGGACCCTGAGGACCTCCTCGAGGTCATCTCCGCCTATCAGAGGTGCGTTGCTTGGATCGGATCGTTCGGGCTGGCTTGCTGTTTCGTCAGGGCGTACCTCCTCATGCGAGTTATCTCTTTAAGCACGCGCTGATCCAGGATGCGGCCTACGGCACCCTTTTGCGCGAGCCGAGACGTGCGCTGCACGCTCGCATTGCCGAAACCCTCGAAAGGGACTTCCCTGACATCGCTGAGAACCAGCCTGAGATTTTGGCGCGCCACTGCACAGATGCCGGGTTGACCGAGAAGGCTGCGGGCCTTTGGGGCAAGGCGGGGCAGCGTTCCATGGCGCGTTCGGCAGTGGTGGAAGCTGCGGCGCAGCTTTACCGGGCGCTTGATCAGTTCGCGGCCTTGCCCCCGACGCCCGCGCTGCGCCGGGAGCAGATCGAGCTTCAGGTCGCCCTCATAACCCCGCTCCTCCACGCGAAAGGCTCGGCCTGCCTCTCTTATCTGAGAGCCAAGGTCAAGCCCCGACGGGAAATGACCAGCGAAGCCCACGCGCGCTTGCGTAAGATTCGGGCGACGCTTGCTCCACGGCATAAGCGGCGACCGGCTGATCGTAGAGACTAAACGCGCGGGACTTGCTCAGAGCGTAATCAAGCTTACCGTGCACGTCGATGAAGATGGTCCTTTTTGGAGGCTTGCGGCCCTTCCATCCGAAGGCGGCGCTGCGCGATGTATTCGCTGGGGTGACCCTTGCGTCTATGAATATCCCGCAAGTACTTGGTTACGCACGGATTGCTGGTATGCCCGTGGTTACCGGGCTTTACACAGTGCTGCTCCCAATTCTTGCGTTCGCGGTCTTCGGTTCCTCGCGCCATCTCGTCGTGGCCGCCGATTCCGCGACCGCTGTTATATTTTCCAGTTCTTTGTCCAGTATGGCGGCACCCGCTAGTGCCAAATACGTGGCCCTTGTCGGTATGGTTGCGATACTCACCGCCGGCATTTTGTTTCTGGCGTGGATTTTCAAGCTAGGATTTCTCGCCGACTTCTTGTCGCATACGGTGCTGGTGGGATTTCTTACGGGTGTCGGCTTTCAGGTCGGAATAGCGATGCTGAGCGATATGCTCGGCGTGGCTGTCCAATCGCGGAAGACCCTCGTTCAGGTTTGGGAGGTCGCGCAGGGGCTACCGCAATTCAATGTTGCGACCGTGGCGCTGTCCGCGCTGGTTGCCGGCGGCATCCTGCTTGGCAATCGCGTGTTCCCGCGATTGCCGTATTCTCTGGTCGCGGTGGTTGGAGCTATCGCGGCAAGCGCCATATTCCATTTTGCTGAGAGCGGGATTCCAGTGATCGGTCCGGTTCCGGGTGGGCTACCGTCGCTTGAGTTACCTGACGTGACATGGAGCGAAATGCTGGCGGTATTGCCGGTCGCCGCTTCATGTTTCGCAATGATAATTGCCCAAAGTGCTGCGACCTCATACGCACTCGCATTGCGTTATCATGAGACAGTTGATGAGGATGCCGACATCCTTGGGCTATCGATCGCCAACACTGCCGCCGCGCTTAGTGGAGCATTCGTCGTCAATGGCAGCCCCACGCAGACCGCCATGGCGGATCACGCGGGCGCGCGCAGCCAGATCGCTCAGATAGCTTTTGCCGGCGTGGTGCTGGTCGTCCTGTTGTTTCTGACCGGCCCGCTTCAGTACCTGCCTCGCTGTGTGTTGGCGAGCATCGTTTTCACGATCGCAGTCGGGATGGTCGACTTGAAGGGTTTGCGCAATATTCGCCGCGAAAGCCCAGGAGAGTTTTATCTCGCCGTGGTTACGGCTGCGGCAGTTGTTGCTATTGGGGTCGAGCAAGGCATCTTGCTCGCGATCGCCCTTTCGATTTTTCGGCACGTGCGTCACAGTTATAGGCCGCACACTATGATGCTTGCGCCAAATGTAACCGGGCGGTGGGTACGGGGGCCCGTTACGCCGGGCAAGGAGACAGAACCAGGACTCATTGTCTATCGCTTCGGTTCGGACCTGTTCTTCGCGAATGCTAAGCGTTTCGCTGACCAAGTGCGTGCCCTAATTGTTTGCGCGCCGACGCCAGTCCGCTGGTTCATCGTCGATGCAAGCGCCATAACGGATGTCGATTATTCTGCTGCGCAGTCGGTTCGCGATTTGATTGATGAAATGAAGCCTCGGGGCGTCCAAATCGTCTTCGCTCGAAGTCACCCCCTACCTTCGATCAGACATGGATCGACACCAAATTACAGTTGCTGTCGGTAAGAAATGGATTTTTGCGACACTTCACGAAGCCATCGCCGCGATACGAGACGGTGCATCAGCGGTTCCTGCACAGCTATGAGCGCGAAAGAATGCCATGATCTTCATTTACTGAAACGGATCGGTCGCTCGTCGCCAGCAGCCAAGCCATCCAGGCTGTGACGGCATATATCAATGCCCGCCGCAGCGGATTAATGAGCGGTTCGTCGACTTAGCGACGGAAGCGTTGCACGACGCATGGCCTTGGAAAACGCTCTGACATTACGTTATGCGGATGGCTGTAGCCTAAATGTGATCGCGTGGGACTTCTTCCGACTTGTCACCTAGCCACTTTCGTAAGTAGTCCAAGATGCGCAACTTCGATGTTTCGTCGTCCAACAATGCGTTGAGAGCCGCTTCGGCCTCGCCTGCGTCTGCTTCGACCATGTGCAGTTGCGCTACAACGTGGCGCTGAAGGGCGACGCGACCTTTAACGTGCTTGTATTCCCGCTCGATGTAGGCGAACGCTTCGCTCGTTTGATTGGTCATGCCTAAGAGAGGTATCCCATTGTGGCCTCTGTTAGGCGTCAAATGGATACCAATGATGCCCAGGGCTCAAAAAAGCCGCTATTGCCCACGAGAGCGCGCGGCCTGCTATGAGCTTCAAAGATGATATTCGCCAGGCTGAGGAACATGTCGCTGAAGCGCGCCGCTTCGTGCAACGCCAGAAGGGTCTCATAATCCGCTTGAGGGCAGCGGGCGTGAGCACGTGGGATGCGCAAAGGATACTTTGGTTGTTGGAAGCCAATCTACGGCGATTGGAAGAACACAGGGACCGCCTCAAACGCAAGCCAGCAAATAGCGGCGGGGCATAAGGCGCTTTAACGCCCATGAAGCACGCGCCGAGGGACCGCCTCAAAAGCGAGCCAGCAAATAGCGGCGGGGCATAGGGCGCTTTAACGCCCATGAAGCACGCGCCGAGGGACCGCCTCAAAAGCGAGCCAGCAAATAGCGGCGGGGCATAGGGCGCTTTAACGCCCATGAAGCACGCGCCGATGTCCTCGACGGACCGTGGCGGCGGGAAGCGGCGGGGTGTTATGTCTTGATAAATAGCCCGGAAGGGCGCTGGCTCTTCTGGTCCGCCCTCTCACGATGGACCAAGCGCTTCGAGTACTTCTTCGAGCTTTTTACGCAACTCACGCTGTGCTTCGGCCTCATTTGCGGCCTCACTTCCTTGATCCGCAAATTGGACCGTAGAAGTAAATTGCCCGCTCCTAATCCCGACCTTCACTGTGGCTATCACGCGCGTGGCGATTTTCTTGGCCTCAACGGTTATCATGCTGCCTCCTTTCCACTTCTTTGCGGATGCCATACCCGCTCGAAAATTCAGGGCGGCGGGAAGCTTCGGGCGTCACGCCGGCTTCGGACCGAAATGAAGCCGATCAATCTGCTTTATTGTGTAGACCGGTCCGCCGATTACTCTAACCGTCGCTCGCATCTTCTGCTCCGGCGAAGCTGCGCCAGACCAATACCGCCTCTTCCAAGGTGCCAAAATCAGTCGGAACGCCTGCTCCATCGTTTAGCGTCGCCGGCCAGTTTTCGTCGACATAGATCCCGTAATCGTCGGTCATCGGCACGCCCCCTACCGCAGCCGGCATTTGAGCCTTCCGCCCCGACCACTCAAATCGCGATCGACTTTCAATCCGGCGACACGCTCGGCCCAGTCGCGCGTTGTGGCATAGGCGCGGTGGCCGGCGCGGAAACGCATCCATTTGCCAGCGGGCGTTAGCGCGTTGCAGTAGTAGACGGTCGGATTCCAGGCGAAACATGCCAGGGTGGCAACGACCCGCCCGTCGGGCGTGCAGAGCTCGTCGTAGATTTCGTAGGCTTCGTAGTTGTCCGCGGCGTCGCCGGGAGGCATTCTTGGTCGCCAATTCATCGGTCGGAAATCCGCTCTGCTTTTCTGCTTAATCCGTTTGTCCTTGTGCCACGATTTCGACTTTGGCAGAGCCGTGTTTGACGCCCGTTTTTCCGATCGCCCCGGTTTCGATGTAACGCTGAAATTCGGCCACCGACCTCTTTAGGCGCATTTCCGCTAGGTTCGGGGGCGCTCCCTCTTCCATTTCAAAATCAACCCTTAGTCTGGCGGTCCATTTGGTACCCATCAGACCCTCCTATAGTGGTGCGTTGCGGGCTGACACCTGTCCGCCAACACTCGCCCGCCATTGGGAAGAAAGCCAGCCCTCCGGTCCCGCGGTGGAATCACTCGCGAGAGACCGGTTCGATAGCGACTGCGTGCTTGGCACGCAGTTCGAGTCCTCATTCTCGTTCTAACGGAGATTTCCCGGAATCTGGCGATTAGCTCCGAATTGGCGGAGTTGCCTAGCGAGATTTTATCTCTGCACCGGCGTCCTTGAATCTCCAAGGCCGTTTCGGCCTCTTTGTCTCTGCCCTGAAAATTCCGTTTCCCCGCAACGGAGACTTCGGTTCGAAGAGACCGGTTCGAATGCGATGTCGGTGAGGGCAGCTCCTTCGCCCGCGGCGTTGAGTCCTCGGGTAGAACATCCTGACCTTCTTGCCGCATCATGACCGGGCTGCGGTTCTTGTTCCGCGTGACGCTGCGGCGGCTGGACCTTGCGGCCGAGATCTATCACCTGCGCGAACCGCAGAAGATTCCGCAAGTGATCAGTCCGGACGAGGCACGCAGGCTATTGGCCGTTGCCGACAGCCTGCGGACGCGCGTGCTGCTCAGTCTTGCCTATGGCTGCGGATTACGTGCCAGCGAAGTGGTCCGGCTCAAGGTCAAGCACCTCGACAGCGCACAGAAGATCATTCGCATCGACGCTGCTCGTTCATAGACATACGTAATGTTGTTTTCGACCGACTTACTTGCTGGATTGAAGAAAGCGTCGAAAGATTCATAGCGGGAATTATGCACGACTTGGATGCAGGTCTTTACCGCCTGTTCAATGGTGTTCGCCGCCATGGCTTGACTAGCCATGACGAGGGAGACCAACCCTAACAACCTGACCATTGTAGCCCTCCCCATATCCTATTGATTAGTACAGCACGGTTTTGGCCTTAATGGGAGACTTGCGGCAGCCGCTATGGAGTCAAAAAACGCGGTCGAAAACCACGAACGCTCCGCTGGTGAGAGCGAGCTAACTACTCTAGGTGCAACGAAGGGCCGGTCCTAAACTCAAACAACTTCCACTACTGCTTCGATCTCCACCGTCATGTTGAAGGGAAGGGAAGCCATCCCGACGGCGCGACGAGCGTGCCGACCTCGATCGCCGAACACTTCCACGAACAGATCCGAGCAGCCGTTGATCACCTTTGGATGGTCAGCAAATTCAGGCACGGCATTGACCATCCCGAAGACTCTGCCAAAACGAACGACCTTGTCCAGACTGCCGATCTCGTCTCGCAGCGCGGCAAGTAGTTGAAGCCCGACGTTTCGTGCGTGCTGCTTAGCTTCCTCGAGGGTGACTTCACGCCCAACCTTGCCCAGTGGCCGAGAGCCATCTGGATTGCGGGGGCCTGTGCCGGCAAGGAAGACCAGGTTGCCAAGCCGCGTCGCCGGTACATAGTTTGCAACGGGTGCCGCGACTTTCGGTAGTTCGATCCCCAATTGACGAAGCCTCGCTTCTGCGGACGCTCCGGCCTCCTGCTCCGCAAAGGCGCCGCTGCTCGAAATGATAGAGGCGGATGCAAGCCCAGCGAATAGGGCGCTCCGGCGATCGACGATGCTCATGGTTTCTCGTCCTCCTGGGTCAGGTTCGGTAACGGGAAGGGCTGTTGTGTCAAACGGCAAGCAATCGGGCAATAACAGACTATGTGAAATTCCCTGTTAGCAGGGAGGAGGCACGGTTGGAGCTGGCGTTGGCCCGCGTGCGTTGAAAGAGCGTTCGGCGCGCCCGCGCGTCTTCGCGGGGCGCCGATAGGCTCTACCGGCAAACCTAACTCGAAGCACGCAAGCGGTGGGATCCGACAGTGCATTGGGCGGCGGCGCCCGTCCTTGCGGTCGTTCCCATAAGCATCATCGCGCGCACATTGGCGACGGAATGTTGCGCCGGCCGCCCTGCGAGAACGTCGGAAAGGATCGTGCTGAAGATCTTTGCCGCGAGCTCGATCGTTGCCGGCTCGAGTTGCGCCAGCTGCGCAGTCGGAAATACTCCGCCAAACGGGTCATCCGAATTGACACCTCCGCTCAAACCGTTCACCGCGGCCGTGAATGTCGGCCAGGCGTTGGCGGCCGCATCCGCGGTGAGGCTGGCATAGAGCTGGGCGAGCGTACCGCCATCGCCCAGCGACACCATCACCGGAGCGATCATCTTCAGTGGGTGGCCTTGGCTGATCAGCCACGACAGGAAGGCCATCCCGCACCCGGTGCTAACAGCATTCCGGTCGGTCGGCTCCGTCCGGTTGACGAAGTCCGGCATGCCGCTCTGCGCCCAGGCGGGCGCGGTGGCGAAGTCGGACAAAGCGTTGTTGCTGGTCGTGGCGGCGCACCATCGCGACAAGGCCTCGCCGGTGCTGACACCGCACAGATTTCCGCCCATCGAGCACTCGCTCAGTTCGGCTTCGAACAGGGCGGAAACCCGGGCGGAGCTGTCAAACGACGCACAGACTTCGATTGCAGCTCCGCTGGTGTAGTCGCAGCCCATATGGTCAGCACCGCCGGTGCCGTCGGTCGCGCCATCCAAGGCAAAGACGACGACACTGACCGGCCCGCCGGTGGTGCCAAACAGTGCGTCATTCGCGGCCACGACGCGGTCGGCATCGCCGAGTAGGTCGTTGGCGTTTTGCTGCCCCTGCGGCCCGAGGCTCGGATCAACATACACCGTCACCCGTCCGGTCGGGCTGGTGCCGACGAATTGCGACGTGCCGGTATAGCTCGGCCAAGGCGGCGCAGTCGGGCCAGCGCGGCGCGCGGCGGTCGGCGGTTTCCTGAGCGGGTGGCTCCTCGCAATTGTCTCGACCATCTGGCTCCTCCTTTGGGTTTGGCAGCGTTGCAATTGCCATCTCGGGCACGAACCTACGCCCGCCGAAAGATCAAAGAAAGTGCTGAGCATCACGCCAGTTGAGTTGCGCGTCGTTTACTGTTCCCTCAAATCAGGCCCGCATCGCCGATGCCCACACGCCCGATTGGGCAGCGCCGGCGACCGATCATTTCGGCCTCGTGTTACATCGTAACATCGGGACAGCCGGTCTGTGAAAAGGACAGAGATTCGATCGAGAGGGAATTCGATTCTGAATGGGACCGGAGCCATGCCGGTGCTCTTAGAGGGTACCCTATCCACCTTGCTCGCTTGGACCAGCAACCTTACGATCGGATCAGATGGGCCTGCGTCACAGGCACCAACGGGAGGTAAATCCAATGAACCGCCGAACTCTCCTTCTTGGTACCGGCCTTTTTGCTGCAATGGGCGTATCCGCAAAGTCTCTCGCCATGGATACGTCGCTGCCCATGAAGGCCGCTGACATGGATCCTGCCTTTGAGAAGGCTTTCAACGCGGGCGACCTGGGCACCCTGCTGAAGCTCTACGATGACCAAAGCGTACTCGTCGCCGAGCCGGGGAAGCCTGTTCAGGGACTCGAGAACATCAAGCAGGCACTCATGGGCTTCCTAGCACTGAAGTTGCCGATCCAACTGACCGTGCGCCGAACCTACGAAAGCGGCGATGTCGGCCTTTGCGTCGCCGACTGGAGCATTGCCGGCAAGGGACCCGATGGGAAGGATGTCAAACTCGGAGGGACATCGGCAGAGGTGGTCAGGAAAACCTCGGGCGGCAACTGGGTATATGTGATCGATAGTCCATATGGAACGGCTTAGGAGGGACTAACGCGGGACTGCATACGGGCCCGCACCACTTCTGAAAAGAAAAAGTCGCGACTTCACAACGATCACGGGAGGAAGTCATGCAAGCAAAGTACAAATTTGCACTCGCCCTGGCGACAGGCTTCTCTTTAGGCGCTGGCGCGATCCATGGCCTGCACGCTGCAGCATCGCCGCCCGCCTATGTTATTAATGAAATCAACGTCAAGGACGAGGACGGTTACAAAAAGGACTTCCTCCCAGGGGCGCAAAAGGCCATCGATGACAACGGGGGCAAATACATCGCTGGCGGGTTCAATAAGACCTTTTCGATAACTGGCCAGCCCCCAGCGGACCGCGTCGTCATTCTCCAATTCGAGAACATGGACAAAGTCAAGGCGTGGCGGGACGCCGCCCGCGATGCGCAAGAGAAGATCGGCAGCAAGTACGCGACCTTCCGCACGTTCGCAGTGGAAGGCGTAGCGCAATACTGAACGCGCCAAACGCAAGCCGAGGCGCGTCCGCTTGCTGAAGAAGATCTCGAGCTCGTCCCGCATTCATGCTGTGGTGCTGAAAGCGGTTGCGGCGATGACCTGCTGTTCGGGAACGGCCGACCTGATGCAGGGCGGGACTGGTAACGATCAGCTGTTCACCAACGTGAGGAGGCTTTAGCCACGAAACGCAATGGAGAGACCTTGACTGCGACGGAGCTCGGCTTTTAAAGCCCCGTTTGCCCAACCCCACCACGTGCTGAGCCACGAGCAGTGTCTCCGGGTGCTCAGCTTCGGAAAGACCAAGGGCCTTGCATGTATCCGCGTAGGCTGCGGACATGACAGCGATCTGTCCTGGCTCGAATGTTTGTCCCGCTACAAATGGCGTAATCGGCATGCCACTTCCCGCCGCTTATAGTCACCCCAAGGCACCTTGATACTGTGGAAGAGGGCGAAGTCGTGTCCGGGTCCCCGTATAGAGTCCGGGCTGGCCGGCGGTGCCTGGCACCGGGATGTTCGGAATCGTATAGACTGCATCGGCAGTCGTCTGTCGCCATTGCTCAGCGACTGCCAGCAGGATTTTCACTGAACTTGTCGGCTGTAAGGTCAGTGATTGCTTGAAATGAATCAAGTTCACGTAAGTCGTGTAACCGGCCAAATCGAGCAAAGATCAAAGATCAACTACGTCATTGCCAACAGCAGTTGGCACTGACGCAGTTCTATCCCGGCCGAAACAATAAGTTGCCGTCGAGGCAATAGATGCCTGAGATCAAAATAGCCATACCATCTGAACTTATTGCTAGCGCGTGGTGCGTTTTTTTAGGTTCGCAGCAAACGCGCACCAACGGGCTTTTAAATCTGCCGAATGCAAACAAAGAATGGTCCTCGCGGGCCTGACAACCCGTGACGAAGTCCAAAGAGCACTAATTGCGAGCAGCTCCATTCCTGGAGCTGATATTACTGAGCAGGCGGCTCATATGTCATTCCGAACACCGTATCGGCCAACCACCGCTTGAATTCGGGGTTGTCGCTATATTGCTTAAATAATTCAGTGTCGTCTTTCATCAACCCGACGATGACGCGCCCTAAGGCTTTGTCGTGCTCGATCTTCGCATTTTGCTTGTCGGAGTTTCGCTTTGCATTCTGGTAAGCAGTGTCGGCCGCGACTTTCGCCGGAATGTCCTTTGTGATCATACTCCGCACTCGGTCGGCGTCTTGCCAATCGATCCCGCCGAATTGATCATTAAATATCTTGAGGATATTCGAGAGCCTCTCCAACTCCGGCTCGCGCTTACCGCCTTCGCCGTCAGCGGGTACTGGATCAATCTCTATATCCGAGTCTGGAAGTTGGATTTTCTGTGTTGCACGCTTTTCGACGCGGTAGCTCTCCATGTCAATCGTCTCAAGAATTCCTCTCGAAAGGTCTTCTTCCTTAGGCGCCGGAAGCTTAGGCACTAGGAAGTTCAGGAAAATCGACAGCTTTTCCCATGCCGCATTGGTGTAAGGCAAAATCGATGCAAGGAAACCGTAGGCTCGGATGAATGCCTTCGCCTTTCCTTTAAATTCGACCTGTGCGTCTTCGTCGAGATTCTCGTTGTACGTTGCAACGGAGGCATCGAGGATGGGATCGAGCTGGTCGCGGTCAGCACCGCCGAGATAAAGCGATGCGAGTTGATCGATCTGTGTCTCGTCGTATACTTCGGCAGCATCGAGATCGCGTCTGAGATCGTGAAGTTTATTTGGGTCAGTTTCATCGCTGAGAATGGTCGTTCGGTAGTACGGCTCGAACGCCTTTCGGATTGTCTCGGTATCGTTCAGAAAGTCGAGTACAAACACGTCATATTTCTGTGGGCGTGCGCGGTTGAGGCGCGCCAGAGTCTGCACCGCCTTGATTCCCGAGAGGGGTTTGTCGACATACATCGTATGCAGCAATGGCTGGTCGTAGCCGGTTTGAAACTTATCGGCGCAAATAAGGAACCGATATGGGTCTTCCTCGATCTTGTCGGGGATCTTGTTTGACGGGAATCGGTTGAGCGACAATTCGGTCACCTTCACGTCGCCATATTCGTGTTCGCCCGAAAAAGCGATGATGGCTTGGTATGGACTTTTGCGTTCTTTGAGATAATCCCGAATTGCGTGATAATATTGAATGGCGCGCGCGACGCCGCTGGTCACGACCATGGCCCGCGCCTGCCCGCCGATCTTGTTCAGCGCCAGCACTTGCTCGTGGTAATGATCGACCATGATCTCCGCCTTGATGCGGATCGCGTGGTCGTGGCTCTCGACGTACCGGCGCAATTTCTTCTTCGCTCGCTTGGTGTCAAACTCCGGATCCTCCTCCACTGTTTTTACGAGCCGATAGTAGCTGTCGCCCAACTCCGAATACCGCTTGCCGCTGATCTTCTCGATGAGCTTGCCGACGCGAGAGAGCGTCCACAGATCGGTGGCATATCCTTGCACCAAGGCGCCGGCTTCGAGTGCGACAACCAACCGCTTCTTCTCAGCGTCGGTCAGTTGCGGCGGGCGCCCCGTGCGCGGTGCCTTGCGCAGGGCGCGCCGGCCGTGCTCGCCTTTGAGGAGGAGGCCGATGATAACCGGCGTCAATGTCCGCTGCATGATCTCGAACATGAAGGTGCCGCTCGCCGCGTTGCCCTGCACGAGACTGCCGACATCGACGTTGCGCTGCGTGATCACGGAGATCGACCTTCCCAATCCGGATGGCGCGCTGCGGTCCGGGGTCTACGGCATGGTTGAGCTGAAGATTCCCCGCAAGACGCCGTCTTTCGTCCTGCCCGCCGATGCCATCATCTTCAACAGCAACGGAATGCAGGTGGCAGTGGTCATCGATGGCAAGGCGGAGATCCGCAAGGTCGGAGTGAAGCGCGACATGGGCACACAGGTGGAAGTGGACAGCGGAGTCAAGGCCGGCGATCAGGCGATCCTCAATCCGCCGGTCCACCTCGCCGACGGCAGCAAGGTGCAGGTTCGCACCGAGGTCGCGGCAGCATCAGGCAGATAGTCCTGTGACGGCCAGCACCACGCGACTGCTCAAGATTCTGTGACAGTCTGCCACGCAAATGCGGTGCACCGATATTTGAACCCAGGGGGGTCCGACCGCGCCGCTTGCGATTGGCGACCGCTCCCTCCATTTCGTCTGCGGCCTAGCCCCGGGATCGAAGGCGTCGGCCGTTACGAGAGGCTGTTTCGGGATCGGCCGCCTACGTCTATGCGCCATTCGTTGAGCGTGTTCCCATGGTCAAAGGCCGCTGGGATCCTGATGCTTCGACTGCAACGTCGTATGCGTGGTTTGTATGGTGCAAGAACGCGCCAGTGCAGCCCCGCATTTTCTGGATACCACCGGGTTGCCGCACGACGTTGACACGCGAGGACGATCGTCAGCGGTTTGCGGCATGGACGTTGATTCCGTCGGAGGCGCCACTCTTCGACGTCGCGAACGGCTAACCGTTATTATGAACAGCGGTGTGAATTGGCGGTTGAAGCCACAGGCATTGGCTTGCCGGCGCTGGCTCCCTGTTTGCGGCTGGTTCACTGAAGGGTTCGACACGCGCGATTGAAGGAGGCGAAAGCGCTGCTGGAGGACGGTTCGTTAGATGAACACAATCGCGACGACCGCTTTGGCGCCGTAAAAGGCCCGTTTTCGCGTCTATTTCATAGAGTGCGCGACTCAGTGAGCTAACCCTGGCGGTTCACCATCAGCGTTCAATCGTGGCAGTGCGGCGGATCTTCTTCTGTAACAAAAGCACACCGTAAAGCAGGGCCTCGGCGGTCGGCGGACAGCCCGGCACGTAGATATCGACTGGAACAATCCGATCGCAACCGCGCACCACCGAATAAGAGTAGTGATAGTAGCCGCCGCCGTTTGCACAGGATCCCATGGAGATCACATAGCGCGGTTCGGGCATCTGATCGTATACTTTGCGGAGCGCCGGAGCCATCTTGTTGACAAGCGTTCCGGCGATGATCATCACGTCGCATTGGCGAGGGCTTGACCGCGGGGCAAAGCCGAAGCGCTCAACATCATAGCGCGGCATCGCCATCTGCATCATCTCGATCGCGCAGCAGGCAAGTCCGAACTGCATCCACATGAGCGAGCCGGTCCGCGCCCAGGCAATGAGATTGTCGGCTGTGGCGACGAGGAACCCCTTGTCGTACAGCTCGCTCTTGACGTTAGTGAAAAACGGATCGACGGCGGCGCCTGCGTTCCCGCTGTGCGCGGCAATCAGCCCGTCGTTCGACGTTACGATCGCGGGTTCGCTCAGTTCCATTCGAGCGCTCCCTTCTCCACCCAGATATAAACCTGATCGTCAACGTGGCAAGGCGAACGCCTAGCGCTGTTGCTGCGGATATGCCGAGGCCGCAGACTATTGGCGGTATTTGGCTAGTGATCGTTCCTCGGAATGGGCCTCACGCGCACGGCGGTCGCTGATGTGTTGAAGCTGCGTCGCGTCCGACACTGCACGACCTTAACCGAAGAATAACCATACCCGCGGTATACAATCAGATGACCAACAGTGGTCCTCGCGTACAGAGTGCTAGAGCCCCGGCAGCTCCCCCGACATGACGCCGGGGCTCTTCATTTGTGTCGAGCATCCGCACACTCGGATACCCGACCTCTTGGGCTGGCTGTAACCGCCGCAATCTAATTTGTTTGATCGGACGGTGGGGGACGGATCCTCCACGGTAACCAGCGCAGCGCGTGATGTTGCGTGGTACCGCGGAGGGGACCCTCAAATCCTGTACTGTTCAAAATTTGTGAACCGCGCGAAATCGGCAATTCAGAAGTCGGCTGGAAGCGATCTGCCCCAAATTCATGAACTCGCCGTGCAAGTTTTGCCTTATTCACACGGAACTCACACGGCGGTTCAATATTGGGCATACCGATCAAACTTGACCCGTTGGCCAACAGGCGTTTCTTTGGAAAGCGCCGCAAACTCGCTCGTAACCGCTTGGTTGGAGGTTTCCCGGAACCCCGCGATTCGCCCCGAATTGGCGGAGTTGCCTAGCGAGATTTTGTCTCTGCACCGGCGTCCTTGAATCTCCAAGGCCGTTTCGGCCTCTTTGTCTCTGCCCTGAAAATTCCGTTTCCCCGCAACGGAGACTTCGGTTCGAAGAGACCGGTTCGAATGCGATGTCGGTGAGGGCAGTCCTTCGCCCACGGCGTTGACGCGCCAATCGAGCGGCCAATCGGCGCCGTGATCGTAAGTGAAACGCGCTAACAGGCGCCGCCGTTCGTTTGGCGGCAGGCGGAATTGCCCGCGGCGAGCGCCTCGTTCAAGATTCGGCGGATTGTGCGGGCGGCGTGTCAATGTCCCAACCCCTTCAATGGAAACTCTTCATCAGAAAACGCGCAAGCGCAACGCAGGCCGTCCCTCCCGGCAAGGATGAGCTGAAGTGGGTCGCCAACACGACCACGCTGATCTACGGTGAGCAGGACGCCTTGCTGGTCGACACGTTTTTGTCCGATGCGCAAACGGCGGACCTCGCCGACTGGATCGCTACCGGTAGGCGGTCGTCCGCGATTTATATCACTCACGGGCATCCCGACCATTTCTTCGGGTTGAAGCTTTTGCGCGATCGCTTTCCTTCGGCTCGCGCGCTTGCACTGCCGCAGGTGGTCGAGACCATGCAGAGAGCCCTCACTCCCGATTCCGTTGCAAGCTGGAAGCGACGATTTCCAGGATAGATACCGGATCGTCTTGTCGCTGCGTAAGCGGTCGATGATCGCACCTTCAGCCTTGAAGGCGACGCGATCGTGGCCATCGATATCGGTCACACAGATACAGATCACACGACTTGTCTTCACGTGCCATCGATCGGTCTCGTCGTCGCCGGCGATGCCATCTATAACGGCACGCATCCCTATCTCGTGGAATCTGACCGGCAAGGCCTCAACGAGTGGCTCGCCGCGATCGATAAAATCGAAGCCCTCAATCCCCGCGCGGTCGTGCCCGCTCGCCTTTATTTGCTCAATGACGGGGCGCACATTGGCTGCAAAGCGATCCGCTTTCGGGCCCGAAGCTAAAGCAAGCGCCACGTCATTGCGCGCCATAGCCAAGGCACTCAACGCACGCGGCGTTCCAACGGCTCGTGGCGGGGTCTGGGCGCCAGTGCAAGTCACCGCTGTGCTGCGGCGGGCGTCCTGTCCTAATACGACCGTTTCTCGGATCAGCGGAGAGAGCGGACGGCAGAACAAAACATCGAGGAGATGATCCCGAAAGGCTGGACGGCCTCGCCAAGGCGATAGACAATGGCCACGCGTGGAAGTCTCTCGGGGACTACATGGCTAGACGCACAGCACGGAAGATGAAAAGGGCGGCCGCCAAAAAGACCGCGACGAGAAGGCTCGCACAGCGATACGAGGCCCCAACCGGCTCACTAAAGGGACGTGAAGCTCGGGCGGAGGAGCGTTTCAGGGAGTTGGCCGCATGGTATGTGCTCCAAGGCATGGACGAGGCGACTGCGCGTCAGCTCGCTCAAGACGAAATAGATAACGAGACCCGGAAGGACTGACTAGAGTCATCTGTTGGGCGTGGCGTTTCGTTGAGCAGCAGCGGCATACGCTGCGCGCACTTCCTCCGCCTGACCCTTCTGGACAAGGGTATATCCTTTCTGAATCATGCAACCCCTCGCCGTTTCAGTCGGCTCTCCGGCATCGAGATTGGCGTGGCAGACGGCTATGTCGGTCTTGCCTTGCTGAGCAGCATTGGGTCATCGCCGATTCTTAGCCCGCGTCAACTGCGTCGACGCGCGTTTCCCCGCGCGCGCGAGGCGAGCCGTCATCACGTTGAGCATGACGACTGGAGTTTGAATCTTTCAAGTTTGGTAGGAAAGCCTACGCCGATACTCTGCCCCCACTGTGTGCGGAGCAGAGGATTTAGCCGACTAAGAAGCGCTTGGCCGAGCTCCTCTTCTGGGGGCGAACTTTGGCAAGCAATGTCGACCAGAGCCGGTTATCGCCAAGGTCAGCCAAGAGATGCTCGCGGAGTTGATCGGTACGACGCGCTCGCGCGTAAGCTTGTTTATGAACAAGCTTCGAAAATTGGGCTTGATTGACTATAACGGCCACATGGAAGTCCACAGCTCATTGCTGAACGTCGTTTTGCACGACGATCCGCACATCAACCGCTGAGCAATGCAGCTATTTTCGTCGGGACTGTGCGCCAAAAGCTTGTGATCACCGAGTGCCACCATCCTTGATTTGGTGTGCAGCGCCAAACCGGCGTTCCTTGGTACGGCCGTGACGTTCGCGGGATGTGCGACGCGATTAGGCGAAGACGCTTGTCGAGAGTGTGAGCTCGCTTTCGGGAGCTATCCGCTCATGCTTTTCGGCAACGCTTTTGATGCGGTAACAAGGATCGTCGGGATTGTTGTCCGACGCGGGAACGAGATTACGAATCTCATACGAGCCGAGGGCCGCTGCTCGAAACCTCTTCGGCATGAGGTCGACGACTTGGCCGATATTGAACTTGTGAGCCACGAGACGTCCCTTTCATAAAATTTGATTCTGGTATGCTTCGTTAATTGATCAGTTTTCGTCGTCCTTACGATCGTGCAGGAAACGGACAATCTGCCCTCGCAACGTGGCCGTTTGCGGCGAGTCGCCCAGGGATCCATCAGGATCGAAGAGCTCCTGTTGGAGGGCGGTGGGGATGGTGTTCCACTTCGTAATGAGGGCCGCCTCGAGGCATTGAAGAATATGCTCTTTGGTCTCGGCGACGGCCTTGCGGTCGACATTTCTTTCAACGATGTCGTCTTGCGGAAGCATGTCTTGCACTCGGATAAGCTTATCGAAGTTTTCCGCTAGCCAGTCTTTGTTTTGCGCCAACAGGCTGAAGCTCTGCCTCGCTCGCTGAAATTCGCGGATTTCACTCGGAACGACGCTATTTTTGAGCGACTCCGCGCATTCCGCCGCCTTCGCGCGAAATTGCTCTGCCGTAAACATAGGAAGCTCCTGCACGACCGGCGACAACCGGCCTTTCATGGCGTCGGCGAGGAACGCACCGCGCAGCCGCGTAAATGCCGAGGCTGATCGCATCCAGCCTGCACGAACATCGGTCGATTTCTAAAGCGCTACTGTCCCAGCCGACGGCACCACTCCCACCGCAGGGAACAGACTTCTGCACGTCCCTTTTTTGGGCAACTCTCGGACAAGCGACCGCCTGCCTATTATCTGATAATTTGGGCGCGTCGGACATGAAGCACAATAGCGGGTCGAAAAATTAAGACCCGATCCTGCTGAAACAAGGTCGTAAAACAATTTATTTGGCCATCATTCCACATAGTGCGGGAACCAAAGTCAAGCTACGCGTGTTGTTGATCCAGCGGACATGCATTCGTCCTAGAGCTGCCCAAAAACAGCGACGTGTCGAAGTCGCCATTCTCCCATCGGCAGCACTGATGCCGTCGGCAGGCATATAACTCTTGGAATCAAGCGAACAGCATTCGGCGCGAGTGCCATCAGCACCCGCCTCCGTGGTTACGCGCGGCTCACCCCTCTCATCGAAAGGCTAAAGCGATGCAAATACCTTCAATTCTGAGCGGCGAGTTGAGGACTCGTCTACTACAGGGAATAGCGGTCGGCGCCGTCGCGTCGGTTGTCATCGGGTTTTCTTGGGGCGGCTGGACGACTGGAAGCAGCGCTAACAAGCTTGCGGCTGAGCGGGCTGATACCGCTGTCGTGGCAGCCCTCACGCCGGTCTGCGTGGAGAAATTCCTGCAGAACAGCGATGCGCAAGCGAACCTGGCAGTCCTGCAAAAAATCTCCACGTACTGGGAACAAGGCGACTACGTGGTGAAGGGTGGCTGGGCGACCGGCTACAACTTGGGCAGGGCGTGTGCAGAGAAGTTGCTCCAAGCCAAAACTGCAGCCCAATGAGCTGAAAATCGTAGACCTTGAGTGCTGCGCATCTGAGAATGAACGTTCCTATGACGACGGGGGCTCAGTTGGCCCCGAGGTTTGCCATTCAAAGCAGTCTGCTTCTACGCGGCGACGGCTGTACTCGTGTTTGTTTCGACTGCTGCGGTCGAGAATTGATTTTAATCAATGCTTGCCTAAGACATAAGTAGGAGGTGTTTCCCCCGTCCCTGAAAGAACACTCCCAGATGACAACGGTTCGGCAGTTGCTCGATGAAAAGGGCCATAATGTTATTACAGTGGGCTCCGATGAGACGGTGTTTGACGCCATACGCAAGATGGCAGAGAAAAACATTGGATCATTAGTCGTTTGCGAAGGCACAAAAGTCATTGGCATTATTACGGAACGACACTACGCCCGGAACGTGTTTTTGGAAGGCCGCGCATTACCGAGCACGCGAGTGGGGGACGTTATGGAGACCCCAGTCTTGTTCGCCCGACCCGATCTAACTGCGGAAGAATGTATGGCGGTGATGATCGACAAGCGAGTTCGCCATCTTCCCGTCATTGACGAGGGAAAACTGATCGGAATCATCTCGATCGGCGATTTAGTCAAAAATATTATTAGTGATCACAAATTCACCATCGACCAGCTGACTTATTATTTCCAAGCCTAGGGAAGGCAGCCGTATAGTTGCCGTTTCAGGTTGTTTGGTCGCGCCCACGTGTGGAGTGATCCCACTTATCCACCATCGATTTAGAGTGGGCTGTTTTATCCAGCCTTAGACAAGTGCCGGGCTCAAAGTCAACAAATGCCGGGCGCTTTCAAGCCCCCGCTCCGCAGCGCCCGTGCCGTATGCGTGCGTACAAGACCCCAGCGAGGCCCGGCTTTTTGGAGCCCCCCGGATATGAGCAATCTTGCACAGTCTTTTCCCTAGCAAGAGGCTCTCATCAGCAAAGAGGCTGTTCTGCTGCGATCTGCGATTGCAGGTTTTTACGTTCATTTTCGCGGAGGTGGTGACTGGGAGTGCGTGAGAATTCGTGGCCAACCGCTCGTCGCGGGGAACGAGTTGCCAGAAGATTTTTGGCGGCTACAACTTGGGCAGGGCGTGTGCAGAGAAGTTGCTCCAAGCCAAAACTGCAGCCCAATGAGCTGAAAATCGTAGACCTTGAGTGCTGCGCATCTGAGAATGAACGTTCCTATGACGACGGGGGCTCAGTTGGCCCCGAGGTTTGCCATTCAAAGCAGTCTGCTTCTACGCGGCGACGGCTGTACTCGTGTTTGTTTCGACTGCTGCGGTCGAGAATTGATTTTAATCAATGCTTGCCTAAGACATAAGTAGGAGGTGTTTCCCCCGTCCCTGAAAGAACACTCCCAGATGACAACGGTTCGGCAGTTGCTCGATGAAAAGGGCCATGATGTTATTACAGTGGGCTCCGATGAGACGGTGTTTGACGCCATACGCAAGATGGCAGAGAAAAACATCGGATCATTAGTCGTTTGCGAAGGCGCAAAAGTCATTGGCATTATTACGGAACGACACTACGCCCGGAACGTGTTTTTGGAAGGCCGCGCATTACCGAGCACGCGAGTGGGGGACGTCATGGAGACGCCAGTCTTGTTCGCCCGACCCGATCTAACTGCGGAAGAATGTATGGCGGTGATGATCGACAAGCGAGTTCGCCATCTTCCCGTCATTGACGAGGGAAAACTGATCGGAATCATCTCGATCGGCGATTTAGTCAAAAATATTATTAGCGATCACAAATTCACCATCGACCAGCTGACTCATTATTTCCAAGCCTAGGGAAGGCAGCCGTATAGTTGCCGTTTCAGGTTGTTTGGTCGCGCCCACGTGTGGAGTGATCCCACTTATCCACCATCGATTTAGAGTGGGCTGTTTTATCCAGCCTTAGACAAGTGCCGGGCTCAAAGTGAACATAATGCCGGGCGCTTTCAAGCCCCCGCTCCGCAGCGCCCGTGCCGTATGCGTGCGTACAAGACCCCAGCGAGGCCCGGCTTTTTGGAGGCCCCCGGATATGAGCAATCTTGCACAGTCTTTTCCCTAGCAAGAGGCTCTCATCAGCAAAGAGGCTGTTCTGCTGCGATCTGCGATTGCAGGTTTTTACGTTCATTTTCGCGGGGGTGGTGACTGGGAGTGCGTGAGAATTCGTGGCCAACCGCTCGTCGCGGGGAACGA
>CAVREN010000004.1:0-14339 GCA_963720115.1 uncultured Alphaproteobacteria bacterium
CCTGTGCGTTGCGCGCGTGCATTCTCGGCAATTTGCAGCGGAAAATGCGACCGCGGAGAGGGAACCGGCCCGGCCGCATCCGCGTCGCCTGCTGCCTCGGGTGCGTATTGAGCCATCAAGATTGCCCCCAAGCGCAGTCTCGCTGTTAACGTTTTTGCGCGATCAAGAGTTCCAATCGCGCCGACCGATGCCGCAGCGCGCAAGCGCGCAGCAAACGGCCGGGCGCGTCCAACCAGAACAAGCCGCAGCCGGCGCAGTTCCATGTTAATCGTCGCGGTCGAGGCTCGTGATCAGGCGTGATCCGGTGATCGACAGGGTGATCAGCAGACTGGAAATACCGCGGCGGCTTCGGGCCTTGGTGCGGGCGCGAGAATCGAGCCTCATCGCCCTTGCGGCCGTGGTTGGCGCCATCGCCGGCTTGGTCGTTACCGCCATGGGCACCGGCGTCGACGTGCTGCACCGGCTGCTTTTCCAGCTGGAGCCGGGCGTGCGCTTGTCCGGACTGCTCCGGCTCGATCCAGCGATCGCGATATCGGTCCCCTTGGTGGGCGGTCTCGTATTCGGCATCGCGCGCGAATTGATCACCCATTGGCGGCCGGAGCGGGAGATCGATCCGATCGAGGCCAACGCGCTGCACGGCGGCCGCATGTCGCTTCTCGGCAGCGTCATTGTTGCCGCGGAAACGGTGTGGTCCAGCGGGGTCGGAGCTTCGGTTGGACTCGAGGCCGGCTACACCCAGTTTGCCAGCGGCATAGCGTCTCGCATCGGTATGGCCTTTCGGCTGCGGCGCGCCGACCTTCGGATATTAGTCGGCTGCGGCGCCGCGGGTGGTATCGCGGGCGCCTTCGGCGCGCCGCTGGCCGGCGCCTTCTACGGGTTCGAGCTCGTCATCGGCGGCTACACGCCCAACAGCCTGGCGCCGGTCGCTGTCTCCGCACTGATCGGTTACCTCGTCGCGCAGGCGCTTGCGCCGGCTGAGCTCGGCGTTGTTGCGCCCGAGCGGATGGTGATTGCGGCCCACGACCTCGTCATCGCCGCCCTCATAGGGCTTTTCTGCGCGGCGGTGGGCATTCTGATCATGCGCGGCGTCGCCTTGTGCGAGGCTTTATTCGGCCGCTTGAAGCTGCGCTACACGCTGCGCACGGCTTTGGGCGGGCTCTTGGTCGGGCTGCTTGCGATGATCGCGCCCCAGGTAATGTCCTCCGGACACGGCGCACTGCGGTTTTCCGGAATGTTTCAGTTGTCGCTTGCGACCGTGGCGCTGCTTTTCGTGCTCAAGATTGTCGCCTCGGTCGTCTCGCTTGGCTCGGGGTTCCGCGGCGGATTGTTCTTTTCCTCGCTCCTGATCGGCGCGCTCGGCGGCAACCTGCTCGCCGTCGCGCTCGCCATGATCTGGCCAGACGTCAATTTCGATTCAAACGCCTATGCGGTGATCGGGATGGGCGGGCTTTCGGCCGCGGTGATCGGCGGCCCTTTGACCATGACGTTCATTGCACTCGAAACGACCGGCGATCTTTGGCTGACAACGGCCGTGCTGATCGCCGTCATCATATCCTCGCAAGTGACCCGCGAATTGTTCGGCTATTCGTTCGCCACCTGGCGCTTCCATTTGCGCGGCGAGACCATCCGCAGCGCCGCCGACGTCGGCTGGATGCGTGACCTCACCGTCAGCAAGATGATGCGCCACGATGTGCGCACGGTCGCTGCGAACGCGACGGTCGCAGCCTTTCGCGAGGCTTTCCCGCTCGGCTCACCCGCCTACATCATCGCCGTCGACGAGCAAGGCCGCTATGTTGGGATGGTGGCCGTGGCCGACGCGCATGCCACGGAAATTTCGCCGGAACAATCGATCAAGGATCTTCTCCGATATGCCGACGGCGTGCTCGAGCCCGGCATGTCGATCAAGGAGGCGGTGCTCGCCTTCGATCGTGCCGAGGCGGAAGCGCTGGCCGTGGTCAATTCCTATTCCGATCGGCGTGTCATCGGATTGTTGACCGAGGCTTATGCGCTCCGCCGCTATTCGGCCGAGTTGGAGCGGCGGCGGCAGGAAATGATCGGCGACATTTGAGCAATCTTTGCCGTGCGCGCTCGCCCGCCGCTACTTCGGTATTTGCGGCACGATCAGATGGAAGAGCTTCAACGAGGAACCATCGGCCGGACGGATCGTCGCCGTTTCGCGCGGTCCCAAATAGACGCCGGCGCCGCGTTCGATGTCGTAGCTCTTCGCATCGAGCCGGATGCTGCCCTTGCCGTCCATCAAATAAATGAGCTGATGCCGATCGACGCTTTCCGGCTCGAACGATTCTCCCGCTTTCAGCCAGCGCACCGAGCCGTGCACATTGTGCGCGCCGCACAAGCTCTCGGTGAGAATTTCGGTGACGTCGCCATGGCCGGCGGTCGTCTTTTTGGAAAGAGTGTTGGTATCGATGAATGTGAGTGACATAGCCTTGAGGCCCTCGGTGATTTTTGTCGCGGCGTTCAGAGCATGATGATCTTAAGTGAACCGGCCGAATTGTCATTGCGAGCCAACGGGTCCGGCCCGAAGTGGCCGGCCCGATGGTAAACTCCGCGAAGCAATCCAGAAGCTGAAGCGAGAAACTGGATTGCTTCGTCGCTTTCGCTCCTCGCAATGACGATCTTGATTCGAGCCAACATCGTCCGGGTCTAAGTCTGCACCCAGACCCGGCCATCCTTGCGCTCCCAGCGCAGATCGTCGTCCGTGCCTTCGAGGATCGTGGTCTTGAAGCGATTGGGGGCCTGAAATTCGAAATAGAACAGCGGTTCGGTGGCGCGCAGCCGGTGTTTTTCTTCGGCCGGAATGAAAATCAGATCGCCCGGCCCGACCGGGCGGATGCCTTCGTCCGACTCCACCGTCGCCTTGCCGCTGATGATGAAATAGAAATGCTCGCAGTTCTTGTGCAGATGCAGCGGCGACGCCGCTCCCTTCTTGTAATGCATGACGCCCGCCAGCATGTCGTCAATGCCGGCAAGCTCCTGATTGACGAAGAAGATTTCGTTCTCGCCCCGGCACGACCGAGACCAGCGACGGAAGCTCGTTTTCCTTGAATATATAGGCCATTGCCCTTGTTCCTGTTGCGCTTGGAGCGGCGGTTAATGCGATAACGCGGCGCGGCGCGGCAGGCGAGCCTTCTTGTCTCGTCTCCGTCGGCCGCCACGTGCGCGGCGGAATTTCAAGAGAATCTCCAGCCGCCGTCAACCACGATCGTTTGCCCGGTGATGAAGGCCGCGTCATCGGAGGTGAGGAAGGCCAGCGTCCCGGTGAGGTCTTCCGGTGTTTCGGTGCGTTTGATCGCTTGTTGCGCTCGGATCATCTCGAACCAGCCGAATTCTCCGGGCTTGCCGTTGATCGTCGTGTCGGTCCGCGTCAATCCGGGTGCGATGGTGTTGACGGTAATTCCGAAATCGCCGACTTCGGAAGCGAGCGAGCGCGCAAATCCGATCAAGCCGCCCTTGCTCGCGGTGTAGTGCGTATTGAAGCCGATGCCGGAGTGAAATGTCGTCGACGAAACGCTGATGATGCGTCCCCAGCCGCGCTCTTTCATGCCGGGCAGGAAGGCCTTCACCAGCAGAAAAACGGAATCCAGATTGACCGACAGCACCTTGCGCCATTGCTCGAAGGTGATCTCGTCGATCGCGGCGGTCGGATAAATGCCGGCGCAGTGCACGAGAATGTCGCAGCCGCCGAACTCCCGCTCTACCGCGTCGCGGAGTTTGTTGACGTCGGCCTCGGACGTTTGGTCGCATCGTACGGCGACGGCGCTTGCCCCGCTCTTTTTGATGGCATCGACGGTTTCCGCGCCGTCGGCGATGTCCGCGACCACCACTTTGGCGCCTTGGGCGGCCAGCCTTTTGCTGAAGGCCTGCCCAATCCCGTTGGCCCCGCCCGTGACGACTGCGCGTTTACTGGTCGGCATTTCCGGCGTTCTCCCTTTTGGCTCTCTTGGTTCTAAGCCTGGCTCGCGGCCTTGACCGCCAATATCCAAAAACTTGACAATTTCCAAAATAATTCCAGAGGACAGGTGAAGGTGTCAAGCGCGTACCGCCGCGCCGCCGAGAAATCGGCCGCCAGCCTGGGCAAGACCTGCGAAAGAACTTGGGGATGGCGTTTTGTGAGGTTGTGCTCTAATTTCCAAAATATGATTTAGGCTGCGGCGATCGTCAGTGACGAGGCGAGGAGAGGGCATGAAGCGTTCAGTCGCTGAGATCCATCCAATAAATTCGGACCAAACCAGCGCATCACGCACCATCGCTGAATTGGCCTATCGTCGCATTCGACAGGATATTCTGTGGGGCCGCCTCGCGCCCGGGTCGCCGCTTCGCTCCGACGAACTGCGCGCCCTCTATGGCATCGGCGTCAGCCCGTTGCGGGAGGCTTTGACCAGGCTCGTGTCCGAGCGGCTGGTGACCTCGGTCGGCCAGCGCGGTTTCCGCGTTGCGCCGCTCACCGCCTATGACGTCGAAGACACCATGCAGACCCGCATCATCATCGAACAGGAGGCGCTCACGCGCTCCATTCGCCACGGCGACATGGCCTGGGAAACCGCGCTGGTGGCGGCGTTCCATGCGCTTTCGCGCTATCCCGTTCCAAAGGAGCCGGGGCCGGCAACGGAAAACTGGGCCATCTTCCATCGCCAGTTCCATATAGCTTTGCTGTCGGCATGCGGCTCGCAGTGGCTCATGGAGCTTGCCGGTCTTTTGTTCGATCAGGCCGAGCGACAGCGGATTCTGCGAACGAAATTCGGTCCGCAAAAGATCCTGAAGCGCGACACGGCGCGCGAACACAAGCAGATTTTTGAGGCTGCGCTCTCGCGCGACGCCAAGGCCGCGGTGCGCGCGCTGGACAGCCACTATCGTACGACGGCTGAGCAGGTCGTTTCGGTGCTGTCACGCATCCCCAAAGTGGTCGCCAAGCGCGCCTGAGGGCGCTCAGTCGTGGCGAGCGCGCGGTATTTTCGCGCGTTGACGCGGCGCAGAACGGCCTTAGGGCGGCGCAAAATGCGATAAATCGCCCATATCCAGGCGGTTGACAGTTATATTTCCATAATCTACGAATTTTGGAAATTATAGCTCTCGGTTTGACGAGTGAATTCGTCGCCGGGGAGGGAGCCGTGGCGCAACGCCTGCAGGACAAGGTCTGCATCATCACGGGAACCGGCGACGGCATGGGCCGTGCGGCGGCGCTGCTGTTTTGCGCCGAAGGCGCCAAAGTCGTGGGTTGCGACATCAATGCGCAAAAGGCCGAGCTGACCCTTCGCGACGCAAAAAGCGCGGGTGGGCAGATGGTGTCGCTGCATCCTGCTGATCTGACCCAGCAGGCGATATGCGACGCGCTCGTCGGTCTTGCGCTCAAGAGCTACGGCGGCATTGACGTCCTCTACAACAATGCTGCGACGGCGTATTTCGGCTGGATGAACGATTTCACCGTCGAAGACTATGTGCGCACGATCAACGAAGAGCTCGTGATCGTTTTCCGGTTGTGTAAAACCGCGTGGCCGCACCTCGTGGCGCGTGGCGGCGGCTCCATCATCAACGTCGCCTCCACCTCAGCCAAGTTGGCCTACAAGGTGTTGCCCGGGATCGCCCATACGTCGGCCAAGGGCGGCGTGCTCGCCATGACGCGGCAGCTCGCGATGGAGGGCGGCAAGCACAACATCCGTGCCAACACCATTTCGCCGGGATTGATCGAAACCGGAGCGACGCGAGAGTTTCTAAAAATGCCCGAATTTCTCGGGCCGATGATGGACAAATTGATGCTGGGCCGTGTCGGTCGGCCGGAGGAGGTCGCGCCCGCCGCGCTGTTTCTTGCGTCCGATGAAAGCTCGTTCGTGACCGGCGCAGACATCGCCGTCGATGGCGGCACAACCGCATGGTGAAAATAACGGAGCGCAGTTGTCGGCGATCCACGCAGCTTGCGGCGCGCAACCGCTTGACTCACCTCTATCCACAATTTAAAAATTTTGGAAATAATTAAATTCGGGAGGGTTGGGCACGATCATCTTGCGGCAATTGCGACTGGGGTTCCGCGATCCGGCGCCATCGTCTTGGAAAAGCGCCCGACCGTTCACGCCCGCTCTTGCCCCGATCGGCGTCCGGCAACACAGGAGAGCGCCATGTATCAATTGAGCAGAACGGTCCCCGTCAACGAACCGAAGAAGTCGTTCCTAAGCCGGCACGACGTTTGGACCGGCCTTCTGATGAAGGCGAATAACGCGCTGCCGTATGTTCCAGAGATGAAAAAGTGCGAGGTCGTGGAGACGGGCGACGGTTGGCTCGTTCGCGACATCATGCTCAAGGACGTGCCGCTGCGCGAGAAGGTGACGTTCGTCCCGGAAGAGAAGGTGATCTTCGAGCGCACGCGCGGCTCGGAGCTCGGCCGCATCGAAAACGTCATCGGCGAGGATGCCAACGGAAATCTGACGCTGACGTTCGCGTTCAGCTTGAAGAAGGACGGAATTCCGGAGGGCAGCGACGCCGAGAAGGCGCACTTCGCCCCGATGGAGGGCGCCTATTTGAACGCGGTCGCCTCGACGCTCGCAGCGGTGCGCCGGACGGTCGACGAGAAAGGGCGCGAGCACCTGCCGCCGAAAACTCCGACCGACACGGCCGGCGACACCCGCTGGATCTACGACTATTACCGCGCCGTCGACGCGATGGACATGGACCGCACGCTCGCGCAGCACACCGACGACACGACGTTGACCTTCGCCAACCATCCGACCGTGCACGGCAAGGAAGGCTACAAGGCCGCCATCGGCCATCTGTGGGGAAGTATCAAGGCCTTGTCGCACAGCATGACCGGCGCCTGGTCGATGCATGACGGCCAGGTCGGGGTTGCCGAAGCGATCGTTCAATACACCCGTATGGACGACAGCCTGTGCGCGATCAAATTCTGCACGGTGCTGCGCCGCCGCGGCGACAAGATTGCGGACATCCGAATTTACGGCGATGCGACGCCGCTGTTCGCCCCGGCGAAGTAACCCTCGGCTTTAGCGCGGTTGCAGGAGTGGTCATGTCAACCCGTCCGTTGCCCGGAACGTTTTTCCAGATCGGCTACGTCGTGCCGAACCTCGATGCGGGGCTCGCGCATCTGAACGCCAAGCTCGGCGCGCCCCGCTTCATGGTGTTGCGCGAGATCGTCGTCGAGAACGGCTGGTTCCGCGGCGGCCCCGCCACCATCAATCACAGCATGGCGTTCGGCTATGTCGGCGACGTTCAGTTCGAAGTGATCGAGCCGGTCGCCGGAAAAAGCACCTATTCGGAATTTCTCGATCGGGTGCCGGCCGGCGGCGTGCATCACCTCGGCTTTTCGGTCGAGGACTATGACGCCGCCACGGCCGATCTCGTGGCGCGCGGCTATCGCCTCGTCCAGCGCGGCACCTTCGGCGATACGAAGTTCGGCTACTTCGAGAGCAGCGACGATCCCGGCACCATGACCGAGATCGTCTATCTCGATCCGAACGTGCGGGGCATGTTCGCCAATATCAAGGCGCAGACGTTTTAGGTCAGGTCACGGGGCGGACGATTAACGTGCCCCCGGCAGGTGAATTTAGGGAAGTGGGCTGATGGTGGCTTCGGCAAAATATCCGACGACTGAAGAGATGGTGCGCGAATTGTGGGACCGCCAGCAGATCAGCGACGTCATGCTGCGCTTCGGACGCGGGCTCGATTTGCATGACTGGGACATGTATGCCGCAACCTTGACCGATCCGTTCGAGGTCGATTTTTTTGACCTCACAGGTCGCGCGCCGGCGACGACGACGCCGAAGATCTGGGCGCATTTCGCCAGCGCCTGTCTCGAGCGGCTGATCGTCATGCATCAATATTCCAACTTCCATATCAACCTGCATGGCGATGTCGCCGACGGAATTTTCTATCACGTTTCGCGGCACCGCTTTCCCAACCGGCATGGCGACGACCACTACACGCAGTATGGCTGGTACGAGAATTCCTTCCGCCGCACGGCTGACGGCTGGAAGATCAGCAAACTCAAACACTGCTTTCAGTGGTGCGAGGGCAATCCCACCCTGATCGATCTGAGCGATCCCGATTGGCAAGCGGCCGCCGCCGCGGTGTTCGGCACCGGCGCTGCCGCCGGGAAGGCGGCGTGAACGACAAGTTGCCGGAGATGGTCGTTGGTAGCCGCGCCGCGGTACAGGGAATCAAGTTGAGCGAGCCGACACCCTCATGACTGCGTCAGATACCGCAAGCGACGCCAAGCGGCTCGCAGTTCCGCGCCAACTTTCTTGGTCGCGCTGGCGCTGGTCCGAAGATACCGGGCTCATCATCGTCTTCGTCCTGATGGTGCTGGCCATCGGCATCCCGCACCCCGAGTTTTTCAGCTTCGGCTCGATCAAGACGATACTGCGCCAATCGGCGCTGGTCGGGATCATCGCCTTCGGCATGGTCTATCTGGTGGCGATGGTGGAAATCGACCTTTCGGTCGGCGGCATTTTCGCTGTCGCCTCCAGCCTGTCGGCGTTGCTCATCAAGTTTCATCACGTCGATCCCTGGATCGCGGTGGCTATCGCGCTGTTGGCGGGCGTGGTTCTCGGCGGCCTCAACGGCGTGCTGACCAGCGTCCTGAAGGTCCCGCTGATCATCGTATCGCTCGGCACGCTGTCGGCCTATTTCGGCCTGCATCTCATCCTTTCCGACGGCAAGGCGATTTACGGGCTGCCGAAAAGTCATCCGTTCTTCCAAATTTTCGGCAGCGACCTTTTGCAGCTTCCGGCGTCGGTCTGGACTGCGATCGTCTGCGCCGTCGTGCTCTATTTCGTTTTTACGCATACGCGCTTTGGCGCTACCGTCCGCGCCATCGGCTCAAACCCCGCGGCCGCCGAATTCATCGGCGTGCGTACCGGTCTCATTCGCATCTACGCGACCGCGCTGGTCGGCTTTTTGTCCGCGCTGTCCGGCGTGATGACGCTCGCTTACTTCAAGGCGGTCGACACGTCTTCGGGGCGTAGTCTCGGGCTGCAAGTCATCGCCGCGGTCGTCATCGGTGGCACCTCGCTCGCCGGCGGTTCGGGCACGATCGTCGGAGCGGCGCTCGGCGTCTTGATCATCACCACGATCGACAGCGGTCTCGTCTTCTACAACGTCAACTTGAACTATTCGGAATTCGTCACCGGCATCGTGATCATCGGCGCGATCGCGCTTGACCGCATAGCCAAGCGGCGGCGCGCATCGTGAACCGGCGGATGTCGCCTCGCCTCGCGGCGCTTGTCAGATTTATCCGGGCATTCGTTCGGGGCGATTGAACAAACAACACGATCGTGAATCAGGGGAGGTGAGAAAATGAAATCGAAAGGACTGAAAGCACGGGCACTCGGGTTTTCCGGCGCTGCCTTGTTGAGCGGCTTGGCGGCGGCCGCGCTGGCCGGCGCGCCCGGCGTCGCCGCGGCCAAGGATTCGGTGACCGTCTCGGTCGTGCTGGCGCTCGCGGCCGGCGAGTGGAGCACGGAGATTCTTGCCGGCGCCAATGCCGCGGCGAAAGACCTCGGCGGCAAAGTCAATGTGCGCGTAACCGGGCCGACAACCTTCGATCCGCAACGCCAGGCGCAGATGTTCCTCGCCGAGCTCGAGACCAAGCCGGACGTGCTGGTCGTCGTCAACGTGGCGCCGCCGTTGTTCACGCAGCCCGCACTCGAGGCGCAATCGCGCGGCGCCAATATCGTCTGGATCAACGTGCCGCCGATGCCGGAAATCAAGAACGCGCTGTTCGTCGCCTCCGATGCCTTCGGCATGGGTCAGACCGGCGGCGAGATCGTCGTTGCCGCGCTCGAGAAGAGCCACGGCAAGCCGGCCGCGGAGATCACCGGCGACGTCGTCACCGCGGTCTGCGTGCCCGGCTTGACCGTTCTTGAAAATCGCCTCGCCGGCGAAGTCGCCTATCTCAAGAAGAAAATGCCGAAAATCAATGTGCTGGCGAGCTTCGATTCCAAGCCGGACCGCGAACGGAATTTCGCGCTGTGGGATCAGGCCATCCGCAAGACGCCGAAAGCCCTGACCTATATCGATCCGTGCGAGGAAGGCGAGGAGAACATTCCAAAAATTCTCGAGAACGACAAAGTCAAAGTGCCGCTTGTGTCCTACGACAGCCCCGAGGAAGTGCGCGAAGACGTGGCGCAGGGATTGATCACGGCGGTGGTGCCGGCAAATTTCTTCTCGCAGGCGTACCTCGCCACCTACATCGCGGCCAACTCGCTCTTGAAAGGCAAGCCGTTGCCGCATGGCTGGGTGAAAGTCCCGCATGTGGTCGTCGATAAGACCAACATCGCGGCTTATCAGAAAGCTTGGGAGAAGCCCGAGACCGGATTGCGCGCCTTCTACAACCCGCAGATCGAGGCGACACGCGATCACCTGCCGGCCACGTTGCCGGATCCGGACCTGTACACCCATCCGGCGCAGTAATTCGCCTGCGAGTACCGCCCCGGTTGGGCGGTATTCGCTCACTTGTTTGACGTAGGCGCCGCGGACTTCGGCGTATTGGAGAAGAGGCGGACCGTGTCGGTCATTTATTCCGCCAGGGGAATCAGTAAACGGTTCGGCGCCGTGCCTGCTTTGCAGGGCGTCGATTTCGACGTGGTCGAGGGTAAGGTCAACGGCCTTGTCGGCGCCAACGGCGCCGGCAAATCGACGCTCTTGAAGATCATCGCCGGCGCGCTGCCGCCCGACGCCGGCGAGATCAAGCTCGACGGCCGTCCGCTTGCGATGCAATCGATCACGGATGCCGCGCGCGCCGGCATCGCCATCGTCTCGCAGGAACTGAGCTTGTTCCCGGCGCTCAGCGTCGAGGAAAATCTGCTGCTCGCGCCCGGCAAAGGCGCCTGGCGCGCGCGCCGCGCTTACGCGCGCAGCGCACGCGCCACCTTGGAGCGGCTTGGCGTCGAGGTGGCGCTCAATACGCCGCTTTATCGCCTCAGTCTCGCCGACCGGCAATTGGTCGAGATCGCGCGCGCGATGCTGCAAAATCCGCGCGTTCTTATTCTGGACGAGCCGACGTCGTCGCTGCATGTCGCTGAGGTGGAGCGGCTGCACGACATCATCCGCGGCCTGCGCAATTCCGGCATCGGCATCGTTTATGTCAGTCACTTCCTCGAGGAATTGTTGGACATCTCCGACACCCTCGTGATTTTGCGCAACGGCAAACGCGTTCCCGAAAATATTTCGCCGTCGGCCGATCAGCTCAAGGCGGTCGTCGCCGCCATGCTCGGCGAAACGCCGGAATCGATGGTCGAACGTGCGCAGCGAACCACCGACCAGGTTCATACCGAGGATGTCATACCGCCGATCGAGGTCGGTCCGCTGCGTATTGTCGGTCTGAAAGGACCGGACGATCTCGTCATCGACCATCTGGAAATTCACCCCGGCGCTATTGTCGGCGTCGCCGGCCTGGCGGGCGCTGGCGTCGAAGAGTTGTTCGCCGTCCTTTTCGGCACCGCCAGGCCGAAGTCCGGCCGGGTGACGCTGCCGAGCGGCGCGCCATTGCCGGCAAGCACGGCCGGCGCCGTCAAGGCCGGCGTCGCCTACACGCCGGCCGATCGCAAACAATACGGCCTGATGCTCCGGCAAAGCGTCGCCGAAAACGTCGTCAGCGTGCGTGCGCTCACACTTGGGCGCGACGGCTTTGTGCTGCGTGCCGAGCGTTTGCGGCAAACCGCGCTCGAGCGCTGCCGCCAGCTCGGCGTGGTCGCCGGCTCGATGCATCTGCCGGTCGGCGCGCTTTCGGGCGGCAATCAGCAAAAAGTGGTGTTCGCCAAATGGATCGAGGCGGCGCCGTCCTTGCTCGTGCTCGACGATCCGACGCGCGGCATCGATATCGGCGCCAAGCGGGAAATGCACCGCATCATGCGCCGGCTGGCGCAATCGGGCCGGGTCGTTTTGTTCTACTCAAGCGACCCGGGCGAGATCGCAGCAGTGGCCGACCGCGTCATCGTTTTTGTTGATGGCGCGCTGACGCAGCAACTCGAGGGCGCGACGCTGACCGAGCACGAACTGGTCACGGCGATGAACACGAGCGACAAACCGCTGGTGCGCCCGGCAGCATGACGCGTGAATGTGGAGGAATGAAATGAGCGGTTTAGTCGAGGGAAAATCGATCATCGTCACCGGCAGCGGCCGGGGCATCGGCGAAGGAATAGCGCGCGATCTTGCCGCCGAAGGCGCACGCGTCGCGGTCGCCGACATCGACCTCGCCGCCGCGCAGCGCGTTGCCGCGGCCATCGGCAAGGACGGCGGCGAAGCCATCGCCTTGCAGGTGAATGTGACCGACCGGGCGAGCGTCAAGGCGATGATTCAAGCGACCGTGCGCGCCTTCGGCAGGCTCGACGTCATGTTCAACAATGCCGGCATCAGCAAGGCCGGCCAATTCCTGGAAGCGACCGAAGAGGATTGGGCGCGGATCATGGGGATCAACGGCCTCGGCGTGCTGATCGGCATGCAGGAGGCGGCGAGGCAGATGATCGCGCAGGGTGGCGGCGGCAAGATCATCAATACCGCCTCGATTGCCGGCAAGGTCGGCGAGCAGATCGCAACGATTTATTGCGCCAGCAAAGCGTGCGTGATTTCGCTCACGCAAGCCGGAGCCGAGGCGCTCGGCAAATACAATATTACCGTCAACAGCTTCAGCCCGGGCTTTGTCAAAACGCCGCTCTGGGACGGCCTCGACAAGGACCTGATCTCGGCCGGCTATCGCGACGAGCCGAACGCCGTCGATCATCTCGCCAAGACCAAGGCGATCCTCGGCCGCGTTTCGACCCCCGACGATCTGGTCGGCGCCACCACGTTTCTCGCCTCGTCCCGCTCCGATTACATCACCGGCCAGAACCTCATGGTCGATGGCGGGGTGCGGTTGATCTAATCCGGAGTTGCCGATGAGCGTGGCGCAAACAATTGCTCCACCGACTGCCGAACTGCTGATCGCGCGCGCGCGGGCGATGATCCCGCACATCGTCGCGTGCGCTGCGGAAGCGCGGCAGGCGCGCCGCGTCTCTGAATCGGTCATTGCCCAGATCGAGGAGGCCGGCCTCTTTCGCATTCTGCAGCCGGCCCGCTGGGGCGGCTATGAAATGAAGCCGGAAACTTATTACGAGGTTCTGATCGCACTCGCCGAAGGCGACATGTCGGTCGGGTGGGTCTATGGCGTGCTCGGCGTTCATCCCTGGCTGATGGGTCTTATGGACGAGCGCGCCGTGCGGGAGGTTTGGGGCGACGACGACCGCGTGCGCTTGTGTTCATCGCTCATGCCGGTCGGCAAAGCCGAAAAAGTCGACGGCGGATTCAAGCTCGGCGGCCATTGGCGCTTCTCCAGCGGCTGCCACTACGCCCAATGGGCACTGCTCGGCGGCGCGGTGCAAGGCGGCGCCGGCGGCGCTGCGCCCGACATCAGGTTGTTCATGGTCCCGCAAGCCGAATATCGGATCGCCGACGCTTGGCGTGTGTCCGGCCTGTGCGCCACCGGCAGCGATGACATTCTGGTCGATGACGTATTCGTTCCGGAGTATCGCACCCGGCGGATGATCGACAATTTTCAATGCGTCGGCGCGGGCCTGGCCACTAACCGTTCTCCGCTCTATCGGATTCCGTTCGGTCAGATTTTCTTCCGCGGCGTGTCGAGCCCCTCGATCGGAGCGCTGCAGGCAATGCTCGATGCGTTCGTCGCCTATGCGGCAAAGCGGAGCGGGCCGGCCGGCAAGTCGGCCGACGATCCGGTCGCCCAGCAGATTTGCGCCGAGGTCACGGCGGCGATCGATGAGATGAAGCTTGTCCTGCGGCGCAACATGGCGGTGCTTTGGGAGTTCGGTGAGCGGGGCGAGGTGCCGCCGCTTCCGCTTCGCCAGCAGTACAAATTCCAGTCGGCAACGGTCTCGCACCGCTGCGCCGAGCTTGCGACGCGGCTGATGCGCGCCACCGGCGCGGCCGGCATTTACGATGAGCAGCCGTTCGGCAAGGCGCTCGCGGACATCAATGCCGCGCGGCAGCACATCGCCAATCAGTTCGAAATGGTCGGCCGCAACCTCGGCGCTTCCATCCTTGGCGGCAAGCCGGCCAACGACATGATGCTTTGAGACAGCAAGGCGATGTTGACACGCTGCGCGGCAGCGGCTGACGATGGGGTAAGAGCATGATCCGGCAAAGCTTGCCCTCGGGCTTTGACCCGATGGGTGGGAACCGGTTTTCCGAAAAGATCATGCTCCACTGGAAAGCGAGCATGATCCGGCAAAGCTTGCCCTCGGGCTTTGACCCCGATGGATGGGAACCGGTTTTCCGAAAAGATCATGCTCCACTAAAGCGAGATCAAGGAGAAGCGGAAGGTC
>CAVREN010000005.1:0-38808 GCA_963720115.1 uncultured Alphaproteobacteria bacterium
GCGACGCAGACGCCTGCAAAAAAGTCGAGCCGGTGGTGGCGGCGTTCGCCGAAGTCCTGCATCTATTTCGGCCCCTTCGGCGCGGCGAGCCGCGTCAAGCTCATCAACAATCTGCTGGTCTCGATTCATATCGCCGCCACCGCGGAGGCGATGGCGCTCGGCGTCAAGGCCGGCGTCGACGTCGACTTGCTGATCAAGGCGATCGCCAGCGGCAGCGGCGGCTCGACCCAGTTCGGCATTCGCGCGCCATGGATGGCCGAGCGGCGCTTCAAGCCGCTGCAAGGCCCGATCCCGGGCCTGCAGCATTACATCGAGATGATCGGCGAGTTTGCCGATGGCGTCGGCGTGGCGACGCCGCTGCTCGATCGCACCGCCGAATTGTTCGATCGCTTTGTCGCCATGGGACTGTCCGATTGCGACGGCGCCGCCATGATCGACGTCATCGGTTCGCTGCCGCGCGAAAAATCGAAAGGTTCGGCCCCGAAGGGGCAGACAGATCAGAAGGAGAGTCAGGAATGATCCGCGTTCATAAGATCGCTCACGCTACCTACGAGACGCCCGATCTCGATCAGCAGGCGGAGTATTTCACCGACATTTTGGGGCTGACGCTCGTCGCCAAGGACAAGGACACGGCGTATCTGGCGTCGACGGTCGATCATCATTCCGTGGTGTTGCGGCGCGGCGGCAAGGCGAATTGCGTGGCGCTCTCGTTCCAGATTCCGCCGGACGCCGATCTCGACGCATTCGAGAAGCAAGTCGCCGCGCAGGGCGTCAAGACACAGCGCAAGAAGGACCCCGAGCCTTCGGTAACGGACGCGGTCACGTTCGCCGATCCGAAAGGCACGACCATGCAGGTGTTCAAGCGGGATGCCTTCGCGCACCAGAAGTTCACGCGCAAGGGCATCGTGCCGTACAAGCTGGGCCATGTCGCTTTCCACGTCACCGACGTGAAGCACGTGACCAAGTTCTATTGCGATGTGCTCGGCTTCCGCGAGTCCGACTGGATGGGGGACTTCTTCTCTTTCCTGCGCTGCGGCCCCGACCATCACACCATCAACCTGATGGAGACCGGCTCGAACCGCCATTTCCACACAGCCTTCGAGCTGCGCGATTGGGCGCACATGCACGAGGCCTGCGACTTCCTCAGTCTCAATGGCTACAAGCTGCTGTGGGGGCCGGGCCGGCACGGCATCGGCCACAATCTGTTCGCCTATCATCGCGCGCCGAACGGCCTGATCACCGAGACCTTCGCCGAGCTCGACCGCATGAACGAAGAGCTCGGCTATTTCGAGCCGCGGCCATGGCATCGCGACAGTCCGCAGCGTCCCAAAGTGTGGGCGAAGGATCCGTCCGCCTCCAATCTTTGGGGCATCATGCCGGGCGATGAAATGATGCAGTAAGGCAACAAGTACGCAGGACCCGGCGGGCTTCGAGCAAAGCTCCACAAAAAAGTTAGAGCGCCAATCGTTTCAATCCGACGCGATTGCGCTCTGGCCGCCGGGCCGAATGGGGAGGGTTTCATGGCGGCAAGCTTGGCGAAGAATTGCGCCGGGCGTATTCGGCGCATCGCTGTCGCGGCGTCGCTATTTGCGGCGGCGACATTGCTCCTTGCTCACACGTGCGCTCACGCCGCCGAGCCGATCAAGGTCGGCTTCAGCATGGCGATGACGGGCGGCGTGGCGCAGAACGGCAAGCAGCTTCTGATCGCGCTTCAGCTTTGGCGCGACGACGTCAACGCCAAGGGCGGGCTGCTCGGCCGTCCGGTCGAGCTCGTCTATTACGACGATCAGAGCAACCCGTCGAACGTGCCCGGCATCTACACCAAGCTGATCAATGTCGACAAAGTCGATCTCATTCTCGGTCCCTACGCCACCAATATGGTGGCCGCGGCGATGCCGGTGATCATGGAGAACAACAAGACCACCGTCACCATCCTCGGCGTCGGCGTGAACCGGCATTTCAGTTATGCGCGGTATTTTTCCATGGTGCCGGTCGGGCCCGAAGGCGTGAAGGCGTTCTCCAAAGGCTTTTTCGAGCTTGCCGCCGCGCAGCAGCCAAAGCCGCAAACGGTCGCCATGCTGTCCGCCGATGCGGAGTTCGCCAAGACCTCGGCCGATGGCGCGCGCGAAAACGCCGCTGCCTACGGCTTCAAGGTCGTCTACGACAAAAGCTATCCGCCGCCGACCACGGACTTCGCGCCGACCGTGCGCGCCCTCCAGGCTGCCAACGCCGATGTCGTCTTCGTCGCCGCCTATCCGCCGGACACGGTCGGCATCGTGCGCGCCGCGCATGAGATCGGCCTGACGCCGAAGATGTTCGGCGGCACCATGATCGGGTTGTTGATAACGCCGATCAAGGCGCAACTCGGTCCGATCCTCGACGGCATCGTCATCATGGAAAGCTTCGTGCCGGCGCCGACGTTCGAGTTTCCCGGCCTCGCCGATGTGCTTAAGCGCTATCGCGCGGTCGCGGCGGGCGAAAAGCTTGATCCATTCGGCTACGGCTTTGTGCCGTTCGGTTACGCCGCCGGACAAGTTCTGGCGCAGGCCGTCGAGGCAACCAAAAGCCTCGATCAAAATGCGCTCGCCGATTACATGCACAGCCACGGTTTTCAGACCGTGGCCGGCGAAATCGCCTTCGGCAAGGACGGCGAATGGGCGAAGCCGCGCACGGTGTTCACCCAATTCCAGAACATAGCGCCCAATGACGTCGGGCAATTCGCGGCCGGCGCTAAACAGCCGATCCTTTGGCCGCCGGAATTCAAGACCGGCGACATGATCTATCCGTACGCGAACGCTCGAAAGTAGTCGACTGCAACGAAACGCTTCACGCCATGCGGCGGAGAATGAGGCGTATGACTGGGGAGGAAAGTCATGAGAGCCACATTGTGGGCTTTGGGTTTGACGTTGCTGTTTGCGCCGTCGGCGATGGCGCAAACCGCCGATGAACTTGCAAACGGTGCCGCAGACACCGGCAACGTGCTCAATTACGGAATGGGCTACAGCCTGCAGCGCTTCAGCCCGCTCACCCAGATCAACAAGGACACGGTCAAGCGTCTCGTGCCGGTTTGGAACTACAGTTTCGACGACAACAAGAGCGAACAGTCTCAACCGATCGTCTACAAAGGCGTGATCTATGTCACCACCGGAAGCGCCACGATGGCGGTCGACGCCAAGACCGGCAAGCAGATCTGGAAAACCAAGATCGAATTCCCGCCGGAAACGATGCGCGTCGCCTGCTGCGGGCTGATCAACCGCGGCGCCGCGCTCTACGACGGCAAATTGTTCCGCACCACGCTCGACGCCAACGTGGTCGCGCTCGACGCCAAGACCGGCAAGGAATTGTGGCGCGCCAATGCGATCGACTTCAAAACCGGATATTCGATGACAGTGGCGCCGATCGTTGCCGACGGCGTGGTGATTACCGGCATCTCGGGCGGCGAGTTCGGCACGCGCGACTTCATCGACGGCTGGGATGCGTAGACCGGCAAGCATCTGTGGCGCACCTACACCGTGCCCGGTCCTGGCGAGCCCGGCAACGAAACATGGCCGGGCGAAAGCTGGAAGCATGGCGGCGGCGCCGCCTGGCTAACCGGGTCGTTCGATCCCGAACTGCACACCGTCTATTGGGGCACCGGCAATCCGGGATCGTGGAATGCCGCCGACCGCGCCGGCGACAATCTCTATACCTGCTCGGTTCTGGCGCTCGATTCCAAGACCGGCAAGATCAAGTGGTACTATCAGTCTTCGCCGAATGACCCGTTCGATTATGACGCGGTGGCCGAGATGGTGCTGGCCACGATCGACATCAAGGGCGTGCCGACCAAAGTCGCCATGCAGGCGAACAAAAACGGCTTCCTGTATGTGCTCGATCGCACCAGCGGCAAGCTCATTGCCGCCAATCCCTTTGTCAAAGTGAACTGGGCATCCGGCATCGATCTGGAAACCGGTAAGCCGATCTACACCGAGGTGAGCAAGAAGGCGCGCGCCGGCGAGAAAGTCACAGTGTGGCCGTCGACGCTCGGCGGCAAGAACTGGGGGCCGATGTCGTTCAATCCGCAGACCGGCACCATTTTCGCCAACACGCTGAACTTCGGCGGGCACTACAAAGCGGCTCCGGCCGAGTACAAACCAGGCGAATTCTACTTCGGCGCAGACATGTCCGACCTCTGGGAGTTTCCCGACGGGCCGCGCGGCTATCTCAAGGCTATCGATCCGCTCACCGGCAAGGCGAAATGGGAAAATCCGAGCGACATCCCCCGCTACAGCGGTGTCCTGTCCACCGCCGGCGGCGTCGTCTTCTCAGGCCAGTTGACCGGAGAATTCGAGGCGTTCGATGCCGATAGCGGCAAGAAGCTCTGGCAGTTTCGGACCGGTTCAGGAATTGAGGGGCAGCCGGTCACCTGGCAACAGGATGGCGTGCAGTATGTCGCGGTCACGAGCGGCATCGGCGGCAGCTATTTGATCTTCACCGGCGATCAGCGATTGGCCTCGGTCCCGGCCGGAGGATCGCTTTGGGTATTTGCGCTGGCTCCGCAGTGACAGGTTCTGAACGAGGCCGCCGCGTCGCAGCGGCCTCGTCGTTTCTCTCGCCATGCAGATGAAGATCCATATCCGAACGATTGCGCTTGTCATCGCGATCGGGCTTCCGGCGTTGGGACCCATCTCCGCGCAGGAAGCTTCACAAATAACTGCGTCCGGATCGGCTCGCGAGGCCGACGCGCAGCTCATCGACAAGGGCAAATCTCTCTACGCCCATTACTGCGCGCGATGCCACGGTCCCAACATGGTCACGCCCGGCACTGCCGTCTACGATCTGCGGCAGTTTCCCCACGAGCAAAAAGGCCGATTTGTCCAATCTGTCGCGCGCGGCAAAAATGATCGCATGCCGTCGTGGGGAGATGTTCTGAGCCAGGACGATATCGAGGGCCTCTGGGCCTATGTGAGAACGGGCGGTTAACTAAAACAAAATCCGATCGGTTGAATTCGATTGCCGGTCCGCTCGTCGCCGGCGAAGCCGGGGACCCAGCACTTTGCAGTCCCTGCTGGATACCCGCTGGCGCGGGAATGAGCGGAGAATTTGCAATCCGCATGAGCGGATCACACCCCAGAAGCGGCCCGTTCAAATTTGCGAGAGGCCGGATTTCGCCTATTCGCCCTTGCCGCCGCCGAGCTGCTTGAGCTTAGCGAACACCGCCTCGACGTCGAGATCGTCGGACTTCTTTGCCGGCGCGGTCGCCGACGCCGGCGGCTCCTCTTTCGGCGCCGTGGTCACGGCAGCGGGAAGGAGCGTTGCGCCCTGCGCCTCGACGGGCGCCGGCTTTTCCTTGGCCGCGCGCTGCACCTCGAGATCGAGATCGATCTGCGAGCAAAGCCCAAGCGTCACCGGATCGAGCGGCGTGAGGCTGGCGGAGTTCCAGTGGGTCCGGTCCCGAATCGCTTGAATGGTTGATTTGGTCGTCCCGACCAGCCGCATGATCTGGCTGTCTTTAAGCTCGGGGTGATTGCGGACCAGCCAGAGAATCGCGTTCGGCCGATCTTGCCGGCGCGACACCGGCGTGTAGCGCGGCCCTTTCTTTTGCTTGGCCTCCGGCAAGCGGACCTTCGGATCGGCGATGTGCAGCCGGTGGTCCGGATGCGCTTCCGCGTCGGCGATTTCCTCGCGCGTCAGCTGGCCGGTCAGGATCGGATCCAATCCTTTGATCCCTTGCGCGGCGTCGCCGTCGGCGATCGCCTTCACCTCCAGCGGGTGCAAATTGCAGAACTGCGCGATCTGGTCGAAGGACAGCGCCGTATTCTCGACCAGCCAAACGGCCGTGGCTTTCGGCATCAGGGGGGCGACAGCCATATGCAAATCTCCTCTGCGCTCCGCCCGCCCGTCCGGGCGAAGCCACTTACGTCATCGGTGATGACTGAAAAGCTGAAAGAATATAGGCTGGGGGCCGATCCCACGCAACCTGAGAGCTTGTTCCATGGCCGTCCGCGCGCGGCGGGAGGCCGTGCCCATTGCGAAATGCCCCGGATTTGGCACAAAGAGGGCCGGCGAACGCGGTTCCGGGCCCGCTTCTCGCGCGAAATACGGAGCCTCCTGTGGCGGAGACGGTCGCCGAAATCCTCGAAGCTTATCGAAGTGGAACTGCCAAGCCCGAGGACATCGTCGCGCGAACCTATGCGCGCATCCGCGCGCACGACGACCCGGCGATTTTCATCTCGCTCCGGGACGAGGCGCAGCTTCTCGCCGAAGCGCGCGCTCTGCGGCAGGCCGGCGAGATATCGCTGCCGCTCTACGGCATTCCGGTCGCCGTCAAAGACAATATCGATGTGAAAGGCTCGCCGACGACGGCGGCCTGTCCGGCCTACAGCTATCGCCCGAACAAAGACGCCGCCTGCGTCGCCAGGCTGCGGCAAGCCGGCGCGCTCATTATCGGCAAGACCAACCTCGATCAGTTCGCCACCGGCCTCGTCGGCGTGCGCACGCCTTACGGCATCGGGCGCAATCTGTTTGATCCGAAGCTCATTCCCGGCGGCTCCAGCACCGGCTCGGCATTGGCGGTCGGCGCCGGGCTCGTGCCGCTTTCGCTCGGCACCGATACCGCCGGTTCGGGGCGCGTGCCGGCCGCTTTTGCCAATATCGTCGGTCTGAAGCCGAGCCGCGGTCTCGTCTCGAACGCGGGCGTGGTGCCGGCCTGCCGCACGCTGGATTGCGTTTCGGTGTTCGCGCTGACCGTCGACGATGCGACCGCGATGCTGAGTGTTGTTGCCGGAGGAGATGGAAGCGAAGCGTCCACGCAGCCGCGCCTGCCGGATCGCGCCGGGCCGATGCCGCAAGCAATGCGGCTCGGCGTACCGCTTGCCGGGCAGCGGTTGTTTTTCGGCGATCGTGCGTCGGAAGCTTTGTATGAAGCTTCGCTGGCGCAATTCGCGAAGCTTGGCGCAAAGATCGTCGAGATCGACATCGAGCCGTTCTACGCGGCGGCGCGCCTCCTCTATGAGGGGCCTTGGGTGGCAGAGCGCTATTTGACCATTCGCGCGCTGATTGCTTCCTTGCCGGAATCGATCCTCCCGGTGACGCGCCAGATCATCTTGGCGGGAGCCCACGGCACCGCCGCCGATGCCTTCGCCGCCTTCTACCAGCTCGACGATTTACGACGCGTGCGCGACCACACCTTCCGCAGCATCGACGCAATGGTGCTGCCGACCGCACCGACGATTTATTCCGTCGCGCAGGTGCAAGCGGATCCGATCGCGCTCAACAGCCGGCTCGGCACGTACACCAACTTTGTGAACTTGCTCGACATGTGTGGCCTCGCCGTGCCGGCGGCGATGCGGCCGGAAGGCACGCCGTTCGGCGTGACACTGCTTGCGCCGTCGCATGACGATGTCGCCTTGGCGGCCCTCGCCCGGGCGTTTCACGCCGCGACCAAACTGCCGCTCGGCGCGCTCAACTATCCGCAGCCGCCGCTGCCGGAGGGAGCGCCGGCGCTTGCGTCCGGTGAAATTCCGCTCGCCGTCGTCGGCGCGCATCTCTCCGGCATGCCGTTGAACGGCGAGTTGCGCACGCTCGGCGCGAGGCTGATCGAGCAGAGCGCCACAGCGCCGCACTATCGGTTTTTTGCGCTTGCCGGCACGAAGCCGCCGAAGCCCGGCCTTCTGCGCGTTAAAAAAGGCACGGGCGCCGCCATCGCGGTCGAGGTTTATGCGCTTTCTGAAAGTGCATTCGGGCGCTTTGTCGCCGCCGTGCCGCCGCCCTTGTCGATCGGCACGCTCGAACTTGCCGACGGCCGCAGCGTCAAAGGCTTTTTGGTCGAGGCCGAAGCCGTCGCCGGCGCACGCGACATTACAAGCTTCGGCGGTTGGCGCGCCTTCATGGCGCAGGAGACAGCTCCGGCGGTGTGAGTGCTGCCGTCACCGTCAAGGATACTTAAGTCACTTATTCATTGACATAATGCGACTAATCTGATATCGCATCCCTGATTTTGGGACCAAATCATGATTTATGAATTCTGGAGGCTCAGCGAAGCCAAAACAGAAGACAATCTCGGCCTTTCTTGCACGGACCAAGGATTGATCCTCGGTGGTACGCCGCTCATCGAGCGGCGGAACAATCGATTTGTCGTGCGGAATCAGGATGAACTGGCGCGTCTTCTCAAGTTTGCGCCGGGCGCGCCTGACGTCGATCGCGTCTCGCTCGGCCTTGCCACCGTCGCGCGTGCTTTGAACGCCAACGACCAGGGCCTCGCACGGATTGCGGCGGTCCATTTGCAGATGCCCGATCTCCCGAATCATGCGGCGCGGCGGCGGATGGAGGCCGAGGACATTTTGATCAAGTCGGTCGATTGGAATCCCGACCTCCATCCGCGGACGGGTACGCCTCCCAATTCCGGCTGGTTCGCGTCAACCGATGACGCCCAAGAAGAGCACTCTCGGACGCGGGCGGCGCAGAATGAAAATCCAGAAGCGCGCTCGGATGCACCGCAGCTTATTCCCATTAAGCGGGCAACCCTCCCGCCTGGACGGTGCAATGATGAGCTCGGCGACCTCTTTGAGTGGATCGCAAATGCGAAACCAATGGATGAAAAGAAAATCAGGGCCGAGATCGATCGATACTATGCCAATGCAGGTGACACCTCAGCCAGCGACGCGCTTAATACTGCGCTGACGGACGCCCTTGAGCCGGGGATCAAATACAAAGATCGGCAGGACATTCTAAGCAGCATCGGACCCTATGCGCATTCTGATGTTTTCGATGATGAAACAACGGCCAATCTGATTGGTGCCGGTCTTCTGCTTCTCAGTATGTTGCCGCCAATTGCCGCAGTCGAAGCTCCGGCCGCCGTTTGGGAACTTGGCTGGGCCGCAAGAGGAATTTACCTCAGCGATCGGTTCGGCGCCAATCTGCCGGCAAAGTTTCCAGTGATCGATCGTTGGCTGAACAACATCGCGACAAGCATCAAGTCAATCGACTTACGCGCAGCGACCTATCAGGATGCCCTGCGGCTCTCATCTCGCGTCGATAAGTATGTCAACAAAATGATATTCTACCAAGGCGGTAAAATGGCAGACATAGAAGTCAATGCGTCAGCCATCACAGGCAGAGAGTTGATCGTGGTGATTCCCAAAGGAAGTGCAACGGCCGTTCAAGGGAAAATACTTGAGAATGCTGCGAGCCGTGCGCGTGCGTTCGACGTCGATGTTATCTTCAAAGAATTCTGAGAGGCCGTAATGCGCTGTTCGCTTTATCTGCGGAAAGGAATTCTTTACGTGCCCACAAAGGGCCAAATGGAAAGGGGTTTTTACCGGGGCGTGGAGCCGGTAGCAGTAGCCCCGCTGTCGAATACCGGGGCAATTCGGGAAGCGTTGCTCGCAAGGTTCGCTCGCGGCAATCCAATAGTTCCGATGTTGTTGCGTCGCGATTGGCCCCCGCCTGTCGTGTTGAAACATGCCGGTGTGAAGACTTGGTCGGCATTCGAACGCGGAATGTTGTTTTGGGAGATCACGGACGAGGATGGTGCCTTCCGCATCGCCGAGCAAAGGAAGCAATCGAACGGGATGTGGAACGACGATCCCGAGAAAACAATCACCTTTCCGCCAGGATCGACGACTGATCAAGTGATCGAACGCATGGTCTCGATTTTACAAGAGGCGGCGAAGAAATAAGCCTCGCGCAAGCGTACTGTAGCCCGCGACATTACAAGCTTCGGCGGTTGGCGCGCCTTCATGGCGCAGGAGACGGCGCCGGCGTAATCGCTGGATCGGCGGGAAGGGACCCGCCGCCGCGCCCGATCCTTGCTACGCTTTCTCGATCAAACTCGCTGGCAGCAATGCGCCGGACGTGTTGTGCGTGACCTTGAGATCGGACTTGTAGAGAATTGGCTGCGCATATTGCAGCAGCGGCAGCACGTAGCCCTGCTCGGCGATGTAGCAGTCCGCATCCTTCCAGCCCTGGATGCGCCTCGCTTCGTCCTTCTCGCTCCAGAGCGGGGTGATCTTGGCGTCGAGATCGTCGGAATGCCACGCCGAGTGCGGTGACTTACTCCACATCGCAAACCCGGTCGAGGTGGTCGGATCGCCGATATAGTTGCCCCAGTTGTAGAACGCCGCCGGCGCCAGTTTGTGGGTCATGCGCAGCTCGAAATGTTTGGCGACTTCATAGACCTCGATGTTGGCGTCGATGCCGACATTGCGCCACATCCCGACGATCGCTTGGATCATTTCGTAATCCTTCGGCTTGAAGCCGCGCGTCGTCTGGATCGTGAACTTGGCTGGCTTGTCCTTGGAATATCCGCTGGCGGCGAGAAGCTTGGCGGCCAGTGTCGGATCGAAAGGCACTTTGATCGACGGATCGAAGGCCGCATATTCCGGCCCCTCGAGCGTGTCGATGGCAATGCCGTAGCCGCGCAATAGCCGCTTGATGATGCTCTGCTTGTCTACGGCGTGACACATCGCCAAGCGGACGTTCTTGTCGTCCATGACTCCGCCATTGGTGATGAAGAGCAAGCCGAGGTCGCAGGTCGGCTTGCAAACGCCCTTTAGGCCGGCTTTGCCCTTGAGCCGGTCATACTCCTCGTACGGCACCTCGAGCGTTACATCGGAAGCGCCGCTTTCGATCTCGGCAACGCGGGTCGTTGCATCCGGGACGAACTTGAACACCACCGTCTCGAACGGCGGCTTGCCGCCCCAATATTTCGGGTTCGCCCTGAGCCGCAGATAGGCGTTGCCCTCATAGGCGTCGACCATGTAGGGGCCGGTGCCGATCGGCTTTGCCTGAAAGCCTTGCGGGCCGACTTTCTCGTAATAGGCCTTGGGCAGCACGTAGCCGGTGAGAAACGCCATCCATTTGAACAGGACGGGGTCATAATTCACGACGTCGGCGGTGACGCGCTTGCCGTCGATCTTGAAATTGTCGATGCCGGCCCAGATGAACGATACCGGATTGCCGCTGTCCGGCTTGGCGTTGCGCTGGATCGACCACACGATGTCGTCCGGTGTCAATCGGCTGCCGTCGTGCCAGAACACGTCCTCGCGGACGTCCATCCACACTTTTGTCTTGTCTTCGTTCCAGCCCCAAGCCGTGAGCAAAGCAGGCTCAAAAGAGAGATCTGGCCGCTGACCGATATGGTTATTGAAGACCGAGCGATAGATCGACTGAAGCGTCGGATTGACCGACGACGGTCCCGTATTCGGATCGAAGGACGGCAGGTTGACGTTGTAGGCGATGTTGAGCGTGCCGCCGGCCGCGGCGCCTGCAAAGCGCCGGGGTGCCAGGAGGCTGGTCAGAAAGCCGCCGCTCGCGGCGAGAGCTTGACGTCGCGTGATGGTGAACATGGTCTGACAATCCCTTTTGAGTGAGGCAAGTGGCTCGACCTCGCGCTCAAGAACGTGCGCATGCGCGCAATGCTCCCGCCGTCGCGCGACAGCAGATCCAAAGACCCGCGATCTTCTGATGTCCGCTTCCGAGGCCGCTACGAATGGGGACAAATCCCCTTCGCGGCGGACCTTCCTGGCCGGCGGCGGCAGCTCGGCCGTTTGCCGAACCTATTCGAACTCTAGGAACTCAACGATTGTCGTCAATGTTCGACATTGCGCACGGCGCAACGAATAAAAATTATCTTGGATCGTTGGCGTCAGAGCCGCTCTCTTTTCTGATTTCCAGAAAAAAATGGTCGGTCCTAAAAGAGAAACGACCAGGCGAGAAAGTCAAATCGAACCCGCCCCTATTTTGCTTCGTCGATGACGCTCAAGTGTGCGGCGGCACGCGCTAGCTAAAATGTATGGTGGCCGGCTGCCTGCCCTCCGTCCACGTGGAGAATTTCTCCAGTTACGAATCCCGCCGAGTCCAGATACATCACGGCGTCAACGATGTCAGACATTTCTCCCATTCGACCCATCGGATGCAAAGACGCCAAAGCTTGATGAGCCTCGACCGGATGCATCGGAGTCTTGATGATTCCCGCAGAAACAGCATTTGCGCGCACGCCACTTTTTGCATACTCTATCGCGAGCGACTTGGTTGCCGCGTTCAACGCTCCCTTGGTGAGAGATGCGAGCACACTTGGCACGCTGGTCATCGGCTGGTCTACCAGGCTTGTCGTGATTGTCACGACGTGACCCCGCCCTTGCTTGTTCATAATCTCCACAGCGCGCTGAGTTATGTGGAAGAAGCCTGTGACGTTCGTTGCCATGTAGATAGCGTAGTCATCCTTTGTGTAGGCGGTGAAGGGCTTTGCGATAAAGATGCCGGCGTTGTTGACCAACGTGTCGACGTGGCCGAAGTGTTTTAATGCCACCTCGAACAGAAGATCGGCCGTCTTTGGGTCGGCGATGTCACCCGGCACGGTGACCACGTCCGGATCAGCAAGTGCTTTGATGGATCGCGAATTCGCGACGACCCGGCAACCGCGGCTTCTGAATGCCTGAACGAGCGCAGCGCCGATTCCCTGCGATGCGCCTGTTACAACGGCCACCCTTTCAGCTTTGCTCATAAATCACCCATCTATCGACGATATTGCCGATACAACCGGCTGATCGAAACAGGACGTCCAGCCTCGAGTGCCCGGATGCGACACGGCAAGTGTGGCCTTTCAGGCAGCCCCGCTCGCCAACAGCGGGGCGTAATCCGACCGCTTTAACATCGTATGGAGTTGACGACGCCGGACGCCCATGTTGCCGCCGTCGAAGATCGGAAGGGCTAGCGCATCTTGTAGAAGACGCCCCAATGGAATCTCATGGTCGTAACTGTCGATGCCCACCACGCGCATGAGATCGGTGATGACACGAACCGCAGCTTCGGAGCCATAAATCTTCGCTTGTATTGCAAGTTCGTCAGCGGCGGGAGATTGACTATCGACGGCGTGGCACGCGCGCCAGCTGAGATATCGAGCCGATTCAATGGTGGTCTTGGCGTCAGCCAATGCATATCCCACTGCTTGATGCTCAATGATCGGATGGATACCGCCGCGTCGCTCCGTGCGGGCGAAGTGCAACGCGAACTCGAACGCCGCCCGCATGAGTGCAACTCCGAAAATACCGACCAAGGCAGCGGTCCCGGTAAAACTGGCTGCAGTTAGTGCAAGGCCGCTGCCTTCCTGCCCCAGCAAATTATGTCGCGGCGCAGGGACATTCTTGAAACCGAACTGCGGCGTGAGGTGCGCGCGATGGCCCACGGAATCGATTGCGCACTCAAAGACGATGCCGGGCGTCGGTCGTTCAACCGCTATGATGGAAATCGCCTTGTCGGGCGGAGCGTCGGGGTCGGTTCTGCACACCACGCACAAAACATCGGCGCCTTTGCGGTCCCACCCGGTTGCTGACGAAACCCATTTTTTCCGGCCGTTAATGACCCAGCTATCGCCTTCGAGCTTCGCGGTGGTTCGCACGCCCTCACCCGGCGGCGGAGAACCGGCATTGGCGCTCCCGCCTGGTTCGCTGGAACAAAACCCGGCCAACGGAGCGCCACTCTTCCTTAAGAACGGCGCCAGCAGCCGGCCGCACTGGTCCGGTGTGCCGCCAAGCAAAATCGGCAAAATACCGAGAACCGTCCCCAGCATCGTCAGGGTGACGCTGGCGTTCACGCTGTAAAGTTCCTCGGCCATGATCGCCATGTCGACAAGGCCGGCGCCCTCGCCGCCTGCCGGGGCGGGAATGCACTTTCGCAAAAATCCCGCTGCTACCATGGCTTCGTAGGCAGGCTTGGTAGCGAGAAATCGCTCCTCAGGAGTCGGCAACGACTCGGCATCCCTTGCGCCGGCAAGCACATCGCTGGCGAATCTGCGGGAGTTGAGCTGGAGCTCGCGCTGCTGCCGCGTGAGTGTAAAATCGATTGCCATCGAACCTTCCCGAACTTCGGTGACTGTCAGCCGTTCAGCAAACGGCTATCTGACCGAAGCAGAAAAGTCTTGGACGGCAGCGACCGATTTCTTGGCCTATTGTGAACCTAGACGGGTTTCGGATTCATGGCACGACGAAACTCCCGAGGTGCCGTGCCATTGCTACGCTTGAACAGTCTGTTGAAATGCGAAATGTCTCGAAACCCGGCGGCGAAAGCGATTTGCGCAATTGTTTTGTTCCGGCAGTCGTGATCAAGAAACTTACGGGTACAAGCAAGAATCCGTTTGTCGTTAACGTGTTCTCCGACCGAACGATCCGTTGTGGAAAATAGCCTATGCACGTAGCGCTCCGAGCAGCGGAACTTTACCGCGAGCGTTGCCGCGCCCAGGTCGGGGTCATCACTGTGGCGGTCGATATAGTCCAGCATCATTGACAATAACACCGGGGGATTCACCCGCTCCGATGGTCCCTCCGCAAGGACCTCCGATGCGTGAGCAATCAGGTCGACAATGTGTGCGCCGGTGAATGCAGGAATTCCCGAAGGCGGTCGTGAACTAAGACAAAGCTCCGCATATCCATTGAGTGTCCGGGAGAGAGCACGGCCGACTTCCGTCGCCGAGAGGGTCAGCCGCGGTCGCTCGGAGAAATTCCTTGGGAGCAAATGTCGCGGCACCGCAAAACAAAATAGCTGGAAATCGCGACAGTTTGCGATCTCGAACGGCTCGGTTGTGTCCGCGACCGCGAGATCTCCTGGCCCGCAAATCTGCTGGTGACCACGCTGCGTGTAGCGGCCCACCCCCTCAAGTTGAAGGTTGACAAAGCACAGGTCATCCCTGCTTCGCGCTATATGTGAACGTAAGCGCAAAACCCTGTGCTTTGTTGCTGTGACGCGGGAAATCTGGATGGGAGCAGAGTCAGCCCTCGATATCGTCCCCTCGAACGGATGCTCGGCTATTTTCCGAGGCTCCAGTCGGACGAAAGCGGCCGCAAGATCGTCGGCCCAACTGCCAAAGGGTTGATCGTTTTGATGCGGCTTTGTCGACCACTCCATAGGCGCCTCAAAAAATGCGACAGCAAATTTGACGGCCCAGCCAACGACATACGATACATTTAGAGAGAGAACAGGTCAAATTTCTCGGCTGCGAGCCGCTCCCGAGTCCGAAGCGATTATCTCATCCGGCTTCGAGCCGGCGTGCCAACTCGCCTTGGTGTGCGGGCAGGTTGCCTTGGTCCGTCCTCCACAAACAACGGCGCAGCGGTTCGGTTCTTCATTTCGGCTCGTTGATGAAGCTCACGTGCGCGGCGACCACGCGCCAGCCTTCTGGAAACCGCACCCAGGTTTGCATCTGGCGCCCGACTTTTCCCGGCACGCTGGCGCGGTGAAAGAGGGTTGAGGCCACCGCGCAATCGCGGCCGTAGGTGCTGATAACCGTCCGCGAAATGGTGCGTGCCAATCCCGCCGGCGAGCGGGCGGCGCGGAACGCGGCAATCTCGTCATGGCCGTACAAATTCTCCGTGCCGCCATAGCGGATGGTGCGCGGGTTCTTCCAGAACAGGGCATCAAGCGCGTCGACGTCATTGTCGCCCAGTGCCTTTTCATAACGGTCGAACGCGGCACGCACCTCGGCAATGACCTCCGGCAGGTCAACGTCCATTTCCATAATCTCCAGATTTTACAGTAGCTTAAATAAGTTGAGGAGGTTGACGGAACACCGCTGATAGCAGATCGGCTGGCGTTTTCAATCTCTGCGAGGCGGCTGATCCGTTTGTTCCGGCGGTTCGCGGTCGCACGGCAAACCGAGCCCTAGGTTGGTGTCATGCATTTCGCTGTGGAGCAGCCGTCCAAGAAGTCATGAGCGAAAACGTCCTCACTGCACTAAACCCGCGCGAGCAGCGATGGGCCGGTCCTGGAAAAAATGACGTGCATCGAAGATTTGAGGCAGGCCGCCTCGCGCAAGGTGCCGCGCGCATTCTTCGATTTCGTCGAGGGCGGCTCCTACACCGAGCAAACGCTCCGGGCCAATTGCGCCGATTTCGAACGCATCAAATTGCGCCAGCGTGTCTTGATCGATGTCGCCGACCGCAGCACGCGCTCGACGATCCTCGGCGAACCCGTCTCGCTGCCGTTGGCGCTCGCCCCGGTCGGGCTTTGTGGCATGCTGCATCGCGACGGCGAGATTTTGGCCTGCCGCGCCGCGCAGGCGGCCGGGATACCGTTCTGTTTGTCGACCATGTCGGTGTGCTCGATCGAGGACGTGGCCGCCGCGATGAAGGAGCCATTTTGGTTCCAGATGTTTTTCATGAAAGACCGCGGCTTTGTTCGCTCGCTGGTGGAGCGTGCGGCGGCGGCAAAATGCAGCGCGCTCGTGGTCACGCTCGATCTGCCGGCGATTGGCCAGCGCCATCGCGACATTCGAAACGGCATGGGCATGCCGCCGAAGATGCGTTTCAAGACGATGCTGGATATCGCAACCAGGCCGGCCTGGGTGTTCGACATCGCGCGCGGTAAACGCCGCACGCTCGGCAATCTCGCGGGGCAGATTCGCGGCGCCGACAGTCTCGAGTCCTTGTCGCAATGGATCGGCAGCCAGTTCAATGCGCCGCTGAGCTGGAAAGAGGTTGAATGGCTCGCTGGCCTGTGGCCCGGAAAAATAATCCTGAAAGGCATTCTGGACGTCGAAGATGCGCGCATTGCGGCGCAGACCGGCGCTGCGGCGCTCGTGGTCTCCAACCATGGCGGCCGTCAGCTCGATGGCGCGCCGTCATCGATCGCGATGCTGCCGGCCATCGCGGATGCCGTCGGCTCGTCGATCGAAATTCTGTTCGACGGCGGCATCCGCTCCGGTCAGGACATCATGCGCGCCATCGCACTCGGCGCGCGCGCATGTCTGAGCGGGCGGGCTTACATCTACGGTCTCGGCGCCGGCGGACAGGCAGGTGTCGCGCGCGCGATCGAAATTTTGCGCAACGAGCTCGACGTCAGCATGGCCCTGACCGGTGTCACGAACGTCGCCGACATCGACCGGCGCGTGATCGCTGGAGTTTAGAGTGCCATTATTTTAGGTCGAAACAAGATCGTCATTGGGAGGAGCGAAAGCGACGAAGCAATCCAGCCTTCTCCCCAGCTTCTGAATTGCTTCGTTGGTAGCTCGCCTAACGGCCTGCGCTCTTCAACAAAGCGCGCAGCGGCAGCCACGCGGTTTCCTTGATCCGGTCGAGCACGATCGATGAGCGCACGCGCGCGACGCTCTCGTGCGGGAGCAGAATTTCATTCACCAGCACCGATAGGTCTTTCAGGTCGGGAACGACGATCTTCAGGAGGTAATCGGTGTCGCCGCTCGTGGCGTAAGCCTCCTGCACTTCGTCCAATCGCGCGACTAGTTTGCGAAATTTCTCGGCATTGTCGCCGCTGTGTGTAGCCAGCGTGACCTGCACGAACACCAGCAGCCGGAAGCCTATTTGCTCGGCCGCCAGATCGGCGCGATAGCCGCGGATCAGACCGGCGGCTTCAAGGCTCGCGCGCCGGCGCGAACACTGCGACGCCGACAGTCCGACGCGTTCGCCAAGTTCTTGGTTGGTCAGTCTGCCGTTCTCCTGCAGCGCCGCGAGAATGCGCAAATCGAACGCATCGAGATCAGTAAGTTCGTGCATATTTCGCCAATCCATGCATGATTCATGCAAATTCTGTGGTCATTATACCCCATTTTGCGCAACTCTTGCACGCGATGCGACTTATCTTGGTGGCGCGACTGAGGAGGATTTTGGCATGGGTCCATTCCCGCACGACGCGCCGCCCGCGACCATCAACCCGCAAAATCCGATGGGCACCGACGGCTTTGCGTTCGTCGAGTTCGCGCATCCGGAGCCGGCTCACTTGCACGCCCTTTTTCGGCTCATGGGCTTCGCTCCTGTCGCCAGACATCGCACGAAAGCGATCACTGTCTACCGGCAGGGTGATGTCGATTACCTCGTGAACGAGGAGCCCGGAACCCACGCCGCACGCTTTGCCGCGTTGCACGGACCGTGCGCATCGTCGATGGGCTTTCGCGTGGTCGACGGCGCGCATGCTTACGACCGCGCTCGGCAGCTCGGGGTCGAGCCTGCCGATCCGGCCGCCGGCGCGCTCACGCTCGAAGTGCCTGCATTGAAGGGCATCGGCGGCAGCCTGCTCTATTTGGTCGATCGCTATGGCGACAAGGGCTCGGTCTATGACGACGCTTTCGAGTGGCTCGGTGCGCGCGACCCAAAGCCGGAAGGTCGCGGCCTTTATTACATCGACCACCTGACGCACAATGTCGGCCGCGGCCGCATGAATGTCTGGACCTGCTTCTACCAGCGCCTCTTCAATTTCCGGCAAATTCGCTACTTCGATATCAAAGGCGAGTACACGGGCTTGTTTTCGCGTGCGCTCACCAGTCCGGATGGCAAGATCCGCATTCCGATCAACGAATCCGCCGACGAGCGCAGCCAGATCGAAGAGTATCTGCACCGCTACAAGGGCGAAGGCATCCAGCACGTCGCCTGTGGGTGCCGCGACATCTACGCCACCATCGAGCAGCTGCGTGTCGACGGGCTTGGCTTTATGCCGTCACCTCCGGCCACTTATTACGAGCGCGTCGACGAGCGTGTACCCGGCCATGGCGAAGACCTGGCGCGGCTCCGGCGCAACGGCATCCTGATCGATGGCGAAGGCGCAGTGGCTGTTGGTGAAAAGCAAGGGAATATGACCAAGGTTCTGCTGCAGATCTTCTCGGCCAACCTGATCGGCCCGATCTTTTTCGAGTTCATTGAGCGCAAGGGCGATGAAGGCTTCGGCGAAGGCAATTTCCGGGCGCTGTTTGTCTCGATCGAGGAAGATCAAATCCGCCGCGGCGTACTCAAGGCGCCGGATACGCGATCTGCGGCCTGATCAAAGAGCATGATCCGGAAAAGTGGAAGCCGGTTTTCCGAAAAGATCATGCTCCACCAAGAAGGCGAGCATGATCCGGAAAAGTGGAAACCGGTTTTCCGACAAGATCATGCTCCACTAAGAAGTTAGCGCCGATGTAGGGAGAAAGACCATGTCGGCGGTCGTTGAGAAGCAGCTGATCGAGAGTGATCCAAAGGCTCGCTTCCGTAACGCGCCGCGAAAGCGGGACTTCACCATCGATCAAGACTGGGCCCGCTATACGCCCGCCGAACACGACCGCTGGGACCGGCTGTTCAAGCGGTCGCAAGCGATTTTGCGCAATCGCGCTTGCGACGAATTCGTTGCAATGATCGAGAAGCTTCAGCTTTCCGAATCCGGTATTCCCGACATGGAGCAGCTGAGCGACCGGCTGGCAAAGCTGACCGGCTGGCGTGTCGTTCCCGTCATCGAGCTCGTACCCGACGACGTTTTCTTCAACCACCTGGCCAAGCGCCGCTTTCCGGCCGGCGCGTTCATTCGCTCGGAAGCGGAGATGGATTACCTGCAGGAGCCGGACATCTTTCACGACATTTTCGGGCACGTTCCGCTGTTGGCCAATCCGGTCTATGCCGATTTCATGCAGGCTTACGGTCAGGGCGGCAATCGGGCGCTGGCGCTTGGCCGCTTGGCCAATCTGGCGCGGCTCTACTGGTACACGATCGAATTCGGCTTGATCCGAACGGCTGCCGAATTGCGCATTTTCGGCGCCGGCATCATGTCGTCGGTCGGTGAAAGCGTCTTTGCGCTCGAGAACTGCTCGCCAAACCGCGTCGCCTTCAATCTGGAGCGCGTGATGCGCACGAAATATGTGATTGACGACTTTCAGCAGACCTACTTCGTCATCGACAGCTTTGAGAAGCTGCTGCAAGAGTGTTATCAGGACTTTGGCCCGTTGTATGAGCGGATGAAAACGGCCTCCGACATCGCGCCCGACCAATTGGTCGCGGCGGACGAGATCATGAGCAGGGGCACGCTCGACTATTTCAAAAACAGACGATCGTCGTCGCCTTCTAAAAATCCGGCAACACCTTACCTGGGTTCATGATGTTGTCCGGGTCGATGGCGCGCTTGACGGCGCGCATCGTTTCGAGCGCCACCCGATCGAATTCCAGCGCCAAGAACCGCCGATTTGATTGCCCAATGCCGTGCTCGCCGGTCGAGGTGCCGTCGTGCGCCAGCGCGCGCTTCACCAGCCGCTCGACGAAGGCATAACCGCGCTCGACCTCCGCAGGGTTCGAGAAATCGATCAGCGGCAGCACGTGAAAATTGCCGTCGCCCACATGGCCGACGATCGGCGCCACGAGTCCGCTCGCGGCGATGTCCGATTTGGTTTCGGCGACACAGGCGGCCAACTGCGATATCGGCACGCACACATCGGTGGAAATGCCCTTGGCGGTCGGGCGCAGCGCACGGGCGGCCCAATAGGCGTTGTGGCGCGCTCGCCAAAGCCGGGAGCGATCTTCGGCTTGGGTGGCCCAATCGAGCGGTCCGCCGTCGAACTCCGCGGCGATGTCGTTGAAGCGCGCCGATTGTTCGCGCACGCCCGCGGCCGATCCGTGGAATTCGAGAAAGAGGAGCGGCGTCTCGGGTAGCTCGAGCTGCGAATAGGCATTGCAGGCGCGGACTTGGATTTCATCCATCAGCTCGATGCGCGCGACGGGAATGCCGGTCTGGATCGTCGCGATCACCGCATTGCAAGCGGCCTCGATGGATGGAAACGGACAGACGCCGCCGCTGATCTCCTCGGGAATACCGCTGAGCTTGAGCGTGATTTCGGTGACGACGGCGAGCGTGCCTTCCGAGCCGACGATCAGGCGCGTGAGGTCGTAGCCGGCGGAGGATTTGCGCGCGCGCGTGCCGGTGCGGCTCACGCTGCCGTCCGGCAGCACGATCGTCAGCGCCAGCACGTTGTCCCGCATCGTGCCGTAGCGGACGGCATTGGTGCCGGAGGCGCGGGTCGCGACCATGCCGCCGAACGAAGCATCGGCGCCGGGATCGATGGGAAAGAAAAGACCACTGTCGCGCAAATGCTGGTTGAGCTCGCTTCGTGTCACGCCGGCCTCGACGGTGCAGTCGAGATCATCGACGCGAACGGCGGCGATCCGCTTCATGCGCGAGGTGTCGATCGACAGCCCGCCAAACGGCGCATTGATATGGCCCTCGAAGGATGACCCGACGCCGAACGGGATAATGGGTATGCGGTGCGTCGCGCAGATGCGCACCGCGTCCGCAACCTCGGCGGTCGTCTCCGGGAAGAGCACAGCATCGGGCGGCTCGTTGGCCACCTCCGAGAGCTGATTGCCGTGTTGGCGGCGCACTGCTTCGCCCTCGGCCAGCCGTTCGCCGAAGCGCGCGCGCAGTTGCGAAAGTGCCGCTGCAAGCGCGTCAGGTCCTGGTCGAGACGAGCCAGCCATTCAGCCGCGCACCTTGCGGAAAAACATGTGCGGGAACGGGTTGGGAAAGCCTTCGATCTTGACTTCGATGAAAGCCGGCTTGCCGGTCGCGAGCGCGGCGTTCAGTGCGGGCGCCAGCGTTTGCGGACTATCGGCCCTCCAATAATCCATGCCGAAACTGTCGACGAATTTCGCGAAGTCGGGATTGTAGAGGTCGGACGAGATCAGCCGGCCGCCGAACATCTCGCGCTGAATGCGCCGAACATTGCCGTAGGCGTCATCGTTGAAAACGATCGCGACCACGGCGATGCCGAAGCGCATCGCGGTCGAGAGTTCCTGGCAGTTGAACATGAAGCCGCCGTCGCCGCCCACATAGACGACCGGACGATCAGGCAGCGCCACCTTGGCGCCGAGAGCCGTCGGGTATCCGTAGCCGAGCGTGCCTTGGTAGCCCGGCTGGATCACCGTCCGCGGCCGGTGCACCGGATAGCCCCACCACGAATAGAAGTGCAGTTGCGTCACGTCGAAACAGACGATGCCGTCATCCGGCAGCGCGTCGCGGATGACCTTTGTGTAGGCGCGCTGCGGCGCCAGGATTCCCCCGAGCGCTTCTTCCTTCGCCAGCTTGATCTGCGCGAACTCGGTTTCGCGGTTTTCGCGTCGCCTGTTCGCGACCGGTACCCGCTCGAGCAGTTCCGCGAGTGCCGGGCGCGCGTCGGCGACAATATGAACGTCAGGCGGCCAGGCGGCGACCGATTGCTCCGGATCGACATCGATTCTGATCAGGCGAATATCGTCGTCGCGGCCCCATTCCACGATCGGATGGAAGAAGCGCGTGCCGACGGCGAGCGCTACGTCGATGTCGGGCCAGAGGTCGTTGCCGACTTGCATGGTTTGCGCGAGCGGATGACGGATGTCGAGCGCGCCGAGCCCGTGCTCGCTCATGATCACCGGCGCTTGCAGCATCTCGGCAAGTTCACTGAGCTCGCGCTCGGCGCCGAATACGCCGCTGCCGACGAAGATCGCCGGGTTGCGGGCTCGCCCGAGCAGAGCGGCGGCACGCGCTAAGGCGTGTGGGTCGGGTTGTGGCGGCGGGATCGGAGCCGTCGGCGGTCCGGTGGGAATTTCCGATGAACGAGCGGCAGCAACATCGGGCGGAATTTCAATCACTACCGGACGGCGGCGGCCGCTGTTCAGCTCGCGAAAAGCCGCCTGCACGACGTCGGCGGCGTGCGCCGGTGATTTCACCAGGCCCTGCCATTTCGAGACCGAAGCGAGCAAGCCGGTCTGATCCGGAATCTCGTGCAGGAAACCGAGGCCGCCGCCGATATGGGCGGACGGAATTTGTCCGGTAATGCAAAGCACCGGCGCGTTGCACGCATAAGCGGTCGAAAGCGCCGCCGTCGCGTTGAGAACGCCCGGTCCGGGCACGACGAGGCAGGTGCCGACGCGCCCGCTCGCCTGCGCATAGCCGAAGGCCATGTAGGCGGTCGCTTGTTCGTGGCGCGTATGGATGACGCGAATAGTGTCTTGGCGGTCGTAAAGCGCGTCGAAAATGTAATCGAGTTGCAAGCCGGGCAGGCCGAAGATGGTATCGACGCCCTCGGCCGCCAGCGAATTGACGAGAGTCTCGGCGCCGGTTGGGCCGACCTGTGTGCTCATGGCGGCAATTTTATCGTCATCGCCGCAACGTCCAATGCCATTCGGCGACCGCAACATGCTCCCACGTCATGGTGTGTCGTTCGCGCGCTTCGAGCCGGTTCTGCGGCCATAGAATTTAGGTATGGGGCCGCTTCGAGAAACAATTGGACCCCCTTTTTCGCGTTTCCTAAGCCTTGTCATGGACGGGTGACGCGGCGCTCGCGAGATTCCGCCCTCCGACGCCGGCAACCTGCAAAAAATCCATGTTCCGGCGGTCGCGGGGAGCAATCGACCCGGCGCAACGTGCCGACGATCCGGCGCGCAAAGTCGCACCGGTCAGCGAAGACCAAGTGGCGCGGCGGACATCAAAAATCGTCTGCCATAAAGGGAGGACATAACGATGGAAGACAACACGCTCGTCGGCAGGAAGCGGCGCCCGCTGTTGAAGGTCAATCCGACCCGCCGCAGCGTGCTCAAGGCCGGCGCCGCGACATTTGCCGCGAGCACGGTCTTTGCTCCCGCGGTCTTGCGCGCCGACAATCTCGTGATCAAGGTCGGCCACGTCGCCCCGAAGACCGGTCCGATGGCGGGCTTCGCCGAAGCGCAAGACTGGACGCTCGCCGGCATTCGCCAAGTGCTTGCGCCCGGCCTGCAAATCGGCGGCAAGACCTACAAGGTCGAGATCATCGCCAAGGACAGCCAAACCGACGAAAGCCGCACGGCCGAAGTGGCGAGCGAACTCATCCTCAAAGACAAAGTCGATATCATCACCGCCTCGAGCGGCTCGATCGATTGCAATCCGACCGCCAACGTCGCCGAGCTCAACGAGGTGCCCTGCATCACCGCCGACGATCCCTGGGAATCCTACTATTACGGCCGCAATCCGCCGAAGGAAGGCTTCACCTGGACCTATCATTTCTTCTGGGGCCTCGATCAGGTTCTCGCCTGCTTCATCGGCCTGTGGAAGGAGCAGCAGACCAACAAGGTCGTCGGCACGCTGTTCAATACCGCGCAAGACGACACCTCCTGGCATGACGCCTTCATTCCGGCGATCAAGAATGCCGGCTTCACAGTGGTCGATCCGGGGCAGTTCCCGGCGTTCGGCAACGACTTCTCGCCGCAGGTCACGGCCTTCAAGAAAGCCGGCGTCGAGATCGTCACCGGCAATTTGTTCACGCCGGACTTCGCCGGCTTCTACAATCAATGCGCCCAGATGGGCTATCAGCCGAAAGTCATCACGCTGGGCAAAGCCTTCTTGTTTCCGGCGGACGTCGCCTCGCTCGGTCCGCGCGGCGTAGGCGTGACAAGCGAAGTGTGGTGGACGCCGGACCATCCCTACAAGTCGAGCCTGACCGGCATTTCCTGCAAGGACCTCGCCCAGTCTTACGAGAAGGATTCCGGCAAGCATTGGACGCAGCCGATCCCGTTCAAGCATGCGCTGTTCGAGGTGGTCATCGACGTGCTCAAGCGTTCGAAAGATCCGAAGGATCCGAAGTCCATTCTCGACGCCATCGTCGCCACCGACATTCACACCATCGTCGGTCCGGTGAAGTGGACCGGCCAGCCGGTGAAGAATGTCTGCACCACGCCGGTGGTGGCCGGGCAATGGCAGAAGCACGGCGACCGGCTCGACATCGCCATTGTCAATTCCGGCGCCTTCCCTGAAATCAAAACGACATCCAAGCTCTTGCCGCTTGCTTGATCGAGGACTTAAGGCTTGCGGCCGCTCGGCGCTGGGCGGTTGCAAGCCCCATCGGGGGATGTGTGTCTGCAATCCTGGCGCTTGAGAGCATCAGCAAGAGTTTCGGCGCGGTCGTGATCGCCGACGACCTCGATCTTCAACTTGCCGAAGGTGAAGCGCTGGGCATGCTCGGTCCGAACGGCGCGGGCAAAACCACGCTGTTCGGCATCATCACCGGCATGCTGGCGCCGAATTCAGGACGCGTCCTGTTCGAAGGCCGCGACATCACCCGCCTGTCGGCGGCCGAGCGCTGCCGGCTCGGCGTCGCCCGCTCGTTTCAGATTCCGCAGCCCTTCGGCGGCATGTCGGTGTTCGAAAATCTGGTCGTCGCCGGCGCGTTTGCCAAAGGCCGGCGCGAGCGGGATGTCTACGATCTCTGCGCGCAGATCCTGGAGGATTGCGAGCTCGGCGACAAAGCCAACGTGAAAGCCAACACGCTGACGCTGCTTGACCGCAAGCGGCTTGAGCTGGCGCGCGCTCTGGCCACCCAGCCGAAGCTGTTGCTGCTCGACGAAGTCGCCGGCGGCTTGAGCGAAATGGAATGCGAAGCCCTGGTGGCGCTCATTCGCCGTATCCGCACCACCGGTGTCTCCGTGATCTGGATCGAGCACGTCGTGCACGCGCTCTTGGCGACCGTCGATCGCATCGTCGTGCTGGCGGGCGGAGCCTTCATCGCCGACGATCGGCCGGCGGCGGCGATCAGCCATCCAAAGGTCACGGAAATCTACATGGGCATCCCGGCCGGCGAATGACAATCCGCCGGCCGCAAGCGTGAGACTGAGTTCGGACACTGCGATGGCGCTTCTGGAAGTGAATTCGCTGACCGCCTTTTACGGCGACTTCCAGGCGCTCTATGGCGTCTCGCTGTCGATCGACGAAGGGCAGGCGGTCGCCGTGATCGGCGCCAATGGCGCCGGCAAAAGCACGCTGCTGAAATCCATTGTCGGCATGATCCGCGCCGCGCCCGACATGGTCCGTTTCAATGGCGAGCCGATCGGCGGCATTCGATCGCCGAAAATCGTCGCGCGCGGCGTCACCATGGTGCCGGAGGGGCGCCGGCTTTTTTCATCGCTGACGGTCGAGGAAAACCTGCGCATCGGCGGCCAGCTTGGCCGCCCGGGTCCCTGGACATTGCAGCGGGTGCTCGAGCTTTTTCCGATGCTGGCGGAGCGGCGCAGCCAAGCGAGCACATCGCTGTCCGGCGGTCAGCAACAAATGGTCGCCATCGGGCGCGCGCTGATGTCCAATCCGCGGCTCTTGCTGTGCGACGAAATCAGTCTCGGGCTCGCGCCGATCGTCGTACGCGACATCTTTCAGCGCCTGCCGGCGATCGTAGCCGAAGGCACCGCTGTGGTGATCGTGGAACAGGATGTCGTGCAAGCGCTGGCCGCCTCCAGCTACCTTTATTGCCTGCAGGAGGGGCGGGTCTTGTTGGAAGGCGCGTCGCGCAGCCTTAGTCGCGAGGCGATCAAAGCCGCCTATTTCGGAGTGTAACGGCGCATGGAGCTGGTCCACGTCATCATTCAAGGCGTTCTGCTCGGTGGCCTTTATGCGCTCTTTGCCGCCGGCCTGTCGCTCATCTTTGGCGTCATGCGTCTGGTCAACATAGCGCACGGCGATCTCATCGTGGTCGCGGCCTATATGGCGTATTTCACCATGCAGGCGCTCGGCGTCGGTCCGTTCACGTCGCTGATTGTCGTCGTACCGGCCATCGCAATCTTCGGCTACGCGTTGCAGCGTGGACTATTGAACTTCGCGCTGGGCGACGAGCTGCCGCCATTGCTCGTGACGTTCGGTTTGTCGGTCATCATCCAGAATGTGCTGCTCATCTTGTTCACGCACGACAGCCGCAGGCTTTATGCCGGGCCGATCGAGATGGCGAGCTGGAAGTTCACGCCGGATCTCGCGGTCGGCGTGCTTCCGGTGATTCAGTTTGTCGTCGCGGTGGCCGTCATCGGCGGCCTGCAGCTCTTGTTCTACCGCACGACGTTGGGCCGCTCGTTTCGGGCGACCTCGGACGACCCGGAGATCGCGCAACTGATGGGCATCGAGAACCGTCACATCTTCGCGCTCGCGATGGCGCTGTCGCTCGTCGTCGTCGCGGTGGCCGGCGTGTTCATTGCCATCCGCACCACCTTCAATCCGTTCTACGGTCCGCAGCTTCTCATCTTCGGCTTCGAAGCGGTCATCATGGGCGGGCTCGGCAGTCTTTGGGGCACGCTCGCGGGCGGCGTGCTGCTCGGACTGGCGCAGGCCATCGGCGGCCAGATCAATGTGGGTCTGCCGTTCACCGCAGGCCACGTCGCCTTTCTGCTGGTGCTGATCGTGCGCCCGCAAGGGCTGTTCCCGAAGGTGTCGGTATGAGCGCGAAGGATTTTGGCGCGCCACCGAAGGCGCGGGTCGTCCATTCGACCCTGTCGAGCCGCATCGGCATGACATTCTGGATTCTGCTCACGGCAGCACTCGTTGCCTTGCCCTATTGGGGCGACCGCCAGATGATGCGTCTCGCCACCGAGATTTATTCGTTCGTAGCACTGGCGAGCCTTTGGAATTTCCTGGCCGGCTATGCCGGGCTGGTGTCGGTCGGTCAACAAACCTTCGTCGGGCTTGGCGGCTATACGCTTTATCTGTGCGCGTTGTGGGCCGGCCTCAATCCGATGGTCGGCCTGCCGCTCGCAGGCGTCATCGGCGCCCTGATGTCCGTTCCGATCGTCTTGTTGTTGCTCAAGCTGCGCGGCGCCTATTTCACCATCGGCTCTTGGGTGGTGGCCGAAGTCTTTTTGCAGATCTTTCAGCTGGTGCCCGCGGTCGGCGGCGGATCGGGCATCAGCCTGCCGGCGAAGGTGGTCCAATCGATCGCCGCTTCGCGCAGCGGGCGCGAATCCCTGATCTACTGGATATTCCTTGCGCTCGCCATCGCGGTGATCGGCATCATCGTGCTGCTCCTTCGCACGCGCTATGGCCTTGCCTTGCAGGCGATCCGCGACAATGAGACCGCGGCAAAGTCGAACGGCATCGACGTCAATCGCGCGCGTATGGTGGTGTTTGTCGTCGCTGCCGCCGCGACCGCCATGGTCGGCTCCATGGTGTTCCTGCAAAAGCTCAGCATCACGCCATTCTCCGCCTTCAGCATCAACGATTGGACGGTGAACATGATCTTCATCACCGTCATCGGCGGCATCGGCAGAGTCGAAGGTCCGATCGTCGGCACCGTGATCTTTTTCGTGTTGCGCGAATTCCTTGCCGATCTCGCCAGCACGTATCTGATCATCCTTGGCGTCGTCGCGATCGGCGTGATGCTCAAAGCGCCGAAGGGAATTTGGGGCTATGCCGCCGACCGTCTGGGCTGGCAGCTTTTCCCGCTGGCACGTCGTCTCGTGCGCGGAGCCGCCGGCAAGGGAGGCCGCCAAGCCCTGCACACCGGGGCGGCCGGGCATTCGAGCGCCCCGCCGCCGACTGAGCCGGCCCCGGGCTTGCCATAACTCAAAGTTATGGTGTACCGGATTTTGTCGCGTTTTTGGGCCGGGAAGGCCGTCTCGTCATGCATTCGCGGTTGCTTCGTCATTTCCTGGGCGTGGTCGAAAAGCGGAACATCACCGCCGCGGCCGAGGCTCTGCATATCAGCCAGCCGGCGCTGACGCGCAGCATCCGCCAACTTGAAAAGACGATCGGCGTGCCGCTGTTCGAGCGTCTGCCGACCGGCGTGGCGCTGACCAAACAAGGCGAAGTCTTGGCGCGCCGCGTCAAGCTGATGGAACTGGAATACCGTCACGCTTTGTCCGAGATCAGCGCGCTCGAGCAGGGCGTCACCGGGACGCTCCGCATCGGCGCCGGACCGATGTGGGTCTCGACGATCTTGCCCGGCATCGTCGCCGCCTTTCATCAGCAGTTTCCGAAAGTGAAAGTTCGCCTGACGGAAGGCGCCATCGACAGCATCGTCCCGGCGCTGCTCGCCGGCGAGATCGATCTTGCCTGTGTCACGCTGTCCTTCCCGTCGCAGCCGGAACTGGTGAAGGAGCCGCTGGTCAACGTCCGCCAGGCGTTGGTCGCGCGCGCCGGCCACCCGCTCGCCGGCAAGGGCACGGTCAAGGCGGAGGATTTGGCGCGCTTTCCCTGGGTCGTGCTTGCCAACGACAGCGTCGGCACCAGCCGTATCGGCTCATACCTCGTCGCCAATGGGCTCGAGCCGCCGAAGATTGCCGTTGAAGCGAGCCTGATCGGGATGCTGCGCCTGCTCGAGCAGGGCGATTTTCTCGGCCTCTTTTCCACGCTGATGGCCGATTACGTCAGGCGCTTCGGCCTGGTCACGATCACGCACGAGGGCACATTCTGGGACGCGGAGGCCGGCCTCGCTTATATGCGCACGAACCGGCCGGCGCGGATGATCGAAAGCTTCAAATCGATGGTGCGGGCGGCGGTGTCCGCATGAATACGGCGGCCCTGCCCGGCTGCTCGGCTGCCGTCATACCGTTCGTGTATGCGGCCGCACCGAGTATGAATTGGCCGGCTTCTCGGCCGGCGCACACATTGCAAGAGTTACTGCAAGACCTGTTGCAAGGCTTGCAGGTCGGGCGCCGCCCGGCGAAATCGGCCGGCGCCGCAGGGAGGTCATGATGCCCGGTGTGACGGAGCCCGAGAGCGGGCTTGTCTTCTACGAGCTCAGTCACGAATGGGGCCACGGCGTTCCCACATTGCCGGGCTACGAAGAAGTCAAGCTCTACCGTTCCAGCACCCATGCCAAGAACGGCGTCATGGCAACGCGCATCCGTATGGTGATGCACAGCGGCACGCACGTGAACGCGCCGCTCCATCTCATTCAGCGCGCTCCGGGCATCGGCGACATTGCGCTTGAGCGTTTTTTTGGATCGGGCGTCGTGCTCTCAATTCCCAAGCAGCAATGGGAGTTCGTCACCGTCGCCGATCTTGAAAGCGCTGCGCCAACGGTCGAGGCCGACGACATCGTCGTGATCGTCACCGGTTGGCATCGGCGTTACAGCGACAGTATCGAATATTTCGGTCACTCGCCCGGCCTCGCCAAGGAATCGGCGGAGTGGCTCGCCGCCAAAGGCGTGAAGCTCGTCGCGGTCGACACGCCGCAAGTCGATCATCCGCTGGCGACATCGCTCGGCTTGCAGCGCAACGGCCCGCAGATGAAGCGCTTGCCGAAGGCGTATCAGACGGCGACCGGGCGCGATCCTAAGACCGATTTTCCGGAATGGAATCCGGCGCACCGTGCCCTGCTGAGCGCCGGCATTCCGACGATCGAAAATGTCGGCGGCGAGATCGATGCGCTCCTCGGCAAGCGCTGCACCTTCCATGCCTATCCGTGGAACTGGCCGGAAGGCGACGCCTGCGGCGTCCGCTTCGTCGCCTTGCTTGATCCTGCCGGCAGCTATCGTCTGGAACCGGGGACGGCATCATGAGCGGGCTGCAACGCCAGGCGGAAGGTCAGGTGGCGACCCATTCCAGCACCAAGGGCCTCAAATTCTACAATCTCAGCGCCCGGTGGGGGCACGGCATTCCGCAATGGCCGTCCGCGCCCGGCATCAACGTGTTGACGCTGCAATTCCACGCGCTCGACGGCGTTTATGTCACCGAGTTCGAAGGGATCATGCACCGCGCGACCCACATGGATGCGCCGCTGCATGTGACCGAGAACACGCCGAGCCTGACCGGCTATCCGCTGTGGCGGTTCTTCGGCACCGGCGTTGCGGTGTCCATTCCCAAAGGCAAGTGGGGCGTCATCACGCCGGACGATCTTGAAAAGGCGACGCCGAAGATCCGCAAGAACGACATCGTCATGATCAACACCGGCACGCATCACAAGCTTGCCGACAGCGACGAGTACTACGCCTATTCGCCGGGCCTCTATAAGGAGGCCGCCGAGTGGCTGGTGGAGAAGCAGGTGAAAATGGTCGGCGTCGATGTGCAGGCGCTCGATCATCCGCTCGGCACCAAATTGATCGATCACGGACCGGGACCGTCGCACCCCTACCTTGTCGAAGAATATCGGCGCGAGACTGGCCGCGACGCGATGCAGGATTTCCCGCATTGGGAGCCGGCGCACAAAACCCTGATGTGCAAAGGCGGCATTCCCGGCATCGAGAATGTCAACGGCGACCTCGATGCGATCACCGGCAAGCGCTGCACCTTCATGGCGTTTCCCTGGCGCTGGCCGCAAGGCGAAGGCTGCGGCGTCCGGGTCGTCGCCGTGCTCGATCCGGAGCAGCGTTTCCGCATCGAGACCGGCAAATAAGATTGCGAAGCGATTTGACGAGATGATCACTGAGAAGATTTCGAAATCCGTTGTCGCTGTTTGACGTGCGCGACAAGGTTGCGATCATTACCGGCGCCTCCGGATCGTTCGGCCACGCTTGCGCCGTCGCGCTCGGCGCGCTCGGCGCCAAGCTTTTGCTCGCATCCGGAACGGCCGAGGAACTGGAAACCGTGGTCAATGACGTGCGCGATGTCGGCGGCAAAGTCGCAAGCATCGTCCGCCGGCCGGATACGCTTGAAGATGCAGAAGCGATCCTGAAGGCTGCGCTCGACGCTTACGGCCGCGTCGATCAGCTGGTGGTGGCTTCGGGCACCAACAAAGCAGGTTTCATCGAAAGCCAGTCCTATGAAGACTGGCAGCGCGTGATGGACGTCAATGTCCGCGGCCCGTGGCTGATGGCGAAAGCGGTCGGTTCTTATTGGATAAAAGAAGGCATCAAAGGCAAAGTCCTGTTGATGTCGTCGACGCGCGGCCGGCACGGCAACTTCTCTGGCTACACGGCCTATTGCAGCTCGAAGGGCGCCACCGACGCATTGACGCGCGTGCTCGCGACCGAATGGGCCAAGTACGGCACAACCGTCAACGCAATTGCGCCCACCACCTTCCGCTCGAAGCTGACCGAATGGATGTGGAAGGACGACGACGTCGGCAACGCGACGCGCACCCGCACCTTGTCGCGCATCCCGCTCGGGCGGCTCGGCGAAGCGGAGGACCTCGTCGGCATGGCGATCTATTTGCTCTCGCCGGCGTCCGATTTCTGCACCGGCCAGGTCATCTATGTCGATGGCGGTTTCACCGCTGGTTAGCGCATGTCCCGGAAACAGCCTGCCCTCGGACTTGATCCGGGCGGTGGACGCCGGCGTCCCGATAAGGACATGCGCAAATTAAAGAATCTCGCCTCATGAAGAAGCCGCAGATTGCCGTGATCGGTGCCGGCCTGATGGGTCACGGCATCGCTTATTTGTTTGCTGCCGGCGGCTACGATGTGCGGGTGCAAGACCCGGCGCGCGAGGCGCTCGACGAGCTGCCGCAGCGCATTCGCGACATCTGCGATCTTCTTGGCGCCGACCGCGCCGCCGCCGAACGCGTGAGCACCGGGCAATCGATCGAATGGGCGGTGAACGGCGCCGGCATCGTCATCGAGGCTGCGCCGGAGGAGCTTGCGCTCAAGCGGGCCGTCTTCGCCGACCTGGAGCGCCTGGCGCCGGCGGATGCGATCCTCGCCAGCAACACTTCGGCGCTGCCGATTACCCGCATCGCCGCAGACCTCAAGAATAAAGACCGCGTGCTCGGCGCGCATTTCTGGAATCCGCCGCACCTCGTCCCGCTGGTCGAGATCGTGCTGATGAGCGAGGCCAATCGTCCGGCCGCCGATCGGTTGGCTGCCGTCTTGCGCAAGATCGGCCGTCACCCGGTGTTCGTGCATCGCGACATTCCGGGCTTCATCGGCAACCGCTTGCAGCATGCGCTCAAGCGCGAAGCGATTGCGCTCGTCGCCGCCGGCGTGTGCGACGCGGAAACGATCGACGACGTGGTCAAACAAGGCTTCGGCGCGCGGCTCGGCGTGCTCGGGCCGCTGGAACAGTCGGATCTGGTCGGGCTCGATCTCACCAGGAATATTCATGACACGCTGATGCCGGATCTCGACGTGACGCCGCACACCCATCCTTATCTCGAAGCGCTGATCGAGAAGGGCGAACTCGGCATAAAGACCGGCAAGGGTTTCCGGCGCTGGACGCCGGAGCAGGCTGAAGCCGTGCGGCAGCGGTTGCGGGACGCACTGGTCAAGAGTGCAACCCAACGCTGACAAGATCCGCCGCGCGGACGACTACCGCGCGGTGCGAATAATGACATTCTTGAGATCGGAATATTTGTCGATCGCGTGCAGCGAACGGTCGCGGCCGAAGCCTGATTGCTTGAAGCCGCCGAAGGGAAGCTCGACCACAGGGCCGGTGCCGCCGTTGACGTTGATATTACCGGCCACGAGCCGCTTGGTGATAAAGAGCACGTTGTCGAGATTGTTCGACCAGATCGAAGCGCCGAGCCCGTATCTGGTGCCGTTGGCGAGCGCGATGGCTTCATCGATGCCGTCGAAGGTGAGCACGCTCAACACCGGCCCGAATATTTCCTCTTGCGCCAGCGAGCTCTTCGGGTCGACGTCGACGTCGACGCTCGGCGCCAGATAGAAACCGGCCTCCGGCACCTCGGTGCCGCGGCCATCGAGAGCGAAGCGGACGCCTTCTTTCTCCGCGCCCGCCATGCGGGCGAGAATCTGTGTGCGTTGACCGGCATTGACGATCGGGCCGAGATCGGTGCGCAGATCGAGCGGATTGCCTATTCTGAGCGCGCGCGTGCGCTTGATTACCTCGTCGGTAAAGCTCTCGCGGATGGCGCGCTGAACCAAGAGCCGCGTCGGCGCTTCGCACACCTGGCCTTGATTGCCGAACATGAAGCCGACGGAAACGTCGGCCGCCATCGCCAGGTCCGGCGCGTCGGCGAAGACGATGTTGGCGCTCTTGCCGCCCAACTCGAGGCTGACGCGCTTGAGGTTCGAATTTGCCGCCGCGGTCATGATCTTGCGGCCGACCTCGCCCGAGCCGGTGAAGGTGATGCAGTCGACATCGTGATGCGCGGCGAGCGCGGCGCCCGCCTTGTGATCGCCGGTAACGGCCTGCAGCACGCCTTCCGGCAGGCCGGCCTCGAGCGCTAGCTCGGCGATGCGCAGACAAACCAGCGACGCGTCCTCGGCCGGCTTGAGCACCACCGAATTTCCGGCAACCAGCGCCGGGCCGAGTTTCCAGGCGCCGATCATGGCCGGCGCATTCCAGGGCAGTATCGCGCCCACCACGCCGAGCGGTGTGCGCGAGATCATGGCGGTGACGTTGTCGTCGAGATGCGCAAGCTCATCGTAGAGCTTGTCGGCCGCTTCGCCGTACCATCTCAGGCTGTCGATCGCGAAATTGATCTCCAGCTCTTCGGCGAGCCGGATCGGCATGCCCATGTCGCGGCTCTCGAGCGCGGCGAGCCGCAACGCTTCGGCAGCGACGCGATCGGCCCAATCGAGCAGGATGCGCTTGCGCTGTTTCGGGCTCATGCCCTGCCAGCGGCGCGCTTCGAACGCTCGCCGTGCGCCGACGACTGCCCGATCAACATCGGCGGTCTCGCAATCCGGGATGGCGGCAATCGTCTCGCCGTCAATCGGCGACACGACGGCCAGCGTCTTGCCGGACAGCGCACCGGTCAGCTCGCCGTCGATAATGGCCTGCACGGTCGGGATCGGCAGTTTTTCCGCGTCGGCGATTTGCCGCTGCTTGCTTTCCAGCATGCCGTTTGCTCCGGCGATATGTTTGTTCCGAGCAATTTCAGAAGCGCAGGATCGGCTTGACCACCTTGCCGCTGAGCGCATCCGCAATCGCTTCGTTGATGCGGGCGAACGGATAAAAAGTGACAAGGCGGTCGATCGGGAATTTGCCCTTCACAAAAAGATCGACCAGCTTCGGCAGGAAAACGTCCGGATTGGCGTCGCCCTCGATGATGCCGCGGACGGCGCGGCCGCCGGTCAGAACGTGTTCCACGTCGAGAGGGAATTCGAGGCCCTTGGGCGCGCCGCCGACCATGCCGAGCGTGCCGCGCGGCGCCAGTAGCGCGACGGCATCGCGCAGCACGCCCGCGTTGGCTGTTGTATCGACGATGAAATCCACGCCTAGCGGCAAGACGCGGCGAATGGCCTCCGGCGCCGACTGGCGTTGCGGATTGATTGCATGCGTGGCGCCGAGTTCGCCCGCCAGCGCGAGGCGAGACTCGACCAGATCCACGGCGATGATGGCGCCGGCGCCGACCAGTTTGGCCGCCATGATCGCGCTCAGTCCGACTGACCCGGTGCCGAACACCGCGACGGAATTATCGATTCCGACGCCCAGCGAATTGATGACCGCGCCGGCGCCCGTCATGATACCGCAGCCGAGCGGTGCAAGCATCTCGAGCGGCGCCTCTTTCGGCATCTTGACGACGCTCCGCTCGCGGATCACCGCATGCGTCGCGAACGAGGATTGCCCCTGATAATAGTGGATGACCTCGCCGCCCTTCGACAGCGGGCTCGATCCGTCGATGCGGGTGCCGGCAAAATTTCGGTCGTTGAACTCGTAACAGTAGATCGGAAGCCCTGAGTTCGCAGCTTGGGCAATGGCCGCAGGACGCGGATGTCAGGATCACCGGATCGCCGGGAGAAAGGCGCGTCACGCCAGCGCCGATGCGCTCGACGATGCCTGCGCCTTCATGGCCGAGCACGACCGGATGCGGCACCGGATAGATGATATGGTCGCGCATCGAAATGTCGGTATGGCAAATGCCGGCGGCGACAAGCCGGACCAGCACTTCATCGGCGCGCGGCTCGGCGAGCGAGACTTGCTCGAGGCTGAGCGGGGCATTCTTGGCGCGCGCGACCGCGGCGGTAATCTGCATGGGCGGTTCCTGCCTGGAAGCACTTTCCGGAAATGTCTGCCGTTTCGTCGCTGGGCCGCAGTCAAATCGCGCAGCGCTCCCGCGACAAATAACAATTGCTCGGAACCGGATAACTTCCATGCATGGAGCGGCGGTCGCGCCGAGCCTAAATGACTCCGGTCAGCGTTCGCCGTCGGCCGAGGCGTGTACCCATAAAATCGCGAATGGTGACAGCGACCTGATCAAGCTCCGCTTTGGCGCACGTTGCCGACTTAAGTCAGACATCTCCTGAGTCCGAGGAGTGCCAAAAGCCGAAGTCAGGCGCGTCGCAATTTGCCAAGCTTCAAATCGACGACGCGAACTGCTTTTGGGTCAACTAACCAGCAAGGCAATGTATGAGCGAAGTCGCCGTAGAAGCCATCATACTCGCCATAAACGCACTCGGGTGCGGTATTTTGCTGTTCGTCTCGGGCGTCGTGCAAAAGATGATGAACGGAATGGAGCCGCTCGAGTTCAAGAAATTCGCAAACGTTCTTGGCCGCACTGCGATGAGCGACCCGCTCGCTTTGGTTGGCACGCAATACATACCGAATAGCTCGCATCATTAGAAAACAAGCGCGCGATTCAAAGCGGAACGACATTCTCGCCACGATCCGACGAATTGCATCTGCGGCAAGAGCGAGGCCTAATCTGCTGAAGTACTGTTAGCGAGGAAGCTGCCGGATGGCCGTCACTGATCCTAAGCCAATGTCGCGCGCGGCCGTTGTCGCCAATGCAATCTGTTTGCCGCTTGGCCTGATCGCGCTCATGTTCCTTCCGGTTGGCCGATTAGATTGGAAACCCGGATGGATTTTCATCGCCTTTCTAGTCGCAGCCTTTGGCACGTCCTTTCTCATTCTCGCACCGGTCAATCCAAGCATCTATCGAGCCCGCAGCCGCTTTCAGCCTGGGACGAAACGCTGGGACCTGGTCCTGGTCGCTTTGATCTTTTCCGCCATGATCATCGAGGTCCCGCTGGCGACCCTGGACGCTGGTCGCATGTGGTGGTCATCGATGCCGCCGGCATTCGTGATACTCGGCTACGCCCTACTTGGCACTGGAATCGCGCTCAGCACCTGGGCTCAGGCAGTCAACCCCTTCTTCGAGCCTGGCGTCCGAGTCCAACGCGAGCGCGGCCAGCAAGTCATCAGCAAAGGGCCTTATGCCACCGTTCGCCACCCCGGTTATGCCAGCGCGCTCATGATTTTCGCCGGTTTGGCGCTGTCGCTCGCTTCTTGGTGGGCGCTAGTCCCCGCAGCTTGGGCTAGCTTAATTCTGATCGTGCGCACAAAGTGGGAAGATGATTTGCTCCGAACCGAACTCGATGGCTATAGCGAATACGCGAAACGTACGCGCTATCGGCTCTTTCCGGGTTTGTGGTGAGCAGGCCATCCGTTGCGTGCCGCGCCATGTCGCAAAGGGTCAGCCTCCGATATTGAGCGATGTCCGGTTGAATGTCCGGATTGCCCAAAAGCGGACATTGATGGGCGATTTATGAGAGCCTGCTGGACAACGGCGCAGTTCGCGCGAGCGCGCTTAAAAATCAAGGCGCGGCCGATGTCCGCGCTCAGCGCTGCTGGGCCGGCGGCCGCTGTGCCGCCGCGACGCCTTGCTGCTCCAGCGCGTGCGCGATGCGCAGAGCGACGTCTTCGCGCCACGGCGCGGCGATGATCTGCACACCGATCGGCAATGGCGACAGCGGCACCGGCGCCACGACGACCGGCAGCCCGATAAAAGATATCGGCTGCGTGTAAATGCCGAGATTGGCGCGGACCGGCAATTCGGTATCGCCGAGCTTGAACATTTGCTGCCCGATCAGCGGCGCCGGGCACGGCGTGGCCGGCGCCAAAATGGCGTCGACCTCCGAAAAAAGCTTAAGCATTTCCCGCCGGTACCAGCGGCGGAACTTCTGCGCCTTGGTCACCAGCGAAGCCGGCAGCAAGGCGCCGGCGATCAGCCGGTCGCGCGTCGCCGGATCGAAATCCTTCGCGCGCGTGCGCAGCCGCTCCAGATGCAGGCTCGCCGCTTCGCTGGCCGTGATGACATAGGCGGCCGAGCGCGCGCGCTCGGCTTCCGGTATCTCGATGTCGCGATTGGCGCCGAGCGCGGCGGCAATGCGATCGATGGCGTAAACCGGCTCGGCAGTCCGGCATTTGAAATAGCCGCCGGCGACCGCGACGCGCAGTCCGTCAAGGCCGCGGTCGAGAACAGGCGTCACGGGTTCAGCGTTGCGCTCCGCGCAAACAGGGTCGTCCGCATCGTAGCCCTGCATGGCGTCATAGGTGACTGCGAGATCGCGCGCGCTGCGCGCCAGCGGCCCGACGTGATCGAAGCTTGCAGAAAATGGAAAAGTGCGTGCGCGGCTCAGGCGTCCGTAGGTTGGCTTCAGCCCGAACAGACCGCACAGCGATGACGGCACGCGAATCGAGCCATTGGTATCGGAGCCGAGTGCAAATGGCACCAAGCCGCCGGCGACGGCCGCGGCCGAACCGCTCGACGAGCCGCCGGTCATCCGCGCGAGGTCGTGCGGATTGCGCGCCGGGCCGTCGTGCACGTTCTCGCCGGTAAAGTCGTAGGCGTATTCGCCCATGTTGAGTGCGCCGACAAGAATGGCGCCGGCGGCCTCAAGGCGTTCGATCAAAGTCGCATCGCGGGTGGCAGGCGGAAGATCGCGATTTATTTTTCGCCGGCCACCGTCGGCAAACCGGCGATGTCGAACAAATTCTTCACCGCAAACGGCACGCCGGCAAGCGGCGGCACGCCTTCGCCTCGCGCCCGCGCATCGTCCAGCGCTTTTGCGCGCAAGCGCGCACGTTCCTCGGTCAGCGCCGTGAATGAATTGATCAGAGGATCGCGCGCGCGGATGCGGGCGAACGCGGCCTCCACAATGCTCGCGGCGTTCGTCCGGCCTGATGCGAAAGCCGCGGCGAACTCGCCGGCCGTCATCCAGGCGAAATCGAATGCCGTCGTTTCAAGCACGGAACACCGGTGCCGGCTCGCTCTCGTCCGGAAGCGCGAAGCTGTCAATGAGCGCCGCATGCTTGAACAGGAGTTGCAGATTAAACGTGATGCCGGCGTGCCATGCGGCCTCGACCGGCAGCGCCAGTGCCTTGACTCCCGCGGCGGCGAGCGTGCTCACGTCATCGGGCTTTCGGCTGCGCAATGGCCGCGCCTGCGGACTCGCCCGTCGCGCCGATTTCGCTTTGCGGCTTATGGGTTTGCGGGTCATGCCCAAAGACTTCCAAATTCCGGCGCAGTCGCCTAAGCCCTTATAGTTCTCCCAGCATTGTCGCATGCGGCGACGCAAGCGCCAAGACCGGGATGGCTACCAGCGCTTTGCTGGGCAAGTCGGCGCATCGGCGATCGTGCACGCGCAGGTGAGGGGTTCCGGCCACCCTTTTCGACGACCCTTTTCGACTAGCCTTGGCCTTGTTCTTGCACCCTGTGACCCGGTAGCTCACCGGTGATAGCTTTGCCACAGCGGTGTAAGAGGGGCGGATATG
>CAVREN010000006.1:0-7364 GCA_963720115.1 uncultured Alphaproteobacteria bacterium
ACTTAAGCCTCGTCCGGAAAAAACCCGCCCCGAACTCGATCCGGGGTGGGAAACCGGTGTTCCGAAAAGATCAGGCTTCATCAAAAAATATCAGGGAGCCAATCGATCCGATCTGAAGCGAACATGTCGGCGCCGCGCGTATCTGATGCGCAATCTGCGCGGCGCCGCGATGCGGGCGGCATTTCGGCCAGCCTTTCAGGATTTTCCATCGTCTTGTGCCACGAGATGTCACGAGCGGAATCTCCAACCCGGATTAGATTGCTCGAGAGGGAAGGGCGGCAATTTGATTGGCCGAATTCGACGCTTGCATGCATTATGTTGACTGGTTCGAAATCTGGGGGATAAGATTTGCCGAAAGCCGACAAATATTCTCCGGGGGAGGACACCATCCGGACAATCGGCGCCCCAAATCGGCGGTCAATCCTGCTGACGAGCATCGTAGTGATGCTCGCAGGAATTTTTGTGTTTGCTTGGCAACACGAACTGCGTCCACGTCCTACGCTACAATCTTCGCTGGAAAGGTCGCCAAGGCCTGAGCCGCGCGCGTTGACCGCCGAAGAGGAAAGCTACGCGGTCTCGCTGTGGGAAATTCATCGGGAGGTCACGCCGTCGGCGGTGGCGATGAGCTTCGCGGGCATCGCTTACGAGACAGAGGCTCACGATGCACGCCAGCTCGAGCGGAAGATCGAGCCGATCGCGAAATTCTTCAGCAACGCCGAGCGGCGGGTTCGCGGCCTGGCGGTTCCAGCGTCACTGTCGAAGGTGCACGGGCAATATCTCGAAGCAATGGTCCTTTACGGCAAAGCCAGCGGCGAGATGCTCGAGTTCACCAAGGATGGCGGACGGCAGCATCTCATCGATGCGCACGGCATGGGCATTACGGCTTCCGAAGATATCTTGCGCGCCGGCGAGGTGTTGTGGCCCGGGCAGTACAAGCCACACTAGAGCATGATCCCGAAAAATAGAGACCGGTTTTCGGACAAGATCATGCTCAAAACAAAGAATCGAGACCGTGATCCGATTCAATTGAATTGGATCACGGTCTAGCTGATCAACATCCTGCGAAACAAGTTTTGGGAGTTCCAATAGTGACCTGAAGATTTCTAAATCAAGGGAGGGATGCAATGACTGAGCTTGGACTGAGAATTCGGCTATTTGCATCGATCGTCGCGGCTTCCGCGCTGCTGTCCGTCCTGAGCGGCACGGCAGCATTGGCGCAAGCGCCCGTCTGCTCCGTGTGGTTGATCGAGAGCAGCCGCTTTATGAACGTGCCGTTCGGCGCCTTCATGCCGGACCGAGCCTTTGTGCCGGGCAGCGACAAGCCGACCAGCAACATTCCGAGCGTTGACCTTCCGGTTAATATCGGCGTGATCAAGTGCGGCACCGAACTGATCCTCTACGATACCGGCTGGAAACAGCAGGATTACCTCAAGATGACCGGATCGGATCATTGGGCTCCGATCGGCGACCAACTCAAGATTTCTAGGCTTCAACGCCGCTGACGTGACCAAGGCAGTGATCGGCCACGCCCACTGGGATCATGCCGGGCAGTTGTCGGAACTTCCCAACGCGGTGCTCTATGTACAGAGAGCCGAGCTCGCCGCGATCGAGTGGGCATTGAACTATCCCGAGAAGCACATCAAAGCGATCAACTCGGATCCGGGTGGTTGCAACCGAACGCCGGCTTGCGGTTACATGCCGCTGACCATGCAGGAGGTCTACGGCAAGATCCTCAAGGGCCAGGCCGTGATTGTCGACGGTGAGAAGGAGATCCTGCCTGGCGTGATCATCCATCCGGCCTTCCGCGCCCACACGGCGGGCTCGCAGCTCCTCGAAGTGCCGACCAGTATCGGCAAGGTGGTGTTCGGCTCGGATGCCTTTTCATCTTACGAGGGCATCCGTGACTGGATGGTGGCGAACATTCAGCAGACCGATTCAGTCCAGCAGTTTCTCGCTTACGAACAGTGCTACAAGATTACCGGTGGCTATGAGCACTGCATCGCCGCCCACGAGCCGTTGAGCTATACCGACAAATATCCCGTCACCAAGAATTCCTGGGTGGCCCTGAACGGTGGGCGGATGGCAGAGATCGCGTTGGCCCCCGGCGAAAAGTCGCGCAAGCCCTGAGCCGGGCAGGCGCTCGCGAAATTGAACAGTTTGTGCAGCGGCGTGACTGACGCGGGCCGTTGGTTGAAACAATTGGCACCCGTGTATCGGTTCGCGCTGCTGCTCCTGATCGTAGCCATGACGGCTGGCAGCGCGAGCGCGCACGATGCCAGTTCTTTTGGCGGGGTGTTTCGTTCGCGCAATCTCGGCGGCACTTGGCTCAGGGCCGACGTTGGGCTGTTCCTCAATGCCGCCCTGGTCGTAGCCATCGATCCGCGGAATGGGTCGCACTTGCTGGCCGGCACCGATCTCGGCCTGCTCGGCTCCCGCAATGGCGGACTAAGCTGGACTCCCGAAGCACCCGATCTCATTTCCGGCGCGGTATTCGCCGTGACATTTCTCGGCGACGGTGAGCGAGCGATTTGCGCCGCCCAAAGCGGTGTATTCCGTTTCGAAGCGGGCCAGTGGAAGGCGGCGCGTGCCCCGGACGCCGCCATACCGGCCAAGACGCTCGTCACCGGTGCCACCGCTGATCGCATCTATCTGCTCGGCCGAGATCGACTATTCACCAGCGGCGACAGTGGGCGGACCTTTGTTGAGATCGCGCGCTTGGAAACGAGCGCGATGACCGCGCTCGCAATCGTCCGATCGAAGCCTGAGAACATCGCTGCGGTCGTCGACGGCCAAATAGCGACCAGTGAGGATGGCGGCCAACATTGGCGACCGGGTGGGCCGGCCAGGGATGGCCAGCCAATCGACAGCCTTGTGGCCGATGCTCATGTCCCAAAAAGAGTGTGGGCGGCGCGTGCCGGTCGGCTCTTTGCCAGCGATGAACCCGGCTCGTCCTGGCGCGCGGTCGGTCGCGCTCTGCCCGATCCCGCAACCGCCATACGCGGAATTGCGGCGAATGCCGAGGCAACGATCCTTGTCGTCACCACCGACCGTGGTCTCTATCGCAGCGACAATGGCGGCCATAGCTGGACGCTCAAGGAGGACAATCTTCCAATCCATCTTGAGGCAGGGCCGCTTGCCCAAGACCCGAGCGATGCTGGCGTACTCTATGCCGTATATTCGCTGGTGCCTTACGCGGAGGTGTGGCGCACCGCCATCGAGGCCCACAATCTGCTCCGGCGATTCGACCCCATCAGCCTTGCCGGCCGGATCAGCTTCAGTCTGCTCGTTATTATCGGGGGCGCGTTGTTCGCGCGGTTTTTGGTGCGCTTGCGGTTCGCCGGGCCCGGTGACTTATGATGACCAAAGCCGCAACACTGTCGGCGCCACGCCGACGCCTGCTGGCGATCAGTGCCGCGCTCGGACTCGCCGTGCTGAGCGGCGCCGGCATGCTGGTGTTGCGGGGCGCGGCCCCAGTGGCGCGCTTCGTCGAGTACCGCATGCCCGGTCCGCACGATGGACCCATGGCGATTGCAGCCGCCGCCGACGGCACCGTCTGGTTCACCATCGATCAGGCCGATGCTATCGGCCGCATTCGCGGCGGCCGCGTCGAACTTCTGCCGACCCCGGAACGAAATTACGAGCCGCTCGGACTGGCGGTCGCCGCCGATGGAAGCGCCTGGTACACCGACATCAAGGCCGGCGCGGTTATGCGCATCAGCCCCTCCGGCGAGGTGGCGCAATTTGCGCTCGACAGTGCGATCGTGCGGCTGGGGCGGGTGGCAATCGCCCCCGACGGCTCTGTGTGGTTCGCCGACGCTACGGGAGGCGGCATCACGCAACTCAAAGATGGAGCCTTCACACGGCACGAGATCGGATCAGCGGACAGCGGACCCTATGGCGTGGCGGTGACTTCGGACGGGATCGTGTGGGCGACACTGCAGGCCGGCAGCAAGCTCATCCGTATCGAGGCGAATGGCGCCGTGGCGACGATCGACTTGTCGCGGCCCGGTGTGGTTCCGACCGATGTTGCGGTTGGTGCTGACGGCTCGGTTTGGTTCTTGCAATTCCGCGCCAATCGCATCGGCCGACTGAGAAACGGCGAGTTTTCCGATTTCAACGTCCCTGAGCAGAATGCAGGTCTCAGCGGACTGGTGGTCGCCGCCGACGGAGCCGTCTGGTTCGGAATGGTGCGCAGTTCAAGTCTTGGCCGCCTGCGCGACGGCCGGGTCGCGACGTTTCGGCTTCCGCGCGACAACGCCCGGCCCTACAGCCTCGCTGTCGATCCCGACGGCAATGTCTGGTACGCCGACATCAGCGGATATGTCGGCATGCTTCCAGCCCGCTATGCCCGCGGTTCGTAGAGCATGATCCGGAAAAATCATGCGCAAACAAAATGCTGGAGCGGGATGACGATTCGAGGAAAAGTCGCCCCGCTCTAGTCGCATGCGCGGCTACGACATCCGCTCGCGCAACGAGCGAAGCCGCTGCCGTGCGCGCGGCGCCACTTCCGCAAGGCGCGGGCGCATGCGCGCCATCATGCCGTGCGGGCGAAGCCGCTCGACCTGCATTTCATTGCCGCGCCAGACGAAGTCGTCGCCTTGCAGCGCGCTGACGAACAGCACCGGCAGCATCCCGTCGCGCAGCAAACAAATAAGCGGATAACGCGCCGACACGTGCCAGCCCGCCGCCGCCGCCAGGAGCGTTTCGGCCGCGTACCACAGCACGCCGAACAGCAGGACGGTCGGCACCAGCGGCAGCCCCAGCGCCGGTGCAACGGCCGCAAGCGCAATCATCGGCAGCACGCCGCCCGAGACCGCTTCGGGAAGGAAATAGGCAAAGAAGCTCGCCCGGCGCAGCCGCGCCCAGCGCACCTGCCGGTGCCACACCTCGGCGGCGGTGCGATAGCCGAGCGGCTGCGGGAATGGCCGGTCGACCAGTTGCACTTTGCGGCCGGCGTCGCGCACCACTTTGGTCGCGGCGGCGTCCTCGGCGACTTCGCGGGCGAGCACTTCGATGCCGCCGGCGCGATCCAGGTCAGCGCGCCGCCACAGCATGGTCTTGCCTTGCGCGAAACCGAAACCGAAGGCGTCGGCAATGTATTGCCAGCGCGCCTGATAGGTGTTGAGGAAGGCGCATTCGAGCTCGGCCCAGACGCCATGCGGCTGCGAGCCGATCGGCGGCGAGGCGACGAGCCCGGTATCGGCGCGCCAGCTCGCCAACAGCCGCTCCAGATAGTCGGGCGGCATCAGCACGTTCGAATCGGCGAGCACGATCCAGTCGTAGCGCGCCGCGCGCCAGCCCTTGAGCACATTATTCAGCTTCGGATTGTTGCTCACGCGTTCGTCGCCGACGAGCAGCCGCGCGCCGGCTGCCGGTTGCTCCGCGATCAGCGTTTCGATCAAGGGGATGACGTGGTCCTTTGCGGACGCGACGCAGAACAGGATTTCGCAACGCGGATAGTTAAGCTCGAACGTCGAACGGAGCGTATCGGTCGCAAAATTGTCGATGCCGCATAGCGGGCGCACCAAGCTGACCGGGGGCAGGTCGGCAAATCCGCGCGCGTCGCCGGGCGGGGCGCGCCGCAACCGCAACGCCGCGATCGCGAGGCTTGCGAGGTGGACACCGGTCGTGGCGACGAGGAAAAACGCGGCGGTGAGAATTGGCGCTGTCATCGCCGAATTGTCTAGCGTCGCGGCGTGACAGTGCTGTGACTCGGCGAGAGTTCCGGCATGTCCGCGCCTATTGCGAGCATGATTGTCTTTAAGGTTGCTGTCGAACAAAACGCCCATTTGGTCAACGTTTGATGCTCTTAGGCCGCTTGGCGCCGGCGTTAACTTTTGTTGTTGTCATCTTGCTGCAATGCGACGCACCTATACGCGTGCGCAAGAGTTGCACCATGGCAGTCCAGCAAGAGATCGAACATCGTGGCAATCGAGCGCGGCACGCGTCTGTTCCGTACTCTCTTTATATCTGATGTTCATCTCGGCGCGCGCGGCTGCCAGGCCGACCGTCTTCTGGATTTCCTGCGCTATCACGACGCCGAGACGATCTATCTGGTCGGCGACATCGTCGACGGCTGGCAATTGCGCTCGGGCTGGTATTGGCCGCAGCCGCACAACGACGTGGTGCAGAAGCTGCTGCGCAAGGCCCGCAAGGGCGCGCGCCTGATCTACCTGCCGGGCAATCACGACGAATTCCTGCGCGACTATTACGGCACCCATTTCGGCGGCATCGAGGTGGTCGAAAACGCCATCCACGAGGCCGCCGACGGGCGCCGTTATCTGGTGGTGCACGGCGACGTCTTCGATATGGTCGTCAAGCATGCCCGCTGGCTCGCGCTTCTCGGCGACACCGCCTACGAACTCGCCATCCTGATCAATCGCTATTTCAACGCCATCCGCCGCCGGCTGGGTTTTTCCTATTGGTCGCTTTCGCAATGGGCAAAGCATAAGGTCAAGAATGCGGTGAACTATATCGGCGCCTTCGAGCAGACCTTGGCCGAGGAGGCGCAGCGCCGCCAGGTGGACGGCGTGATCTGCGGCCACATCCACCATGCGGTCATGCACGACAATTTCGGCATCCGCTACATGAATTGCGGCGACTGGGTGGAAAGCTGCTCGGCGCTGGTCGAGCACGACGACGGCCGCTTCGAGATTCTCACCTGGTTCGAAACCGGCGCCGAGCATCCGCGTTCCGGCCCGCACCTCGTCGAGCACGACGACGAAGAGGCCGAGATCGCGGCCTAGGCGTTTCGCTCGCCATTGCGAGGAGCGAAGCGACGAAGCAATCCAGCGCGGCTTCTCCGTGCGCTCTAGATTGCTTCGCTTCGCTCGCAATGACGAAGCTTGGGCCCGGCCAGCTTTCCAACCCTCACCGCCCGAAAATCAGCTGCGAGGGGTGATCGTTGATATTCTTGATCGCCTTGTGCAGTTCGACGAGCGTGCGGCGGCCTTCGACCGCGAAGGCTTCATATTCCTTCAGGCCCGAATTGGAGAAGCGCACGAGCCCGGTCGAGATCTCGTCGGTGCGCTTGTCGAGATTGTCGGCAAGCTTGCGGATCGAGGCGGCCGCTTCGCCGATATCGCCCTTCTTGTCGCCGCTGCCGGTGAGGGTTTCCAGGCCGGCCATCACCGCATCGAGCCGCTGCGAATTCTTGGCCAGCGTCGCCGTCACCGTCTCGACATTGCGCATCGAGGCGCGCATCGCTTCTTCGTTTTCGACGATCATGCCGTCGATGCGTCCGAGCATCGTCCGCGCGGCTTGCGTCAGATCGGCGCCGGCATTGGCGTCGGCGTAGATGGTCGGCAGTCCGCCGGCGCCGGCAACGACCGGCGCCGCGTCGGGCGCGCCGCCCGCAAGCGACA
>CAVREN010000007.1:0-143394 GCA_963720115.1 uncultured Alphaproteobacteria bacterium
TGAAGCGCGCGCGGCTCGTCCGGTTTTGCTCCTTGTTTTCTCCTTGGGAGTTGATATCGGCACGGGCAAAGACGCGCGGGGGCTAGCCGCCGAGGGCGAGGGCGCGCCGGAGCGCGGCGGACAAGCAGCCGGGGACTGCCGGGCGGGGAAGATCGCCAGGCCGCACGAAGGTTGCCTCCAGAAAAAAGGCTCGCCCTCGGGCGCCTGACCCATAATCTTTCTCCGCCGCCGGCGGTTGAGAAGGAACGGGACCGGCGCGCGGCAACGACATGTGTTCAACACCTCGGCACGGGCAAAGGCCACGGCGGGGAAGCGCGAGAGTGACGATGAGCGCGCAAGGTTTTGGGCTGCAAGGTTTTGGGCTGCAAGGCTTTGGGCTGCAAGGCTTTGGGCTGTTCGATCCGGCGCAGGAAAGGGATTCCTGCGGTGTTGGTTTCATTGCCGACATCAAGGGCCGCAAATCGCACAAGATCGTCGAGGACGCGCTGACCATCCTGCTCAACCTCGAGCATCGCGGCGCGGTCGGGGCCGATCCGCGCGCCGGCGACGGCGCCGGCATCCTGCTGCAGATGCCGCACAAATTCTTCGCCAAGAAGGCGCGCGAGCTTGGCTTCACCCTGCCCGCTCCCGGCCACTATGCGGTCGGCGCGCTGTTTCTGCCGCACGACGCCGAATGGCGCGCCGAGATCATGGACACCTACGCGGCGGTTGCCGCGCAGGAAGGCATGGAGCTTCTCGGCTGGCGCGACGTGCCGACCGACAATTCGACGCTCGGCGAAACGGTCAAGCCGACCGAGCCGCGCCACATGCAAGTGTTTCTGGCGCGCGGCTCGAAGATCGCGTCCGAGGACGAGTTCGAGCGGCGGCTCTACATCCTGCGCAAGACCATCTCGCGCGCGCTCTATTCCAGGCGCGAGCGCTCGACCTCGCACTATTATCCGGTGTCGATCTCCTGCCGCACGCTGATCTACAAGGGCATGTTCCTCGCTGATCAGCTCGGCACCTATTATCCGGACCTGCGCGATCCGGACTTGGAGAGCGCGCTGGCGCTGGTGCATCAGCGCTTTTCGACCAACACCTTCCCGACCTGGTCGCTGGCGCACCCCTACCGCATGGTCGCGCACAACGGCGAGATCAACACGCTGCGCGGCAACAACAATTGGATGGCGGCGCGGCAGGCTTCGGTCTCTTCGCCGAAATTCGGCGACGACATCGGCAAGCTGTGGCCGATCTCCTACGAAGGCCAATCCGATACCGCCTGTTTCGACAATGCGCTCGAATTCCTGACGATGGGCGGTTACTCGCTGGCGCACGCCATGATGATGCTGATCCCGGAGGCGTGGGCCGGCAATCCGCTGATGGATGAGGAGCGGCGCGCCTTCTATGAATACAACGCCGCGCTGATGGAGCCGTGGGACGGCCCGGCGGCGATCGCGTTCACCGACGGCCGCCAGATCGGCGCCACGCTCGACCGCAACGGGCTTCGCCCCGCGCGCTACATCGTCACCAAGGACGACCGCATTATCATGGCGTCGGAAGTCGGCGTGCTGCCGATTCCGGAAGATCAGATCGTCACCAAGTGGCGCTTGCAGCCGGGCAAGATGCTGCTCGTCGATCTGGAAAAGGGCCGGCTCATTCCCGACGAGGAGCTCAAGAGCACGCTCGCGAAGAGTCATCCCTATCGCGAATGGCTCGACCGCACCCAGATCGTGCTCGAAGAGCTGCCGGCCTCAAGCGACGCCGCGCCGATTTCCAATCTGGCGCTGCTCGATCGCCAGCAGGCCTTCGGCTACACCCAAGAAGACCTGAAAATCCTGATGACCCCGATGGCGACGACCGGCGAAGAAGCGGTCGGCTCCATGGGCAACGACACGCCGATTTCCGCGCTGTCCGACAAGCCGAAGCTTCTGTTCACCTACTTCAAGCAGAACTTCGCGCAAGTGACCAACCCGCCGATCGATCCGATCCGCGAGGAACTGGTCATGAGCCTCGTCTCGATCATCGGGCCGCGGCCGAACCTGTTCGATCTGGAAGGCGCGTCACGCACCAAGCGGCTGGAAGTGCATCAGCCGATCCTGACCAACGCCAATCTGGAGAAGATCCGCGCCATTTCCGAGGTCGCCGAGTCGCATTTCAAGTCGATCACGCTCGACGCCACCTGGCCGGCCGAGACCGGCGCCGCCGGCATGGAAGACGCGATCGCGGCCTTGTGCGGCAAGGCCGACGAGGCGGTGCGCGACGGCATCAACATCATCATCATCACCGACCGCCGCGCCGGTGCCGACCGGATTCCGATCCCGTCGCTGCTCGCCTGCGCCGCCGTGCATCATCATCTGATCCGCGAGGGCCTGCGCACCTCGGTCGGGCTCGTGGTCGAGTCCGGCGAGCCGCGCGAGGTGCATCACTTTGCCTGCCTCGCCGGCTACGGCGCCGAAGCGATCAATCCCTATCTGGCCTTCGAGACGCTGATCGCCATGAAAGGCGAGTTGCCGCAGAAGCTCGACGACAAGGAAGTCATCAAGCGCTACATCAAGTCGATCGACAAGGGACTGCTCAAGGTGATGTCCAAGATGGGCATCTCCACCTATCAGTCCTATTGCGGCGCGCAGATTTTCGACGCGGTCGGCCTGAAGTCGGAATTCGTCAATACGTACTTCACCGGCACCGCCACCCGCATCGAAGGCGTCGGCGTCGAACAGATCGCCGAGGAGGCCGTGCGCCGCCATCGCATGGCGTTCGGCGACATCCCGATCTACCGCAGCATGCTCGATGTCGGCGGCGATTATGCCTTCCGGGTGCGCGGCGAGGATCATGTCTGGAACGCCGCCACGGTCGCGACGCTGCAGCACGCGGTGCGCGGCAACTCTTATGAGCGCTACCGGCAATATGCCGCGCTGATCAACGAACAGACGGAAAAGCTCACCACCATTCGCGGGCTGTTCCGGCTCAAGGAGGCGCACGAGAACGGCCGCACGCCGGTGCCGATCGACGAGGTCGAGCCGGCCGCGGCCATCGTCAAGCGCTTCTCGACCGGCGCCATGTCGTTCGGCTCGATCTCGCGCGAGGCGCACACCACGCTCGCCATCGCCATGAACCGCATCGGCGGCAAGTCGAATACCGGCGAAGGCGGCGAGGAATCCGACCGCTTCAAGCCGCTGCCGAACGGCGATTCGATGCGCTCGGCCATCAAGCAGGTGGCGTCCGGGCGCTTCGGTGTCACCGCCGAATATCTCGTCAACGCCGACATGATGCAGATCAAGATCGCGCAGGGCGCCAAGCCGGGCGAAGGCGGTCAGCTCCCCGGCCACAAGGTCGACAAGACCATCGCCAAGGTGCGCCACTCGACGCCGGGCGTGGGCTTGATCTCGCCGCCGCCGCATCACGACATTTATTCGATCGAAGACCTCGCCCAGCTCATCTTCGACCTTAAGAACGTGAACCCCGGCGGCGATGTGTCGGTGAAGCTGGTTTCGGAAGTCGGCGTCGGCACGGTCGCCGCCGGCGTGTCGAAGGCGCGCTCCGACCATGTGACCATCGCGGGCTTTGAGGGCGGCACCGGCGCCTCCCCGCTCACGTCGATCAAGCATGCCGGCTCGCCCTGGGAGATCGGGCTTGCCGAAACGCACCAGACGCTGGTCGCCAATCGGCTGCGCGGCCGCATCGCCGTGCAGGTCGACGGCGGCATCCGCACCGGCCGCGACGTGGTGATCGGCGCGCTTCTCGGTGCCGACGAATTCGGCTTCGCCACGGCGCCCTTGATCGCCGCCGGCTGCATCATGATGCGCAAGTGTCATCTCAACACCTGCCCGGTCGGCGTCGCGACGCAAGACCCGGTGCTGCGCAAGCGCTTCCGCGGCCAGCCCGAGCACGTGATCAACTATTTCTTCTTTGTCGCCGAAGAGGTGCGCGAGATCATGGCCGCGCTCGGCTACCGCACCGTCAACGAAATGATCGGCCAGATGCAGATGCTTGACGTGCGCGGCATGGTCGATCACTGGAAGGCGCGCGGGCTCGATTTCTCAAGGCTCTTCACCAAGCCCGACGTGCCGGTCACGGTCGCGATCTACAATTGCGAGGAACAGCACCACAAGATCCACGACATCATCGACCGCAAGCTGATCGCCGAGGCCAAGCCTGCGCTGGAGCGCGGCACGCCCGTGCAGCTGACCTCGGTGATCACCAACACCGACCGTACCACCGGCGCCATGCTGTCGGGCGAGATCGCCAAGCGCTACGGCCATGCGGGCCTGCCGCACGACACCGTCACGGTGAAGTTCAAGGGCACCGCCGGCCAGAGCTTCGGTGCGTTCCTCGCCCGCGGCGTGTCGTTCGAGCTCGAAGGCGACGCCAACGACTATGTCGGCAAGGGCCTCTCGGGCGGCCGCATCGTCGTGCGCCCGCCGGCCGAAACCGGCATCGTGCCGGAGCAGTCGATCATTATCGGCAATACCGTGCTGTACGGCGCGATCGAAGGTGAATGCTATTTCCGCGGCGTCGCCGGCGAGCGCTTCGCCGTGCGCAATTCCGGCGCGGTCGCGGTCATCGAAGGCGCCGGCGATCATTGCTGCGAATACATGACCGGCGGCGTCACCGTCGTGCTCGGGCGCACCGGCCGCAACTTTGCGGCCGGCATGTCCGGCGGCATCGCCTATGTGCTCGACGAGGACGGCACCTTCGCCTCCCGCTGCAACATGGCGATGGTCGAGCTCGAGCCGATGCCGGCCGAGGAGGAGATCAACGCCCGCGTCTATCACCACGCCCGCGATCTGGAGACGCATGGATTGGTCGAGGTCATGTCGGACATGAGCCAGTTCGATGCGGCGCGGCTTTATCTCTTGATTTCCCGCCACGCACACTTTACCGGCTCCACGGTCGCCAAAAAAATTCTCGGCGACTGGTCCACCTGGTATCCGAAGTTTCGCAAGGTCATGCCGGTCGAGTATCGTCGCGCTCTCAACGAGATGAAGGCCGAAGCACGGGCCATGCAGGCGGCTGAATAGAGCGCGCGAGTGAGCGAAATCCGATGAGTTTAGTATCCGCTCGTCCCCGCGAAGGCGGGGACCCAGTCAGCAACCGAGGCTTCGAAGGGCTCCCTCTGGATTCCCGCTTTCGCGGGAATGAGCGGGAATTTTTTCAAGGCGCTCGGACCACGCTCTAGGCCGCCAAGTGGGCAAGGTCACCGGCTTTCTCGAATACGAACGCGAAGACCGCGACTACGAGCCGGTCGAGGAGCGCATTCGCCATTGGCGCGAATTCGTGCAGCCGCTGCCGGAGGAAGATTACCGCAAGCAAGCCGCGCGTTGCATGAATTGCGGCGTGCCCTATTGCCAGGGCACCGGCTCGCTGCGCCCCGGCACGCCGGGCTGCCCGGTCAACAACCAGATCCCCGACTGGAACGACCTCGTCTATCACGGCGACTGGGAAGAAGCCGCGCGCAACCTGCACTCGACCAACAATTTCCCGGAAGTCACCGGCCGCGTCTGCCCGGCGCCGTGCGAGGCGTCCTGCACGCTCAACATCGACGAGAACCCGGTCACCATCAAATCGATCGAATGTGCCATCGCCGATCGCGCCATCGCTCTGGGCTTGAAGCCCGAGCCCGCGGCCGTGCGCACCGGCAAGAAAGTCGCCGTTGTCGGCTCAGGTCCGGCCGGGATGGCATGCGCGCAGCAGCTCGCGCGCGCCGGCCACGACGTGCACGTCTACGAGAAGCTCGCCAAGGCCGGCGGGCTGATGCGCTACGGCATTCCCGACTTCAAAATGGAGAAGCGTCACATCGACCTGCGCGTCGCGCAGATGGAAGCCGAGGGCGTGGTCTTCCACTACGACGCGCAGGTCGGCGTCAATGTCGATGCCGGAAAGCTCGTCGCCGAGCACGACGCGGTGGTGCTCACCGGCGGCGCCGAGAAGGGGCGCGACCTGCCGGTGCCCGGGCGCGAGCTCAAGGGCGTGCATTTCGCCATGGAATTTCTGCCGCAGCAGAACCGTCGCATCTCCGGCGAGCCCGCGGCCGAGGCCGAGCCGATCCTCGCCGGCGGCAAGCATGTCGTGGTCATCGGCGGCGGCGACACCGGCTCGGACTGTATCGGCACCTCGATCCGGCAAGGCGCGCTGAGCGTGACCAATTTCGAGATCCTGCCGGCGCCGCCGCTGCGCGAAAACAAGGAGTTGACCTGGCCGAACTGGCCGCTGAAGCTTCGCACCTCATCGAGCCACGAAGAAGGCGCCGAGCGCGACTTCGCGGTGATGACCACGCGCTTTTCCGGCGCCAACGGCTACGTGAAGAAGCTTCATTGCGTGCATGTCGACGACAAGATGAAGCCGGTTCCCGGCAGCGAGTTCGAGGTCGATGCCGACCTTGTTCTGCTCGCCATGGGCTTCGTGCATCCGGTGCATGAGGGCATGATCAAAGGTCTGAACCTCACGCTCGACCAGCGCGGCAACATTGCCGCCTCGACCGACGATTATCGCACCTCGATCGACAAGGTGTTCGCCGCCGGCGACATGCGCCGCGGCCAGTCGCTCGTGGTCTGGGCGATCCGCGAAGGCCGCCAGGCCGCGCGCGCGGTCGACGCCTATCTGATGGGATCGAGCGCGCTGCCGCGGTAATTTCTTTCCCCTCCCCCTTGTGGAGAGGAGAAAGGGTTGGGGTCGAGAAGATTTGCGAAAGCGACAACGGACGTGGGAGCTTTCGTCGATTCTTGCGCGTCAAGAAGGAACTGGCTCGATACTCGCACTGTCCGCTCGTTATTTTCGACGCCGTGTGCGAAGCGGCATTTCTTCATGTCGTTTTTCTAGACTCGGCTGATGGCTTCGCGGCCACGATAAAAGTGGCCGCGGACGTGGTTGCACCCCCCGCACGCGGCCCAACTTAGGCCCAGGAGGCGAAGCCCATGACACCTGGGCCACCGATCCTGTCAGCTCTATCGACACGTCTTCAATTGCCCCGCACCAACTCACGCGATTTTAAGCGCCCGCGTCAGCTCCACAGATACATCCAAGTTTTTTCGTCAACCACGCCATTGCTTGGGAGGCCGGCGAATGTTTGGTAGTTCTTGACCGCCATTTCAGTGTTAGGGCCGAAAATGCCGTCCACAGGCCCGGGATCGAAATTTGGGTCTCCAAAGTCTTTGAGGATGCTTTGCAAAAGCCTGACTTCCATGCCCGAATCGCCCTTCTTGATCGTATCGGGGTCCAGTCGAGACCAAGTCTGCGGACCTACAATCCCATCGATGTCCAAGGGCAATGAAAGTGCCCAGAACTCACCGGAAGAGCGGTCGGTCTGGTACCTTATTACCGCGTGGTAGGTGTGATTGCCAAATATGCCATCGACTCCCGTTGGGCCGACATCATAGCCTCGATCAACGAGATTTTGCTGCGCGTCTTTTACCGCCTGACCTGTCGAACCTCGCATGATTGTCGGATGAGTCATGTTCGCCTCCCTTTGGATAGGTGCATAGGTGAGTGAACTAACAAATCAAACTTTTAACACGGCAATGACCGCGCTGGCGCAATAAGAGCGAATAAGCTTGTTCAACGGCTAACTCAAACAATCAAAGGATCAAACAATCAAGCAAAAGGTGCGCGCTTTGCGATATCGCTGCTCGACAATGTCAGCAGCATTGCCGCTGTTCTGCCTATCCCTGAGAGCGTCTCGCGATCAACATCGAGTGGCAGTCCGACAATGACAGCGCCCCGCCAAGGACACATTTGATACCGCGACTTCCGTCCGATTAAACGGGGAGAGCACACCAAATCGATCTGCATGAATTGAACAAACACACAAAAGCACGCGCTCAGCGCCGCCCGAGAACGGCGACAATGTCGCCGCGTCCAAATCCCGGCCGCTTTTTGAAGCGTTTCGCGAAAACAATTAGCTGCGTGTTCGCAGAAAAGCCGCCTTGTTGACGGCACGTTTAGACCTTAGGCGGCCTGCCGGTAAGCCTTTCGGATTCGGTCAGTGAGAGGCCGATGTCCGGAAGGATAGAAACGTTCTCATTTCAGAAAGCTGGTACGCAGCTCGGCCAACGCTTCCTGGCTCCGCCTGCCGTAGCTTGAGATAAAAGAAATGGGCCGCGCAAATTGCGCCCGATAACCCCTGGCATGATCCCAGATTATGCCCCACAGCGCGACGGTTCCGATAACAACACCATCACATTCAGACATTTGACTTCGAACCACCAGACGTTCGGGGTCGCCACGAACGGACCACATCAAGTCATCCATGGTCTTATAGCCGTGGATGCCCTGCTCGCCCACATCCGGCGATGTCCCCTCTACGAATTGACCCGGATGCCAACGCTTGCTGGAAACCCAGGACAGGAGGCGAAGAGGGGCCTCGTACGGCGGGAAAACATAGCGCCAAAAGCGAAATGCCAGCTGTGTGCCGACCTCGATCTCGTCCCCGGCTCTGATGTCGAGGAAATTCATGCCGGCTCGTTCTCCGGAACTTTAACCGGTGCTTTGCGCTCAGGAACTACTACCGGCGACGGCGCTGGTTGCTCGTCAGGCACAAGCACGCGACGCTTCTCCGGGTTGCCAATCTCTGCCATCGATCATTCCTTCCGCACATCGACGTCAAGTTTCATAATGGTAGGGCAGTGCCCTAATTCGTGTCAAATTCTTCGCAAAACCTGCCCCGGCACTCAAGCTTGCCATCTGATAAATGCGGTCCGATTTAGGTTCTTGGAGATTCCGAAGCCTGCGGCCACTCCGTCATTAAGTTCAACAACTACAGACCGATAACGCATTTCAGAATTTTGCGTTCCAAACTCCAGGCCTCCTCGTTCCAAACTGAGAAAAGTTAATATAATTGGTTAATAGCCGCGCGGCCATGACCCGGCGGCAACCGCGCTAAATCGCGCTCGGGCATGTTCTCACAGAATTGCGAATGGGACGGCGACCTATTCAACGTCCGCTTTGATGCATTTGCGGAGTCCAAGGCGGACATTTCCGGGAAGCGCCACTACTGAAAGTCTACGCCGCGAACGCTCAGAGGGCAGCAGCCGAGGTTGCGAGCAGCAAATCTCTTCGGCGCGCCTATCGCGAATTTCAACACGGTGACTGCCGCCCACGCGCCGCGAGCGGCCACATTGCTGCAGTAGCAGCACCGCGCAATAAATTCGCGCACGCAAGCGTCGAACGGGTGGGCGCGCCGAGGCCCGACGCAGCGCCGTGTTTAACCCCAACGAGCGGACCATCAATGGGGGATCGTGCAGTCCCGAAGGATTCGATGATTTTTGATTTATCGACAGGACCGACAACCTGCACCGTCCAGATCTCGGTCGAGACTGACATACCCACTGAAAATCGCAGAAAAAATCGACGTCTGGGGAATGCCCAGGCAGAAATGTCTTGCTCCCCAGCCGCCGGTCAATCGTCGAGAAGGCTAAGAGCCGAGCGCCAATCCTGGAAGCAACGGAAGGGCGTTCCCACGACGTTCACGCTGCCGCGCGCGGGCTACTTGTTTGCGTCGTCGTCTGTGCCGGAACGTTTCCAGCATTGTCTCGAGGGTTTACGATTGGCGTAACTTGGGTCTGGGTCACGAACGCCAAGATCGCGGCCGTGGCAGCAGTAAGTGACCCGATTTGACCACTTGTAAGCCCGAGACCGAATGAAACTGCAAGCGCTATGATCGCCTGGATCACGCCTTGACAATACACAGGTTGTTGACGAACCAGCGTCCAAAGCCATGACATGTGCGCCTCCCTATTGACTGCCTAGTCATTGCGCCAGCCCCACAAAATCAGCCTTAGCGTTGTCCGCGATGTTTTTATTTTATACAACCGATGAGCGTCGGCTTTACATCAAAAAGGAGGGATTGTTTCGGGCGCCGATCGAATGGTTTTATTGGCCGCTTCTGAAGTGCGTCGAATTACTTCTGAAGTCCGCAATGGGTTCAAACTCGGTCATCGCGGCGGTGTCGGCTAATTGTCTGATTGCCCGAATGCGGACATTTGCAGGGCGTCCACAGATGAGTACGCGTCGTGGCAAATGTCTTCCGGTTCGCGCACCGAAAGTGGAGCTTCCATGAGCGCAGCATCATCAACTCGATCCTCTGCCAAGCAATCGCCGAAGCTGTCAGCGGCCCGGACGATCGACCGGGTTGCTCCCCCGAGGGCTCAGAGAGGGAGGAACCAAATGCTTAGCGCCGCCGCAAAATGGCTCGCCGTCTTTGTTGCCGCCGCCCCTTTGATCGGCCTCGCGCAGGCGCAGGATTCGCCGAACCGTAAGGAGATGAAGCGCGCCGACCTCACCGGCACCAAGATGGAGGTCATTCTCTCGACCGCCGAATACAAGCCCGGCGAAATGATCCCGCGCCATATCCATCACGGCGAGGAAGCCTTCTACGTGCTCGAAGGCGCGACCGTCGAGGCGCCGGACGGCAAGCAGATCGAGCTCAAGACCGGCGCAGGCTCGATCAATCTACGCGACGTGCCGCATGCCGGCTTCAAGGTCGTCGGCGACAAGCCGCTCAAGATCGTCACCGTGCACATCGTCGACAAAGGTGCGCCGCTCTACGACGCCCCGCCGAAGTAGCCGAAGCTGGTAGGGGCGTACTCGTCGAAATCGCGAGCGGTGACGGCGATCTGATCAAGGTCTGCTTGGCGCAATTTGCGGACTCAAGTCAGATATCTCCCGAGGTCCGGGAAGGGCCCCGTCCGGAATCGCTTACCGCACACTATCCTCGGCAGGATGGAAGCTGACTTTGACTTTCGTCCGACCTCTGGCAGCCCTCAAGGAAGTGTTTATTGACCGCGGGGCGTATAATAGAAACCATCCGACCGTTTCCACTCGTTTGTTGCGTCTGGATTCGCCTCTGGCAGAGCCCCGGGGGCACATTTGAACCGGAGCAGATATGAGAAATCAATTCACGACGGCACAATCCACCGTGGCGATTCGCCGATGGGGGGCTCCCTCCATCATGGCCATCGCGGCCGCGCTGGCGGCGCTGACCGCCGCGCCGCCCACCTATGCCGCGCCGAATCAGGCGCGTCCCGCGGCCCCTACCGAGGCGACGGCCCCGCGCGAGGCAGGCGAGCCGATCATGGCCATCGTGTCGATCAAGAGCCAGCAGGTGACCATCTACGACGCCGACGGCTGGATTCTGCGCGCGCCGGTGTCGACCGGCATTACGGGACGCGAGACCCCGGCCGGCGTCTTCAGCGTCGTGGAGAAGGACAAGGACCACCACTCGAACCTTTATGACGATGCCTCGATGCCGAACATGCAGCGCCTCACCTGGTCGGGCATCGCGCTGCACGGTGGGCCTTTGCCCGGACATGCGGCCTCGCACGGCTGCGTCCGGCTGCCCTATGACTTTGCCGAGAAGTTGTTCGACAAGACGCCGATGGGCATGCGCGTGATCATCGCGCCGAACGACGCGGAGCCGGTCGAGTTTTCCGGTCCGGCGTTGTTCGTGCCGAACGCGGCGGCGATCGCGGCGGCGCCGGCGCACGCCGAAACGCTGGCTCACGAGGCAGCGGAGGCCGCCAAGATGGCCGACGAAGCGAAGACCGCCGCCGCGCGCGCGGCGGCGCCACTCACGGCATCGCTGCGCAAACTGGAATGGCTCAAGACCCGCACCGACGCCGAACTCGGGTTTGCCGAGAAAGTGCTCGCTGCCGCCCAGGCGAACCAAGCCAAGGCCGAGGACTTAAAGCAAAAGGCCGCCGCCAAGGCCGCGGACCTGGCGACGCAGCTCGTCGCCGACAAGGCCGACGTCAAGTCGAAGCCGGACGCGGCGTCCGTGGAGGACGCAGCCGCAGCGGCGCGCGCGGCGGCGCGACTCCCGGCGTCCGCACGCAAGCCGGAATGGCTCAAGACCCGTGCCGACGCCGAACTCGCGGCGGCCGACAGGGTGCTCGCCGCTGCCAAGACGAACCGAGCCAGGGCCGAGGACATGAAGCAGAAGGTCGCCGCCAAGGCCGCCGAGCTCGCAGCGCAGCTCGACGCCGCCAAGGCCGACGCAAAGTCGAAGCTCGACGCCGCCGCGGCGGCGCAGAACGCGGCCAAGACGGCCGAGGCTAAGCGGGTCGACACCGCCAGGGCGGCGCGCGAGGCAAAGCTCACGCTCGAGCCGGTCTCGCTCTTCATCAGCCGCTCGACGCAGCGGCTCTATGTGCGGCGTGGCTTCGAGGTGGGCTTTGAGGTGCCGGTCACGATCCGCAATTCTGACAAGCCGATCGGCACGCATGTGTTCACGGCGGTGGCGCGCGCCGACGGAGGTCTGCCGTCGTCCGCGCTATCGATCGTGACCGCCGTCCAGACCCGAATGGCCCGTTGAGGCCTTTCCGCTAATGAGATCGCACGCGCGCTGATATCCATGATGGCCAGGAGCCCACGCTCCAGCAAGGCCGGATACATTGATGCAAGACCGCCTACCCAACTCGACAACGTTCTCTTGCAACGCACGGCCGGACCATACATTCGGGTCATCGCCGCCAATCGTGAGCAACACATGGGCCGTTCGCGAGGCGGACTGACCAGCAAGATTCACGCGGTTGTGGATACCATTGGTCTGCCGGTGCGCCTCGGGCTCACGCCCGGAGAGGCGCATGACAATCGTCTCTGTTCGGTTCTCTTGGCCGGATTGGAACCGGGATCAACGCTGCTGGCAGATCGCGGATATGACGCCGACTGGATCAGGGCACTCACCAGCGAGCAGGGCGCGTGGGCAAACATCCCGCCCAAACGAAATCGCAAGGAGCCGATATGCTTCAGCCCTTATTTTTATCGGGCCCGCAATCTGGTCGAGCGGTTCTTCAACAAGATCAAGCAGTGCCGGCGCATCGTTGAAAGTTAGTGTTTTTATCCGTGTGCCTGCATGCTAACGGTAAACTGGAAGGCAGGTATATTTGATTTCTGGCCATCTCCGCACGGAAGCGGCGCGCACGTGTTCGCACTGCTGTACGCTACGGTAATACGCAATGTCGCGCGGGGGTACGTTAACTCCCGGTACCGGATTTAATACTATTAGTGCCCAAAGGGTAAGCATGGCCGATACTCCTTGCGGGGTTACTTGTTACAGAGGTTAGACCGAACCGGGACACCGGGTCGGAGCTTTTTGTTTCAAGCTCGGCAGGGTGCTTAGAAAGTGAGTCTCGCCGTGGCCACAAAGGCGTTCTGGACCACAGGGTTGTTTGTTACAGCAAACTGATAGCCAGCCCCAATGATGAGGTTGTTTCGAGGGGCGAGCGCGAAGCGGCCCAAAATTAGCTCCGGGGTCAGCAAAACCTGGTTCAAGCCCGCGTGCTGTCCGTTCGGATAATACGTGTAACTGACCTCGACCGCCGGCCAAAAATATTTGAAGAAATGGTATTGGAAAGCCGTATTCCATATAGTTGGATCGCCGAAATTGCGCTCGGCCGAAATTCCCTTCGGAGGAGCTGCGCAACCGACTTGCGGACAAAAATAGGAGTCCACCGGGATTTGCACGCTGATGGTCGACTGAATGTCGAAATCACCCCAGCCTTTGCCGAAAGCTATGGTGGGCTGCGCGACCAAGACATTGTTCGAGATGCCGGCCCCGTAACCACTTGGAACGGACATCTGGAAGAAGGCCGTAACAATGTAGTTTCCGTGTTCTTCGTTTGCCGACATCAACCGGTATTTCGCAAGGAAGACTGGCCAATCTCCCGGGGAGGTTTGGGTGCCCCTCGGCCCGGACGCCGATATTACTGGCGGTGCCGCAAGAGTTATTTGGGTATTGTATTGCGGGATGAATTCTACTCTTGGGCCACCGGGACCGCCGTCGTTCAGCAGGCGCTGGCCATTGCCTTGCGGGGGCTTGCCATTTTGCTGGTCATAAAAGTCCCAGCGAAGTTCTTGCTCGAGCCGAGGCGTGGTTGTGATGATGGGCGTCATCCAATGCGGCTGCGCCTCTTGGCTTGCATTCACCGTGTCTATCCACGAGTGAACAACGCCAGGGTCAAGCATGCCGTCGGCGTGCGCCGCTAACGGCGTCAGCGTTACCGCCAAACCGACAGCAATGCCGAGCCCCCGAATCCGCCGAACTCTGCAACCAATATTGAAGCCGCTCATAAGCCCCCCGCAATCTTTTGACCGACGCCCGTTATATTGCGTCGGATATTGCGGAACCTTCGATGGTTAAAGAATGGTTGTCAATACATTCGGCTGCCCGGATGGAAGTGAGCGTGGGCGTGTGACATCACTGCAACAGACGTGGTCATCACTTGCCAGTCGTCAAACGACAGGCTTTTTGGTCTTGCCGACGGCGCTTCGTGCGGCGTCAAGTTCGCGCGATACTGTGCTGACTATTTGAAGTTCATGGGACAGAAGCACTTTGCGCTTGCAACCAACGCGCTGTGCGCGCTTCAGCAGGATTCCGGCTTTGAAGGAATAAGCGGAGAATTCCGCTACCGCGCTGCGGCCGGGCCGACCGGCAGAGGCGGCCGCGGCGGCGGACCGCCGTCGAGCGTTTGCCGCGGTCGTGCCGGCGCGGCGTTCGGCGAAGGGCTCGGCGCGCCTGTTGCCGCGCCATTGGGAGCGGCGTTGGACGCGCCGTTCGGCGCGGCCGGCTTCTTCGGCTCGGCCTTATTCGCGTCGCCCTTTGCGTCACCTTTGGCGTCGCTCTTGTTTGTTTCGTTCTTGCCGGCGCCGCCTTGCGATGGCGGGGCGGCTGGCGGCGACGCCGTGTCAGGGGCAGGCTCGCTGCTGATGTCGGCGCGCGGCCACGAGAAATCGTCGGCGCGTCCATGCGGCGCCGCGAGCGCCTCGCCACGGCTCAATACGCGGGTCGCCAGCGCGTCGGGCTCTTTCTTCGACGCCACAGGCTTGGCGGAGCCGAGAAGCTCGCCGCCTTCGCCGCCACCGACAGTGCTGAGCGGCACGACCGGCCCGACGGCGGGCTTCGCGTCGCCGACGCCTTTGGCCGGCGTCTGCTCTTCCGGCCCCGGCAAGGCGACCGGCACGACGTGGCTGTTCAACACCCGGCGCAATTCGTGCTCGACATAGTGCGCGAGCTTCTCGGCGCCGGACTTGGTGAAATTCACGCCGTCATAGGTGCGCAGCCGCCGCGTCTGTCCTTCGAAGTCCGGCCCCTGCTGCGCATAGCGGCCCTGATCGTCGACAAAGCCATCCCAGATATCGACATAGACGATGCCGGCCTTTTCGGCGCGCGCGCGATAAAGCTCGTCGAGATAGCTCATGTCGCTCGTCGACTTGGCGCCGCGGATCGAGGGCAGGCCGACCCACAGCACCGGCACGCCTTTGGACTTGAGCGCGGCGATCATCTCGTCGATGCGCTTGGAATAAAGCTCGGCCCATTTGTCGGTGTGAAACTCGTAACTCGGACCGAGCACCGGCTGTGGCGGCGGCGGTGTTTGTTTGCGCGCCGCCTCGGCGCCGCCCGCCGCCTGCTGATCGTGTTCCGGCGCGGCTGCGGCGCCATCGCCGGATGCGCCTTGCGTCGAAGCCGCACCGCCCTGCCCGGGCGTCTGCGTACCGGTCGGCGCCGGACGCGGCACGATGCGCTCACGCAGCGGCATCCGGTCGTTGGTTCCGAGCATCACGACAATCGCGCTCGGCTTCTCTGCGGCCAGCACCTCTTTCACTGCCTGCGACCAGTCCGGTAAATCTGCGCGCTGCTCATAGCGGACCAGGCCCGCATAGGGCTTGATCCGGCGCACGATGCCGATTTGCGGCGTGTCGGTCAGCGCCTCCTCGAGCCCATAGCCGAGCCAGTCGGCAAGCTGATCGCCGATCACCAGCACGGTCTCGGACGGCGGCGTGTCGACTTTTTTCGGCGCCGGCGGCTTGATCGGCTCATATGACTGCTGCCGCTGCTGCGTGAACGGATTGTATGGATCGTAGCCCCGGTTGCGATAATAGGGCTCGCGGCCCCAGAACGGCTGGAAGAAATCGTTGAACTGCACGAGTTCGGCCCGCTCGCGCTGATCGAGCGCGGCACGGCCGCCGGCGAATTGCGCGCCGGCCGGAGCGGCCAACACCGTGCCCGCCGCCAGGATCGAAAGCGCTACTGCTAGCCGCCGGTTCGTTCTCGTCATCAACCTAAAGCCCGGTGATGGCGGCCGCGCTCCGCGCGGCCCTCTTGCTCAACGCCATATGGCACGCACCGCTTGCAGCGCCAAGCCATCCGTCCAGTTGAACATAAAAGCCGCAAAATAACGTCAATTTGAGGGTCTGCCGCCGGCAGGACGCCGACCGCGGCCGCCAAACTGGCGCCGGCGCGGTTCCCGGAACTAGACAGTCCGCCGCAAAAATCGGGCCGGTCGCCGACCGGAACCGGGAAGCCCCGGAAGCGAAGCGCATGACCAGACCGCGCAATCCAAGCGCCCAAACATGGCGGCCGGTGAAGCGCACCCTGCTCGCCTGCGCGCTCCTCGCCGCCAGGGACGAACGCGCCAAGATCCGCGAGACCTGGGTCGCGGCCTGCCGGCAAGCGGCGGCCGCCGAGCCTGCGAACCTGCGGCTCGAGCACCTGCTCGCCCGCGCGCTGTCGTCGACCGGCCGGCGCGATGAAGCGATCGTCCTCTGGCGCGAGCTCGGCGAGCAGAACGACGCCGACACCGCCTTCGAGATTTACGACATCTACAAATCCTACTTTCGCAGCGACGTGAATGCGCCGCAGCTCGTCACGCGCGCGGAGGCCGAGCGGCAATTCCGCGACAGGGAAGGCGGCTGCGCGCTCGCCGCCAAGGACGGCAGCAAGGACGGCGATCCGGCCGCCGCGCGTTGGCGCGCGGAATGCGAAGCAAATTAGGGCGTTCACTCATAAATCCGGCGATCCAATGTGGGCCGTTGGTGGCAAAGCAGACATCGCCCACACGGCTCCGCACGTCGCTGAATGACCCTGGCTGTGTAAAAACTCTACGCGGTATAACCGCACCCGGAATTTTGGGCTCTGCGGTCCCGCGGAGAGCAAGAAACCGCAAAAATTTGTCTTCCGCTCCGCATTACGACCAAATCAGATTTCGTTTTCACACGGCCAAGACCCGAAGCGGTCATGATCCCGGAGTCGACGACGGCCGCGAGCAAGAACGCCGTCGTAGGCAACGGCACGCTGGGCAAGCAACGACTTCACGTGCGCTCGACCGCGTTGCTGATGCGGCCAATATCCTTGAGCTTCTTTTGCAACGCGAGTTGGTCGAATGCGCGCAGGGGCAGTGACGTGAAAATGCCGATCCGCCGTTCGAGCATGCGGTAGGCATCTCTGAAGGCCAGCGCTATTTCGGCTGGCGTTCCTTTGGCCTCAGCCGGATCGGGTACGCCCCAATGCGCGATCATCGGTTGACCGGGCCAAATCGGGCAAGCCTCGCCCGCCGCCTTGTCGCAAACCGTGAACACGAAATCGAGTAATGGCGCATGCGGATTGGCAAATTCGCTCCACGACTTTGAACGAAAGCCCGACGAATCATAACCGAGACTTTGTAATAGGCGGATGGTCTCGGGATGCACTTGGTCCTTGGGATGACTCCCGGCGCTATAGGCACGGAACTTTCCCGCAGCTGTCTTGTTCAGGATCGCCTCTGCCATAATTGAGCGCGCCGAATTTCCGCTGCATAGAAACAGTACGTTGCGCTGATTGGGTGCGATGATAGCCATAAGGCGTTACTCACGCCGTCGAACAACCGCATCCGGTGGCAGGCTCTAGGACCTTCGGCGCGCGGGCGCGCAGCAAGACTTCTCACGTGCAAACGGTTGTCCTCAGCGAGAGCAGCCGAAGCCGCGACGGCTTGGTTGTCAAGACAAATTTCGGCGATCACTCAATTAATGCTGACGGCAGCTAATGGCCCAAAACAGCCGATCCGGAATGTCCGCTCTTGCTTCGCTAACGGAGGGAAAGCGGACGTGACGCCGACATCGCAATTTTGGTAGCGATTGACCCAAAGCAAACCGTTTCAATAAACGAAAAGGAGCCTGGAATTGGCCCTACTATGCTAGAATTCAACTACCGAGACATCGCGGCAAGGGCGATAGTCATGGCGAGAAACGGTTTTGAAGTGCGGCGTCTGTCGGGTTCGATCGGCGCTGAAATCTTAGGCATCGATCTTGCCTCCGAGCCGGACGACAATGCCATCGGCGAAATCCGCCAGGTCTGGCTTGAGCACAACGTGATTTTCTTCCGCGATCAGGACCTGCCGCCCGCCAAGTTTCTAGCGTTTGCTAAGCGCTTTGGCGAGGTGGTCGAGTATCCCTTCATCAAGGGCATCGAAGGCTTTCCGGAGATCATCCCGGTCATTAAGCTCGAGCACGAAACGAAGAATTTCGGCGGAATCTGGCATACCGACACTGCCTATCTCGAGACACCGCCGATGGGGACAATGCTAATCGCGCGAGACGTGCCGCTCTACGGCGGCGATACGCTATTCGCCAACACTTATCTCGCTTACGAGACGCTGTCCGAGGGCATGAAGCGCATGCTCGATGAGCTAATCGCGGTCAATCATTCGGCCAAGGCGGACGTGACTCGTACGCGCGAGGACCGCCTGCGCGATAGCGGCAAGGCTGAGAGGAAGGAATATATCAGCGAGCATCCGGTAGTGCGCACGCATCCGGAAACCGGACGCAAGGCGCTTTACATCAATATTGGCCACACGGTGCGTTTCAAGGACATGACCGAGGAGGAGAGTGCGCCGCTGCTCAATTTCCTGTTTGAGCACCAGACCAAGCCGGAATTCACCTGTCGCTTCAATTGGCGCGTTGGCTCGCTGGCGTTCTGGGACAATCGCTGCGCGCTGCACAATCCGGTCAACGACTATCACGGTTTCCGCCGCGTGATGCACCGCGTGACGTTGGCCGGAGATAGGCCGCGCTAGGATCGACGCTGCCCAAAAGTGCGATACATGCAGCCGACGCCCCTCGATTGAATAAAGGTGTTGTGACGCTGTCGCCAATTGCTGTGGTGCAAGAGTTTGCTTCTGCAAGAGTTTGCTTCTGGCCTTACCCACAGCGGCTTGCATGCGATGTCTCTTGTTGGCCCTGTCTGGTGCATGGTCGCTTCGGGGGAAAGCGGCCATTGGGCAGGAGCGCGTCATCCCAATTTATGATGGGGTGGACGCCCCCCCGACGGCATCGATGTGCCAAGCATGTTTTTCATGCTCACGGAGCGGATGCGCGGGGTCGAGCGATGTTCAGCAAGCGGATCAGCCGGGGAAAGCTGTTGGATTTCTTCGCAGCACAACCGAATTGCACAGTAGCGCTAGAGGCATGTGGTGGAGCGCATCACTGGGCTCGTCAGCTCACCCAGCTTGGCCATGAAGTTCGGCTGATCCCGCCCGCCTATGTAAAGCCGTAGCGGTTCGTGGCGGTGAAGAGCGAAGAGCAGCAGGCGGCGGGTTTGGTGTTTCGGACCCGTGATCTGTTAGTGCGGCAGCGAACCCAGCTCATCAACGCGATCCGGGGTCACCTCACTGAATATGGTTGGATCGCACCCAAGGGGCCGTCGCATGTGGCGATGCTTGCCGACCTGCTCGAGAAAGAAGAGATGGCCAGCTCGCTTCCCGAAGCGGCCCGCGCCATGTTCCGATTGATGTTAGACCTGCTCGCCGGTCTCGACGGCAAGATCGCGGATCTCGACAAGGAGATCGCGCGGCGTGCTCGCGAGGACGAAGTATCACGCAGGCTGATGACCGTTCCTGGCATCGGCCCGATCTCTGCCACCGCGATCGCCGCTCTAGCACCACCGGCCGAGACCTTTGCCAAGGGCCGCGACTTTGCCGCTTGGCTCGGTCTCACGCCTCTTCAAAGATCGACAGGCGGCAAGCAGAAGCTCGGGGTGACATCCAAAATGGGCGAGCGCACGCTCAGGCGCCTACTCATCATCGGCAGCAGCGCCGTCGTGCTTCAGGCGAGCAAACGCGGCGCCCCAAAGGGTTCGTGGCTCGAACAGATGCTAGCTCGCAAACCGCGCATGCTGGTGACCGTCGCCCTCGCCAACAAGATGGCGCGGATCATCTGGGCGCTACTTGTAAAGCAGGAAAACTACAGAGCTCCGGTCGCAGCCAAGGCGTGAGCCTGGCGGACCTGAGGTCGTCGCAGGTGTAGTCGGTCGAAGGAGGGTATGGCGCAACAGTCGGCGAGACGGGGCCGGAAAAACCAGATGTACTCATCGTGCCTGGAGCACGCATTTATGATTTGGTTCCGGTCCGCGAACTCCCATACGGGCCCGCAGCTCCATCGCTGCATCAGAGGCCGGACAGATGGCAGCTTCCGACTATGTGCCAATCTTCTTCTAAAACCGCTTGCACTTGGCGGGGCGTCCACAGATGAGAACACGGCCTAACACTACTTTGGCAGATTTACTCACGCTGCTTTTCCTCGCTGATCCAGGATCGGCAGTACGGACATCGCTGAGGACTTGATCGCATGATGAGGTCGACGATGGCGTGGCGAACCGCCGGCAACGTCGGTTGAGGGGGCGGGCCGTTAATTCTTTTTTCCCCGCCTCACTTTTTTGAGCCGGCGATGTTGGAGGAACGCGTAAGCAATCATCGCCATCAGCGCATGACGATGAAGGCCGTGCCAAGACCTTCCCTCGAAGTGGTCGAGCCCGAGTTCCTCCTTCAACTGTTGATGGGCCTGCTCGCAAATCCATCGTGCCTTGATCGTCGCAGCTAAGCTGCGGAGGTCCATTCCGGCGGCCAAGTTGGCGAGATAGTATTTCTTCTCTCCCGACGCGCGGTGCTCGCCGATCAGCCAAGCCTCGTCCCCTGGAAGATGCTGCTGCCCCTTGTCCCATATCCGCTGGGGAGGACCGTCGGCAGTACGCACACGGACGGCGGCAAACCGGGCTTTGAGCCGACCCTTCGTACCGCTGCGCCAACTCACAGTTCTCCACTGCGCACTGGCCAACATGTCTTCAGCTGCTGTCGATAGACTATCCGGCACGTGCCGTTTACGTGGCCGGCCTCGAACTTTGGTAACTGGCCAAATGAGCTGTACCCCAACAGGGTACACCTTGAGGTGACGAGGGATGCCAACCGCCCAGGCAAGCTTGCGGGCCGTCAGCCCTTGACGGAAAGGCGCACTGAGACCGTAACCGGCATCCGCCAGCACACAGCGGAAGCGCACGCCGATCGATATCAAGCGATCAATCTCCGCCAGTGCGATCTCGGGCTTTGTCCGTGAAGTTCGATATTCGGCCGGAACACCAGCTCGCTTCAGCCGCCGCCGATCGTTGACCCAACTGTCTGGAAGGAAAAGCCGCAATGCCACCATCACCGGAACTTCGCCGCGGGCGAGCGTCAGTGACACCAGAGTCTGGCAGTTGGCGGTCTTGCCTAGCGCTGAAGCGTATTGCGCAGCGACGCCGACCGAGTGCGTGCCCTTCTTCGGCACCGCCGTATCGTCGATTACCAACACGGCGTCGCTGCCACCAACGAGCCGATCCGCTTGAATGAGCAGCTCTGTCTCCAATGGCGCCGCGTCCCAGACGCCAGCCGCAACAAAATGATGCAGCTGGTCGTAATCGCCAGGCGCAAGCCGCTCCGCCATTGGCTGAACGCTCTTGCGATCGCCGGGTCCGATCAGCCCTGCCACATAAAGCGGACACATTCGCCGCCGCGATTTATGGCCCAGGCGATCCAAGAACGGCTTGAGCCATCCTCGAAGCTCGTCTTCCCAATTCGACGTTGTGCCTACCATGGTCGGCCCTCCAAAAGCCGACCACCCATGAATCATTGAAAAACTGATTTGGGAATCCCGTGCCGCTAAAAATCTGCCAAAGTAGTGCTAATTCGCCAAAGCGCTCACGCCGCCACCACGGCCATGATCTCGACCTCGATCAGAAAGCCGGGATTGGCGAGCGCGGCGACGCCGATCAGCGTACTCGGCGACGGCCGGTTCACGTCCCATGGCACCGGCAGCGTGCGGTCATTGAGCACTTTCAGAAACGCCGGCACGTCGAGCGCATACATGCGGCGGAATACCACGTCGTCCCAGGTCGCGCCGGCCGCCTTCAGCTGCAGCGAAAGCCCATCGAGCACGGCGGCATATTGCGCGCGCAAGTCGCCCGGATGCAGCGGCTGATAGTTATCGTCGGCCGGCGTCTGCCCGGCGATGTAGATCAGCTTCGACGGCTTCTCCACCGTAAGCACGCGCGTGTAGTTCGGGTGATGGAACAGCCCGGGCGGGTTCAAATATTCGTGCGGCATGGTGATCCTTGTTAAGTGTGTCAGCGGCGCAGGCGCTTGACCGTAACACGCTCGCCCTCGTGATCCTTGTTGATGATCTCGGTCGCGTCCTTGCAGATCAAGACGTCGTCAAGCGCGAGCCACATCGAGGCCTCGAGCTGATCCGAGGACATGACGTGGAAGGTGGCGCCCGACCGCATCTTGATCACCGAGCCGTCGATGGCGACGAATTCGATTTCGTCGTCGTCACAGGCCAGCGCCGAAGCGCCACCCAACACGGCAAGCATGATGGCGCCTATCAGCGCCCGCATCTCAAGGCTGCGAAACAAATGAGTCATGCCAAAAATATTCGCGTCAAAAGCTGACGTGACAAGAGCACACATGACAAAAGCAAAGGTGACAAAACCAGCCGCGGCAGGCGCTATTCATGCCACGGATTGACAAACAATCCCACCATGCCGGTCGAGCCCTTGGTGTGCGGCGACGGCGAGCCGAATTTGGCGATCACTTCGTCGCGCGTCAGCCCGGGCGGCAACTCGTTGGGCTCAAGGTCGGTGGCGGTGAGAATGAACGTATAGTGATGCGGCGTCGTATTCGGCGGCGTGCAGGGCCCGGAATAGAAGCCGACGCCCATGGTGCTCTTGCCGCCGACATAGCTGTTGGTTGGCTTGCTGGTCTCCGCTTCGGCAAATCCGGTCACCGATGCCGGAATGCCGTAGGCGACCCAGTGACTGACACCAGACGGCGCGCGGCCTTCCGGATCGAACATCATCAGCACAAAGCTCTTGGTGCCGTCCGGCGGATTGCTCCAGGAAAACTGCGGCGACACATTATCGCCGACGCAATTCGGATTGTTCGGCTGGTTGGCCTTGCTGTTGGCGACCTTCTTGGGCATCAGCTTGCCGTCTTCGAAGGTCGTCGATGTCAGGCTGAAGATGTCGGCCGCGTTGGAGCCGGTTGCCGTAAAAGCCAAGCCCAACGCCGCGAATGCGGGCGTCAACAGACGAAGTTTTGTACACATTGTCGTCTTCCTTGTGCGATCCAGCCCTAACAGTCACGTAACGAACAGCCGTAACGAGCTATCACTTATGGTCGTCTTTCTTGCGCTCGTCTTTTTGCGCGGCGTCGCGCTGGCCCGTATAGGCGATCCGCCAGATCGTGCCGCCGGTATCGTCGGCAACGAGCAGCGCGCCGTCGCGGGTCACCGCAAGCGCCGCCGGCCGTCCCCAGACTTCCGCGCGCCGCTCGCCGGAAACCCAGAACCCGGTGACGAAATTCTCGTAATAGCCTTCCGGCCGGCCATCCTTGAACGGCACCCGCACCACCTTGTAGCCCGTGGGCTCTGCGCGATTCCACGAGCCCTTCAGCGCGACGAAGGCATTGCCCTTGTATTCGGCCGGGAATTGCGCGCCATCATAAAACACGAAGTCGAGCACCGACGAGTGCGCCTCGAACAACAAGTCGGGCACGAGGGTCGCCTCCACTTTGCCCGGCGCAAGATTGGCGAAGCCCGCCTGCGGGTGCTTGCCGATATAGGCGTAGGGCCAGCCGTAGAACCCGCCTTGCTGCACGCGCGTCAGATAGTCGGAGGGCAGACGATCGCCGAGGCCGTCGCGCTCCTGCACCGCCGCATAGAGGTCGCCGGTCTGCGGCTGGAATGCGAGCGCGGTCGGATTGCGCATGCCTGATGCGTAAGTGGTCTGATGCGAGCCGTCTGCATCGAAACGCTGGATCGTCGCCTTCGGTTCGGGCTCGACGCCGACATTGCCCGAGGAGCCGACACCGACAAAGAGCGCGCCGGATTTTGGATCGACGGCCAGCGGACGATTCTGATGGCCCTGCGCGATGCCGAACACGCCCTTCTGCGTGATTATCTTGGCGCCATACGCCCCGGCAATCGGCTTCCGCTCCTCCGGCGGCACTTGATCGACGCGTTGATACTCGCTGCGGCCCGCGCGCAGCGCGCCGAGAATGTGCGGCACGCTCCAAATGCCGTCCTGGTCGGCAACCAGCACGTGATCGCCCTGCCAGGCGAGGCCATAAGGCCTGTTGAGATCCTCGACATGCCGGTCGATCCACACCGCATGGCCGCTGCCGTCGTCGCGCAACAGCGTCAGGTAGCCGGCGCTCTGCTCGGCGACCAGAACGTCGCCGTTCGGCAGCACCAGCAAACGCCGCGGGTTGACAAGGCCGGTCGCGAACGGCGTCGCCGTGAAGCCCGCCGGCACCTGCGGCGCTTGCCCGGCATACGGCACAATCAGCACCCGGTTGCTGACGATCGGTCCGGTCTTCGGCGCCGGCAGATCGGCCGGGTCGACGCGGAAGCGCCGGCCCAGTTCGTGTTCTTTCAGAAAATTCTGCTTCAGGTCGTCCTGCTTCGCGTCATCCTGGACGCTGGTCTCCGCGCGCGCGACGCTGTGCTGCGGATCGAACGATGCAGGCGCAAGCGCGCCAACAGTCAGCGCAGCGCAGGTAATAGGTACGGATCGGATAAAAGCGGATCGGAAATGTCGCATCGTGTCGGAAGCCTTTTGCAGCATCGCCCGCGCGATTGATCGCAAGCAGTAATCGATCGCAATATCAGTGCAGGATCGACACTACACCATGATGTCAGGCGGCGGCACGTTACATCGCGCAGACGTGATGCACGCCTGCCATTCCGTTTCGGCAATCGCAATGAAGGCGCAGAAAGCCTCGCGGCACTATCGGCAATCGCTTACACGCGCACCCGCAACGCAAGCCCCACGCCGAGCAGTGCGGAAAGCCCCAGCAATACGACCACGCTAGGGAAGCCGGCGAACGCAAACACTAAACCACCGCAGGTGACGCCGACCGTTCCGCCGAGAAAGCTGCATGTGTTCACCAGGCCGGAGCCCTTGCCGGATTGGGTCTCCGGCAACGCCGCCAGCGCGATGCGCGGGGCCGACGCATAGGGCAGCGCAATCCCAGCGCCAATCGCGAACAGGCCGACATACCGTAACGCCGGCTGTGCCTCGGCCAGTGAAGCCCACAGAACCAAACTGCCGATAGCGAACAACAACCATCCACCCGCCAGCATCCTTCGCAAGCCGACGGAAGTGGAAAGCCGAGGCGCTGCCCGGGCAAAGCCAAACAGCGCTACCGAAAGCGGCAAAAGCGAAAGACCGGCGGCGATGGCGGACATGCCGAGCCCTTCGGGTGCCTGTGCGTACAGATTGTAGTAAAGAAGCAAAGTCATGATGCCGAACATGAGGACGAACGCCATTGCGCACGCGGCGATCAGGTTCGGGCTCGAAAGCAAGTTGAAGTCGAGCAGCGGCCGCTGATGCCGTCTCTCCGCCCAGATCAACGCAGCGAAAGCAATGATCGCCACTACCGCCGGAACAATCGTTGCCTGCGGCAGGGAGCGAATGCTGGGGAGCGAGCGCAGCCCCAAAATGAGCGACACCATGAACACGGCGAGCAAACAGACACCAAGCCAATCAAGCGTATCTGCTTTGCGGCCTAGGGATCCTGGCCGCATTGCGAGCATGATCCCCGCCGGCACGATCGCAAGGACATTCAGCCAAAAATTGAAGCGCCATCCCGCATAGTGGGTCACGGCGCCGCCGACCAGCGGTCCGATACTGAAGCCGAGCATCAAGAAGCCGGTCCAAGCGGCAATTGCACCGGCGCGCTCAGTTTCAGATGACTCTGTCACCGCTGCGAGAGTACCGGCGACCGCGAAGGCCGCACCGAGCCCCTGGAGGGCGCGCGCTCCGATCACGACAATTCCGCTCGGAGCGAGAGCGATGATCAGCGAGGAGAGAGCGAACAGCACGATTCCCGCGGTGGAGGACCGTCGCGCGCCAAACCGATCCGCCGCCTCGCCGCCGAGCAAGATGAAAACGGCAGCGGCAAGCAGGTAGGCATTGACCACCCATTCGACCGCCGCGGAATCCAGTTGCAGGTCGCGGGTCATGGCCGGCAGTGCCGCCATGATAGCCGTGCTGTTGTCGCCGACCGACAGCATCGCGAGACAACACGCCGACAGGACCAGCCTTTTATTCTTCATCATGCGATGGCGTGGCAATTGGGGCTCGCATCCTACCCCGCCCTGTGCCGCGGCAACAAATGGCGGAACATGCTTGCCTGCCGCCAGTGCAGATGCGGATGGCGCCGGCTCGATGCAAGGCCGCCCCGCACAGTCAGCCCGAAAATCGTGGCCGGTGGGCGCCAGCACATGTCGGGGCGGAATGCCACCAAAACAGCCGCTTGCTGCCGCGGCGGACAGCAGGCGACGGGACCTGTCGATTGTTGAGGCACGTCGTGCATGGCGGTGTTGCAGCGGCGACCCGACCAGCTCAATCAAGCCGCAGGAACCAAGATGTTCGAGGTTTTGCGAGATGGCATCAGTCTTGCTCGGGATTTGCGCACGAACCCAGGCGAGGAGTGCGCGAAGATGGACCTTGGCGTCTTTATCCCCATCGGCAACAACGGTTGGCTGATCTCGACCGCATCGCCGCAATACAAGCCGAGCTTCGACCTCAACCGCGAGGTCGTGCAGAAGGCTGAGCGCTACGGCTTCGAATTCGCGCTGTCCATGATCAAGCTGCGGGGGTTCGGCGGCAAGAGCGAGTTCTGGGACTACAATCTGGAGTCGTTCACGTTGATGGCCGGGCTGGCAGCGGTGACCAGCAAGATCCGGCTCTACGCGTCGACCGCCGTGCTCACGCTGCCGCCGGCGCTCGTGGCCCGCATGGCGGTCACCATCGATTCGATCTCGCACGGCCGGTTCGGCATCAACATCGTGTCCGGCTGGGCCAAGGGCGAATACGAGCAGATGGGCCTGTGGCCCGGCGATGAGCATTTCGGGCGACGTTACAAATATTCGACCGAATACATCACCGTCATGAAGGAGCTCTGGCAGAACGGACAATCGGATTTCAAGGGCGAGTATTTTCAAATGAACGACTGCCGGCTGCTGCCGAAGCCGACCAGCGACATCAAGCTCGTGTCGGCGGGTCAGAGCGACACCGGCATGGAGTTCGCCGCAAAATACGCCGACTACAACTTCATCCTCGGATCCGGCGTCAACACGCCTGCGGCGTTCGCGCCTCTCAACAAGCGGTTGCTCGCTGCGGCGGCGAAGACCGGACGCGATGTCGGCGCCTACGTTTTGCTCATGGTCATTGCCGACGAGACCGACGATGCCGCGATGGCGAAGTGGCTGCGCTACAAGGAGGCGGTCGATGTGGACGCGCTTGCCTGGATGGCCGGACAGGCGGATGCCGACAAGACCGCGGGCGCCGGCTCGACGGCACGGACCATCAAACTGCCGGAGGGCGCCGTGAACTTCAACATGGGGAGCATCGTCGGCTCCTACGCCACCTGTGCGCGGCTGCTCGACGAAGCCGCGGCCGTCCCTGGGACCAAAGGCCTCATGTTGACGTTCGACGACTTCCTGATCGGCATGGAGCAGTTCGGCCAGCGCATCCAGCCGCTGATGGCGTGCCGCGCGGGGAGTGCCCAAGCCGCCGCTTGACGCGTAGCCGCGCCCGCCGATCTGCATCGTTGGCCTAAGGCCGAAAGCCCAGCTCACCACAAATACCCCTTGACTGCTGAGCAATATTTCGATATTCGTTGAAATATGGAAAAAACAGATGCCGTCGCGGCTTTGGCCGCGCTCGCTCAAGCCAATCGGCTCGACGTTTATCGCTTGCTGGTGCGGGCGGGTCCCGAGGGAATGCCGGCCGGCGCCGTGGCAGAGGCTCTCGATCTCGCGCCCAACACGCTGACCTTTCACTTCGACCGTCTGCGCGTGGCAGGCCTCGTCAGCGTGCGCCGCGAAGGCCGCTCGATGATTTACGCGGCGCGCTATGAGGCGATGAACGGCCTGATTGCTTTCCTCACCGAGAATTGCTGCCAGGGCGCCAGGGACTCATGCGAATCGAATCAAAGCAAGTCGGCACGGACGCGCAAGAGGGAGCGCGTGTCGTGAATCGTCGTTTGGCCGGCTTTTAATAAACCAGGAGCACAGCACTATGAAACGCATGCACGTTCACGTATCCGTCGAGGATCTTCAGCATTCGATCGGATTTTATTCGGCGCTGTTCGCCGCAGAGCCTGCGGTCGTAAAGCCGGACTACGCCAAGTGGATGCTGGAAGACCCGCGGGTCAACTTCGCCATCTCCACGCGCGGACGGCAGACCGGCCTCGATCACCTTGGCATCCAGGTCGAGAGCAAAGACGAGCTCCATGAAGTCTACGCCCGCCTGCATAAGGCAGGCCGCGAGGTCATCGAGCAAGGCGAAACGGCTTGCTGCTACGCCAAATCTGAGAAGTCCTGGATCGACGATCTGGCCGGCATCGCTTGGGAGACCTTCCACACGACGGGCGAGGCCATCGACTACGGCGATGGCACGGGCGAGCGCGTAGCCCGCGTCGCCAATGAAAAGTCTTGCTGTGCGCCGAAGGCAGCATCAACGACTCCGGCCTGTTGCTAAGGCTTTGTTGCTCGCCTGGGCCGCCCAACGTGGCGGCCCGCTCAACGTCATGATCCCGGGCCGATCCCAAGCTTGTTCAAGTCCGATTCACGGACTTCGTTCGTGATCGGAAAGAAGCCGCCGCGCTCCGTTTGCTCCTGACCGTCTTTGGACATTATGTATTTCACGAACTCGGCGCGTAACTGATCAAGCGGCTGGCCCGGCTTTCGGTTGACGTAGACATACAAATACCGCGCGATCGGGTACTTGCCTGAGAGTGTCGCCTCGGCCGAAGCCTCGTAGCAGGTACCGCCATAGAACGACGCGAGCGGCACGGCGCGCACGCCTTCGTTCTTGTAGCCGATGCCGGAATAGCCGATGGCAAATTTGTCCGCCGCGACCGCCTGCACCACGGCTTCCGAACCGGATTGCTGCTTGATCTCCGGCTTGTAGTCGCCACCGTAGAGGGCCGTCTCCCGGAAATACTCATACGTTCCCGACAGCGTATTGCGACTGTAAAGCGTGATCGGCTGCCGCGCCCATTCGCTGGCCAGTCCGAGATCGCCCCAGGTCCTGATGTCGCTGCTGCCGGGCGTCTTGCGATTGGACGAGAAGATGCCGCTTAGTTGCGGAAGCGTCAGGCAGGCAACGGGATTGGCCTTATTCACGTAAACCGCCAGCGCATCGACTGCGACGCGGAAGCTGGAGATTTTGTAGCCGTACTTGCCTTGAAACGCCGTGGTCTCTTCGGCAGTCATTGGGCCGAATTGGGAACGCCCTTCGAGAAGGGCCAGCGGGGCCGTCGCCGAGCCGGTCGCCTCGATCTCGACTTTCACGTCGGGATACAACTTCTCGAACCCTTTGGCCCACGCTTCCATCTCATGGCCGAGCGTGTCGGAGCCGACTGATTTGAGATGACCTGAAAGCGCCTCGAGCGGACGATAGGCGGGCAGGTTGGGGTCCAGCGCCTGAGCACCCCGCGGCATCATCAGGGCGGCGAGAGCCGCGGTGACCAAAGTTGCTTTGGTCATGACGGCGAGCGTCGTGGCGCCCGGTTTGAGCAGTGGTCTTGCACACATCTTGCGGTTTCTCCGCGGATGTTTAAGTTCTGTATGTCGAGAATTCCAGAACTGTGTTATCATTGTGTGACAATCGGGCGGTAGGGTGGTTTCGACAAACCTGACGGAGAACCTTGGAATAGGCGTTCAGCCTCTAGCCGTCGTCGGCCACGTCGGTCCCGATTTATCTGGTCAAACGATGGACGAGCCGTATGCGTTGGCGGCCCTCGCCGCGTTGGGGCAAGCAACTCGGCTGGCGATTTTCCGCCTGCTGGTGCGCAAAGAGCCAACCGGCATGTCGGCCGGCGCACTCGCCGAAGCCGTCGGTTGCCCGCACAACACGCTTTCAACGCACGTCGCGATCCTTGCCCGCGCCGGCTTGGTCTATGGCACGCGCGATGGCCGCACGATCACCTACAGGGCGAACGCCGATGGAACGCGCGCGTTGATCGCCTTTCTGGTCACGGATTGCTGCGAAGGGCGGCCCGAGTTGTGCGGCCTCTCCAGTGGAACCCCAGAAGGTGCGTGCCGCCCGCCGGGCACGCCATCCAATAAGCGAACAAAAAAAGCTGCACGATGACCTGGACATTCACCAACCTCGTCATCGAGATCATCGCTGGCATTATCGGCGGTCACGCAATCGCGGCCGTGGCGAAGGAGCACAGCTTCGGGGCGCTCGGTCATACGATCGCCGGCGCGCTCGGCGGCGCTTTCAGCGGTTGTTTCCTGCAAAGGCTCGCGGCATTGGTAGTCGATTCGACCGGCGATCCTTATCAGGGCGCTGATCAGGTGACGCAGTGGTTCATACAGGCCGTGACCGGCTTGGCCGCTGGCGCAATCCTGACCATGGCGATCGGCTTCGCCAAGCAGACATTCGAGCATCACCGGCTGGGGAGGGGTTGATCGATGCCGTCCACAAACAAACCGCTCGACGTCATCATCTATCACAACCCGGAATGCGGCACGTCGCGCAACACGCTCGGTCTCATCCGCAATGCCGGGATCGAGCCCCATGTGATCGAGTATCTGAAAACGCCACCGAGCCGCGCTCTCTTGAAATCACTGATCGAACGCATGGGCGTATCCGTGCGCGACGTGGTGCGCGTCAAGGGCACGCCCTACCACGCGCTCAAGCTCGACGACGCCGGCGTCACTGACGACCAGCTTCTCGATGCGATGATGGCGCACCCCATTCTGATCAACCGGCCGATCGTGGTCACGCCGCTCGGCGTGAAGCTCTGCCGGCCGTCGGAGACAGTGCTCGATCTGTTGCCGGCGCCGCAGCGCGGCGAGTTCCGTAAGGAGGACGGCGAGCTGGTGATCGATAGCGCCGGTCATCGCGTGTCATAAGCATGATCCCGAAAAGTGGGACCCGGTTTTCGGAAAAGATCATGCGCAAGCAAATAGCTACAGCGGGATGACAATTCGAAGAACCCTCATCCCGCCCAGCGGAGGCGACGATGCTCGAAGTGGTGCCGAACAAAGTATTCAACGTGCTGTTCATCTGCACGGGTAACTCCGCACGCTCGATCATGGCTGAGGCGGTGCTCAACCGCGCGGGACAGGGACGGTTTTGTGCCTTCTCGGCCGGCAGCCATCCCAAGGGGCACATTCACCCTTATGCGATCGATATCCTCAAACGGCTGCACTACGACGTGAGCGGACTTCGCTCCAAGAGTTGGACCGAATTCACCGGCGCGGACGGGCCCAAGCTCGATTTCGCCTTCACGCTCTGCGACGACGCCGCGGCCGAAGCCTGCCCGGTCTGGCCGGGGCAGCCGATGACTGCGCATTGGGGCATGCCCGATCCTGCTGCGAAGACGGGGACGATCGCGGAAATGCATTACGCGTTCGCCGACACCATGCGCATGCTGACCAATCGGATCAACATTTTCGTCAGCCTGCCGATCAAATCGCTCGATGCGCTCAGCCTGCAAAAGCAGCTCGACGCCATCGGCAAGGCGAAAGACACCGGTCCCGATCCTGCAAAGAGCGCCGGATGAAAGAAAAGACTCTTATTAGTCCCCGACGCCTCATGGCCGAAGCGTTGGGCACGGCCTTTTTGCTCGCGGGCGTGGTCGGCTCGGGCATCATGGCCGCGAAGCTTGCCGGCGGTAACGGTGCGCTTGCGCTGCTCTGCAATACGCTGCCGACCGGCGCCATCCTCACTGTTCTCATTCTGACCTTCGGTCCGGTGTCCGGCGCGCATTTCAATCCGGCGGTGAGCATCGCCTTTGCGCTCCGCCGGGAGCTGCCGTGGCCGGAGGCGGCCGCTTACATCGTGGTGCAGATCGTCGGCGGCGTTGTCGGAGTTCTGGGCAGCGCATGCGATGTTTGAGCTGCCGCTATGGCAGGTGTCGCTCACGGTCCGAACCGGTCCCGGCCAATGGTTCGCCGAATTCGTCGCCGCCTTTGGACTCGTGCTCACGATCCTGGGCTGTCTCGCGCGCACGCCCGCGGCCATTCCCTACGCCGTCGGCCTCTATATCACGGCGGCATATTGGTTCACCGCCTCGACCTCGTTCGCCAACCCTGCGGTGACGATCGCGCGCGCGCTGTCCGACACCTATGCGGGCATCGCGCCGGCCGGCGTTGCCGCCTTCATCGCCGCGCAGATCGCTGGCGCCCTGGTGGCGGTCGCATTGGCGCGGTGGCTGTTCACCTCACCGCCGGTCTTGGTTCAGCCTGAATAAGGCTCTCCGGAATGGGGCGCGCGCCGTGATGGTCCCGCGAGCAGCAACTTGATGCGCATCAATGCCCGTCGCCAAGTCGCCGCGGAAATAATAGGCGTGAAGCCGCGTGGAGGTGTCCATGAACAAGCTCGTTGTCCTTAGCTTGGCTGCGGTGGGAGGTGTGATGGCGTTCCGCGCGAAACGCGCTCGCGCCTGACGGCGCCGGTAAAGCGCTGGATCAGCAAACACATGCAGCAGATGATGGCGAGCCTTCCTGAGGATGCGCCGCCGAAGCTCGTCATGTCCGTCCTTCCGAAGCTGCAGGCCCAAAACGATCAGATCATCGCCATGATACTGCATCCGTGCAGAGCCGTGACTTCAGAAATGGGCCCTCTGCTGATGCCCCCATGCGAGACTGTGAGATGTGCTCAGCGATGGACCAGTACCGGAACTTTGCAATGCGTGAGGACCTTGACTGTCTCGCTGCCGAGGACGATCGCGGAGATGCCGCGGCGGCCGTGCGAGGCCATGACAATCAGGTCGCAGCCTTTCGACTGCGCAATATCGATGATCGCCCGATACGGATGCTCGTGCTCGACCTGGATCGTATCGCATGCGATGCCTGCTGCCTGCGCCGCGTGAGCGGCAGCACCAAGAATTTTCTCGGCATGCTTCTGCATGCGTGCTTTGTACTGAGCGGGCGTGTCCTCGATCATCTGCGTGTCGGTCGTGAACGTATGAAAAGGCGGCAAGACCGTCAGCACCGTCGCTTTGGCGCCGATGCACTTGGCCAAGCCGATGCCATGCTGGACGGCTTTCCCGGCGAGTTCCGACCCGTCGGTTGGTAACAGGATGTTGATATACATCGCCCGCTCCCTGATCACGGCCTTTGGCGCCAGCTGCGATTTGATGAGTACACGCTTTCTGGGAAGAAGCGCACATCGCAATTTCACCGCATCACGTCAGCTTTTGACCCCCCAAAGCGCGCATCGGCTGGCGCCACATCGGACATCTTCGAGCGTCGTTTGAGACGGTACGCTCCCCGTCCTGAGCCCCTACGCCGCTCGGGCTGACAGCCCCGGCCCACGCGCACCGACGCCATGGCGTTTCGGTGTTATGGCGTTTCGGTGTTGCTCGGCGTATGATACAATTTATACGGGTATATTTCGGTAGCCGGTCCCGGTCAGTCCATCGACCTTTGTCGTGGTTTGGTTGTCGGCGTCGCCACGCGACATGGCTGGCTGCCGTTCGCAGCAGAGGGGGCGCGCATGGTTGCCAGGAAGAAGACGAAGTCCGCGAAGGGCAAAGCCGCGGCAAAGACCAAAAGCAAGGCAAAGACCAAATCCAGCGCCGGGACGGTCAGGCGCACCAAGTCCCCGTCACGGAAGGGCAAGTCTAAGCCGGCAACAAAGTCTAAGCCGACAACAAAATCTAAGCCGGCAACAAAGTCTAAGCCGGCAACCAAGTCCAAGCCGGCAACCAGGTCCAAGCCTGCAACCAGGTCCAAGCCGACAGCCAAGCCGAAAACCGCGACCCCGCCCAAGTCCAAGACCCTGGCCAAGAGCAAGCCCAAGACGCCGGCGACGACACCGCCCAAACCGGCCGTCTCCGTGCCTCGGGCCGCAACGCCCGCCCCTTCAAATCCACAAGCGAGCGCTCCTTCGGGCTTCCAGGTAGAAGGCACGAACGGCAAGGCGCTGTTCACATTGAAGCTGCATCGCGGCGATGGCATGACGCTTCTCGCCATGAACTGGAAGAATGGCCAGCCGCCGCAAGACTTTGTCGGCTTCGCGATCGAGTATCAGGAGCCCGGCGGCAACCAGTATTATCCGCTGAACAACCGGCTCGGCTTCCTCGATGCGGCCGGCAATGTGGATCCTACCGCGCTCTCGACGCTTCAATCGCCGATCCAGAAATTCCGCTGGGTGCATTTCCCGCGCAATGCCGATCTCGTCGGCGACTTCAAATATCGCATCACACCCATGTTCATGGATGCCCAGGATAAGCTCAGTGGCGGCGAGCCGCAGGAGGTCGCGATCCAGCTCGCGCGCGAAACCTATCCCGGCATCGCCAATGTCACCTTCACGCGCGGCTTCGTTTCGTCGCAGGCCTTCGTCGACCGCTATGTCAAGGACGGCCCAATCAACACGCTGGTGGCGCCGGTTGCCGCCAAGGGGCTCGACTTCACCCCGACCCACCCCGACAGCACGGCCGCGCTCGCCTGGATGGGCTTCGAGGCGCGCGCCGCAATCCTCGAGACGCTCGACCAGGCAATCGCCGACAAGGCCGAGGTCCGCGTCGTCGCCTACGACTTCAATCTGCCCGAAGTCGTAGATCGTCTGGTGAAACTCGGCAGCTCGCTCAAGATCATCATCGACGACAGCAAGGGACATGGTGGCAACGGCACCGCCGAGACCGAAGCCGAGGCCCGCCTGGTGGCCTCGGCGGGGCGGGCGAACGTGCTGCGCCAGCACATGGGCAGCCTGCAACACAACAAGACCATCGCGGTGAATGGCCCGACCGTGAAAAAGGTCGTGTGCGGCTCGACCAATCTTTCTTGGCGCGGCTTCTTCGTGCAGGCAAACAACGCCTTCGTGCTGACCGGCCAGACCGCCGCCGATCTGTTCTTCGCCGCCTTCGACAGCTACTTCGACGACCCCAAGAAGAACGACGTCGCGGGATTCGGCGCCAAGCCGTCCGCCGATTGGAACGACCTCGGCCTTCCCGGCATCGACGCAAAGGTGGCATTTTCGCCGCACAGCGCAGCCAATGCCAAGCTCGATGGCATCGCGACCGACATCAAAACGAACACGACATCGTCGCTGCTCTATTCGCTCGCATTCCTCTACGAGACGCCAGGCGTCGTGCTCGACGCAATCAAGGCGGTCACCGCCGCCAAGAATATCTTCGTCTATGGCATTTCCGACAAGAAGGTCGGCGGTCTGGACGTTCAGGACCCGAGCGGCAATGTGGCGCCTGTCTATGCGGCCGAGCTCGGCGCAAACGTGCCGGAGCCCTTCAAGTCCGAGCCGAGCGGCGGCATGGGCACCCGCATGCACCACAAGTTCACGGTGATCGACTTCGACAAGCCGACGGCGCGCGTCTATCTCGGTTCTTACAATTTCTCCACGCCCGCCGATCTCAAGAACGGCGAGAATCTCGTGATCGTCAGGGACCGGCGCATCGCGGTGTCCTACATGATCGAGGCGCTCAGCCTGTTCGACCATTACTCGTTCCGCGTCGCCGAGAAAACTGCGGGGGCCAAGGGCGAGAAGCTGCATCTCGCCAGGCCTCCGCGCGCCCCTGGCGAAAAGCCGTGGTGGGACGACGACTACACGGTCGCGCACAAGATCAAGGATCGCATGCTGTTTTCCTGACGGCGCTCGCGCGGGCTTAACTCGTGGGTCTGTTCTTTCGTCGCATTGTTGTTGACAAGAGTCACCAAATCAGGTACAAGACGTGCGAATCTCGCTCATCGAGGGGCGCATTCCGGATGCGATCCTGATTGCGGAGCGGGATGCGGCGCCTGCGCGCGGTCTCGCAAACCGCTCCCGGGCGGCTTCGGGCATCACGCCCTGCGGTACTACGGCCGCGGCGGGAGGTGCTGTCCCTGCACTGGGCTTGCGAGCCGGCGGGTAACGCCCGTTGCGCGAACATCCCAGGAAGCATGGCCTGGAGCTGAGTCAGGAGGTCAAAGCCCTGACGAGAGCTGCAGCGGTGCGCCGGAAGGCGAGCGCGCCCCGAAGCAGAGGCGTTGCGCAAGCAACGTATTCTGCGGCGCGCCTCCGCCCCGAACGCAGACAAGCGGCGCCACTTGCGCGCACTTGTTTGCGCGGCGGACATTGGTTGGATTGCGTCTTTCGGCGCTCCGTCTCCCCTCGCTTTTTCTTCGCGCGAGCGGCTGAGTTTTTGATCTGGCGTGGTGGTCGTAAAGCTCGGGCGCGAACGCGCCGCGAGAGCGGTTTCGCTCGTCATTGCGAGCGTCAGCGAAGCAATCCAGGTCTGAGGTGCCGTACTGGATTGCTTCGTAGCGGAGTTTACCATCGGGCCGGCCACTTCGGGCCGGACCCGTTGGCTCCTCGCAATGACGAGGATGCTCACGAGAAACGTGCGAGGAAAAATAAATCTTCAACGCGGTGCACACCTATGAGCAAAGAATCAGAACAGACCTTCACCCCCGAAGACTTTCAGAAGCGCTTCGATGCCGCCGCGCAAGCCGCGCAGCGCGAATGTTGCGACATCTTCGCGTTCTGGCGCGCCTGCCGGCTGAAAAGTTGCCGCCGCTCGAAAGCCTGCGGCGGCGATCCGCGGCTTTGTCTCAAGCGCGGCTATGCGCAGGTGCCGGACGAACTCTGCGATCGCGCCCTTGCGCGCGTCATCGCGGCCACGGCCGCGGACGCCGACCGGCCGACCAGATTGGCACGTCAGATGAGCCCGCAGAGTTTCTATCTATGGCCGCTGAAGGATGAGCCAACGGCTGGCGCAGATTTGTAGGGTGGGCTGAGCCAACGGGTCCGGCCCGAAGTGGCCGGCCCGATGACAGGCTCCGCGAAGCCCGCGCGGACCGCTGCCCGGTGATGCGCTGTTCGGTGATGCCCAGCGTGGGCACGGCGCGTCGCGGCCTTGCCCACCCTACGGATGAGTTGGAAAAAATGCGCTCAAGGCTGCCGCAAGCGATCGAGCACGACGCTCGAAGCAAAGCCGTCCGGGATCTGGCCGGTGGCGGCCTGGAAATTGCGGATGGCAATGCGCGTGCGCGGACCGAGCAGCCCGTCCGGCTCGCCGATGTCGTAGCCGCGGCGCGCCAGCAATTGCTGCATCTCGAAACGCTCGCTCATCGACAGCGCGCGCTCCTCGCGCGGCCAGGCCTGCACGAACGGCCCGCCGCCGCGCAGCCGGTCGGCGAGATGGCCGATGGCGAGCGCATAGGCCTCGGCGGGATTGTATTTCATGATCACGCGGAAATTCTGCAGCATCAGAAACGCCGGGCCGCGCGCGCCCGCCGGCAACAGCAAAAAGGCTTTCTCGGATGGCCGCGGGAATGGCTTGTCACCCGCGCGCTTGACACCCAGCCCTTCCCATTGGGCGATGGTCATCTGCTTGGTGCGATCGGCGAGCAAATAGTTGACGCCCGCCGGCAGCACCACTTCGTAGCCCCAGCTTTCGCCCGGCACCCAGCCGTCGGTTTTCAGATTGTTGGCGGTCGAGGCGATCACGTCGGCGACCGAGTCGACCACATCGCGGCGGCCGTCGTGATCGAAGTCCACCGCGAAGCGCTTGAACGTCGTCGGCATGAACTGGGTCGGGCCGAAGGCGCCGGCCCAGGAGCCGATCAGCCGGTCCGGCTTCACATCGCCGCGGGCGAGAATTTCCACCGCGGAGAGAAATTCCTCGCGGAAGTATTCGCGGCGGCGGCCGACGCAGGCGAGCGTTGCGGTCGAGCGCAGCACCGAGCGGTCGCCGCCCTTGGTGCCGTAATTCGATTCCACACCCCAGATGGCGGCGATGATGTGCCGATCGACTCCGTAGGTGCGCTCCATCGCCGAGAACACCGAAGCATATTGGGCCAACAGCTCGCGGCCGCGCGCGATGCGCTCGTCGCTGACCAGGAGATCGAGATAGTCCCAGGGCGATTTGTTGAACTCCGGCTGGGCGTCGAGCAAATCCATAATGCTCAGGTCGGGCGTCAGCCCTGCGGTCAATTGCTCGAACGCTTCGCGGCTGACGCCGCGCCGTTCGGCCAGCGGCTCCATGCCGGCGATGCAATTGCCGAAGTCGGCGGCGGCCGCGCGGATGGCGTCGGCCGTCATCAGCGGATGGCGGGAGGCGCCCGATTGCCCGCTCCATTCGCGCGCCGCGCCGCCCTGAGTCTGAGCTTGCCCCGGAACCGAGGACTGCGCGGAGGGTTGCAGTATCCGGGTCAGCCAGTTGTCTTCCGCCAGCTGCTGTCGGCCCGGTTGCGGTCGCGATGTTTGCTGGGCGACGGCCGCTCCCGGCAAGCCCAATCCGATCAACAAGCCGATCAGAAAGCCTGCAACGATACGGAAAATTTGTGCAAGGATCGTCATAGAACGTCTCGTCCGCCGACAGGCGCGCTTTCTTTTGTTCGCACCGGACGCTGTTATGTTACCGGACCGTTAGACTACCGGCCGGCAAAGCGGCTCACTGTCTTGTGTCCGGTCCGCCATGGCGCTCGGTGTATACCAGACGGCAACGTGCGCCAGTTAACAATGTGCGCCAGTTAACATCGTCGGCGTTGCGGCGCGCGTCGTTTCCCGCGCCGTCCCTAATTGGACAAAGATTTAGGCGATAACGCGTCTCCTATTCAATTCCTCCCTTTTCAACGGAATCGCATGACATCGAGAATTCGCAAAGCCGTGTTTCCCGTGGCCGGGCTCGGTACCCGGTTCCTGCCTGCCACCAAAGCCATGCCCAAGGAGATGCTGCCAGTGGTCGACCGGCCGCTGATCCAGCACGTCGTCGATGAAGCCCGCGAGGCCGGCATCGAGCATTTCATCTTCGTCACCGGGCGCAACAAGGGCGTCATCGAGGATCATTTCGACCGCCAGTTCGAGCTGGAAGTGACGCTGCTCGAGCGCCAGAAGCAGAAGGCGCTCGACGTGCTCCGTCACGATCTGCCCGAGCCGGGCTCGACCAGTTTCACCCGCCAGCAAGAGCCCCTCGGCCTCGGCCACGCTGTTTGGTGCGCGCGCGAACTGATCGGCCACGAGCCGTTCGCGCTCCTTCTGCCCGACGTGCTGGTGCAGCACGAGCGCGGCTGCCTCGCGCAGATGATCGACGCGGCGGCTGATCTCGGCGAACGCGCCAACATCGTCGCCGTCGAGGAAGTGCCGCTCGACCGCGTCGATCAATACGGCGTCGTCGGCGTCGGTGAGACAAAGGGCAAGGTGTTCTCGATCACCACAATGGTGGAAAAGCCACCGCGCGAACAGGCGCCGTCGAACTTGATTCTGACCGGCCGCTACATCCTGCAGCCTGAGATTCTCGATCTGCTGGCGAAACAGGACCGCGGCACCGGCGGCGAGATTCAGTTGACCGACGCGATGATCGCGCTGTCGCGCGCGCAGAATTTCTACGGCCTGAAATTCGAGGGCCGCAGCTTCGACTGCGGCTCCAAGATCGGCTTCCTCGCCGCCAACGTCTCCTATGCGCTGGCGCGCGCGGACATCGCGCCCGGCTTCCGTGCCGAGATCAAAAAAATCATCGGCGAGAACGGGGCTTAGGGTCCCCGCTCCGCGCATTCCCGCCCGAGCGGGAATCCAGGCGGCAGTGCGAAAAAGGTGGGTCCCCGCCTTCGCGGGCACGAGTGGCAAAAGCTTCGTCTTGACTTCCCGTAAGTCATGACTTACCGTAAGTCATGACTTACAAACGCGCCGTTGCCTACGAAAATGCCTTTGTCGCGCTCGCCGATCCGACCCGGCGGCGTGTGTTTGAAAAGCTCAGTGCCGGCCCGAAATCGGTCGGTGACATCGCGCACGGTTTGCCCGTAAGCCGGCCGGCGGTGTCGCAACATCTGCGCGTGCTCAAGGAAGCGGGCCTGGTCGCGGATCGCGCCGAAGGCACACGCCGGGTTTACGCGATCGACCCGCAAGGTCTCGGCGCTCTGCGCAAATGGCTCGATCAGTTCTGGGACGCGGCGCTGCACGCTTTCGCGGAAGAAGTCGAACGCTCGGAGAAGTCGCGCGATGAACAAGATGAATAAAGCGATCGTGCCGGCGCCGGTCCGCAGAAGCGTGCGGGTCGGCGCGCCGCCGGAACGCGCGTTCAAGGTTTTCACTGCCGGCATCGGCCGCTGGTGGCCGAAGAGCCATCACATCGGCGCCGCCGATCTCGATTTTCAGGTGATCGAGCCGAAGGCGGGCGGGCGCTGGTATGAGCGCGGCGTCGACGGCAGCGAATGCGAGATCGGCAAGGTTCTGGTGTGGGAGCCGCCGACGCGCCTCGTGCTCGTCTGGCAGGTGAGCGCCGACTGGAAATTCGATCCAGGCCTGATCACCGAAGTCGAGGTGCAATTCATCGCCGACGGCGCGAGCGCCACCCGCGTCGAGCTCGAGCACCGCAATCTCGAGCGCTACGGCGAGCGCGCCGACGGCTTCCGCGCAACGATCGATTCGCCCGAGGGATGGAACGGGCTTCTGCAGCTCTTCAAACAAACCGCCGAGCAAAGCGAGGAGTAGATCATGGGCGATATCGTCGTTTATGGCGTGCCGGGCAGCCCGTTCTTGCGTGCGGTGCAGATGGGGCTCGAGGAAAAGAAAGCCGTTTATCGTTTGCAGGTCCTGGGCGCCGGCGATTCCAAGAGCGAGGCCTATCTGAAAAAGCATCCGTTCGGCCGCGTGCCCGCTTTCGAGCACGGCAGTTTCGGCGTTTATGAAACGCAGGCGATCCTGCGCTACCTCGACGACATTTTTCCCGAGCCGCCGCTTAGGCCGCGCGACGCGCAGGACGCGGCGCGGATGAATCAGATCATCGGCATCAACGACTGGTATTTCTTCCCGAAGGTGGCGGCGGTGATCGTGTTTCAGCGCATTGTCGGGCCGGTGCTTCTGGGCATCAAAACCGACGAAGCCGCGATCGAAGCGGCGCTGCCGATGGGCCGAACCTGCATTGCCGAATTGGACCGCCTGCTCGGCGTGCAGCAATTTCTGGCCGGCGATCGTCTGTCGATTGCCGATCTGATGCTGGCGCCGCAGCTCGATTTTCTGGCCGAGACTCCGGAAGGCAAATCGCTCATGGCCGGCACGCTGATCGAAGCTTGGCTCGCGCGCATGAACGAACGGCCGAGCATGCAGGCGACGCAACGGCCGGACGCGTTGCGGCGCGCGGCTTGATATTCAGCGCTGGGCGCGCACGCCAAGAAGAACCGAGGTCGCGTTGTAGGTGAAGGTCGGCTGGGTCGCGATCTGCCAGTCCTGGCGCACCGTCGCGTTCAACTGCCATTCGCGGGTCAGCTTGTAGACCGCGCCGATGGATGCAAACCAGCGGTTATCCTGCAATCCGGAGCCCGGATAGACGTCGTTGCCGTAGCCGCCCTTGAGGATGCCGATCAGCCAGTAGCGGAAGGCATGATCGACCTCGAGCGTGAGATCGCGGCTGAATTGACCGGAAGCGCCATTGACCGTCGTTTCGTAGATTTGTGACGTCGCACTGAGTTTGGCGGAGGTCAATGCGCTCGGCTGCCACAGAAGCGCGCCGTCGCCGACTACACCGGCGACATTGGGCAGCGTCGGATCTTTGTAGACGCGATCGACATAGCCGATCGCCATTTCGCCGGTGAGCGAGCCGAACATGTTGACCGCCGCGCCGACTTTTCCGGCGATGCCGACCGACTCGCGTTGCAGGTTGTTACGGTCGAACGGCTCGTCGTGAACGCGCTGATCGCCTTCCACCTGCACGAACGGCCGCAAGCCCGGATCGAGCTCGTAAGCGATGCGGCCGATGCCGCCATATTGATCGAAGTTGCGGTCGGCGTTGCTCGAATATTCGCCGTCGGTGAGCAGCGAAGGATTGTAAGTCGTGCGATCGAACGTACCTTTGGCGGATACCGAGAGGCGATTGAATTGCTGCGTGATGCCGACGGTTTGCCCGACGTCGAAGTTGATCGGCAGCTGCGCAACCCCGAACTGGGTGTTGGGGCTGCCCGGATTGTCGGTGTTGATGATGCCGCGCAGTTGCAGGTTGATCGCCGTATCGCGCGTGACATCGATGCGACCATCGACCCTGGAATTCATGTACGGGACGTTCAGCGACGGCACCAAATCCTGGGTATATTGCGTCCAGGAGCCCGCGATGTCGGCCGTGAGCGAGTGACGCTCCCAGTCCGAGCGCACGATCAGTTCCGGCGCGGCGACAACATAGGCGGCCGGCGGACCGCCGGGCACGTGTTCGGGATTGGTGCTGGCGGCGCCCGAAAAGTCGAGCGAGGGAAGCAATATGAACGAGCCGGCGCGGATACCGAGCGCCGCATACGGATCAGGCTCGGCCAGGATCGGCAGCAAGCGCTGCGGCCGCTGCCCGAGCGCGAAGGTATTGGGCGGTTGTAGGTTCGGCGGTGGCGGGTTGCCGACATAGTCCGGCAGGTAGCTACTGACCGCATACGTATAAAATTGCGGCCCGGGCGCCGGCAGACTGCTGCCGGGGCGGTTGGCGGCCGCGAGCGGATGAACCTCGGGCGGCGGATTGTTGACGAGTTCCTCCTGCAGCGGCGGCGGCGGCGGTGGCAAAGTCGCGCCGACCCGTTGTGCGGCGCGCAGCGGATAGACCTCCGGCGGCGGCACTTTGATCTGTTGCGGGGCTGGCGGTGGAGGCACGGCCGGGTTGTAGGTCGGCACCGGTGTGAATGTCATCTCCGGCGGCTGCGGCACGATCGTGCGGAGCACAGGCGGTGGCGCGGGCTTTTTGCGCTTGGCGCGCGGGACGTTGAGCGAATCGAAACCGGTATCGCCGGCGCCCAAGGCGCTGGGACTACCGTAAGTCGGGGTCGCGCCGATGCGGTTCGGCGCGAATGTGTTGGTCGGCGGCGGCTCCTCTGCAGAGGGCCGCTTCTGCCCCGGCTTGCGAAAGCGCGGTGTCGTCGCCGGATTGCCCTGCAGTGACGGCTGCAACAGATCGGTGCTGGGGCTTCGGGGATTTATGGACGGGGTCTGTGATGCTGCTGGATTGGGAATGAGGGCGATGAACGCTGCGGCGGCCATCCCGGCGATCGCCGACGCGCCAAAGCGGCGCCTTAGGCGGGAGGATTCCGCACCCAAGGCACGCACCAGCGCAACCGTCCGCGTCACCTCGGAAGCTGCCAAAGCAAACCACCGTTCAGGGGCCGAAATGGCTGCGCGCGATCCTTTTCCGGCGGCAACCGCGCGATTACCGGCACGGGCTGCCGCGCAGGCCCCGATGGTTAACGGAGTTAGAACAGATATGGTTAACGAGAGGTTGATTTGGGGTCCGGCTCGGCCCCGGGAAAGCAGCCTGGCCGAAGGGCATAACGGCCGCCCCCAAAGCCCTCAGGACCTAAGCCCTCAGAACCTGAGCCTTCAGACCCAACCCTTGAGCTCGCGCATGGCGAGTTGCCAGATCATCAGCATGCCCGCCTCACTGTCGTTCAGGCAGGGTATGGCGGCAAAATTCTGCCCACCGTAGCGCTTGAACACATGCGCGTTCTCGACCGCGATTTCCTCGAGCGTCTCGAGGCAATCGGCGGAAAAGCCTGGCGTGATCACCACCATATTCTTCACGCCCTTTTTGGCCAGCGCCTTGACTGTATCGATGGTGTAGGGCTGCAGCCACTTGGCGCGGCCGAAACGCGACTGGTAGGTCAGGATCAGCTTGGTGTCGTCGAGCTTGAGCTGCTGGCGCATAAGCTCCGTCGTGCGCACGCACTGGGCTTCATAGGGATCGCCCTTTTTCACATATTCCTGCGGCATGCCGTGATAGGAGGCGACGATCACGTCCGGCGGAAACGGCAGCGCCTTCAGCTCAGCCTTGAGCGAGGACGACAGCACTTCGATGTAATAAGGATCGTCGTAATAGGCCGGCATGATCCTTATCGCCGGCTGCCGGCGCTGCCGCAACAAAAAACGGAACACTTCGTCGCCGACCGTGGCTGTGGTCGGCGCGGCATATTGCGGATAAAGCGGCATGACAAGGATGCGATCGCAACCGCGCGCGACGAGCGCTTCGAGCCGCGAAGCAATCGACGGACTCGCATAGCGCATCGCCCAGTCGACGATCACATGCTTGCCGAGCGGCTCGAGAATGCCGGCGAGCTTCTCCGCCTGCGAGCGGGTGATGGTCTTGAGCGGCGACTCGTTCTTCTCGCGGTTCCAGATCTTTTGGTAGTCGCGCGCCCTGCGCCGCGAGCGCAGCGGCAGAATGATGCCGTTAAGTACGATCTTCCACAGCAGAGTGTCTTTCTCGATGACGCGCCGGTCGCTCAGAAACTCTTTCAGGTAACGGCGCACCGCTTTCGGCTCGGCCGCGTCCGGCGTTCCGAGATTGACCAGCAGCACGCCGATGCCCGAGATCGTCGGCATCGCTTCGTTGCCGGTAGCGTTCAGCGTGTCAGATCGCGCAGCTGCGGCGGAACTCCGTGGCGCTGCCGGCTCGACTGAACTTGTCGGCACTTCGCCGACCGCGGGAGCCTGATCCGCAACGTCCGACGCAGATGCGGGTGCCAACGGTGCGGATAACGAAGGCGCAGACACTGACGAAGCCGCGGGCGATGACGAAGCCGCGGGCGATGGCGAAGGCGCGGGCGATGACGAAGGCGAGGGCGGCGCCATCACTTCGCTTTCGGCGGAACCGGTCGGCGGCACGTCATTCATGAATTAAGCATACCCGATTATGAACCGGCTTGCATGCGCGCAAACGCCACGCGATACGCGCGCTTCTCACCGGCAACGCAACGTAGCGCCTGCGGCGTCCGATGAATTGACCTCAAAGTTTAAGTTCGAGTCTCAATGAGGCCCGATTCCGCTGACTGGTGACGGGCCGCGCGCTACTTCCGCGCTGACATTTGCGAGGAACGCCATGCTTCACACTCTTAGTTTTCTCGCCGTTCTCGTCGTCGGTACCGGGACGGCCTGGGCTCAAAGCGGTATGCAGCATACTCCGGCCGAGGAACGAGCCTGCCGCGACGACGCACATCGCTTTTGCAAAAACGTCCTCTCCGATGAATTCCAGGTGGCCTCCTGCTTGCAGGAGCACCGCAATCACGTCAGCCACGCCTGCCGCATGGCTCTGCAAGGCCACGCACGATAGCCCGTTGACCGCCGCTATTCGGCTGCCTTGAGCAGCGCCGGCGATCCGGCCTGGAGTTGCTCGAACAGCCCTGATTCGTCGGCTTTTGCGGCGGCGAGGTGGCGTTGTTTGACATGGCCGAAGCCGCGGATCTTTTCCGGGATTGCGGCAAGCGCCACGGCAACGTGATGATTGTCCGCCGTCAGTGCGTCGAGCACCTTGGCAAGCATGGCTTGGTAGTCTTCGATCAGCTTTCTCTCCGTGCGGCGTTCCTGCGTGCGGCCGAACGGATCGAAAGCCGTTCCGCGCAGGAACTTGAGGCTCGCCAGCAGCCGGAAAGCCGGCAGCAGCCACGGACCGAAGCTCATCTTGCGCGGCAGCCCGGTCGTACGATCGCGCCGCGCCAAAAGCGGCGGCGCCAGATGAAATTCGAAGCGTAGATTGTCGCCGTCGAACGTGTCGGCGACCTGCGCCAGGAATGAGCCATTGTTATAAAGCCGCGCGACTTCGTATTCGTCCTTGTACGCCATCAGCTTGAACAGATAGCGCGCGACGGCTTCCGCAAGTCCGGTCTTGCCCGGTGTGCGCGCGGCCTCCACCGCCCTCACTTTCTCGACCAGGCCGCGGTAGCGCGCCGCATAAGCCGCGTCTTGATAGTCGGTGAGGAATTTCACCCGTCGCCCGATGATTTCATCGAGAGATTCAGAAAGATGCAGCGCGTCGCTCGGCTTCGCAGCGGCGGGCCTTGCCAGCGCCTCGACCTGCGCGCGATCAACCGCGGCGCGGCGGCCCCAATGGAAGGCGGCCTTGTTCATGGCGACGGCCTCGCCGTTAAGCTCGATCGCCCGCTCGATCGCTGCCGACGACAGCGGGATGGCGCCAAGCTGGTAGGCGTAACCGACCATGAACATATTGGAGCCGAGCGATTGCCCAAACAAGGCGGTTGCAAGCCGCGTAGCGTCGATGAAGTGGGTGTGATCGCGGCCGGCGTCGGCCGTGATCGTCCGTTTCAGCTTCTCGGTCGGCAAGGAGAAATCGGCATTGCGCGTGAACTCGCCGGGAAGGAATTCGGCCGTGTTGACGACCATGGTGGTCGCGCCATGTTTGGCCGCCGCGAGCACCTTGCGCGTGCCGGTCACGACGATGTCGCCGCCGAGGATCAGATCGGCGCGCCCAGCCGCGACGCGAATGGCGTGAATGTCTTCCGGCTTCTTGGCGAAGCGCACGTAGCTGAAAACAGCGCCGCCCTTCTGCGCGAGGCCCGCCATATCGAGGACGCCGACGCCGCGGCCTTCGAGATGCGCCGCCATGCCCAGAATGCCGCCGATGGTGACAATGCCGGTGCCGCCGACGCCAGTCACGATGATGTTGTAGGTCTGCTCAATCGCCGGCAGTTGCGGATCGGGCAAAACCGGCAGATCGTGATCGGCGGCGACGCCCTTGCCCTTTTTCAACTTGGCGCCGTGCACGGTAACGAACGACGGGCAGAAGCCTTTGACGCAGGAAAAATCCTTGTTGCAGCTCGATTGATCGATGGTGCGCTTGCGGCCCCATTCGGTTTCCAGCGGCTGCACCGATACACAGTTCGATTTGACGCCGCAATCGCCGCAACCTTCGCACACAAGTTCGTTGATGATGACGCGCTTGTCAGGATCCGGAAAGGTGTGCCGCTTGCGGCGCCGGCGCTTCTCGGCCGCGCAGGTCTGATCGTAGATCATCACCGTGACGCCTGGGATGGCCGCAAGTTCCTTCTGCACCTCGATCAGATCGTCGCGGTGATGAATGGTCAGGCCCGGCGGCCAGTTCGTACCGCTCGCGTATTTGTCCGGCTCGTCGGTGACGACGACAACGCGTTTGGCGCCCTCTGCCGCGACCTGGCGGGCGACTTGCGGAACGGTGAGGCCGCCGTCATTGGCTTGGCCGCCGGTCATCGCGACCGCGTCGTTGAACAGGATCTTGTAGGTGATGTTGGTGTTTGACGCGATCGCGGCGCGGATCGCCAGATAGCCGGAGTGATTGTAGGTGCCGTCGCCGAGATTCTGGAAAACATGCTGGCGCGCGGAGAACGGAGCCTCGCCGACCCAATTGGCGCCCTCGCCGCCCATCTGCGTATAGCCGAGCGTCGAGCGGTCCATCCACTGCGCCATGAAATGACAGCCGATACCCGCGTAGGCGCGCATGCCTTCCGGCACGACCGTCGAGGTGTTGTGCGGGCAGCCCGAGCAGAAATACGGGATACGCTGCGCGATGTCGCGCGTCTCGGCGGCGATGCGCTGGGATTCCTTGATCCGTCCAAGGCGCGCGGCGATATCGTCGTTGCGGTGATATTTCAGCAACCGCTCGCCGATGCAGATCGCAACGTCGTTGGGATCGAGCGCGCCCTTGACCGGGAACAGCCAGTTCCCCGCTTCGTCGCGTTTGCCGATGCAAACCGGCTGGTTGGCGGTGCCGTAGAGCTCCTCGCGCACCTGCACTTCGATCAGCGAGCGCTTTTCCTCAACGACGATAATGAGATCAAGTCCGGCGGCGAATTCGGCCAGTTCGCGCCGGCTGATCGGCCACGGGCAGCCGACTTTATAGAGACGAATGCCGAGCTGGTTGCAGGCGACTTCGTCGATGCCGAGTTCGTCAAGCGCCTGCCGCACGTCGAGATAGCTTTTGCCGGTGGTGATGATGCCGATCTTCGGCTCGCGGCCGCCCGAGGTAATGTTGTGATTGATCTTGTTGGCGCGCAGGAACGCGAGCATGGCGTCGCGCTTAAAGTCGTGCAGCCGCGCTTCCTGCGCCAGAATGGGATCGTTGAGGCGGATGTTGAGCCCGCCCTCCGGCATGACAAAATCGGTCGGGTTGACGATGTTGATCCGGTCGAAGCTCGCATCGATCGCGGCCGTCGATTCGATCGTCTCGTGCATGGTCTTGAGCGCCACCCACGATCCGGTGAAACGCGACATCGCCCAGCCGTAGAGGCCGTAATCCAGAACCTCCTGCACGCCGGCCGGATTGAGGATCGGGATCATCACATCGATGAAGTGATATTCCGACTGGTGCGCAGTGGTGGACGATTCCGCAGTGTGGTCGTCGCCCATCAGCGCCAGCACGCCGCCATGTTTCGCGGTGCCGGCTAGATTGGCATGGCGGAACACATCGCCGGTGCGGTCGACGCCCGGGCCCTTGCCGTACCACATGGCGAATACGCCATCGAACTTGCCTTCGCCGCGCAACTCGGCTTGTTGCGAGCCCCAGACCGCGGTCGCCGCAAGATCCTCGTTAATGCCGGCCTGGAATCGAACGTCGCTCTTCTTCAAGAACGGCGCGGCGCGCTGGAATTGCGTATCAAGACCGCCGAGCGGCGAGCCGCGGTAGCCGGTGACATAGCCCGCCGTATTGAGGCCGTTGCGACGGTCCAGTTCCTTTTGCATGAGGCAAAGCCGCACCAGCGCTTGAAAGCCGGTGACGAACACATGGGTGTGACCGAGATCGTATTTGTCTTCGAGTTTGACTTCACGCAGCGGCATCGGAGGCGGCCTTCCACACTGGTGTCTCGGTGGCGCCAGTTTGCCCTTGCGGTCCTGATTCCGCCAGAGGGCAGCGTCGGCTCACATATAGTCCCGCCGGAGGCGCGAACAATGCCGCTGCGGCAGCGGCTAGTTCGCCAAGCCGTACACGGTTTGCGGTGCGGCAAAACCGGCGACCGCGTGTTCGCCGAGACGTTTAAACGCGTCGGGGACATGGCTTGCGAATGCGTCGGATGCGACAATCGCTTCGCCGAGCTTGGCCGCGACCTTTTCGAGCCGGGCGGCGAGATTCACCGCCGGGCCGATGCAGGTGAAATCGAAGCGATTGCCGCCGCCGATGTTGCCGTACATGACCTCGCCGACATGAAGCGCAAGGCCAAATCGGATCGGCGCCTCATTGTCGGCGGGCGGCGGCAATTCGGCGATGCTTTGCTTGAATTCCTGCGCGCAGGAGAGCGTACGTCGACACACCTCGCCGACTTCACTCTCCGCAGCGATGGGAAAGATCGCCAACAGGCCGTCGCCCATGAATTTGAGCACCTCGCCGCCATGACCGAGCACGGCCGGCACCTGGCAGCCGAAATAGAGGTTCAATCGGTCGATCAGCGCTTGCGGCGACAGCCGCTCGGACACGGAAGTAAATCCGCGCATGTCCGACAGCCAAATCGCTGCGCGGATCGCCTCCACATAGCCGCGCCGGATCTTGCCGGAAAGAATACGCTCGCCGGTCTGGTGACCGACATAAGTGTCGATCAGATTTTCCGACGTGCGCCGCAATGCGCGGATTTCCGCCACCCGCGCCAGCGGCGCGACAATCGATACAAGATCGGCAAATTGTTTGGCGGTGAAACCGCCCGGCTGTCGCGTCGACCAGGTTGCGACATGGATCGTACCGTCCGTGAAAATTAGCGGAAACGCGGCATAGTCGGTCGCGCCTTGCGCGCGTAGATCGCGCAGGATGGCAAAGTCGTCGGGACATTCCGGATCTGCGAGGGGGCGCCGGATCATGCTGCGCGTGTCGTAGACTGCAACCACCGGACTTTTCCGGTAGTCATCCGTCTCTTTGAAACTATGCAAAGCCTCCGAGACGGTCACTCCGGACTCTGCTTGCCACCTGAAACTCCGGCCCATCACGTCTGGATGCAGCGTTGTGACAAACACCGCGACGCGCCACAGCGGGATCCCGGCTTTGACCATGCGCTCGCACAATTGCGCTAACACGTCTTGCGACTCCGGGCCCGACAGCGCGCCGCCGGCGAGCCATTCGAGGACTTCGTGTACGTCGCTCATTGCAGCGCCCCCGTCTCCTTAGGCCTTGGCGCTCGGCCGCGCCGAGACTTGCGCGTGCCAGCGGCGCAGATGCCCAGAGTTTTCCGGGATTGGCATTTTGGCCCGGACAGCAAAATCGATGGTGATCAGTGCGGTGATGTCCGCGATCGAATAATGCGGCCCGGCAATGAATTCGCTCCGCGCCAGGCGGGCATCCATCTGCTCGTGGAAGTGTTGCACGCGCAGGCGTCCGCGTTCGGCGAGCGCGGGGATCTGCTCGTAGTCGTGCGGCCCCGGCAACGCGCGTCCCTTCAGGCCGGGCGTCGAATTGCGAAAGGCTTCCATTACGGCGTAAAAGCCGTTGCGCTCCACCTCGCGCTGCCAGGAAGCGACCAGCGCTTTCTGTTCGGCGGTTTCGCCCAAGAGCGCCGGCTGCGGATGGATCGCTTCGAAATAGACGCAAATGCCGACCGCATCGTTGATGCGCGTGCCGTCGTCGAGCTCGAGCGAGGGCACGGTCGCATCCGGATTGATCGCGCGAAACGCAGGCGTAAGTTGCTCGTTGTTGCGAAGGTCGACCTGCACGGTCGGCACGCTGATACCCTTCTCCGCCAGAAAGATGCGGACCCGCCGCGGGCTTGGCGCGCTGGTGCAATCATAAAATTTCATGGGCAGTCCTCACCATTATGCTTCTATGATTCTGTGGGTTTTGCCGGCGATCTTAGCATGCCCCACGCGCCGCGCCGCGCATAGCTTCGCGATCAGAAGGATCGCAAATATTGCTCGCGCGGCAGTTCGGGCGCGGCAGGAGCGAAGCTCTGACCTGGGTTAAGCGCGACACCCGCTGCGCTGAAATGGATGCCGCGCCACGCGTGTTGCAGCGGGTGCGACGCGAAAGCCTACGGCGTCGCTGCTCGCGGTCCGCGCGCTGCCGCGCGTCGGCCAGGCATTGTGTATCGAGCGCGGCCCTCATCCGTCCAACCTTGGCCATCGCCTTTGCCGCTTCCTTGGATGCGTCTTATCGCACAATTTTTCATGCTGAAAATAATCTTCCGATTCGATTGCCCGAGACAATAGCTTTGTTCTCACATGCAAGCATATGCGAGCATTTCGTTGCATGACAGTTTTCGCCACTGCCCGTCGACCCATTGCGACAAATAAATAGCGATCTATTGTTTGATGGCTTGTGGCCGCCGCCAAATCTCGTCTGTCGGCTTTACGTTCGAGGCAATGACTATGGCCAACTTTACACCCATCTCCGCCGCCGTCGGCGGCGCGCTGATCGGGCTCTCTGCGGTTCTTCTGCTGATGCTCAACGGCCGGATCGCCGGCATCACCGGCGTTTTCGCCGGCTTGATCGATCCGACCGGCGGCGACCGCGCCTGGCGCGCCGCTTTCATCGCCGGCCTGATCGCTGCGCCCCTTTCTGCCGTGCTGCTCGGCTTGACGCTTCCGCTTCCGCAGATGCCGTCGAGTCTGGCGGTGATAGCGGTCGGCGGACTTTTGGTCGGCTTCGGCACGCGGCTGAGCAACGGTTGCACGTCCGGGCATGGCGTCTGCGGCATCGCGCGGTTGTCGCCGCGCTCGATCGCCGCGACGGCGATTTTCATGGCCGCCGCCATCGCTGTCGTCGCGCTGACCCGCCACGTTTTTGGAGCTTGATGATGCGCGCGCTTGCCAGCCTGGTCTGCGGTTTCGTTTTCGGTTGGGGACTGTTCATTTCCGGCATGATGCGGCCGGACAAGGTCTTGGGCTTTCTCGACGTGTTCGCGATCCCGAGCGGCCGGTGGGATCCAAGCCTTGCCGTGGTGATGGCGGCCGCGCTCGCCGTCACCGGCGTCGGCTATGCGCTGGCGCGGCGGCGCACGCCGGTCTTTGAAGAAAAGACCCAGTGGCCGATGCAGTCGGCCATCGATCGCCCGCTGGTCGCGGGCTCGGTTCTGTTCGGCCTGGGTTGGGGTTTGGTCGGGTTGTGCCCGGGACCGGCGATTGCGAATCTGGCGACACTGTCGACGCCCGTTGTCGCTTTTGTCGTTGCGATGGCGCTCGGCACGCTCGCCCATGATCTCTGGTACGCGCGCGGCGCAACGGGAAGCGAGCCATCGCTTGCGCCGGCTAACGCCGATGGCTGAGGCGGTCCGCGTCCCGGACCTCAACGGTTGCGGAACGCCTTGGAGATCGCCTCGAGCCGCCCCGGCTGCTTGCCGCTGTCGGCGTTGCAATTGACCGGGCCCTGGTCGTTTCTGGCCCCCGTGTCGACGTTCAATTGATAGCGCCGGCAATCATTGCTGTTGGGCGTAGATACGATGATGGTGGTCGGGCGCTCGCCGCCGATGATCGATGCCCCCGCCGAAGGTTCAGGCACGGCGCTCGATGTCACCCGCGGCTGACTGATCAGCAACCGCAGACCGTACACAATCGCAAGCGCCGCCACGGCCCCAATGCCGATGGCGATGAGAGGCCCGGTCCGTCGCGGCCGCGGCGAAGGTTTTCCGTTTGCGCTCGATCGCATGGCGTTCCTCATTTGAAAATGAATTGCACTCCGGCTTTGGTCTCGGTCTGCCACACCGGCTGACACAGGCGGCGCAGTGCACCGTCGTGCGAAAGGATTAGAAAGAACCGGTTCGGCAGCGGATCGGGCGTCGACAAAACGAGACGCGCGCCACCGGCTGAAACGTCGATCATCGTGCACTCGCCGGCGAACGAGCCGTCCGGCGATACGATTCGCGCCCGTTGAACAATCGATCGGCGGATGTGCGAGCGCTTCTCCTTGGTCATGACGAACTCACTGTTGCTCCGACCGAGCCTTTGGCGGCCCATCATCGGGCATTCGCGCTGTTGGCGGCGGCGGTTGTCTCAACGGGCGAAGCCCGCTCTGCGCGAGCGGATTGGAAGGCTCATTGGCCACGGCGTGCCTGACCTGCCAGAAACGCAGCACGCGTTGCGCTCCGCTCGCCGACAATCTGAGAAAATCGGCGCGCGCGGTATCGACGTCCAAGTCGGACATTTTCCCGGCGACCGCGCGACAGTTCAGGACCGCCTTGACTGTCGGCCATTCCAGTTCCGCGGCCTTGCACGCGATCAGAATCGCTTCGCGGTGCTTGCTCTGCAGAAGCTCATCGACAAGTGGTACGGGCGCGCTGCACAGCGTCGAAAGCGCCGTCACGATGTGCGCGTATTGACCCTTGCTTGCAAATTCGAACACCGCCGCATCATTGAGCCGCCCCTCCACTTTCAGGGCTGCGACACCTGTCTGCGCCGCGGCATAGTCGTTTTCGGTTCGCCAGCGCGCCTCGTGCTGTGCATCCTCCGCGATCGCCGACAAAACCCCTTGAATGTGCGGGCGGCTTTCCGGACCGGCCAATTCGAGCAGGCGGGCGCGTACGGCCTCGGTGGCGCGCGACAACAATTCGCGAAAAAGTCGCAGCGGAACGTCGAGACGAAGCCCGACTTTTTCGGCGAGCCTGCCGTCGCTTTCGGCACGCCGCACCAGGGTCTCGAAGCCGCGCGCGGAGAAGCGTGCGCCCGAATTCTCGGCGAGCGTGTAGAAGACGTCTTGGTTCCCCCGTTGCAGCAAGACATCGGTGACCGCGGTGCCGAGCTGCGGGCGCGCGGAAATCGCGAGCAAATGCGCCTGGGTTTTTGTGCTGGCGATCTCGATCAGGTCGCTGTCGCTCAGCCGCGCCGAGGCGATCAGAATCGGTTCGGCGACGACGATGTTGTCGTCACGGGCAAGCCGGCGCACCACCTCGATGGGAGCGTTGTGAATCGGCGCGAGACGGCGGCTGAGCTCGGCCAGCGCCCTCGATTCGATCCTCTTGATCAGGTGCCCAAGAATGTCGTCGAAGACGCCGATCTGCTGGTCGGACAGCCGGTCCGCATCGGCGACAAACAAATCAGTAATGCGCCGCAGCGCATCGATGCGCTTGTCTTTCGATCCGCTTTGGATCGCTTCTTCCAGCTCGATGATAAGCGATTGCCCCACGCTCACGGCGACAGCGTCTCCTGCACGCACGGCGGGGGTGGGGCCACCGTTTATGAGGAGGTAATATTTGCCCGTAAGGGTTGAATAAAATGTTAAGTTGCAGCATCAAGGCCCCCAAACGCATTACGTGTGTTTTTGCCGGGATTTCAAACACTTGGCCGCTTTGGCGAGCTCCGTAGCCGAAAAATCGACACCAGCGGTCAGGCGCGTCCCTTAACGTAGGCCGTCAATCCCGCGGCCAGGTGGTCGAACAAGAGGCGGACGCGGCGCGTCGTTTTCAGGTCCTCGTGCATCACGAGCCAGACCTCGAGCGCGTACTGGATCGCATTCGGCAGCACCTGGACGAGCTCGGGCGTTCGCCGCGCGATATTTTCCTGGCAGCCGCCGATGCCGACGCCTGCCCGCAAAGCGGCAAGCTGTGCGAGGTCGCTGTCGCAGCGGAAGCCGAACGCCTCACGCGTCAGCTTGCGTGCGAAATCGCCGGCGCTGCGAAATGACCGGTTGTCGCGGTCGAAGCCGATCACGCAATGGGTCGCCAAATCAGCCAGCGACCGCGGCTCGCCGAAGCGCGCGAGATAGTCGCGATGCGCAAAAAGCGCGATGCGCGCTGCCCCGATGCGGCGCGCTACCAGGCCGCTTTGGGTCGGGCGCACCATGCGCACTGCGATGTCGGCATCGCGCCGCGCCAAGTCTTCGGTCTTGTTGGTAAGCCCGAGCTCAATCGCGATGCCCGGATGCTCGGCGCGAAAGGCGGAGAGGATCGGCGGCAGCACTTCGCAGCCGATCACCTCGCTCGCCGTCACCCGCACCGTGCCGCGGTCGGCGGCTGCCTCGCCCGACGCGGCGCGCCCGAAAGCGGCGGCGGCGGCCGCCATCGTCTCGACATGAGGTTCCAAGGCAAGAGCCGCCGGTGTCGGCGTCAAACCCCGTGGCGATCGCGTGAACAAGCTGAGGCCGAGCGCCGTTTCCAGCGCGTCGATGTGGCGTCCGACCGTGGGCTGCGTGAGGCCGAGCCGCCGCGCCGCGGCTGACAGACTGCCGTCCCGCGCGACCTCGACGAAGGTGTGCAACTCGTCCCAATAGGGCGCGCGGATCATACGAAAATGTATAGCTGTTCAAGAATAATATGCAATTACGTTGAGGACGCTGTGCCGATATATCGAGAACCGTCAAGGCAAGGAGGCAGCGATCATGGTGTCCGCGTCCGAACTTCCGTCCGCTTTCGGTGGTGTCTCTGGCCCGGCCGGCAGCAAAGCCGGGTCGGTGGCGGGCGGCGTCCGTCTATTGCTCCGGCTCGAGGGCGCAGCCGCGTTCGCGGCGGCGCTCGCGCTTTACGGCCACGGCGGTTCTTCGTGGCTGCTGTTCGCGGCGCTCTTCCTTGCACCCGACCTCACGATGCTGGCGTATTTCGCCGGGCCGCGCGTCGGCGCCGCGGCCTATAACGCCGCGCATGTCTACGTGCTGCCGCTCGCGCTTCTGGTCGTCGGATTCGTCACCGGCCCGTCGGTGGCGATGGCCTGTGCCCTGATCTGGATCGCGCATATCGGCTTCGATCGGGCGCTCGGCTACGGCCTGAAATACGCGACCGGGTTCGGCGACACGCATCTCGGCCGCATCGGCCGCCGCTGAAGCATTACTCAGGAGAAAGCGCAATGCGCATCCACGCCATCCAGACCGGGCGCGTACAGATCAAAGAGGCACAGATCGAAGGCCGAGGGCACGGTGTCTGGCGCCAGATTCAGCCGATCGTCTCGAGCGAATGGGCGGAGTGGGTGCCGGTCTACACCTGGGCGATCGAGCATCCCGAGGGTGTCATCGTGGTCGACACCGGATCCGGAGCGCACGTGAAATCGCTGCCGCGCTGGCACCCCTATTTCCAGCTTGCCGTGCGCTTCGACATCGAGCCCGAGCAAGAAGTCGGACCGCAATTGCGAAGCCTTGGTATCGGCGAGCGCGATGTGAAAACAGTCGTGTTGACTCACCTGCACATCGACCATGACGGCGGTCTCGCGCATTTCCCGCATAGCCGGATCTTCGCCGATAGCGGTGAGATCGCGCGCGCGGCCGGCATCGCCGGTGCGGTCCGCGGTTACCTGCCGCGCCGCTGGCCGCAATGGTTCGATCCGCAGCCTTTCCCCTGGCAGAACTTGAGCTGCGGGCCACTCGCGCGCAGCGCGCGGATCACGCGAGCTGGCGACGTTGTCGCGGTACCGACGCCAGGACATACGCCCGATCATGTTTCTATCCTCATCGACCATGGCGATCAGCAGATCATGCTCGCCGGCGACGCGTCCTATCTGGAAGAGGCGATGCTCAACGGAACGATCGATGGCGTGAGCCCGGACGAGAGCGTGTCGAAGACGACGCTTGCCGACATCCGCGCGTTGTGCGCCGCTCGGCCGACGATCTATCTGCCGACGCACGACCCCCGATCCGCCGAAAGGCTCGCCGCACGACATACGGTGGCCGCAGGACCGCGCGGCGAGCGCCCTTTGACCGCCGCATAGGATTGCGGCCCAGTGCGCACTCACCCATTATAAGGGGGCAACAGGCGCAATCGGTTCTGCATGTCATCGGTTCCCTATGTCAAAGCCGCTTGTCATCTCCATTCCGCATCGGCTCGGCAAGCAGGAGGCGCTTCGCCGCCTGCGGGACGGTCTCGGCGAGGCCGGGGCGAGCTTTAGACATTTGTTCAGTATCGACGAGCAGACCTGGACCGGCGATCACTTGCAATTTCGGGTGAGCGCTCTCGGCCAATCCGCGAGCGGATCGATCGACGTCGCGGAAGATTATGTAAAGCTCGAAGTGTTTCTTCCCTGGCTTTTGGCAAAACTTGCTGAAACGTTACAGCCGCTCATTCGCAAAGAAGCCGTCCTTCTCCTGGAAAAGAAATAGTAACCCTCGTCGGCAAAACTCCGCGCCTTGAGTTTGGATTAGCAATTCGGACGTGCGATAACGGACGCGAACTCAAGCGCAGGCTCATGTCGGCGCTTCGAATGCCGGTACGTGGGGCACGCAATGGAAAATTCGGTACCTTTGAGTCTGTGGTTCGGCGTGGCGCTTTACGCCGCCATCGGACTGTTCGGCGTTGTCGTCTTTCACGAGTTTGCTCCGCTCGGCCAGCAGACGACGGAAGGTTACGGGATCGGCTATTCCACGCTTGCCGCGACTGCCGCGCCTGCGAAATAACTTTCCACCTCCGCACGCGTCGTCCTTAGCTGTTGGCGTCGCCGCGTCGGCGGCGGCCTCGGCTCATTGGGCAAACTCTAGGCGCCAATTCCGCACGCCCACTTTCCGCCTGCGCACTCGGCATGCCCTCGCGCATGCTATAGTGTTGCGCATTCCCAACGGCGGAAGGGAGTAGCGCAGGATGGCGCACGAACACGATGACGATGGCCATCATCACGGCTCCGAATTGTCGGAGATGCAGTTGCGTGTGCGGGCACTCGAGACCGTTCTCGCCGAGAAGGGCTATGTCGATCCGGCCGCGCTCGATGCGATGATCGAGGCCTACGAAACCAAAATCGGCCCGCATAACGGCGCACGCGTGGTCGCCAGGGCCTGGAGCGATCCGGCGTTCAAGCAAGCGCTGATTGCGGATGCGACCAAAGCGGTGCAAACGCTCGGGCTCATCAGCCGTGTCGGCGATCACCTGATCGCGGTCGAGAATACGCCCAAGCTTCACAACATGATCGTGTGTACGTTGTGCTCCTGTTATCCGTGGGAAGTGCTCGGCCTGCCGCCGGTCTGGTACAAATCCGCGCCGTATCGCTCACGCGCCGTCAACGATCCGCGCGGTGTGCTCGCCGATTTCGGCGTCACCTTGCCGGCCGACACCCAAATCCGCGTGTGGGATTCGACGGCCGAGACCCGCTTCATCGTTCTGCCGATGCGCCCGGCCGGCACCGAGGGCTGGAACGAAGAGAAGCTTGCGACGCTGGTCACGCGCGACTGCATGATCGGCACCGGCTTGCCGAAGCTTGCGAACGAGGTCGCCTGATGGATGGCATTCACGACATGGGCGGCATGCACGGCTTCGGCAAAGTCGAGCCTGAGAAGAACGAGCCGGTCTTCCACGCCGCCTGGGAGGGCCGTTGTCTGGCGCTCAACCGCGCCATGGGGGCGATCGGGGCCTGGACTATCGACGAAGGCCGCGCCGGCATCGAAGCATTGCCGCCGGACGTTTATCTGGCCTCGTCCTATTACGGCAAATGGGCGCTGCGGCTGCAGAATATGGTCGTCGCGCGCGGACTTGCCGGCGCCGACGAACTTGCCGCCGGTCACGCGCTTCACGAAGCCAAGCCGCTTGCGCGCAAGCTGATGGCCGCGGACGTGCCCCGTACGCTGACCCGCGGCTCTTTCGGCCGGCCCGCTCCGGCGCCCGCACACTTTGCGGTCGGCGACCGCGTACGCACCAAGAACATTCACCCGCCGACGCACACGCGGCTGCCGCGCTATGCGCGCGGCCATGTCGGCATCGTCGAAGCCATTCGCGGCTGCCATGTTTTCCCGGATTCGACGGCAGTCGGCGGCGGCGAGAATCCGCAATGGCTCTATACCGTGGTGTTCGAGGCGCGCGAGTTGTTCGGCGAGACGGCCGATCCGACATTGAAGGTCTCGATCGAGGCCTTCGAGCCTTATTTGGAGAGCGCACAGCCATGAGCAGCAGCGCCACTCCCTCGTTCGGACGAAATGAAGGGGTAAATATTCCGCGCAAAGCCGAAGGCCCGGTGTTTCGCGAGCCGTGGGAAGCACAAGCCTTTGCGCTCGCGCTATCGCTGCACGAGCGCGGCGCGTTTTCCTGGAATGAATGGGCGGCCGTGCTCGGCAACGAGATCAAAAAAGCGCAAACCGCCGGCGATCCCGATACCGGCGAGACTTACTATCATCATTGGCTCAACGCTCTTGAGCGCATCGTTGCTGCCAAAGGCCTGGCCGATGCGCAGACGCTCACACGCACCCGCAATGCCTGGGCAAACGCTTGCGCGCGCACACCGCACGGCACGCCGATCGAACTACAGGCCGGAGACTTTTTTGATCTTTAGTGGAGCATGATCTTTCCGGAAAACCGGCAGCCACCCCGGATCAAGTCCGGGGCAGGCTTTTCCGGATCAGCTCGATTTTTAGTGGAGCATGATCTTTTCGGAAAACCGGCAGCCACTTTTCCGGATCAGCTCGATTTTTAGTGGAGCGTGATCTTTTCTGAAAACCGGCAACCACTTTTCCGGATCAGCTCGATTTTTAGTGGAGCATGATCTTTTCTGAAAACCGGCAACCACTTTTCCGGATCATGCTCTTAAGGCCAAACTGGCGGATCGGTGCCCAGCGGCACCGCCGGCCGCGTCCAACCGGCAGGCGTCGCGGAAAGCTGCGCGGCATGCCGCACACCGCGCATCAGGCCGAACGGCGAGCGGCTCTCCTCCAACAAGTCTGCGACATCGTCGCGCGAAGGCAGGGGACATGAGAAGCCATTTTCCACGCGCCCCAGATTCCAGATCCAGCGCCCGGTCGCCGCGAGCGAAACACGCACCAGCCAGCTGCCGCCTTCACTCGCTTGGCGAAGGCGCGCCATGAGCGCGCCGAAGGCGAGCAAATAACCACTGGCATGATCGAGCGCCTGACACGGCAACTCCTTTGGCCCTTCGACTCCGGCGGCTTCCGCTTCCGCGACATTGAAGCCGGTCGCCGTCTGCACCAGTGAATCGAAGCCGCGGCGCGAAGCCCATGGGCCGAGATCGCCGTAAGCCGACAGGGAGCCGTAAACAATGCCCGGGCGGAGCACCGCGATGTCCGCCGGGCCGAAGCTTCTGCCGGCGAGCGATCCCGGTCGATAGGCTTGCAAGAAAATATCGGCGTCGCCGATGAGACGCCGCAACGCGGCGCTGCCGTCGGGCGTGGCGAGATGGGCGAAAGCAGAGAGCTTGCCGCGTCCGGTGTCCTTCACGAGCCAATCGATGAACGGCAGATGCGGCGCCGAAATGCGCATGACATCGGCGCCATGCACAGCAAGCGCGCGGCCGGCGACCGGACCGGCGATGATGCGCGTCAAATCGAGCACGCGAAGCCCCGCCAGCGGTCTTGTCCCCTTTAAAAATGGCCGCGGCGGCGCATCGCCGATTTTTTCAATCTGCACGACCGGAACGGACGCGACTGCGGCCGCCTGCGGATGGCTTGCCCATTCGTCCGGCGAGCGCATCGCGGCCACCACGCAGCCCTGTCGGTAAGCTTCCGTCTCGAAGGCGATCGCTTCCCAGTTTTTCAATACCGCTTCGATCGCGGCGCGCGTGGGCGCGCAGCCGAGAAATTTCAAAACATTGTCGCGATGGTGCGGAAAATTCATGTGCAGGCGCACGAAGCGTCCATCGCCGGTGCGATAGGCGCCCAACAGCGGATCGCCGATCGATGCCGGCGCCCCGCCGTCGATCGTCAAATATTGCTCGCTGCGAAACTCCACCGCCGCATGCCGCATGTCGACACTGACGGTCTGGCCCGGTGCGCCGGCGCGATGACGCAATTCCGCCGCGGCAAGGCCGACGGCGGCAATGCTCGCTTGCGCCGCCGTACCGATCCGAAAGGACGACGGGAGAAGCGGATCGCCGCCAGTGAGATGCAAAGAGCTGAGCGCCGCCGCATCTCCGCCGGCAAGCCGCCAAAGTTCGGCGACGACCTTGGCGGACGAAGGCGTTGCGGTCACAGCATCCCCAAGAGATGCGGAAGCCAAAGCGACAATGCCGGGATGTAGGTCACCATCACGAGGAAGATCAGCATGGTTGCAAGCCACGGCAAGACGGCGACGGTGAGTTCGGCGATGCCCATGCCGGTAATGCCTGAGGCGACATAGAGGTTGAGCCCGACCGGCGGATGGCACAGTCCGACCTCCATATTGACCGCCATCAGCACGCCGAGATGCACCGGGTTGATGCCAAGTGCCGCGCCCATCGGGAACAGGATCGGCGCCATGATCAAGACGATCGCGGCCGGATCCATGAAGTTGCCGGCAGCGAGCAGCACGATGTTGGTGACCAGAAGGAAGCCGATCGTGCCGAAGCCTTGCGCGCTCATCCAGCCGGCCATGGATTGCGGGATTTGTTCAGAGGTCAGCAGCCAGGAAAACACCGCCGCGTTGGTGATGATGTAGAGGATCATCGCGCTCATCGACGCGGCCTTGAGCAGCACTGCCGGCACCTCGGTGAATTTCAAGCCCTTGTAGACAAACACCGCAACGATAAAGGCGTAAACGGCGGCCACGGCGGCGGCTTCGGTGGGCGTGAACAGCCCCGAATAGATGCCGCCGAGCACCAGCACGATCAGCAAGAGGCCCCAGATGCTTTCGCGAAACGCGCGTGCACATTCGCGCCAACTCGCGCGCGCCATGCGCGGATAGTCCTTGCGCCAGGCTCGATACCAGGTGGTCGCGCCGAGCATGGCCGCGAGAATCAAACCGGGCACGACGGCCGCGATGAAAAGTTGGCCGACCGAAGCGGAATTGACCACGGCGCCGTTCGGGCCGCGCGGCTGCATGCCGCTCGTCGCCACCGCATAGATGACGAGATTGATCGAAGGCGGAAACAAAATGCCAAGCGCGCCAGATGTCGCGATCACGCCGGCGCCGAAACGCGGCGGATAGCCGTTCTGGAGGAGCGCCGGCAACATGATCGAGCCGATGCCGACGACGGTCGCCACCGACGAGCCCGAGATCGCGGCGAACAACGCGCAAGCGACGACGCCGGCCAATCCGAGACCGCCATACCAGTGGCCGATCAGCGAGGTGGCAAAATCGATCATGCGGCGCGCCACGCCGCCGGTGGTGAGAAAATTGCCGGCCAGGATGAAGAACGGAATCGCCATGATCTCGAAGCGGTCGATGCTGGTGAACAGCTTCAAGCCCACCATCTTCGGATCGACATCGGAAAGGATGAAGAGATAGGTCAACACCGAAAGACCGAGCGCGATCGAGATCGGCATGCCGCTCGCCATGAGCGCAAGCAGTAGTGCGAACAACAACTCGGCGCGCACGGTTTGCGACAGTTCAATGATGTGAAGCCGCGCGGCAAAGCAGATGAGCGCAAGCGCGAGCGGTATGACGATGATCAAAGCCGCGGTGATCGTATCGCCGAGCGGCGTCTGCCCTGCCGGCTTGGATGCGGGCGAAAGGACGGTCATCGCGTGGCCTCGCCGAGCGCCGCCGACGGCTCTTCGCACGGGGCCTCGTAATCAACGCCGTGACTTTGATGCGGCACGAAACCGGTGCGCAGAAAGCGCCACATCACCTGCAGAAAGCGGAAGCACATCAGGTACGAGCCGAGCGGAATGCAGAGATAGATGATCCAGCTCGGCCACTCGAGCTCCGGCGAAACCTGGTCGGGATCGAGATCGTGGACGTAGATGGCACCGAGCGTGCCGACTACGCCGGTGAACAAAGCGCCGCACAAGAGCGCGAACACGATCACCGGCTTGCGCGCCGGCACTGTCAATCGCTTGACCAGGACATCGACCCCGACATGAATGCCGGTGCGCACCCCGAGCGCAGCGCCGAATTTCGCCATCCATACGAACATGTAGGTGGCAAGCTCCTGCGCCCAGGAGAGATTGATCGCGGCGAGCACGGTGTAGGTCCAGTCCGCGGACTGGCGAAGAAGCACGAAGCCGTGCGCGCCCGCCCATCGGGCGAGGCCGGCCGAATTGCTCGCGCCGTAGCGATGCACGACGGCAACGAAGGTCACGGCGGTCGCCGCGCCGATCAGCGTGGCGATGAGCCATTCCTCAAGCCGGTCGAGAAAGAGGTTGAGAATAGCGCCTAGTCTGTTCTCGTCTACTTTGGGGGACGTGGTCTGGGAGGGCGGTATCGATGACACAGGCTTCACCCTCCCCTGTCCGCTCCCGCAAGAGAGGGCGGCATGCGCATAGCAGCGCTCACGCTTTACGACTGCGGAGGCGTGAAACCTGAGGCCTTATAGATCCGCTCGATGAAGTCTTTGCCGAAGCGGCTCTGCATCTCGGTATGCACCGGCATCAATTTGCTGATCCAGGCCTTCTTTTCGGCCTCAGTGAGGATGTGAATTTCGGTCTTGCCCGACGCCTTGATCTTTTCGATCGCGTCCTCGTTGTCCTTCGTCGCGGTGGCATTGAAGAATTCGGTCGACTCCTTCACGGCGCGATCGAGCTGCGCGCGTACGTCCTGCGGAAGCGAATTCCAGAAGGTCTTGTTGGTGACGAGCGCATAGGTCAACCGGCCATGGTGGGAAATGGTCAGGTGCTTCTGCACTTCGTAGAATCTTTGCGTCAGAATGTTCGTCGGAACGTTATCCTCGCCGTCGACGACGCCGGTCTGCAGCGCCTGATAGAGTTCGCCGAAGGCAATGATCTGCGGGATGGCGCCGAGCTCGCGCATCACCGCATCCTGCACCTTGCCGCCCTGAATGCGCATTTTCATGCCGCGAAAATCGTCCGGCATGATCAGCGGCTTGTTCGCGGTGTAGTCGTGCGCGCCGTTGTCCCAATAAGCAAGTGGCGAAACGCCTTTGCTTTCGAGCTTCCTGTTGAGGTCGGCCATCATCGGGCTCGCCATCATCTGGCGGGCGCGCGCCTCGTCGCTGAGCAAAAACGGCAGATCGAAAATGTCGAATTCCTTGACCCCGAGCGGGCTGAATTTGGAGATCGACGGCGCCAGCAACTGAACTGATCCGAGTTGCAAGGCCTCGAGTTCCTCCTTGTCCTTGTAGAGCGAGGAATTCGGAAAGACTTCCACCTTGACCCGGCCGCCGGTGTATTTCTCGGCCAATTCCTTGAAGTACAACGCCGCCTTGCCCTTGGGTGCGTCTGGCGCCACCACGTGGCCGAATTTGAGGACGATCGGCTCGGCCGCGCGCGCTGCATGAATGGCGGCGAGGGAAAGCACGACAGCAAGCGCGACGGCCAAGCGTTTCATGGATGTCCTCCGCGTCACAAACCATCGTTCTTTGCACGAGCCGCGCTCTCCAGCTTGCTGTTTGGTGCGCCAGCCAAGCGGATTATCTTCGCTCTTCCGGGCCCTGTCACCTGCCGCGTCTTGCTAGACTGTGATCCAATTCAATTGAATCGGATCACAGTCTAAATCTTCGTTTTTGAGCATGATCTTGTCCGAAAGCCGGTTGCCACTTTTCGGGATCATGCTCTAATGCATCGCGGCATCTGCGCGCGGAGCGAATGCGCCGTGATGGCGGATCACGTCGCCGGCGAGCCTGTGCGCGGCGATCGCCGATTGCGCCGGCTCCGTGCCGGTAAGCCGCGCAGCAAGGTAGCCGGCGTTAAAGCCGTCCCCCGCCGCCATCGTGTCGACCGGCACCATGACTTCCGGAACCGGCACGAATTCCAGCGCGCCGGCTGACGCGACCAAGGCGCTGTTAGGACCATTCTTGACCACGATCTCGCCGATGCCGAAAGCTTGCAGGCGCGCAACGGTCGCCTCCGGCGAGGGATCGCCCCACAACACGGCTTCATCGTCGAACGTGGGCAGCGCGATGTCGACGCGCTTGAGCGCTTCGATGAACACGGTGCGGGTGCGCGCGAGATCGCCTTTCCAGCCGCGCGGACGGAAATTGCCGTCGAACGCCACCTTGGCGCCTTGCGAGCGAGCGGCCTCCAGCAAGGCGAGAAACCGCCCAATGCCGGCGTTCGAGTAGAGCGACAATGTGATGCCGGAGAAGTAGATGAGCCGCGCCGCCATGAGCCCCTCGGCGACCCGCATCCAATCGGGCAACTCGAACAGGTCGCGCGCTGGCGCGCTTTCGCGCCAATAGCGGAAGCTCCGTTCGCCGGCCGGGCCGTTTTCGATGAGGGCCAATCCCGGGAGCCGGCCGGGCACGCGCAGAATAAGCTTGCCCGAAATCCCCTCAGCGGCGGCCAAATCCATGATGCTGTCGGAATAGGAATCGTCGCCGAGCGCCGAGGCAAATGCCACCTCGATCCCGGCGCGAGCCAAATAGACTGCCGTATTGAAGGTATCGCCGCCGCAGGAGAGCGAAAATCTGCCTTCGGAGCCGCGCGCCAATTCGATGAGCACTTCGCCGACGCAAACCGCGCCCTGCTTTTGCTCGGTCATAGTCTTGCTTCCTGCCTCGGCACAAGGTTGCCGCGGGTAACGAAATAGCCCAGCGCGCTCAGCATGGCGATGCAAAAGCTGACCGGCCAATCGGTATGGTAAGCGATGACCAGGCCGAGCCAGGCTTCCGCAAGCGCAATGGCGGCGGACAAAATCATGCCGCCCCACAAGCCGGTTGCCAGCCGCTGTGCGGTCGCCGGCGGGCCAACCATCAGCGCGAACACGAGCAACACGCCGACGATTTGCGCGCTTTGCGACACCGCGAGCGCCACGATGACCAGGAAAGCCGTCGAGACGAAGCGCAGCGGTACGCCTTTGGCTTCGGCCAGTTCCGGCTGCAGGGTGGCGAAAATCAGCGGCCTCATAATGACCGCAAGGCCCAGAACCGTGATCACGCCCAGCACGATCAGCGTTCCGATCATCGAGCGGTCGACCGCGAGCACATTGCCGAACAACAGCGCCGTGGCCTGGGTGGCGAACGCCGTGTAGTAGTGCAGGAACAGGAGTCCAAAGCCGAGCGCGAGCGAGAGTACGACCCCGATGGCGACATCGCGCTCGCTCAGGCGTTCCCCGAGCATGCCCATGCCGATGCCGGCGGCGACCGTGAAGCCGACGAGCCCCCAGACCGAAGCGACGCCGATCAACACCGCACCGGTCGCACCGGCAAAGCCGATATGCGACAGCGCGTGGCCGGCAAAGGTTTGCCCGCGCAGCACCAGGAGATAGCCGACCAGCCCGGAGACGACCGCGGCGACGCCTGCCGCGGCAAACGCGTTCCGCATGAAATCGTACTCAAGCATGGTGATGATGATCACCGTGCGGATGATCGTGGCCGTGCCCGTCATCGTGCCCGTGATCGGAGCGCTCGACGTCGCGGCCGCGCGAGAGCACGAAAATATGCCAGTTGGCCCGCACCACCTCGATTTCGGTGCCGTAAAGCTGCGACAGCACCGGCGCGGTCGCGACTTCCGCCACAGTGCCGAGCGCGGCATGACCATTGCCGAGATAGAGGACGCGGTCGAGTGTGCCAATCAGTTGGTTGAGTTCGTGGGCGCTGAACAAAACCGTAATGTTGCGCTCGCGCGCAAAGCGCCGGACCAGACCGATCACCGCTTCCTGATAGCGGTAGTCGAGGCTGATCAGCGGCTCGTCGAGCAGCAGGAGCTGCGGCTCGCCGAGAAGCGCCTGCGCGAGCAACAAGCGCTGGCGTTCACCGCCGGACAAATCGGCAAGTGGCCGGCCAGCGAGATCGGCCGCGCCGACCGCACTCAGCGTCTCCTCGATCATACGGCGGTCAGCGCCGGTAAGAGAAGGCAAGCCCCAGCGCTCGCCATGGACGGAACTTGCGATGAAATCGAAGCCGCGCACCCGCAAATCGGGCACGACCGTCCGCACCTGCGGAAGATAACCAATCTGCGGATCGCCGCGCCGCGGCGCGCGCCCGAAGACGCGCAGGCTGCCGGCGCGCGGCGGCAACAGGCCGAGGATCGCGCGCATCAGCGTCGTCTTGCCGGCGCCATTAGGCCCGAGAACGCCAATGAACTCACCGCGCGCAATGGCGAAGCTGGTATCGACCAGGATGTCACGCCCGCCGATCGCAATGCTGGCGTGATCGAGCTCGATCACATTCATGACGACGGCCCGGCCAATGCGCGCTGGGTTTCGTCGAGCTGCATCAGCATCCAATCCTGGTACGAGGACCCCGCGGGCGCGGTTTCGGTGATGCCGACGACCGGAATTTTGGCGGCACGCGCCAACTCGATAAGATGCTGGACGAGCTTGGTCGGCGCCTGCTTGTTGTAGAACAAGACCCGCACCTTGCGGTCTTTCAGGTCGCGCTCGAACGCGGCGATGTCGCGCGCGCTCGGCTCGGTGTCGTTCATGACGGCGAGTTGGAAGCGCTCATTCGCCATCGTCAGATTCAGCGCTTGTGCCATGTTGCCAAAGACCGGCTCCGTCGCCGTGACCACCGCGCCGGCATATTTATCGCGGATGGCCGCGATCTTGGCGTCGAGCGGCGCAAGCGATGCGAGGAAGGTTGTGAGCCGCGCCGCATAGTCGTCCTTATGCGGCGGATCGGCCGCGGAGAGCGCCGTCGCGAGCGCGCGCGCAACAGCCGGCATGGTGGCGGGATCGTACCAAAGGTGCGGATTATCCCCGCTCTTTCGGTGCGTGAGGTCGGCCGCGACGACCGCGACGCGACCGGGCTTGGCCGTCGCGCTGAGTATTTGTTCGACCCAGGGATCGTAGCCGGCGCCGTTGTAGACGACGACCTGCGCGGCGGCGACCTGGCGGATGACGGCCGGCGAAACCTCGAACAGGTGCGGGTCTTGGTCGGGGTTATGCAGGATGCTGACGACCGATACCCGGTCGCCGCCGATTTGCTGGGCAACATTTCCGTAGAAATTCTCGGCCGCCACAACCTCGATCCTGCCCTCGGTTGCCAGCGCAACAGTGACCATCGCCAGCAATGCGATCGACAGAGCAATGAGGATTCTCACCGGCAGCCTCGGAAATTTACCCGCAAAATCAACGCAAGCACATCCGAAATGTAATATTATAACATTGCTTTTGCAATCGCGTTGATCCGCATTCCCGCGGCCGCCGGAAGGCACTCAGCATCCGGCGGGGGGCAATTTGCAAACCCGATTGGAACGGTTCGAGTGGCCGAAGGCGTTGGCGGCCGGCGCGTCCCGTTCGTCCGCGACGTCGGATTGGGTTTTGGCCTTAAGCGGAAACGCCTATATAGCCGGCCAGGAGGGCCCTCATGTCAGAACAGGTCACGTCAGAAAAAGTGCCGGTTACGGTGCTTACCGGCTATCTCGGCGCCGGCAAGACCACATTGCTCAATCGCATTCTGTCCGAGCCGCACGGCAAGAAATACGCCGTGATCGTCAACGAGTTTGGCGAAATCGGTATCGACAACGACCTCGTCGTCGGCGCTGACGAGGAAGTGTTCGAAATGAACAACGGCTGCATCTGCTGCACCGTGCGGGGCGACCTGGTTCGCATCCTCGACGGGCTGATGCGCCGCAAGGGCAAGTTCGACGCGGTCATCGTCGAGACGACCGGCCTCGCCGATCCGGCGCCGGTGGCGCAGACATTTTTCGTCGACGAGAATGTCGGGCGCAAAACCAGACTGGACGCGGTGGTGACCGTCGCCGACGCCAAATGGCTCAGCGAGCGGCTAAAGGATGCGCCCGAGGCAAAGAATCAAATCGCTTTCGCCGATGTGATCCTGGTCAACAAGACTGATCTCGTTTCAGCGGACGAATTGCGCGACGTCGAGGGCCGCATCCGCGCCATCAATCCCTACGCCAAACTGCATCGGACCGAGCGGGCGCAAATTCCGCTCGCCGAAGTGCTCGACCGCAACGCCTTCGATCTCGACCGCATCCTCGACATCGAGCCGGAATTTCTCGAAACCGAAGAGGATCACGACCATCACCACGCACACGGCCATGACCACCATCATGACCATGATCACGGACACCATCATCACCACGAGCATAGCCACAAGGGCATCAAGCACTATCACGACGAAGACATGCAGTCGATTTCGCTCAAGACCGACAAACCGCTTGATCCTGACAAATTCTTCCCCTGGGTGCAGAATCTGGTGCAGACCGAAGGCCCGAGCATCCTGCGCTGCAAGGGCATCCTGTCGTTCAAGGACGATGACGAGCGCTTCGTCTTTCAGGGCGTGCACATGATCCTTGACGGCGATCATCAGCGGCCTTGGGCCAAAGGCCAGAAGCGCGACAGCCGCATCGTCTTTATCGGGCGCAACCTGCCGGAGGATAAAATCCGCCAGGGTTTTGAGAGCTGCATCGCGTGATGTTTTCCGCTTCGTCATGCGCGGGCTTGACCCGCGCATCCATGCAGCCTCAACGAACGATGGATTGCCGGGTCAAGCCCGGCAATGACGCCAGGAAATGACCGACTCCCGCGCAGATACCGTTTCCATTGCCGACCGCACGCAACCGGTTGCGGCCGGCGCACCGGTCGTGGCCGCGCATTTTCTGCGCCACATGGCCGTATTCGCTCTCGGCGAAGAAGCGATGCTGTTGGTTGAGCCGCAAGGAGAGCCGCGGCACGTCACCGTTCATGACGGCGCGATCCTGGCAACCGCCGCCGACAAACAGCGCATCGTCAGCGGCGGCGACGACGGCAAGGTGGTCGCGATCGATGCCAAGGGTGAAACCGAGATCATCGTCGCCGACCCGAAGCATCGCTGGATCGATCATGTTGCGCTCGGGCCCGATCGCGCCGTCGCTTGGTCGGCCGGCAAGACTGCGTTCGTGCAGGGCAAGGACACGCGCGAATTCGAAGCGCCGTCGACCGTCGGCGGTTTAGCCTTCCTGCCGAAAGGCTTCCGCCTGGCGCTGGCCCACTACAACGGCGCCACGCTCTGGTTTCCAAACGCCAAGGACGCGACGCCGGAATTCCTGGAATGGAAGGGTTCGCATCTCGGCGCCACCGTCAGTCCGGATGGCCGGTTTCTTGTCACGACGATGCAGGAGCCGATGCTGCATGGCTGGCGGCTCGCCGACCGCAAGCACATGCGCATGTCTGGCTATGCCTCTCGAGTGACTTCAATGAGCTGGACGGCCGACGGCGAATGGCTAGCCACTTCGGGCGCGCCACAGCTCATCCTTTGGCCGTTCCATGGCAAAGACGGCCCGATGGGCAAAGAGCCGCGCGTTCTGGCGCCGGCTGAGCATCGCGTCGAGGTCGTCGCCTGTCATCCGAAGGATCCGATCGTTGCCGTCGGCTACGGCGACGGAGTGGTGCTCTTCACCCGCATCGAGGATGGCGCTGAGATTTTGGTCAGGAAGCCGGGCAATGCGCCAGTCAGCGCACTCGCCTGGAGCGCGGACGGGCGTTTCCTTTCCTTCGGCACGGAAGACGGCGCAGCCGGCGTGCTCGATCTCGCGTGACCGGCTAGAGCGAGATGCGCGATGGTTGGATCGGCATCCGGCTCTGGCTTTTTGTTTGAGCATGATCTGTTCGGAAAACCGGATTCCACTTTTCCGGATCGTGCGCTAGAGGGGGGATCATGTTTCTGAAATTGACAGCGGCCGGCGAATTGCAGTTCGAGGACCGGCAGAACTTTCGCGCCTTCAAGCTTGTGGTCGAGGGCGATCGCAGCCGGATCGAGGCGGTCCGAAGCGCACTGGCGGGTAAGGCGGAACTCGCCGATGCAGAAACGGCCTGGATCTCACAGGCTGCGCTGCGCCGATGGCCCGGCGTCGAGCAAGACGCCGCTTGGCAGCAGAATTTCTCCGCCATGATCGAAAAAGCCCGGCCGCATGGCTGGGTCGACGATCAGCGCAACGCGATCAAGGCCCACATCGAGTGGGTATAGTGCCACAGCGTCATTGCCAGGAGCCGGTCAGATCACGTATTGCCGCAGCGGCGGATAGCCGTTGAAGCCGACCGACGAATAGCTCGCCGTATAGGCGCCGGCCGCCTCGATGATCACCTTGTCGCCGATGGCGAGCGACACCGGCAGCGGATATGGCGTTTTTTCGTAGAGCACGTCGACCGAGTCGCAGGTCGGGCCGGCGATGATGCACGGCGCCGTGTCGTCGCGGTCCTTGCTGGTGCGGATCGGATAGCGGATCGACTCGCCGATGGTTTCCGCTAGCCCGTGGAATTTGCCGATATCGAGGTAGACCCAGCGCACCTCGTCTTCGGGCGAGCGCTTCGCGATCAGCACCACCTCGGCCTCGATCATGCCGGCATTGCCCACGAGCCCGCGCCCCGGCTCCACGATGGTGTTCGGCAAGTTGTTGCCGAAATGCTTGCGCAGCGAGCGGAAGATCGCCTTGCCGTAGGATTCGAGCTTCGGCGTCTTGCGCACATAGCGCGCCGGAAAGCCGCCGCCGAGATTGACGATGGACAAAGTGATGCCGCGTTCGGCGCAGGCGCGGAACACGGCCGCCGTCGAGGCGAGCGCGCGGTCCCAGGCTTCGACATTGTGCTGCTGCGAGCCGACATGAAAAGACACGCCGTGCGGCACGAGCCCGAGCTTGTGCGCATATTCGAGAATGTCGGCGGCATAGACCGGCTCGCAGCCGAACTTGCGCGACAACGGCCACTCGGCGCCGGCGCCGTCGCAGAGGATGCGGCAAATCACCCGGCTGCCGGGTGCAGCGCGCGCGACCTTCTCGACCTCGGCTTCGCAGTCGACGGCAAAGAGCGTGACGCCGAGCGCAAAGGCCGCTGCGATTTCGGCCTCTTTTTTGATTGTGTTGCCGTAGGAGATGCGCTCGGACGGTGCGCCGGCAGCAAGCGCTGCATGGGTTTCGGGCACCGAGGCCACGTCGAAACAGCAGCCGAGCTCGGCCAGCAGTTTCAGGATTTCCGGCGCCGGATTGGCCTTGACGGCGTAGAAGACTTTGGTGTCCGGCAACGCCTTGGCGAAGTTCAGATAATTTTCGCGGACGACATCGAGATCGACCACGAGGCAGGGTCCGTTGTCGCAGCGCTTCTTGAGGAATTCGCGGATACGTGTGGTCATTACAACCCACTCCCCTCATCCGACAGGCGGCGTAGCCGCCGAAAGTGAACCTCCTGGGACGCGCACGGGTCCGCGCATGCGGAGCCGACTGACGTCGCCGTGATTGCTGCCTTGGTCCGGATGAGGGAGATCCCGTTCCGCACTGCTGGCAAAGAAGGACAAGCCCTTTCGGTGTCCCCGGCATTGGCGCCGGCAGTCATCCAAAAAAGCCCTTCCGTCGTTGCTTTAAGCCGCGTCGCCAGTGGAGAGCTGGCATCGCCGGTTCGCCTCCGGCTGCCAGTCGCGGGAGCAAGGAAGTGCAGTTTCTTCCTTGGCGGCTGTCCGGCCTCTTGTCCGGATGCCCACCGACCGACACACGGCCACAGGCACGTGCGAAATTGGGCGATTCCGCCAATAAGCCATTGTGCCGCGACGCGCAAGCATTTTGCGCGCGGCGAAGCATCGGGCGATCAAGCTTTGCTGCGCCGGCAGCGCCGACGCGGGGCTCGCGGAGTTTTAGTTCGCAGCTGTGAAGGGCTCGACGCGCTGCGCGGCACGCACGAACTGCACCATGACGACGATGCCGCAAAGCACGAACAGACCGTCCAGAAGCCGCGCGCCGAAAGTGCCGAGCGCGAGTAGGTTGGCGATCGCCCAGCTTCCGGCGAAAGCCGCGCCGAAGACTTCCGCGCTGATCAGGATCGCGGCGCTGACCACCGTCAGCACGTTCTCCCACACGATGCGGCGGGGGCGCGGAGAGGTTTGCGGCTCGGGCTTGTTCATGGCTCTTCCAATGCGGCCGCACTCTCTCCGAAATGCAGGCCCAATTCAAGGCAGTAATCCCTATATAAGATCGCCATCGTCCTTTGGTGAAAGCCCCGCATGAACACGCAGAAACACGGCGATAACCCCTTTTTCCGGCACTGGTCCACCCCTGGCGAGGTGCCCCCCTTTGAAGAGATCAGGCCCGAGCATTTCGCGCCGGCCTATGCGCGCGCCTTCGCCGAGCACGAGGTGGAGGTCGCGGCCATTGCCAGCCGCCCGGAGCCGCCGGATTTCGCCAATACGATTGCGGCGCTCGAGCTGGGCGGGCGGCCGCTGGGCCGGGTCGAGCAGGTATTCCATCTTCTGGCCGGCGCCCACAGCAACGACGCGCTGCTTGAGATCGAGCGCGATCTGGCGCCGCAGGTCGCGAGCCACTGGCACAAGTTCCACACCAATGCCGCGCTCTTCCGCCGCATCGATACTTTGATGCGGCAGAGCGAGACGCTCGAGCTCACCGCCGAGCAAAAGCGCGTGCTTGAGCGCTATCACACATCCTTTCGCCGAGCGGGCGCCGCGCTCGACGGCGAGGCGAAAAAGCGGCTGGCGCAGATCGTCGAGCGGCTGGCGGAGCTCGGCACGGCGTTCAGCCAAAATGTGCTCGCCGACGAGCAAAGTTTCGCGCTGTCCCTGCTTGAAGAGGCCGAGCTTGCCGGCCTGCCCGACTTCATGCGCGAGGCGATGAAGTCCGAGGCGCAGGAACGCGCGCTTGACGGCTACGTCGTGACCCTGTCGCGTTCGAGCGCCGAGCCGTTCCTGGAATTCGCGCAGCGCCGCGACCTGCGCGAAAAGGTGTACCGCGCCTTCGTCTCGCGCGGCGACAATGGCGGCAAGACCGACAACAAGGCGATCATCGCCGAGATGGTGCGGTTGCGCGCCGAGCGCGCCCGCCTCCTGGGCTACACTGACTTCGCGCATTATCGGCTCGACGACGCCATGGCGAAAACGCAGAGCGCCGTCCGCAACCTGCTCGACACGGTGTGGACGCGAGCGCGTGCGCGCGCCGAGGCCGATCGCGATGCATTGCAGACGCTCGTGCAAAAGGAAGGCGGCAACTTCACGCTTGCCCCCTGGGACTGGCGTTATTACGCGGAGAAACTGCGGCAGGAGCGCTGCGATATCGATGAGGCGAAGATCAAGCCGTACCTCAATCTGGATCGCATGATCGAAGCGGTATTCTACACGGCGGAACGTCTGTTCGGCCTGCGCTTTTCCGAGCGCTCCGATGTTCCGACCTGGCACCCGGACGTGCGCGTCTGGGAGGTGCGCGGAAGCGACGGCGGCGAGGTCGGACTGTTCTTCGGCGATTATTTTGCCCGTCCGTCCAAACGCAGCGGCGCATGGATGACATCGCTGCGCGACCAGGAGAAGCTTGCAGGCGACATCCGCCCGCTGATCGTCAATGTGTGCAACTTCGCCAAGGCTCCGGACGGCGAGCCGACGCTTTTGAGCTTTGACGACGCGCGCACGCTGTTTCACGAATTCGGCCACGCGCTGCATGGCTTGCTGTCGTCGGTGATCTATCCCAGCATTTCCGGCACCAGCGTCGCCACCGATTTCGTCGAACTCCCGTCCCAGCTTTACGAGCATTGGCTCGAGCAGCCGGACGTGCTTCGCCGCTTTGCCAAGCACTATCATACCGACGCGCCGATCCCGGAGGATCTGCTGCGGCGGCTGATCGCGGCGCGCAATTTCGGCCAAGGCTTCGCGACCGTCGAGTATCTCGCTTCGGCCATCGTCGATCTCGATTTTCACTCGCTCACGTCGCCGGAAACGATCGATCCTGGCGCATTCGAAGCCAGCGCGCTCAACCGCATCGGCATGCCGACGGAAATCGCCATGCGTCATCGCCCGCCCCACTTCGCGCATGTGTTCTCCGGCGGCGGCTATGCGGCGGCTTACTACAGCTACATGTGGTCGGAAGTGCTCGACGCGGATGCCTTCGAGGCGTTCGAGGAAACCGGCGACATCTTCGACCCGGCAACGGCGAAGCGGCTGCGCGACACGATCTATGCGGCCGGCGGAGCGCAAGACCCGGTCGATGCCTATAAAGCCTTCCGCGGCCGGTTGCCGAGTCCGGAAGCTTTGCTGCGCAAGCGTGGTCTCGCTGAAATTCCCGTGCCAAACTAGCCGGCATGGAACTGCATACTGCCGGTCATCGTCGCGGAGTCATCTGCGCGCCGCATCATGAAGCCGTCGAGGCCGGCAGGTCGATCCTCGCCGAGGGCGGCAACGCGCTTGAAGCCATGGTGGCGATGGCGGCGATGATTGCCGTCGTCTACCCGCACATGACTCAGGTCGGCGGCGATGGATTTTGGCTGATCCGTTTTCCGAACGGACGCCTGCGCACCATCATGGCGGCCGGTCCTGCCGGAGAATATGCCAACCCCGACTTTTATGAAGGCTTCGAGACGATCCCGCCGCGCGGCCCGTTTGCAGCCCTCACGGTGCCCGGCGCAATCGGCGGCTGGATGCTCGCACTAGACGCGGCGAAGGCAAACGGCGGCACGCTGCCGCCTGATGTCCTGCTCCTTCCCGCCATCGTGCAGGCCCGCAACGGCTACGTGGTGTCGCGCAGCCAGGCGCGGCTGACCTCCGACAAGCTGTTCGAACTCTCCGTCGCGCCCGGTTTCGCCGATACATTTCTGCGCGACGGCGAGCCGCCGGCCGAAGGCAGCACAATGACGCAAGAGGCGCTGGCGGCAACGCTGCGGCACCTCGCCCTGGAAGGCCTTGATGACTTCTACCGCGGCGATGTCGGCCGCGAGATCGCAGCCGATCTCGATCAGATCGGCAGTCCCGTCACGCGCGCGGATCTCTCCAACTATGAAGCGACGCTCGGCGAGCCGCTGCGGCTCGATCTCCCGGCAGGCACGGTCTACAACACCGACGCGCCGACCCAAGGCGTCGCCTCGCTGATGATCCTCGCCTTGTTTGCGCGCCTTCGCGTGACCGAACCTGAAGGCTTCGATCACATTCACGGCCTCGTCGAAGCGACCAAGCGTGCGCTCCGCACCCGCGACCGCGTCCTTACCGACCCCAGCCGTCTCGCGCACCCGCTCGACCGTTGCCTGCAGCCGCGTTTCATCGCCGGCGAAGCGATGAAGATCGACCGGCGCAAGGCGGCGCGCTGGCCGTTCGTGTCGGCCGGGGCCGATACCGTGTGGATGGGCGCCGCCGATACGAGCGGACTCGTCGTGTCCTACATCCAGTCGCTGTACTGGGAGTTCGGCTCCGGCTGCGTGCTGCCGCGCACCGGCGTCATCATGCAAAATCGCGGCGCGAGTTTTTCCCTGCAACGCGGCGCGCTCAATCTGGTGGCGCCGGGCAGGCTGCCGATCCACACCCTCAATCCGGCGCTGGCAGTGCTCAAGGACGGGCGCGTCATGGCTTACGGCGCCATGGGCGGCGACGGCCAGCCACAGACCCAAGCCGCTTTGTTCACGCGTCATGTCACATTCGGCGTGCCGCTCGAAGCGGCGGTCGATCGGCCCCGCTGGCTCTTGGGCCGCACCTGGGGCGACGAACACGCGCGGCTCCGGCTGGAATCGCGCTTCGACGGCAACCTCGTCGATCTGCTTGCAGCCGCCGGCCACGACGTTGACGTTCTGTCCGAGCCCTACTCCGATACGATGGGGCATGCCGGCGCGGTGGTGCTACATCCGGACGGAACTTGCGAAGGCGTTCACGACCCGCGCGCCGACGGCGGAGCGGCAGGGCTGTGAGTATCCAAAGGCCTCCTTTCCGCCCACTTCCCGTGGAATGTGCGCGTGGGTCAGGGATCGGGTCTTAGGCGCGCGGATGTTTCTCCGAATTGTCTTTCTGATCGTCGGGCTTTCGTGCCTCATCGCAACCACGCTGCATGCGCACGCACACCCGCATGTGTGGGTGACGATGACCTCACAGCTTTTGTACGCGCCGGACGGTTCGATCACCGGCGTGCGCCATGCCTGGACCTTCGACGACATGTTCTCCGCCTTCGCCACCCAGGGGCTCGAGCAGAAAACCAAAGGCCAGTTCACGCGCGAGGAGCTTGCGCCCCTCGCCAAGGTCAATGTCGAGTCGCTGCAGGAATACGCCTACTTCACCTACGTCAAGGTGAATGGCAAACGGCAGAAGGACGCTCTTTCAGATCCGGTCGACTATGATCTCGAATACGACCCGAAAGAGACGGTATTGACGCTGCACTTTACGCTTCCTTTTAAGACGCCGGTGAAGGCCAAGGCGCTCGACGTGGAAGTTTACGATCCCGATTTTTTCATCGACTTCGGCTTCGCCGAAAAGGATCAGGTGCGGCTGGTCAATGCGCCGGCGCAATGTTCGGTGTCGGTGGTAAAACCGCGCGACGACTTTTTTTCCGCGGCGGTGCGGCTCGACAAGTCTATGGCGTGGGAAGCGAATGCCGGCATGGGCGCCAGCTTCGCCAACCGGATATCGGTGACCTGTCCGTGACGCGCGACGCCAAGGCGCGCCTGCTCCTGGGTGTCCTGATCCTCGCTCTGCTCGCAGCCGGCGCGTTTTGCCAAGAGGCCGCCGCGCAATCGAGCCCGCTCGCCGCCATGCGCCAGCCGGCAGCGGGTGGATTGTTCGGCTGGCTTTTGAGCAAGCAGGCATTGTTCTATCGCGAATTGTCCGGTCTCATCCGCGCCGCCAAGAGCGACGGCACCGCGCTGTGGGGACTCATGGGCATCTCGTTCGCCTATGGGATTTTCCATGCCGCAGGTCCCGGTCACGGCAAGGCGGTGATCTCGTCTTACCTCGTCGCCAACGAAGAGACCTGGCGGCGCGGCGTCACGCTGTCGTTCGCTTCCGCGTTGTTGCAGGCGCTTACCGCTGTCGCGCTGGTTGCCGTTGCCGCGATCCTGATCGGCGCGACCGCCAAGGCAATGGGCGACACGGTGCGTGTCATCGAAACCATCAGTTACGCACTGATCGTGTTGGTCGGCGCCCGGCTCCTTTGGGTGAAAGGGCGCGCATTCCTTCGGACCCTGCACACGCTGAAATCCGAACCGGTATCTCCGGCAGAGCACGCCCACGATCATCATGCCCCGTGTACGCATCATGAGCATGCAGACGATCACCCCGCTCCCCATTCGCACAATCACCCGCACGATCACGGGCAGGATGAGCATCACAGCCACGACCACGCGCGTGATCACGCCGACGAGGAGAGCGTGCTGCCATGGGGTCACGCGCATGGACCGGAGCCGGAAGAACTGGCGGGCCCCGGCGGCTGGCGGCACGGACTCTCGGCAATCGTCGCGGTCGGTCTGCGGCCCTGCTCGGGCGCGATCATCGTTTTGGTCTTCGCCCTGGCGCAAGGACTATTCTGGGCGGGCGTCGCCTCTACCTTCGTCATGGGCATCGGAACTGCGATCACGGTCGCGGCAATCGCCACGCTTGCCGTCGGCGCAAGAGCCGTGGCGAAGCGGTTTGCGGCGACGCGCGCCGGCTATGGCACGCTGATGCTGCGCGGCATTGAAGTCGGCGCCGCGGTGCTGGTGATGCTGTTCGGTGTACTCCTGCTCACCGGCACCATCGCAAGCGAGCGCATGGGGATGTTTTAGTCTTGTAGGGTGGGTTAGCCGCGCAGCGGCGTAACCCACCAAGTCGCACAGCGGGTTTCGCAGAGCTTGTCATCGGGCCGGCCACTCGGGCCGGACCCGTTGGCTCAACCCGCCCTACATTTTCAGGCGACCTTTTCGCTCATATGCCGGAACATGGCCCTGCGGGCCTCGTCGTCCATCTCGGTCTTGAACTTGTGCTTGTCCTTGAGCCCGGCGGCGCGCTGCGCCGCCGGCCGCGCGCTGACCTCGTCGACCAGCCGCTTGAGGTTGGGGAATTTCGCCCACGCGGCTTCGCCGAGCACGATCGGCATGCCGCGCGCCCAGCCCCACACCGCCATGTCGACAATCGTGTAGGTGCCACCGAGCATGTATTTTTGCTTGGCAAGCCGCGCGTCGAGAATGCCGAAATGGCGCTGCGACTCGAAGGCGTAGCGGTTGATGGCGTATTCGTTCTTTTCCGGCGCGTACATGCGAAAGTGCACGGATTGGCCCGCATAGGGACCGACGCCGGAAGCGACGAACATCAGCCATGAAAGGAGCTCGGCGCGCATCTTGTCGCCGGCGGGCGGCATGAACTTGCCGGTCTTCTCGCCGAGGTAGAGCAGGATCGCGTTTGAATCGAACACGGTGACGTCGCCGTCGACAATCGCCGGCACCTTGGCATTTGGATTGATCGCCAGATATTCCGGCTTGTGCTGCTCGCCTTTGCGGGTGTCGACCGGAATAGCCTCATATGGAATTCCGGCTTCTTCAAGAAAGAGTGCCACCTTGGTCGGGTTGGGCGCGCCGCTGAAATAGAACTTCAACATTTTCACACCTCGTTGCTTGACAAAGCTCCGTCGAGACATCGACAGAGAAAGGCTCAGAGCATGATGCGGAAAAGCGGGTACCGGATTTCCGAAAAGATCATGCTCCACCGAAGATCTAGAGCGCGATGACGATTCAACTTAAAGCCATCGCGCTCTAGAACAATCCCGTTATCCTGCCATCGGCGCCGACGTCGATGGTATCGGCGGCCGGCGCCTTCGGCAGGCCCGGCATGGTCATGATCTCCCCGCAGATGGCGACCACGAACTCGGCCCCGGCCGAAAGCCGTACCTCGCGCACCGGTATGGAAAAGCCGGTCGGTGCGCCCTTGGCGTCCGGATTGGTCGAGAACGAATATTGCGTCTTGGCAATGCAGACCGGCAACTTGCCGAAGCCCATTTCCTCCCAAGCCTTGAGCTGATCCTTCACCGACTTGTCGGCAGTGGCATCGTCGGCGCGATAGACTTCCTTGGCGATGGTGCGCACTTTCTCGAACAGCGGCATATCGTCGGGATAGAGGAGTTTCAGATCAGCCTTGTCTTCGTCGATGATGCGCACCACGGCCCTGGCGACATCGGCGGCGCCTTCGCCGCCCATCGCCCAATGATCGGCCATCAGCGCTTGGACGCCGAGCGATTTGCACTTTTCCTTCACCAGATCGATTTCGGCATCGGTGTCGGCTGAAAAGCGGTTGATCGATACGACCGCGGGCAGATTGAACTTTTTGATGTTCTCGACGTGGCGTTGCAGGTTGGCCATACCGGCTGCCAGCGCTTTCAAGTCTTCCTTCTTCAGATCCTCTTTCTTGACGCCGCCATGCATCTTCAGCGCACGGATGGTTGCGACGATGACCACACAGTCCGGCTCGAGACCGGCCTTGCGGCATTTGATGTCGATAAATTTCTCGGCCCCCAGATCGGCGCCGAAGCCGGCTTCGGTCACGACATAATCGGCAAGCTTGAGCGCAGCGCTCGTTGCCGAAACGGAATTGCAGCCGTGCGCGATGTTGGCGAACGGCCCACCGTGAATGAAAGCCGGCGTGCCCTCGAGCGTCTGCACCAGATTGGGTGCGATGGCGTCTTTCAACAAGGCCGCCATGGCGCCGTGCGCGTTGAGTTCCTTAGCGCGCACCGGTTTGCGCTCGCGCGTATAGCCGACGATGATATTGCCGAGACGCGTTTTCAGATCATCGAGATCGTTGGCGAGGCAGAAGATCGCCATGACCTCAGAGGCGACCGTAATGTCGAAGCCGGCCTCGCGCGGGTAACCGTTGGCGACGCCGCCGAGCGAACAGACGATCTCGCGCAACGCACGATCATTCATATCCAGAACGCGGCGCCAGGCGACGCGGCGGCTGTCGATGCCGAGCGCGTTGCCCCAATAAATGTGGTTGTCGATCAGCGCCGCGAGCAGATTGTGCGCCGTCGTGATGGCGTGAAAGTCGCCGGTGAAATGGAGGTTGATGTCCTCCATCGGGATCACCTGCGCATAACCGCCGCCGGCGGCGCCGCCCTTGACGCCGAAGCACGGTCCGAGCGACGGCTCGCGCAGGCACATCATCGCCTTCTTGCCGATGTGATTGAGCGCGTCGGTGAGTCCGACCGTCGTCGTCGTCTTACCCTCGCCGGCAGGCGTCGGCGTGATCGCCGTCACCAGGACCAGCCTGCCGTCCTTCTTGCCCTTGAGTGACTTGATGTAGTCCATCGAGATCTTGGCTTTGTAGTGGCCGTAAGGCTCGAGATTCTCGGGCGCGATGCCAAGCTTTTCCTTCGCCACATCGAGGATACGCCGCGGCTTGGCGGCTTGGGCAATTTCAATGTCGGACTTCGGATTTTGGTGTTGTGAGGCAGGCATGTTTGCAGGATCCACTCAGGCGTACGAGGAATGGAAAAACGGCGGGAAGAACGGCTGTTAGTTCACGCCAACCTCGCTTTGACAGCGACGTTGGCGGATTTGGCCCACTCGCCGGCATCGACCTTCTTGCCGTCGGCGGGTTGAACGCGCGTGATCTTGAAGCGGCCATCGGCGCAAACGACGGTGAACCCATCGGCCTCGACGGCGACTATCTCACCCATCTTGCCGCCGATACCCTTCGGGTCTTTGGCCGGCAACGGTTTCGCCTCGAAAATCTTTACGACCGCGCCGTCAAGTTTCGACCAGGCCCCTGGCGCCGGATTACAGCCGCGGATCAGACGATCGATCTCCTGCCAGGGGCGCCCCCAATCGATATGCGCGTTGTCGGGCCCGCAGCGGCCCTCGTAGGTGGCCTTCGCCTCGTTCTGTTTGATGCGCGGCGCTTTGCCGGCCTTGACGAGATCGACCGCCTCCAGCATCGCCTCGACGCCCATCGGGAACAGCCGCTCGAAGTAGACCGAGCCAAGGGTGTCGGTCGCTGAAATCGGCGTCTTTTTCTGGATCAGAACATCGCCGGTATCGAGACCGTTGTCGGGCCAGAAGATCGATAGTCCGGTTTCCGTCTCGCCCTTGATGATCGGCCAGTTAATCGCGCTCGGGCCGCGACAGGCGGGCAACAGCGACGGATGATATTGGATCGAGCCGTGGGTCGGGATGTTGAGAAAATCTTCCGGAACAAACAACGTCACAAACGCCATCACCTGCAGATCGGGCTTGAGCGCGCGAAACTCGTCCCACACTTCCGGCGTGCGATAGGACTCGGGCTGATACACCGGCAGCTTGGCCGCGAGCGCGGCTTCCTTGAGCGGATCGGCCTTGGCGCCGGGTTTCTCCGGCGCGACGTAGACGGCAACGACATTTTCGCCGCGCTTAAGCAGCGCTTCCAACACTGCCTTACCGAATGCTTGCTGCCCGTGAACGACAATACGCATTGCGACCGAATTCCCTCTCCCCAGTCATCATCGCCGGGCTCGTTCCGGCGATCCCGTTTCAACAACATGCACCGTCTCATCGGGATGTCCGGGACAACCCGGGCATGACAAAAGCTATGCCGCTTCCGCTTTCTTCTCCGGCGCGCTGATCGCGCCGGACGCCTTGATGGCCTCGATCTCCCGATCCGCGTATTTCAGCACATCGCGTAGCACTTCATCGGTATGTTCGCCAAGCAGTGGCGAGCGGCGCACATCGGCAATCGAGTCAGATAGTTTGATCGGATTGCCCACAGTGAGATACGTCCCACGCGTGGGATGATCGACTTCCACGACCGTGCCCGTCGCGCGCAGGGATTGTTCGTGGGCAAGCTCCTTCATCGACAAGATCGGCCCACACGGGATGTCGAGCCTGTTGAGAATGTCCATGGCCTCGAACTTGGTCTTGGTCATGGTCCATTGCTCGATGGTGCCGAAAATGTGCTTGAGCCGCGGCAGCCGCGCGTTGGGCGTGGCATAGTCCGGATCGGTCTTCCATTCCGGCTTGCCGATCACATCGCAGATTGCGCCCCATACCGGCGCCTGGGTGATGAAATAGATGTAAGCGTCGGGATCGCTCTCATATCCCTTGCATTTGAGGATCCAGCCCGGCTGGCCGCCACCGGAATCGTTGCCCGCCCGCGGCACCGTGTCGCCAAACGGAATGCCTTGGCCGTATTGGCTGTATTCGGTCAGCGGGCCGTGCGCGAGCCGCTGTTGATCGCGCAGCTTCACCCGCGCCAAATTGAGGACGCCGTCCTGCATGGCGCAGAGCACCTTCTGCCCGCGGCCAGTGCGATTGCGCTGATAGAGCGCGGCGACAATGCCGAGCGCGAGATGCAGGCCGGTGCCTGAATCGCCGATCTGCGCGCCGGTCACGAGCGGCGGACCGTCGCGAAATCCGGTGGTCGATGCCGAACCGCCCGCACATTGCGCGACGTTCTCGTAGACCTTGCAGTCTTCGTACGGTCCGGGGCCGAAGCCTTTGACCGAGGCAACGATCATACGCGGATTGAGCTTGTGAATGTGCTCGAAGGTGAGCCCCATGCGGTCGAGCGCGCCGGGCGCGAAATTCTCCACCAGCACGTCGCATTCCTTCACCAGCCGGTCGAGGATTTCCTTGCCCTTCGGATGTTTGCTGTCGATCGTGATCGAGCGCTTACTGCCATTGAGCATGGTGAAATAGAGACTGTCGGCGCCTTTTACGTCGCGAAGCTGGCCGCGCGTGATGTCGCCGACACCCGGCCGTTCCACTTTGATCACGTCGGCGCCCATGAAGGCGAGCAGCTGCGTGCAGGTCGGACCCGATTGCACGTGCGTGAAATCGAGGATGCGCACACCATCGAGCGCCCTGCCCGCCTCTCCCCAAGGCATCGACGACGGCCGCGGCAGCCCGTTGCCGTTCGCCGATTTGGCGGCGGCCTTTCTTGCTGCGGCTGTCACCGTTTTCTTTGTCGGCTTCTTCGCCGCGGATTTCATTGCCTTGCTGGCGGACTTTTTCGCCGGCACCCTGGATTTGTTCGCGCGCAGTTTGAATTTTGCTTTCTTGCGCGTTGCCATCGCGCTGCTCCTTTATTTCTTGCGAATTTTGCTTTGCGGATTGAGGTTGCCGATTCTGCCGCTCTCGCTGCCGGCCGCCGGATCGATCGCCGCATTGATCAGAGTGGGCCGACCGGAATCCATTGCCTCGCTCACGGCACGTTTGAGCTCGTCGGGCGTCGTCACATACACGCCAACGCCGCCGAACGCGTCCATCATCTTTTCGTAGCGCGAATCCTTGACGAAGACGGTTGTTGCGACATCCGACCCGCCCGACGGATTGACATCGGTGCCGCGATAGATGCCGTTGTTGTTAAAGATGACGACGCAGACCGGCAAATCATACCGGCAGATGGTTTCGACTTCCATGCCGGAAAAACCAAATGCGCTGTCGCCCTCGATCGCGAGCACGCGTTTGCCGGTTTGAATGGCGGCCGCGACCGCAAAGCCCATGCCGATGCCCATGACGCCCCAGGTGCCGACATCCAGACGCTTGCGCGGCTGATACATATCGATGACACCGCGCGCGAGATCGAGCGTGTTGGCCCCTTCGTTGACCAGGATGGCATCCGGCCGCTCTTTGATGACACTTCGCAGTGCGCCGAGCGCGCCGTAGAAGTCCATTGGCGCCGCATTGCTCATCAGCCGCGGCGCCATCTTGGCGATGTTCTCTTCTTTCTTCGCAGTGACCGTGTTGATCCAGGCGGCCGGCGGCGCCGGCCATTTGCTCCCCATCCCGTGCAGAAGCGCCGCGACACAGGAGCCGATGTCGCCGACAACGGGAGCGGCGATCTCCACGTTGCTGTCCATCTCCTTCGGCTCGATGTCGATCTGGATGAACTGCTTCGACCCGGGCTCGCCCCAGGCTTTGCCCTTGCCGTGCGACAGAAGCCAGTTGAGGCGCGCGCCGATCAGCATTACGACATCGGAATCCTTCAGCACCGTCGAGCGCGCGGCGCCGGCACACTGCGGATGGGTGTCGGGCAAAAGCCCCTTGGCCATGCTCATCGGCAGAAACGGAACGCCGCTCTTCTCCACCAGCGCGCGGAGTTCGTCGTCGGCTCGCGCGTAAGCCGCACCTTTGCCGAGAATGATCAGGGGACGCTGAGCGCTCTTGAGAATATCGAGCGCGCGCGCGACTGCCGCCGGCGCGGGGATCTGCGCCGGTGCCGGATCGATGACCTTGACGAGCGATTTGGCGCCGGCATCCGCGTCCATCACTTGGGCGAAGAGCTTGGCCGGCAGGTCGAGATAGACGCCGCCCGGGCGGCCGGAAACGGCGGCGCGGATCGCCCGCGCCACGCCGATGCCGATGTCCGCCGCATGCAGCACGCGAAACGCCGCCTTGCAGAGCGGTTTTGCGACGGCCAGCTGGTCCATCTCTTCATAGTCGCCTTGCTGCAGGTCGACGATTTCCCGCTCCGAGGAGCCGCTGATCAGGATCATCGGAAAGCAGTTGGTCGTGGCATTCGCCAGCGCCGTCAGACCGTTGAGAAATCCGGGAGCCGACACCGTGAGACAGATGCCCGGTCTTTTCGTCAGGAAGCCCGTGATCGCGGCTGCGTTGCCGGCGTTCTGCTCATGCCGGAACGATATGACCCGCATGCCGGTGGCCTGCGCCATGCGGCCGAGGTCGGTGATCGGGATGCCCGGAACGCCATAGATCGTGTCGATGCCGTTAAGCTTGAGCGCATCGATGACGAGGTGGAAGCCATCGGTCAGCGGCCGGTCCGCCTCCGCCGAATCCGCGCCTTCGCCTTTCTCCTTAACCGCCGCGCCGGCCATGCAATTCTCCAAATGACGCAGTGTCCCCAGGGGCCTTCTGGTAGTTCATTATTCCACAATTCGCCACGTCCAAAACAGCCGAGCCGCCACGCGCCGAGGGAGATCGATACCATTCCCGCAAAATTTGCTGCGCTCACTCGGAACTCTTCTTCTTTACGGCATTTGCCACGTAGCCGGGGCTTTTTGCGCTGCAAACCGGCCCTCGATACGTCTCGAAGCGAGCGCAAAGGGGGCAATCGATCGGGCATTGGACCGCCGCCATGCACATGAGTCGACGGGGACATGCATCCGGTCACATGCATCCGGTCCCATGCATAGTCTGGTCACTATCCCGCACTAAGCACGCTGCCGAACACCGACGCTGAGAGTAAGAATTCGGAAGCGCAAAGAATTCTCAGGACGCCAATGTCGCCGAAATCTGCAGCACAGACGCTTCCGGTTGTCGCGCCCGCTGAGGACGCGTTCTATATTGCAGCCACGCAATCGGTTTCTCGGCCGCGCTGCTCGCTCAAAAGCAACGACACATTCATCGTGCTGGACACCCACGGCGACATGGGCGCGGCGACCGGCGGAACCGACGGCCTGTTCTCTCATGACACCCGATTTCTCTCCCAGCTGCAGCTTCTGATCAACGGCGCGCAGCCGCTGCTGCTCGGGTCAAACTTGCGCGACGACAACGCCGCGCTCGTCGTCGACCTCACCAACCCGGACGTCTTCGCCGATCAGCGCGTTATCTTGGAGAAGGACACGCTGCATATTCTGCGCACGGTCTTTCTGTGGCGCGACACGGTTTATCAGCGGTTCGGCTTGCGCAATTATGGCGATCGCCCGATCGTCGTGCAGATGGCGATTCTGTTCGCCAACGACTTTGCCGATCTTTTCGAGGTGCGCGGCACGCGCCGCGAGAAACGCGGTGCCGCCACGGTGCAGTTGCGCGGCAGCGACCAAGTGCTGCTCAATTATCACGGCCTCGACGACAAATTGCGCCGCACGACGCTGACCTTCGATCCGCCGCCGCACAGATTGGCGACCAATGGCGCCCTCTACGAGCTTAAGCTCCAGCCTGGCGAGTCGCGGCCGATCTTTCTGGCGGCCGGGTGCAACACCGCTGAGCACCGGCCGGTGCCGTTTCTGCGCGCGCTGATCAAGGCGCGGCGCGAGTTGCGGCAGTCTGCCTGCGGCCGCACCACCGTCGAAACGTCGAACGAGCTTTTCAACGAGATGCTGTGCCGCGCCGCGGCCGATCTCCAAATCCTCATGACCGACACGCCGCAAGGGCGTTATCCCTATGCCGGCATTCCCTGGTTCTCGACGACCTTCGGCCGCGACGGTTTGATCACGGCCCTGCAGATGCTGTGGTGGAGCCCCGACGTGGCGGGCGGCGTGCTGCGCCGCCTCGCTTACTATCAAGCTAAGACTACCGATCCTCTCGCCGACGCCGAGCCAGGAAAAATCCTGCACGAAATGCGTGGCGGCGAAATGGCGGCGCTGCGCGAAGTTCCGTTTGGCCTTTACTATGGCAGCGTCGACTCGACACCGCTCTTCGTGCTGCTCGCGGGTCTTTATATGGAACGCACCGGCGACGTCGAAACCATCGCCGAACTGTGGCCGGCGATCCGCGCCGCGCTCGATTGGATCGATGGGCCGGGCGATCCGGATGGCGACGGCTTTGTCGAATATTTGCGTGCGACCGAGCAGGGTCTCGCCAACCAGGGCTGGAAGGATTCGAACGACGCGATCTTCCATGCCGACGGACGATTGGCCGAAGGCGCCATCGCGCTCGCCGAAGTGCAGGGTTACGTCTACGCCGCCAAGCGCATGGCGGCTTGTTGCGCGCGCCGCATCGGGCGCAACCCCGAGGCCGACAAGCTTGACGCCCAAGCAAACAAACTCGCCGAGCAGTTCGAGACCGCCTTCTGGTGCCCGGGAATCGAGACGTACGCGCTGGCGCTCGACGGCGCCAAGCAACCCTGTGTGGTGCGCACCTCGAATGCGGGCCAGGTTCTGCTGACGGGCATCGCCCATCCGGCACGCGCCGCGCTGGTCGCCAAGGGCTTGCTGCGGCCCGACTTCTTTTCCGGCTGGGGCATCCGCACGGTGGCGCGCGGCGAAGCGCGCTACAATCCGATGTCCTATCACGACGGCTCGATCTGGCCGCACGACAACGCGCTGATCGCGCTCGGTCTCGCGCGCTATGGATTGAAGCAGCCGATCGACAAATTATTCGAAGGCTTATTCCATGCCGGCACCTATATGGACCACCGGCGCCTGCCGGAATTGTTCTGCGGTTTCCAGCGCCAGCACGGTCAAGGTCCCACGCTTTATCCGGTCGCATGCGCGCCGCAGGCCTGGGCCGCGGCGACGCCGTTTGCGCTTCTGCAGGCCTGCCTCGGCCTCGAATTCGATCCGTTCGCCAACGAGATCCGATTGAGCAATCCGCGGCTGCCCGCATTTCTCGACGAGGTGACGCTTCGCGATTTGCAACTCGGCTCGTCCTACGTGGACCTGCGCGTGCGGCGGCACGGCGAGACCGTGTCGCTCGACACGCCGCGCATCAATGGCGGCATCCGGGTGTCCATCGTTCATTCCTGCTAAGTCAGCGCCTAGCCGGCAACATGGAACCAGACGAGCCGGCTCAACTTAGTGGGGTGAACGATCGCGGGAGGGCGGCATGCACGAAAGTTCCCGGCCGGCGTTGGCGCTCGTCGCAATGTTGGCGCTGATCGCCGCGGCGACCTTCGCATTTGCCGAAAATGATGCGGAAAAGGCCGAGCCGCCCGCTGCCAACACGACGCCGCCGCCGGCTAACCCTCCACCCCCTCAGGTCACCCCGGAAATCACCGTCCTGAACAAGCACGAAGTCGAGGGCATCCTCGGCCGTGATGTGCGCAGCAGCGCCGACGAGGACATGGGCCGGATCGTCGACGTGCTCGTCGACCGGGCCGGCCAGGTGCGGGCGGCGATTATCGATTTCGGCGGCTTTCTCGGCGTCGGCAGTCGCAGAATTGCAGTAGACTGGAACGCGCTGCATTTTCCGCAGCCAGGCAAACCGGGCGAGCGGATCGCCCTCGACCTGACCCGCGATCAAGTCAAGGCCGCTCCCGAATACAGGGAGGGCAAACCTGTCGTCATCCTCGGCGCGCTCGGCAAGCTCGAGTCCCTGCCCGAATAGCAACAATGCTGGAGATCTGTTCTGGCTGCGGAACCATTACGCCGCTTCGGCGACAGTCAGGATCGGCATCGCGGTGGCGTAGGCGCGTCCGCCCCGCCGCCGCATGAGCGGCCCGACACCGCCGAGCCGCCGCTTTCGCCTTCGCGGCGCAGCCTGCGCGGCCTCGATTGGTTCGTCTTCTTCGTTGCCGACGTGCAAACCGGTTTCGGTCCCTTCGTCTCGGTATTCCTCACCACCCAAAAATGGACGCAGATCGATATCGGCCTCGTTCTTTCCGCGGCCGGTTTCGTGTCTCTCATTGCGCAAATGCCGGGCGGTGCGCTGGTCGACGCGGCACGCTCCGAACGGCTGGTTGCCGGGATTGCCATCGGTGCAATTTGCTTTAGTGCCTTGGCTTACGCTGCGCTGCCGATTTTCCCGATGGTGCTGTCGGCGGCCATTGTCCATTCGCTGGCAAGCTGCGTGCTTGGCCCGGCTATTGCGGCAATCAGCCTCGGGCTTGTCGGGCACGCGGCGATCAGCGAACGGCTGGGCCGCAATGCGCGGTTTGCCTCCATCGGCACTGGACTGGCGGCCGCCGTGATGGCGGCCGTCGGATATTTTTCACCGCGGGCGGTCTTCATCGTCACCGTCTGCTTGCTGATACCGGCGCTATTGGCATTGCGCAGCATCGCGGCGGGCGAGATCGATCCGGAGCGCGCCCACGGCGCGGCGTCGCGGCGCGTGCAGAAGCCGCCGACCAAGCCCGGCGAATTGATGCACAACCGGCCGCTTTTGATATTTGCCGGATGCTTGCTTCTGTTTCACTTGGCCAACGCGGCGATGCTGCCGCTGGTGGGCAGCGTCGTCACCATGCGCTCAGCGCGCTGGGCGACAATCCTGATCGGCGCTTGCATCGTCGTTCCTCAACTCGTGGTCGCCGCCCTCTCGCCGTGGATCGGCCAGCGCGCGCAGATTTGGGGCCGCCGGCCGTTGCTGCTGATCGGTTTTGCCACACTGCCGATCCGGGGCCTTCTGTTCGCATGGGTGACCGATCCGGAGGCTCTGGTCGTGATCCAGATCCTCGACGGGATCACCGCGGCCGTGTTCGCCGTGATGGTGCCGCTCGTGGTCGCCGATCTGACGCGTGGCACCGGACATTTCAATCTCGGCCAGGGAATCGTCGGAACCTTTGTCGGAATCGGAGCATCACTGAGCGCGACACTGGCCGGCTATATCACCGACCATTTCGGCAGCCCGGCCGCCTTTATGGGACTCGCGGCAATCGCGACGTTTGGCTTTGTAGTGGCCTGGCTGTTGATGCCGGAGACTCGAACCACAGCGGACGAAGCAGACTAGCGGCGTCGCGCACCGGCACACGCACAGCACGCGCCGCGGCTACCCGGCCGGCTTCCGGCCGAGTTACGTTCAAACCGATCCGCGAAGGCTATGAAGCCGGCGCGTCGTCGGAAACCAGGCGCAGATGCGGCGCGACGCGGTCGCTCATGCTGCGATAAACCGAAAGATAGTCCTGGGCCATCCGGCGCGAAGTGAACCGCTGCTCGAAGCGCCGCCGAATCTTGTCCCGCGACAGGTGGCTCAGCCGATCGACGGCCCCGATGGCGCCGTTGATGTCTTCGACGACGAATCCGGTAACACCATCGTCAATCACTTCCGGCGCCGATCCGCGGTTGAAGGCGATGACCGGCGTGCCGCAAGCCATCGCCTCGATCATCACCAAGCCAAACGGCTCCGGCCAATCGATCGGAACGAGCAACGCCATCGCGCCGCTCAGGAACTCGGATTTATGCGTGTCGTTGATTTCGCCGATATAGTCGACCTGCGCCGACTTCATCATCGGCAGGATTTGTTCCTCGAAGTATTCGCGGTCGACATTGTCGACCTTGGCCGCCACCTTGAGCGGCAGGCCGCAATGCTCCGCAATGCGGATGGCGCGATCGACGCCCTTTTCGGGTGCGATGCGGCCGAGAAATGCGAAGTAGGACGGCTTGATCGGCCTGGGCTGCAGCAGGTTTTGCGGCAGTCCGTGATGGACGGTGCGCACCCAATTGGCCTGCGGCAAAGGCCGGCGCTGCGCGTTGGAAATCGACACGACCGGCACGGACGCGAACGTGTCGAACACCGGCTGGTGCTCCGGCAGATCGAGCCGACCATGCAAGGTGGTGACGAACGGCGTCGGCTGGCGTGAAAACAGCGAAAATGGATAGTAGTCGAGATGGAAGTGCAGAAAGTCGAACTCGGCAGCGCGCTGGTAGACCCTCTCCAGCATCATCATGTGCAGCGCGTTGGGGTCGCGGACGGAACCGTCGAGCCGCAGTGAGCGCGGCCAGCTGGCATCGAGCCGCGCGCTCGTCACCGAGTCGCCGCTCGCGAACAACGTGACTTCATGGCCGAGCGCTATCAGCTCCTCGGTCAGCCACGACACCACGCGCTCAGTCCCGCCATACAACTTCGGAGGCACCGCTTCCGTCAGCGGGGCGATCTGCGCAATATGCATCGAATTCGACCTTTCCTTTGGAACACCCCATCCCTGTGAGTTCCGCGCACAAGACCAAGAACTGCAATCTGATCAAATGTTTCAGATGCAGCGGGGAACTTTATTTTTTGCGAGTGGCGGAACTTCCAGTCGACAAAAAATGTTGGCGTTAATCAGGGGTGGTCTCTGGCACGTTGGGCCTCCAGCGTTGTCGCGCAGATATTTGCCTAGGAACTTGACCCCGAAGGGAACCCGACTTTCGGAAAGGCTCATGTTCAAACAAAACGCGCGGACAATTCGAAACAAAGGTGATTCCGCTCTAAGTCACCCAAAGTCAGAAAAAGTTACCGCCACTGATGGATAGTTTTGGAGTTTTCAGCGTTGTCGTGCTGCACGGGTGACGGGTTCCCTGTCAGCGAGTGGAGGAGTTGGTACGCGCATGGCCGATCTGTGTGATTACGCCGGTCGCCCTCTCGCCTTCATTCTTCGTTATGTGCGGCGACGACCCGTCGCCCATGCTACCATCCTCACGGCGGTGCTGGCCGCAGTCGCCTGTTCGGTCGGAACCCAATACGGCGTCAAGTTCCTGGTCGACGTCCTGTCCAACCACAATGCGGCCGGCGTTTGGATCGCGTTTGGCCTGCTTGGCTCACTGATCGCCGCCGATAATCTTCTCTGGCGTCTCGCCAGTTGGATCGCCAACTACGCGTTCGTCGCAGTGACCGGCGATCTGCGGCGTGATTTGTTCCGGCACCTCACCGGGCATTCGCAAAGCTACTTTGCCGAGCGCATGCCCGGCACGCTGACAAGCCGTATCACGGCAACCTCCAACGCGGTATTCACCGGCGAAAACATGTTCGTCTGGAACGTGTTGCCGCCCTGCGCCGCGACCGTCGCGGCTATCGCGCTCGTCTTCACAGTCAGCTTTACCATGGCGGTGGGACTAAGCGTGACCGCCGGCACTCTCGTGGTGATCATGTTCCGCATGGCAGCGGCCGGCCGGCCGTTGCATCATGATTTCGCCAGCAAAGCCGCCGCGGTCGATGGCGAAATGACCGACATCGTCGGCAACATGCCATTGGTACGCGCGTTCGGCGGCTTTCTGCGCGAGCATCGGCGGTTCGACGCAACGGTCGAGCGCGAGATGGAAGCGCGCCGGCGCAGCCTGTTCTACCTCGAGAAGCTGCGCATCTTTCACGCCGTCGTCACGATCATTCTGGCGCTCAGCCTGCTCGCCTGGGCCATCATGCTGTGGCAGACGGGCGCAGCGACGACCGGCGACGTGGTGCTGATCTGCACCCTTGGCATCGCCGTGCTGCACGCCACGCGCGATCTCGCCGTGGCCTTGGTCGACATTACCCAGCACGTCGCGCGCCTGTCCGAAGCGTTGACCACCCTGCTTGTACCGCACGAGTTGCGCGATCATCCGGAAGCGACGCCGCTGGTGCGGCGGGGCGCCAGCGTGAAGTTCGAGCAGATCCAGTTCCGCTACGGCGAGGGCCAACAGATCTTCGAGGAATTGAATCTGAGCTTCATGCCCGGAGAGCGCGTCGGCCTGGTCGGCCCATCGGGCGCCGGAAAGTCGACCGTGTTCGCGCTGCTGCAGCGCTTCTATGACGTGCAAGTCGGCCGCATCCTGATCGACGGGCAGGACATCTCCCGCGTGACGCAAGAGAGCCTGCGCGACGCGATCGGCGTGGTGCCGCAGGACATCTCGCTGTTTCATCGTTCGGTCATGGAAAATATCCGCTACGGACGGCCCGACGCCTCCGACGAAGAGGTGCACGAAGCGGCGATCGCCGCGCGCTGCGACTTCATCGAGGGCCTGCCGAACGGCATGCGCACGCTCGTCGGCGAACGCGGCGTCAAGCTTTCCGGCGGTCAACGGCAGCGCATTGCCATCGCACGCGCTTTTCTCAAGAACGCGCCGCTCCTGCTGCTGGACGAAGCCACCTCGGCGCTCGACGGCGAGTCCGAAGAGGCGATCCGCGAAGCTCTCGGCCGTTTGATGAGCGGTCGAACCGTCATCGCGATCGCACACCGGCTGTCGACGGTGAGAAGTTTCGACCGGGTCGTCGTCATGCAGCTCGGCAAAGTCGTTCAAGACGGCCCGCCCGATCACCTGGTGCTGCGCGAAGGACTCTACCGGCAACTCGTTCAACGCGAAATGGACCGGCTGAACAGCCAGGCGGCCGCCTAGAGCTCTTACAATCTCATTTGCGCACACAGCAGGCCGACAACGGCGCGAAAACACTTTTTTCGCCGCAGGCCGTCTTTGCGTGAGTTTATTCGCTGCAGGCTGATCGGCTCAGCTAAAAGTCTCTTATTTTAGGGCGTCGCATTGACTCTCGGCTGTGGGATCAATGATTTCATGGTTGGGAGCGCCGCTTCTGCGGCGAAATCAATTGATGTCCGAAACGACCGTTAACGAATTTCGCCCGCAACGCGCCGACGCCGTCACCGCCCCGGTCAGTGAGGATTGGCTGGCCGTCGTGCTCGGCCTCTCGATCTTCGTTCTGGCGCTGGCCGCGGTGGTCAATGTTGATCTGATCGGCTGGGTGGTGACCACCTCGGTTTGGAGCAATTTCAGCCAGGCGCTGAAGGCGACCTCGAAGGATTTCTCCTCGCTCAGCGGCTACGGCGCGCTGGTCGCGACCTATGTCGCCCTTCTGGTCGTGCTCAGCGCCGGCGCCGTGGCGCTCAAGGCCAACGTGACGCGTTTCGCGCTTGCCTTCACCGCCGTGTTCTGGATCGCGTATGCGAGCTGGGTGATCGGCAATTATGCCAACTTCGCCGCCGTTACGCCGGCCGAACAACAGAAATTCGGCATCAGCTGGTCGCTCAAGCTCACCAACGAAGGCGGCTATATCTTTGCGCTGATCGCAGGCCTGATCATCGCCAATTTCTTCCCGCGCTTTGCCGAGGCGGTGAAGGAAGCGGTGCGGCCGGAGCTTTACATCAAGGTTGCGATCGTCATCCTCGGCGGCGTCTTCGCCGTGACCGCGGCGAGCAAGCTCGGATTCGCAAGCTCGCTGCTATTGCGCGGCGTCGCCGCCATCGTCGAGGCCTACTTGATTTATTGGGCGGTGGTGTATTTCGTCGCGCGCAAGTGGTTCGGCTTCAATCGCGAATGGGCGGCCCCGCTTGCCTCCGGCATTTCGATCTGCGGCGTCTCTGCCGCCATCGCCGTCGGCGGCGCAATTCGCGCCCGACCGGTGGTGCCGGTGCTGGTATCCTCGCTGGTCGTCATCTTCGCCGCGGTGGAAGTGCTCATCCTGCCGTTCCTCGCGCAGGCCTTTCTCTCGCATCAGCCGCTGGTGGCCGGCGCCTGGATGGGACTTGCGGTCAAGACCGACGGCGCGGCGGTCGCGGCCGGCGGTATTACCGAGTCGCTGATCCTCGCCAAGAATGCCGCCGAAGGCGTGAACTACCAGACCGGCTGGATTCTCGGCACCGCCGCGACCATCAAGGTGTTCATCGACATCTTCATCGGCATCTGGGCGTTCGTGCTCGGCTACATCTGGACCAACCACATCAACGTCACGCGCGATCAGGATAAGGCTAAAGCCAAGGAAATCTGGCAGCGCTTCCCGAAATTCATCATCGGCTTTGTGATCACTTTCGCCGTTGGGCTCTATCTCGCGCTCGGCACCCCCGCGGACATCGCCAAGAAGGTGCCGGCGGCGATCGGCGAAGCCAACACCTTCCGCGTCATCTTCTTCATTTTGACCTTCTTCTCGATCGGCGTTCTGTCGAACTTCAAGACGCTGTGGCAGGAAGGGTTCGGCAAGCTCGCCGCGGTGTACGTTCTCAGCCTGTTCGGCTTTGTCATCTGGGTCGGTCTGCTGATCTCCTGGATCTTCTTCGGCGGCGTCACGCCGCCTCTGGCGAGCTAGAGGCTTGCAGGCGCTTTCGCACAACCGGCATCAATTGGAATGGACGGCCATATGTCCCAGACCAACATTCAAGAAGAATTGAACCGCGCGCAGACCGAGCCGCTGCTGCCGATCGAGAAGAAGCTGATCGGCTGGAGCCTCGGCATCGGGATCGTGCTTCTCGTAGCGCTCGCGCTGTTAAATCATTTCGCGCCCGCGACATTCTGAGGATTTTAGTCGCACGCGGGCGAGCGGCATGCGCATGCCTGGCGCGTGCGAACACGGCATTGCAGGATGGTCGGGAGTAAGGCAGGGTTCCACCCAACCCGCCAGACACGCCGGACCGATCATGAACGAACATCTTCGCTTGCAGAGTGAGCCGGTCGCAGCTCCGGAAGAACTCGGGCTCGCGGCCGCCGGGCTTGAGCACTTGTCGTCCGTGATGCAGCGCGAGGTCGAAAACGGCCACGTGCCCGGCATCTCGATGCTGATCGCGCGCCGCGGCGAGATCGGCTATCGGCGGGATTTCGGCGCGCTGCGACCGGGCGGCCCACGCATGCCGGGCAATGCGATTTTCCGCATCTACTCGATGACCAAGCCGATCGTCACGGTCGCGCTGATGATGCTGCTGGAAGAGGGTAAACTCTTCGTCGCCGACCCGATCGGCAAATTCATCCCCGAACTGGCCAATATGAAGGTCGGCGTCGAGAGCAACGGCAAGCTCGATCTGGTCGCCGCCAAGCGCGCGATCACCGTTCACGATTTGCTGCGTCATACCTCCGGGCTGACTTACGCCTTCACGGGCAACTCGGCCGTTCAGCGCCGCTACGGCGAGGCAAAGCTGTTCACGGGCGACCCGGCCAACGCCAAACAATTCCTGGCACGCGATCTAAACGGTGAGGAATTCATCGCCGAATTGGCCAAGCTGCCGCTGATCGCGCAGCCGGGAGATTCGTGGGATTATAGCCATTCCACGGACGTGATCGGCCGATTGGTCGAGATCGTCTCAGGCAAAACGCTGGGCGCATTTCTGCACGAGCGGATCTTCAAGCCGCTCGGCATGACCGACACGGACTTCTATCTGCGCGCGGAAAAGAACGAGCGCCTCGCCCAACCCTTCCCATCCGATCCGGATGGCGGCCTGCCGGTGCAGCTGATCGAGATGCCGAGCCCGCCGCGCTTTGAGTCCGGCGGAGGCGGCCTGTTCTCGACCATGGATGACTATGCGCGGTTCGCGCAGACGCTCTATCAGAACGGCGCTTTTGGTGGCACCCGCATCATCGGCCGCAAGACGCTGGAATGGATGACGTCCGATCATCTCGGACCCAATGTGCGGATCGGCACCCCTTCCCTCTTACAGCCGGGACACACGTTCGGGCTTGGCGTCGCCGTGCGGCGCGAATCCGGCATGGGCCAAACGCCGGGCACGGCGGGCGAATTCTTCTGGGGCGGCGTGGCCGGAACCTATTTCTGGGTTGCCCCAAAGGAAGAGCTCTACGCCATCATGATGGTGCAGGCGCCGCGGCAGCGCGACTATTTCCGCCAATTGTTCCGCACATTGGTTTACGCGGCGCTGGCCTAGTCAGAACGAGCGGCGATACTCGTCGCGCTGCAGAACCCCTACGCCAAACCAGCCCCAATAGACGCGGTGTCGGCTAACCAGGCCCTCGCCGTTGAGCTCCATCGATTCGACGAAGTCCATCTGATCGCCGTTGGGAGTAACGCGAGGATATTCCCAGATCAGCCTTCGCCCATCAGTGAAGAATCCCTCGCGATAGCGTTTGCGCGCGGGCGGCGTGCGCGCAAACACCAGACGCACGAATTGCCGCAGCTTCTCTCGCCCTTCCACCACGCCGCGCTCCGCGTGCAACAGATGGCTGACCAGCGGCGATTCGAGCACGCAGTCCGGCGCATAGAGCGCGATCGCCGCCTCGACATCCTTGCGGCCCAAGGCATCGTCCCAGTCGCGATAGACCCGTTCGGCGTCGCCATTGAATGTTGTAAGCGACATCAGCATCCCCACACGATCTTGGTTTTCATTGAGCATGTCGGAGAGCGATACCGGAGGCAATGTTCAACGCTACGCAAAGGACCGAAGTGTCGATTAGACCCTGATCCAATTCAATTGAATCGGATCACGGTCCAGATTCTTCGTTTTGAGCATGATCTCATCCGAAAACCGGTTTCCACTTTTCGGGATCATGCTCTAGGCAAATGCGTCGTCATTCCACCCGAGCAATTTGCGCGCGCCGTCCCAGATATCTTGCACCACTTTTCCAGCGGGCTCCGCGCGCGCAAGCCGCGCCGATTGCCCAGCCCAGGCTTGCATACGCTCGACGTCGCCCGTGCGCAGAGCGTCGTTGCGCATGACGGCTGTCAAGCCGCGCTGCACCGGATACGGCGCCGGCGGCGGCGCATCCACCGCCGTAGCGGCGCGCACATACTGGGTCGCTATGCTGCGTCCGGCTCGGCCGCTGAACACGCGGCTGACCATCGTATCTTCGGGTGCGGTGCGAGCGAGTGCATCGGCCCAGGCCGGATGAAGCTTCGCCTCCGGGCAGCGCAACAGTGCGCTGCCGATCTGCGCGGCGCTGGCGCCGAGCAACAGGGCGGCTGCAACGCCACGCGCATCGCCGATGCCGCCGGTCGCCACCACCGGGATCTTGACCGCGTCGACAATGGCGGGAATAAGCGCGAAGAGCCCGACCATCTGCTGTTCCGCAAGGGCCGCATCGAAACAGCCGCGATGACCGCCAGCTTCCATTCCCTGCACGGCCACAACGTCGGCGCCGGCGTCTTCGGCCGCGCGCGCCTCGGCGACGGTCGAGACATTGGCGAACCAGGCAATCCCGGCATGCTTCAGCTTGGCAACAAAGACCGGCGGATAAAGCCCCATGACGGAAGAAACGATCGGCGGCCTGACCGCAAGCAGCGCCTCGCATTGAGCGGCGAAATCGGGAGGCGTCGCGTCGCCCGCGTTCGCCGCGACCGCAGGACCGAAGCCTTCAAGAAACGCGCGCACCTGATCCTCGTGGGCGCGGTCACGCCGCGGCGGCGGATCCGGAATCCACAAATTAAGTTGGAAGGGACCATTGCCCTTGACGCGCACTTCGTCCGCCCAGGCGGCGATTTCGTTCGGCTGCATCAACACAGCGCCGCAAGCGCCAAGGCTGCCGGCATTCATCATCGCGATCGACAAGGACGGCGCCGAAGCGCCTGCCATCGGCGCCAGCACTATCGGCAGCTTCAAGCCGAAGCGCTTGCAAAACGCCTCAGCGCGAGCCCGGTCGAGGGACATTCTTCTCTCCCTGCGCTTAGCCTTTCGATCCAAGAATGAACAGGTTCATAGGATGAAGCGCTTCGGCAAAGATATGATCTTTTTTCAGCGCAAGACTATTTTTTTCTGAAAGCCTGCCTTCGCGTCACCTAACAAGCTCAGTGAAATAACATGCTCATCGCGCTATTGAGCCTCTCGAAGTCACCGCAAGAATAGCAGTTGCCACCACGTAGACGCCAATGCTCAAGAGGATCGGCAGCGTATAGCTGTGGCTGATATCGAAGACAAAGCCGGCCGCGCTCGGACCGATCAGCGTTCCGAAGGCGACGCTCGTGTAAAGTATGCCGATCAGGCTCGAGGCATGACGCCCGCCGAAATAATCGATGACAACGGCCGGCGCGAGCGCGACGAAGCCGCCATAGAACACGCCGTACACCAGGGCGAAGGCGGCAAGCGGCCACAGGCTGACCGAAAACAGCCACATGACGAATGAAAGACCCATGCCAACGAACATGATCAGGAAAGACAGCGGCCGGCCCAGGCGGTCGGCGAGACCACCGAGCAAAAAGCGTCCGGCCGTGCTGCCGACGCCGATGGCGCCGACGAGCAGCACTGCGGCCGACGATGCGATGCCATAGTCGAGCGCGTACGGCACGAGATGCACGAACGGAACAAATAAGCCGAACGAGCAGATAAAGCATGAGGCATAGAGGCCGATGAAGCGCTGGGAAGTAATGGCGCTGCGGATAGAGTCTCGCGCGGTCGTCGGCGCACGCGCAGCGGCTGTCGGCGGATCGCCGTCGGCGCCGAGACCACGTTTGCTCGGGTCGTCTTCAATCAGCAACGCCAATCCCGCTCCGGCCACGATCGCGAAAATGCCGAGAAGCAGGTAGGTCTCGCGCCAGCCAAGCGCGTCGATCATGAATTTCGCGAGCGGCGGAACCACAAGCGTTCCGACGCCGATACCGCTCACCGCGAGCCCCGACGCGAAGCCGCGCCGGCGCAGAAACCAGCGTTGTACTGCGGCGACGGCCGGCACGTAGGAGCAACCGATGCCGAGCCCGACACCGAGTCCGTAGGCGGCGTAGACCTGCAGCAAGGTCTGGGCGACGCTCGCGACCACAAGCCCGGCGCCGGTGAGGATCATGCCGATCACCGCCAACAGCCGCGAGCCGAAACGATCGGCCAGCGGCCCGGTGATCACGCCAAGCGCAAAATAGAAAAAGCCGGCGATGGAAAAGACCAGCGAGATCGATCCGCGCGAGGCGGCAAAATCATGCTGCAATGGAAGCAAAAAAGCGCTGAAAGAATACGCGCAGCCGAAGCCGACGAAGGTGACAGCAAACGTCCCTGCGACGACGAACCAGCCATAAAAGATGCGCGGATTGGATACCGACGAGTTTGTGGTCACGTTTGTTCCCGGCAACATACAACCATCTCCGCTGCTGTAGCCCGATGCAAGCGCTAAGATGGGAAGAGCCGGCGCAGGGTACGAGCGCCAATACTACGGACGATTCCGAAGCGTCGCCGAACTAGACCATGATCCGATCAAGTTGAAACGGATCATGGTCTAGATATGGCGTTGGAGCATGATCTTTTCCGAAAACCGGCTACCACTTTTCGGGATCATACTCTGGCGGTTCAGTCGTCGTAGGTTTCGTGCACGGCGACGGCGCCCTGCTTCCAGTAGGCGGCGGCCTTTACCCGCTCCTTGGGCAGGCCGCGCTGGTCGACGAGATAGCGACGTAATGCTTTTGCCGCGCTCGCCTCCGCCGCCACCCAGGCATAGCCATCGCCCGGCGGCAGCACCAACTCGGTGAGCGCTCTTTGCAACAGCAAGTGATTGCCGGCATCGGCGCCTGTGCGATGCAGCCAATGCATCTCCAGGTTCGCGCGCGTGTCGAGTTTCTGTTCTTCGCCGGCATCGGCGACTTCGACAACGGCGATCACGCGCGTGCCTGCCTGCAATTCCAGCAAGCGGCGGCCGATGGCCGGAACGGCCGTCTCATCGCCGGCGAACAAGTACCAGTCGAAATCATCCGGCACGATGAAAGACCCGCGCGGGCCGCCGACGCCGAGGAATTGCCCGGGCCGAGCCTGCGCCGCCCAGGACGTCGCAGGCCCCTCTCCGTGCAGCACAAAGTCGATGGTGAGCGTGTTCGAAGCCGCGTCGTAGCGGCGCGGCGTGTAGTCGCGCGCGGCGGGACGCGGCGCGCCTTGCGGATAAACCGGCCCGTTGGGCGTCGGCGTCGGCAGCACCGGCTTGTCTTGCCCAGGCTGCGGGAAGAACAGCTTCACGTGATCATCATGGGCGGCGCTGGTGAACCCGGCGAGCGCCTCGCCGCCGACAACGATACGAACCATTTTTGGTGTCAGGCGGCTGACCTCCCGCACCTGCAGCAGCCGCGTTTTCGTCTCGTGGCGTACGCGCCGCGCGGTGCGCACTGTTGTTGTTTGGAACGTTTCTGACATGGAATCGCCTGCGTTGACCTGATGGTCAAGAAGATAAGCCCGATTACCGTCATATCAATGAGCGGAGCCGGCAGGAAGGGGCTCACCGGCGGCGTGCGCTGGACATCAAAACCGCACATGCCGAAGCTTTTCCGGATTGCGCACGATATAGATCGCCACGATGCGGCTGCCGTCATGCTCGAAGGCAAAGGTGTCGATCGCTCCGTCTTCCTCACGCAGCACCAGGCCGGCAACGCCATTCACGATCGCCGACCGCGCCTGAACGGTCAGCAAAGCCGGATTCTTGCGCGCAATGCCGGCAAGGAAGCGGAGAATTTTGTCGGCACCGTAGATCGGATTGAGAGCGGCAGCGCGCTTGCCGCCGCCATCGGAATAAAGCACGGCGTCTTCGGCCAAAAGCTTGGTCAACGACGCGACGTCACCGTTTTGGGCAGCCGCAGCGAATGCAGCGGCCAGGCGTGTCCCCTCTTCGCGCGAGGCCGGAAAGCGCGGGCGCGCCTCTTCGATATGCGCACGCGCGCGTGCCGCGAGCTGGCGGCAAGCCGCTTCGCCGCGCTGTAGCGTGCGCGCCACTTCGGCAAAATCCAAACCGAAAACATCGTGCAGCAAAAAACTCGCACGCTCGAGTGGCGATAAGCGCTCGAGGACCAACATGAGTGCGACGGAAAGATCGTGGGCGATATCGCCGGCCGTATCCGCATCGAGCGTTTCATCGACGACCGGCTCGGGAAGCCACTGGCCGACATACACTTCGCGCCGGGCCCGCGCCGACTTCATGCGGTCGAGACAGAGCCGGGTCACGATCGTGCCGAGATAGCGGCGCGGCTCTTCGATCGCAGCGTGATCGGCTTCGTGCCAGCGCAAATAGGCGTCCTGCACGACATCTTCGGCCTCGGCGCGCGAACCGAGCATGCGGTAGGCAAGCCCGGTCAGCGCCCGCCGATGGCTCTCGAACGATGCGACCCCGCGTTCGCTTGCAGCGTTCATGCGGCTTTCGTCAGTTGGCGTAAGACCGGCCGCGTTTCACCGCCGACGGTGAGGCGCGTGCAGGCGCGGCCATGACCCAACGCGTATTTCAAGGTCGGATATAGGCGCGAGGCGGTCATGGCGAAAGCGAGCGACATGAGGCCACGCTTGCCGAAGCGGCGCACGACCTCCTCGCGCAAGTCGTCCGCTTCCGGCGCGTGATGCAGGCTCGCTTCGGCAAAGCGTGCCGCAAGCGCCACTTCGAACGGCATGGCGGTGAAATCTCGCGCCACGATCGCTCGGAGGATGTTCGGGTCGACGCCTTTGCGCTGCGCCATATCGATCACAAGCTGCGTACAAGGCCCGCAATCTTCGGCCAAGGTGCCGACGATACCGGCGGCACAATAGGCGGCCGGCGGCACGTCCTTATGATAGTTGCCGAGCGCGGTGACTTTGCTGAACGCCATCAGCGCACGCGGATCGGCATCGAGTACATCGCGCAAATAGCTCGCGTCATAGTTCCATGTGCGCTCGAATTTGCCGATCCAGCGGCTCAGAAGCCATTTGATCATGTTATGTCTCCTTCATATGAGCGAGAGATTGCATGTGAGCGAGAGATTTTGGGGACCAAGCGATCCAGATCGCGAGCGCGGGCGGCAGAAAGACCGTCGGCAGATCGACGAGAAGTTGATGGGCATGTTCGCGCCCCACTGCGGCGTCCCACAGGTGCACCAGTGCATGGATGGCGAGAAAGGCAGCGCCGGCAAGCGCGGCCGGCCGCGCCGCACGATCGATCGCAAACCACACAAGCGTGGCTCCGGCGACGAGATAGGCAGCGCCGATGTCGCGGACGAAATGCGGGTTGAACGGGCCGGTTTGCGGAACGCCCGGTACCAAGCCGTACCAGGCATCGGGAATCGCCAACATGGTTAACCCGTTGGCAGCCAAGCCTAATCCGACAATCCAGGCAACAGTCGCGCGCATCATCCTGGCCTCCTGCCGCATAAGACGAGACAGGCAAGCCCAGTGTGACATGGTGTGAAAAATGAAAATCGGTCGAAGCACCGCGGTCCTCGCGCTCCGGCACGCTTCACAACGGGCCGATAAATTGATTGAGTGCGGCCTTAAGACTCGGACGCCCACGACATTGCCGCAGGGTGCGGCGCAATCTCGGGAAAAATGCCGGATTACTACGCGATCCTGTGGCGCGCTTTGCGAAAAGGCGATTTCCAAAGCGCGCGATGGCGCGAAAGCGTCTTCGACCAGACACGCCAGATGTTGCGCGATCAGCTGCGCAATACGCGACCGCCGATGTCCCCTCCGGACATCAGGCACCACACCGAAGCCCTTGAATCCGCCATCGACGCCATTCGAGGCGAGCTGGCGCAAGGCGCCGCCGCTGGAGCAGTAGGGCAGCGCCCGCGCTCAAGCGGCGGGCGGGTTGCCGATATATCAACGATCGGAGAAGTCCGATCGGACGCCGGCGCGTCGCGCAGCTTCCCCACTCTCATCTCGATCGTAGCGGCTGTCGTCATCGCGGCGGCTGCAGCCGGCGGGTATGCCTACATGGCTTCCCGACACGAGGCCGCACCGCCGCCACAGCCGAAACTCCAATCGCAAAACGCCCCATCACCGCCGGCGAGTGCCCCACCGGCGCCTGCGGCGAATGCCCGATCATCGGCGTCAACGATTGTGCCATCACCGCCGGCGACGAATGCTCCACCGCCACCGAACAAGGTCGAAGAGACGAAACAAGCCGCCGCCCCATCGCTCAAGCGGCCAAAAGCTCAACACAAGGTGGCGACCGCGTCCGATGGAGACCTCCCGCCCGGCGTCGATGGAGGCTCGACCGACGCCGAAGTGCCCTTTTTCTTCCGGCGTCAACCGGTGTTTTATCGCAGCACGCATCCAGTCGGCTCGATCATCATCGATAAACAGCAGCATTTTCTCTACCTGATCCAACCGAACCAGGTGGCGCTGCGTTACGGCATCGGCGTCGGCAAATCGTGCGCGGGCGTTGCCGGCCTCCATAAAGTGGCCGGCAAGAAGGAATGGCCGGAGTGGCAGCCGACGGCCGACATGATCGAACGCAAGCTCGCACCCGCCGGCGTGATGAAAGGCGAACCGGGCAATCCGCTCGGCGCGCGCATCATCATTGTCGACGATGGCAGCATGAGCATCCACGGGACCAACGCGCCGAAGACGATCGGAAGCGCCGTCGATTTCGGCTGTGTCCGGCTGGCGAACGACGACGCCGTCGATCTTTACAACCGCGTCGCGGTCGGTGCGCGCGTCGTCGTGTCCGATTAAGGTTTCTCGTGCGGCGGCGCTGACGGTGCGCCCCTGCCACTGAACAGCGTCGTCAGATACGAGAAATCAATGCCCGAGAGCGCCATGCCAAGCGCGATGGCCAATCCTTCGATGACGAATTGCAGCGCCGAAGACAGTCCGAGCATTTGCAGCATCTGCCCGAGCTGGGTGAGAAACAGCGCGGCGCCGGCAACCGCGACCATGCTGCCGATGCCGCCGGACAAGGCCGTGCCGCCTAGCACGGCGGCTGCAATAGGCGCCAGCAGATAAGGCTCGCCGACTTTCAGCGTCGGGTTGCGGATGAAAGCCGAGACCAGGATGCCGGCGACGCCATAAAGAAACGCGGCAACCGCGAAAGCAGCGGTTTGATACGCGGCAATGTTGATGCCCGCAATCCAGGCGGCGCGCGGATTTGCGCCCACCGCCGAAAACCGCCGCCCGATCGTCGTCTTTCTGAGAACGACATCGAGCAGCACGGCCAACGCGGCCACCACCCACACCGCATAGTTGACGCCGATAAAGCGTGCGTCGCCCCAATCCGCCATGCCGGGCGGCACGCGGGCCTCCTGCGGCAGCGTGTTTCGATACCAGAGCGTCGCGCCCGTCGTGATGGCGCCGACCGCGAGCGTCACGATCAGCGCATTGAGTTCGAACACCGCGACCAGGATACCGTTGATGAGGCCAATCAGTGTAGCAAACAAAAGTGCGCCGCAGATCGCGACCAGGATTGCCTCGTCGTGACCTCCTGAAAACCCGAGAACGATCGTGCTCGAGAGCGTGACCACGGCCGGAATCGACAAGTCGATGCCGCGCACCATCAGCACGAGCGTTTCGCCGATGGCGGCGATGGCGAGAAAGGCGGCCAGCGGAATGATCGCCAGAAACGTCGACGGCAAAAGGCTGCGCGGAGCGACGATGGCGCAAAAGACAATCAGCCCAAGCATCGCGATCCAGATCGCGGCAAAGCGCGTCCGCAACCGGAAGCGACGGGAGACCGGCGCGGAACGCGCGCCCGGATCGGCGGCCAGCGTGTTCGCCCGCACGGTCATGGCACCTTCACCGTTGCGAGGCGGCGGCGGTCAAACGCGGCCCGGAAATTGGCCCACACGCGGCGGATCGGCTGTAGCCCGGAATAGAGAGCGACGGCGAACAGCGTCAAAGCCCCGCTCACCATGATGCCGGCGCCGGTATTGAGGCCGAGCAGCGCGATAATGTTGACCGTAAGCGTAAAGAACAGTGCGCCCAACACCGCGCCGACAAAGGAGCCGCGCCCGCCGGTGAGTGCTGCGCCGCCCAGCACTGCAGCAGCGATACTGGTCAAGGTATAGCTCGAGCCGATCACCGGGGAGCCGACGCCGACTTCCGAGCCGACGAACAAGCCGCTGAGCACGGCAATGACCGCCGACAGCAAATAGGCCCGCATGTGCACAAAATCGACGCGCACGCCGTTGCGCTTTGCCGCTTCCTCGCGGAAACCGACGGCGCGAATTTTCAAGCCGCTGCGCGAACGATAAAGCCAGAAATCTCCCGCGATCGCCGCGGCAAGAATGATGAGAAAGGAAATCGGAACAAAGCCGACGCGCGCCTGGAAGAAATCGATGAAGTCCTCGCTGATCACGCCGAAGGGAGACGGCCGCAAGTAAAGTGCAATGCCTTGCACCACGCTCAGCATGGCGATGGTGGTGATCACCGAATTGATGCCGACATAGCGAACCAATGCCCCATTCGTCAGCCCGATCAGAATCCCGGCAGCGAGGCACACCAAAGAGCCCAGAAGAATGAGCCCGGCATCGAATTCCTCGGCGATCAGAAACGAGCCGATGACAACGGTGAGGCTGATGACCGCCCCGACCGAGACATCGAAGCCGCGTACCATCAAGACATTGAATTGCGCGATGGTGACGAGCGCCAGAGGCGCGGCCGCAAGCAGAATATGCCGGATGTTGAGCGGCGTGAGGAACGCGTCGGTACGCACGGTGGCATAAATCCCGACTACGACGATCAGAAGCAACAGGAACAGCAACGGCATCCACCATTGCTGGCTGCCGCCGGTAAACATTCGCCGCCAGGTGGCCGCCGAAAGCCAGCCGGGCTCGGCCGTTTCGAGCGGCGCCTTAGCGCCGGCCGCGAGCTCCTTCGAGCGGAGGAAAGACGATACGATACTCTCCTCGGTAATTTCGGAGCCTGCGAGCTCGCGAATGACCCGCCCGCGCGAGAACACCAGCACGCGATCGCACAGCCCCGCCAATTCCATGGCGTCCGAGGAGTTGATCACGCAGGCCAGCCCCTGATCGGCCTTGGCACGGATAGCGCGATAAATATCGAACCGCGCCTTGGCGTCGACGCCCTGTGTCGGCTCGTCGATCAGCAGCGCCTTGGCATCGTACAAGAAGCTGCGCGACAGTACCGCCTTTTGCTGATTGCCGCCGGAGAGTCCGCCGATCGCCTGGTCGAGATCGGAGGCGACGATGTTGAGCTTTTCGACCAGCGAGAGCGCGGCGCGCTCTTCCTTCGCAGCGGAGATCAGGCCGCCGGCGGCGAACGCGCCGAGCACCTGCACTGTCATGTTCTCGCGCACGCCCAGTGTGGCAAAGATCGATTCCGCCGACCGATCGGCGCTGAGCGAAAGGACGCCGGCTTCGAGCGCCGCGCGCGGCGTGAAGGCCGCCATCGGCCGGCCGGCGCACACCACCTGCCCGGAGGCTTCCTCAAAGCCGCCGAGCGAGCGCATCGCCTCGCGCTGGCCGTTACCCTCAGAGCCGGCGAAGCCGAGGATTTCGCCGCCGCGAACATCGAACGTGATTTCATGGAAGCGCGCGGCGCTCAAATTCCGCGCCGAGAGCACGATGTCGGCCGAGGATATCGCGGGTCGCACCGGATATTCTGCCTCGATCGGCCGCCCGACCATGAGCGCGATCAGATCGTTTTCCGATAGCTTCTCGTTGACTTCGTAGGTGCCTTGGCCGACGCCGTCGCGCAAAATCGTGACCCGGTTGCCGAGTGCCAGAATTTCCGGCAACCGGTGGCTGACATAAACGACCGCCACGCCTGCCGCCACGATGCGCGGGACAATCTCGGTGAGCTTTTCGACGCCGGAAATGTCCAGGCTCGAAGTCGGCTCATCGAGCAGCAGGACCTTCGGGTTTGCCGCCAAAGCCTTGACGATTTCGAGAAACTGCCGCTGCGAGCTGCTCAATTGCCCGACCAGCGCATCTGGCGAGATGCCAAGATCGTAGGGCGCAAGTTGCTTTGCAGCCCATTGCCGTTTGCCCGCCAGCGTCTTTGGCCCGTTGCCGGAGCCGAGTAGAAGATTTTCAGCGACCGAGAGCTCGCGCACCAGCGAGTCGTCCTGATAAACAACGGCCAGGCCAAGCGTCCGCGCCAGCAGCGGGTCGGCGCTGGTGAGCGGTTTGCCCATGATCGTGATGCGGCCTTCATCGGCGGCGACGGCGCCAGCGGCAATCCCGAGCAGCGTACTCTTGCCCGAGCCGTTTTCTCCAAGGACCGCGTGAATTTCGCCGGCGCAGCATTCGAAATCGACGCGGTCAAGCGCCTGCACGCCGGGATAGCGCTTGGATATGCCCGACAGCTCGAGCGAGGGAACCGGATTCATCTCACACCAAAAGAGCAACGTCTCGTTCGTCGCTACGAACGAAAAAGCGGGAGGCTTATGTCCCGCTCAAAAGTCGGGGCCGAACGGGCGTGGCACAAAGTTCGCGCTCGTCCGACCCCGTCACCGTTCAGGATGCTTACTGCTTTGCGAACATTTCCTTCATCATATCGTTGTCCACGAGCGTGGTCAGCGACGCGCTTTCAGGAATTGCCGGGTTGCATTGGCCTTTGACGACCGGATGCATCTTGAACGGGACATTGATGGCCGGCGGTACGTCTTTACCTTCCTTCTTCATCATCGCCGCCGTCAGGGCGAAGCGCGCCTGATCGTTCTGGCCGTTCGAATAGAAGATCTTGAAATTCGGATCGTTGGCCTTCTCCCAGTCGCAGATCACGCCCATTTCGTCGGTGCGCAGCGACACGATCAGGTCCGGCGCTTTCTTGGCGGCTTCGTAGGCGCGCAGGCCGCCGCGGAAGCCGTCGGCATATTCGAACAGCACGGCGTCGACGCTGCCATGCTGGGCGAGGAAGCCCGACATCGCCTTGAACGATCCTTCCTGCGTCCAGTTGGTGTCGGCCTTGCCGAGCAGCTTTAGATTCTTGTGCTTGGCGATCTCCTGCTCGGCGCATTTCTGCCATCCGGCGCTGAGCCCGTTGCCTGGCGTGCCGCCGAGTTCGACGATGGTGGTCGGATCCTTCTTCGAATTCTCCACCACCTTGGTCACGAACTCGGTGCCGAGCGCACACAGGTCTTCGGCAATCGAGGTCACGAAATCCTTGCCCGCCTTGCCGCCCACATAGGTGCCGTTATGCAGCACCACGAGGATGCCGGCCTCGGTCGCTTCCTTCACGGTCGGCAGCAGCGCCGGCCCGGCGTCGGCGAAGATGACGATCACGTCGACCTTCTGCGCGATATAGGCGCGCATATCCGACACCGCCTTGGTGGCGTCGCCGGTCGCCGAGGTGTAGACAATCTTCTTGATGCTCGGGTAGGTGAGCGCCTGCAAGATGAATTCCATCTTGGTGACCTGGCGCCAGACATTTTCGCCGAAGCCGTCCGCATAGGCGACCGTCAGGTTGCCGCGGCCGGTCTCGCACACATTGTTCTTCCAGCACTCGAGCGCGAGCTTGCGCTGTTCGGGCGTTAAATCCATCGCCGCGTGCTTGATCGCTTCGATGATCACCGGCGACACGTTTTCGGTCGTGCCGACCGATTTCAGCATCAATTCGCTCGCGTCGCGGGCTTGTGCGGCGACACTCATGACGGAGCAAAGGCCGGCCGCAACAAGCGGCATCACCCAGCGCCGTATTTCCCCACCGTTGAATTTCATTGCTTTCCTCCCTGGTCTTGTTTCTTGCTCATTACCTTTTGACCCGTCCGGCTTTAGGCCAACGGAAGTCCGACGATCATTTGTTCTTCAGCCACGGATAGCGCGCCGTGTCTTTGCCGGCATAGTCCGGATCGAGATAGATGAAGCAGCGATAAATCTTCCAGTCGCGAATCTCGAACACATCGCACCAGCGGCCGGCGCCGTGCTCCGGCACGCCAGCTCGCCACGGCCCGTCGCGATGCTCGCCTTCGCTCGTGCCCTCGCAGACCACGAGATCGCTGCCGGAGAAGATGTAATTGAAATTCGAATAGTGATGCAGGATCGACTTCAGCGTGCTGCCGATATCGCCGAACATCTGCCCGATCTCTTCCTTGCCGTTGGCCAAGCCCCATTTCGGGAAATAAACCTGTGCGTCCTCGGCAAAGAGATCGAGAATGCTGCCGCCGTCCCAAGTCTTGCCGGCCCGGTCGAACGCCTTGAGATAGTCGATGATCACCGACTTGCGCTGCTCGTCGGTCATGGTTTGTTTGGCGAGAGCCATCCATATCCTCCCCTGAAATCCTGGCTGCGCTGTTGCGGGCGCAGCAATTAATTCGCGCGCTTCTTGCGCTCTTTGTGCGCGGCCGTCGCCGCGAGATACGCAAACGCCAAAATCGGGCCGATGGTCGCACCACCAGCCCAGTAGGCGCGCGCCGAGGCCGAGGCCACGCAATTGCCGACGCCATAGAGGCCGAGAATCGGCTTGTCCTCGTCGTCGACCACCTGGCCCGCGACGTTAGTCTTCGGACCACCCTTGGTGTCGAGGTTGCCGCCGGTCAAAAGCGCCGCATAGAACGGTCCTTCTTCCGAAATCGGGAACATGGTCGGGTTCGGCGCCGAAGGCGCGGGCGCCACATTGCCGTTAAAGAGCAGCTCGACCTGACGTTCGCCGCGATGGAAATCGAAATCGCGGCCGCCCGACGCAAAGCCGTTGAAACGCTGAATGGTCGAGGCCAGCGCTTTCTCAAAGTCAGGGGCGAGCGCAAGCCCGCCGGTCGCTTTCTTGTAGCGCTCCAATCGTTCGCCGATCGCCTTGCTGAGCGCGGCGAGTGTCGCGCCCTTGATGACGTGCTTGTCGTCGGTGCCGGGCGGAACGATGAAACGCCCGTATTCATCGCTGGCGCTGTGATCCTGGCTGCGCTGATCCCAGATGGCGATCAATAGAAGATTCGGATATTCGCTCTTGGCGCCATCCCACTGGAAGAAGACCTGCGCCATCTCGTTGTAGGCGAGTTTTTCGTTGGCGACGCGGCGACCTTCCTTGTTGACGTAGATCATCGAGTCGCCGGATGGCGAGAAAGTTCCGATCAGCGCCGGATCACGCGCCATCGCCTTCTCAAAGACGATCGGGCACATCCAGGCGTAGTTCATGTTGCGCAATTGCGCCCCGACCGTTCCGGCGATGTAGACGAAATCGCCTTCGTTGCTGTTGGCTGCGCATCCGCCATAGATCGGCACGCTCTGAAAATTCTTGCGCAGCTCGATATTGTGGGTGAAGCCGCCGGTGCAGAACACCACGGCCTTGCGGGCGAAGAAGCGCTTCTTGCCCTTGGCCGTATCGGCCTCGACGCCGATGATCTCACCGGCTGTGTTTTTGATCACGCGCTGCACCCGGTGCCCGGTGCGGATGTCGACACCGTCGCGCTTGGCCGTCGCCGACATGGTGCGGATGGCGACCTCGCCGCCGTCCGACATGCTCTCGCGCGCGCCCTTCGGTAGCAGCACACGGCCCTTCGGCGCCTTGTCTTCGGGAAGCTCGGCCCAATAGTCCGGAACAAAATCGCAGTGCCGGTACTCCAGCGCGCCCTTCTTGCTCAACAGCTCGGTCGCAGTCGAGGCGTTGTCGTAGATCGCCTCGTATTGCGAATATTCCCAAGCAGTCATGCCAAATTTAAACGCTTTGGGATCGTAAACCTCCGGCCTCGACAGGCGCGCCATGTAGGCGATGCAGTCTTTCTTGGGATCCCTGGTGCCGGCCGCACGCATCGCAGCATTGTTCGGCACCCAGTACCAAAAGGCCGCCTTGCGCGTAGTTCCACCCAGCCGGCCGGCCTTCTCCAGCACCAGCACCTCGTTGCCCTGCCAGCGGCTGAATAGAGCCGTCGCCAGCCCGGCAACTCCGCTGCCAATCGCGATAATGTCGACTTCCGCGTCGAATTTGCCCTTGGCCGCAGCCGGCGCCGAAGACTTGCGAGCGATGGTAGCCAAGCGACGTCCCTCCGTTTTGTTATTACGGGAGATTGCCGCCGTCGGCGCTCGCCGATCTTTCAAATTCCGGATTTTATCGAATCCTGAAAAGCCCAATTGTCAGAAAATGTTGTCAGGTTTGACGCGATGCCGTAACATCGCTTTACCCCCGTAGTTGAGACGACAGAATCCGCGCGGGGCCTATTTTCGCGTCGCACAATTTGACGTGCGTGACAGCGAACTGGGGAGGAAGCGATGGTACTGTCGCCCCGCGAACGGCCGGGTCTGACGTCATTTCGCGGCCTTGAACAATTCCATCTTCGTGGTGACGCCAACGGCGTCGGTTATTGCATTGCCGGCGCCAAACCTTATGCGCTCGAATTCTCGAATTCGGCCGACGTTATTTGTTTGCTACTGGGCGACATCAGCAGCAACACCAAATTCGAGGACGATCGCGAAAAGCCGCTGGTGTTTCTCGGCGACTCCACCGCTTTTCACCCACGCGTCGGCAATGTGCGCGTGCGCGCCGCCGACGTGCGCCACGGCTTCATCGCCTTCAGCTATGCGGGCGATTTTCAGCGCGTGCTGGACGACCGCAGCATCGAGCATCTGCGGCGCAGCGGCAGTTGCAACAATATCCGCAACGACGCGATCCGGTTTCTGGCGCGCTACATGAGAGAGCGGCTGCGACGGCCGGAGGGCTTGCAGGCGATCGAGCTTCAGTTCCTCGCGCTCGGCACTTACGTCGAAACCATGCGCCAGCTCGCGGCCGCACCGCCGGCGCGGCGCGATGTGCTCTCCGACCAGGAATTCGCCAAGCTCTGCGCATATATCGAGGGTAATCTCGAGGACAAGCTTTCCTGCGCCGACCTTTCGCGCGCGGTCAATCTGCCGCTGCGCGTCATCTATGACAGCGTGAAGGCGCGCACCGGGCGGTCACCCTACAATCTCGTTATCGAAAAACGTGTCGAGCGGGCCTGCGAAATGTTGCGCGACACCGATGCCTCGATCGCCGAAGTGGCATGCGCGTGCGGCTTCTCCTCGCAGCAGCACCTGACGGCGACGCTGTCGCGCCGGCTCGGGCGCACGCCGCGCCGGCTGCGGAGCGCGTCCTAAGTCTTACGCGAAGCTCGAGGTGGTCGGCATCACGACGATGTCGCGGATGCATATCCGCTGCGGCTGCTTCCAGCAAAAGAGAATGACATCGGCAAACTCGTCGGCGCTGATGAAATCCGGGTTACCCAGCCGCTCGCGATACGCAAGGGGTCGCGTCTGCGCTGGTTTCGCGCCGGTGCTTTCGTTAGGACCGTCAGGCTCATTCTTTCGCTCCAAGGCCCGGCTTCCGACCGCCTAGCATCTCCGCCCGGACCTGGGTGAACAAGCGTTTACGTTTCGGTGCAATGCTGGCCGCACGGGGGCCGGATCGCATGTCCACTTGGCAAGAGCAAAAGGCGGAGATCAATCGCCGCGCGCTCGCGCGTCTCAGGAAAGCGCTGCCCGCCATTTTCCCAGCCGGTGTGCTTGGCCGGGCGCTTAGGCGGCCATTCGTTCCGCCGACGCCGCGGCTCGCCATCGACTCCTACTGGCGCGCCCATCCGCTTCGCGCGGAACGGCTCGCGCGTGCGCTCGCGGCGCGAAGCGGCCAGCCGGGCGGATGGACGTGGCAACTCGGCAAGGCGCAGAGCGGAATGCCGGCGACATTCCGCATCCCGCCAGCGCCTTATCGAGAAAAGGCCTTTGCGCGCGGCCCTGGGTTCTGCTGCCTGTGCGGACAACGCGTCTATCACTTCGGATGGCATATCGACCTGTGGGGCAAAGGCCCGAACAAGCGCGCCACCTGGCATGGCGCGTGCGTCATCGCGTGGCAGTTCTGGAATGCGCCAAGCGAACAGGCGCCGTTGCTACGACGGCTTCAGGCACGCCGCTGCGGCCAGACGGGCGGCCGCCTCTGGAAGAACGCGGAGGTCGATCATCGCGTGCCGCTTTATCGGGTGTGGAACGAGTACCGGGATTTGCCCTGGCCGGACTTGCTGCATTACTGGGGCCTGCCGAACCTGCAGGTCATCAATCGCGACGCTCATATGCTGAAATGCGCCGACGAGGCCCGCGATCGAAGCATCAAGCGTTCGCTCACGGTCAAGGACCCCAGCATCCCGAACGGCCTAAATCGTTGATGTCCGGGTAAAATTGGTTGCGGGGGCTCGCAACAATCACCACCATAGACTTCCGCCCTTGGTGATCACAATTCGTTCCAAATAGAATGTGAGCAGGCCGAGCGTCTTGGAGAAAGCCCCGAACGAACGCAAAAACGCCAATAAACGCGGGTCTTTTCAGAAAAGGTACGGCGCTCATAACCGTTTGGTTGGAGGTTCGAGTCCTCCCGAGCCCACCACGCATTCTCGTTCTAACGGAGATTTCCCGGAACCCGGCGAATAGCCCCGAATCAGCGGGGTTGCCTAGCGAGATTTTGTCTCTGCGCCGGCGTCCTTGAATCTCCAAGGCCGTTTCGGCCCGCCACGCCTTGAGCTCCGGCGCCTTTTCGGGCCGTTTGTCTCTGGCCTAAAAATTCCGTTTCCCGGCAACGGAGACTTGGGTTCGAAGAGACTCGATTTTCAGTGGTTGTCGCGAATAGTCGCACGATCGCGTTTCCTGCTGTTCACTCAGACCATCCGCCTCGTGCAGGCGCCGCAAAACGAAATTGATTGCGGATTTGCGCGCCCCGCCGCGCCGACTGTGACGCGACCCGCACGCAAACGCTACACGACTGTCCCTCACCAAAGTACCCTTCGGGCATGACTCCCGCTGAGCAGTCGGCCTGAATGGGCGAGTGGGGAAGCTTGGGGGCTTCGCCTCACAACAAACTTAGCCCCGGCTGGCCCTCTGGCTGGGGCTTTTTGTTTGACACTTGCAACGGACTCAGCCTGAATAATTGCTGCAAGGAGCCAAGCACGGCATTCCTTTTGTGGGAAGCACACTTAGCCCTGGCCAGATTTTGCAATCGTCTGGCTGGGGCTTTTCATTGCGGCGGCCACTGCTGCAACTGGCGGAGGGCAGCGCTCGCCTCGCAACTCGGACTGGAAAGTCGCCGCCTTGAGGAAAGTCGCAGTCGTCGCCTGGGAGCACTTGCGAAATCCGCTCTTGCTTCCGAACTGTCTCCGGGTCACGGCGGAGCCATCGTTTCATCCGCCCCCGGCGCAACAGCGGAGTTTGTCCTTGCCCCATCCTGCCTTGTCTTCCAGTTCCGTGGCTGTCGTCACCGGCGGTGCGTCCGGCATCGGTCTTGCCGCGGCCAAAGCGTTCGCGCGTCTCGGCCTGCGCGTGTGCATCGCCGATCTCGGCGAGGATCGGCTGGCGGCTGCCGCGTTGGCCGTGTCCGCGGTAGCGAGCGGGAGTGCCGCACACGTCATGACCATGGCGACCGACGTCAGCCGTGTCGACGAGGTGACGCGGCTGGAGGCCACGGTTCGTGAACGCTTCGGCGGCACCGACGTTTTGATGAACAACGCCGGAGTGCAGCCGGGCAGCGCTATGTTCGGCCCGCGGGAGAACTGGGAGCGGGTGCTCGGCGTCAATCTCTGGGGCATTATCAACGGCGCCCAGGTGTTCGCACCTGGCATGATCGCGCGGAGCGGATGGGGCTCATCATCAACACCGGCTCGAAACAGGGCATCACCACGCCGCCGGGGGATCCCGCCTACAACGTCTCGAAGGCGGGCGTGAAAGCTTTTACCGAGGCGCTGCAGCACGAGCTACGCAACACGAAGGACTGCCGGATCAGCGCGCATTTGCTGATTCCCGGTTTCGTATTCACCGCACTGACCGCCAAGGGCCGCGCCGAGAAACCGGCTGCCGCCTGGACGCCGGAGCAGACGGTGGATTTCATGATGGCGCGGCTGGAGGCGGGGGATTTCTACATCCTGTGCCCCGACAACGACGTGCCGCACTGGCTCGACGAGCGACGCATACTGTGGGCCGCCGGCGACATTGTCGAAAACCGCCCGCCGCTGTCGCGCTGGCATCCCGACTACGCGGACGCTTTTGCGGCCTTTGTCAAAAAAGAGAGCTGAAAGAAACAATGCGGAGTTGTTCCGGGACACGCCGCGCATCTCGCCCGCTTGCCTGCGCCAGCAGACCGGCGCGATCTTGTAGAGCGACGATCGCGTTCACTTTGGGATTAATCTTTTCAATGTGACCGAGATAGTTCGTCGTGACCTAGAGAATGCCAACGAAAAGGCGGGGCCGTCCGGCTAAGGGGCCGGGAACGACTATCTTCGTCCGCTGTCACGACCCTCTGCTTGCGATGCTCGCGCGAACGGGGGTCTTGTCTACGGCGTGTGCACTCTCTGGATTTTCAGGCTGGATTTTCCGGCTGGCGAGATCGCCGTCTTTATCCCTTGAAGCGGGTGGCCGCCGAATCCGGCGCCGGCCGGGAGTGGTGCCGGCGCCGATGGTGTGGTCGATCGCGGGCGGCGCCGGCGGTGAGGTATGGGGACGGCTCGATGAAGCGGCGGCGCGCGAGCTGCGCAGGAGGGTTCTGACGTGTTGTTGTCCGACGACTACGACTGGTCATCGCGGCGCACTCCGCACATCGCACATGGTAGGCATGCGCGGCAGCCGGATGTGCGTTTCCGGTTTTCGGGGATCAGCCTAGCCGCGCAGTTCGTATTTCCGGGCGACTTATCATCACAAATCCCAGTATAGGGCATCCGTGATGCTCTCGAATATCGTCGCCACCTCCCTTCAGACATTGTCGACTGTGCCGCCGCTTTCAGCCCATTCCTTGAAACTGCCGAGATTGCGCACGTCCTTGTATCCCAAATCATGCAGGGTTTTGCCCGCCAGCGCAGATCGTCCGCCAGAGGCACAGTACACAAGCACGGTTTTGTCGCGATTGAACTCTGGGTCGTAGTAGGGCGAATCCGGATCGGCGCGGAACTCTAGCATCCCGCGCGGCACGTGCTTTGCCCCTTGAACCTTTCCAGTACTCTGAACCTCGGTACCGTCGCGCACATCAACCACCAGAACATCTCCGCCAGCAATCAGAGCAGCGGCATCTTGCGGACTGATCTTTGGGACCGAAGCCGCCGCCTCGGCCAGCAACTTCTTCAATGACGTCGGCATTTTGCTCTCCTATGTCAGGCTATGCTGGAGGTAACTCAAGCGGCTCTAGATTGAGGGATCGTCATTTTCCGGCTTGTTGACCCTCGTTGAGATCGGCCACATGCGTCAGCTCAATATCTTGCAAGATGCTTCGCTCGGGTGCTGGCTGTGTCACCGCGACGGCGTCCGATGCCGGAAAAGTACCCTTCAGTCCCTCCTCAAGAGCCGCCTCCAGGCGCTCCTGTTCGACTTTTTTCTGCTGTTTGTCCTGTCTAGACGTCAGTCCTTTGGAGCTGAACGCCATGCGTCCTCTCCCGTCGTGCTACCCCAGTTAGGGGTGGTCCCGGTTGCGCCATAATAGCGCCGCAGCAGACACCGTCCCGCTCCCTCCGGTATAAGTGACGTCATATTGGTCCAAGTTAGCGGAGAGCCTCATGCGTTATAAGCCCAAAAGCAGTGCCGCGCTCAACATAGCTCTGGGTGGTTTGCCCGCTCAGATGCCGGTCGAGGTGGACTTGGACATCGAAATATCGGCGACGACCGTCCGCGAACTTCGCAAGCTTACAACATGGCCCGAAAATTTGGCCATTACGACGCCGTAGGACCGCTATCCCGAGAGCGCGGTAAGGGTGAGCAAGGCTACGGTCGCGACTCGCACGTCGCCGAAGTCGTAGCGCGCATCCCGTATTAGTTGACGCTGGTGCAGTCGGCGTGAATTACTCCGACGCTCGAGATTGCGAGGGAGAGGCGATAATGCACAAGTCCGGGGTCATCGAATACAAGCACGAGGACTACGAATGTGAGGGGTTTGCCGTGTGGGACGACGCCGGCGCCAAGCGGCCCGGCATTCTGGTATTTCCAGAATGGGTCGGCGTCGGTGAATACACCCATAAACGCGCCCAAATGCTTGGCGACCTTGGCTTCAACGCCTTTGTCGTCGACGTCTATGGCAAGGGCGTCCGCCCCAACACCCCCGAGACCTGCGAAGCTGAGATGATGAAATATGCGACCAATCGACCGCTGCTGCGCGAGCGGGCGCGCTGCGGATTCGATCAGTTGCGCAAGGTGCCCAACACTGATTTGAGCAAGATGGCCGCGATTGGCTACTGCTTCGGCGGCTTGGCCGTTCTGGAGATGGCGCGCGATGGACAGAACGACCTTGCTGGCGTCGTCAGCTTTCATGGCGTGCTGGCGACGGCGACGCCGCTCAAGCCCGACACCTATAAGGGCAAAATTTTGGTGCTGCACGGAGTTGACGATCCAGTCGTGCCGGACGATCAGACGATGGCGTTCTGGAAAGAGATGCGCGATGCAAAGGCAAATTGGGAGTTCGTGGCTTATGGCAATGCACTCCATACCTTCACCAACTGGCTGATGCCAGAGGACGGGCCGCCGCCGGCCATCTACAACAAGCAGGCGGATCGGCGCTCATGGATCGCCATGCAGGATTTCTTCAAAGAGATTTTCGCCTGAAAAGTCGACGCCAGCGCCTGCATGTGATTTGCCCCCCGACGCCGGAGGTTGCGCTCGGCAGCCGACACTCCGGTCTTTGCCCCAGTCCACTACCTATGTGAGCGGCGCCTTCTCGGCTGCGGCTGGCAACTGACATTTTTGACACTTGCTGAGCGCCCTGCGATGGGATTGTATTACGCACAATCCGGTCTGGACCAGAGTTGCGGCTTGGCGTGAGTGTCGCCGAGCACGTCGCATTGTTGCCTGAACGGAATGCGACAAGCCGCACCAAAGACAACGGGAGCGCCGTCCGTAGCGTCGCCCGCTTAAGAACGGTTTCCAGATCGGACGGTGGCGCCGTAGGCCCGGATCGCGGTTCAAAGAGTAGTGTCACAAAGAGTAGCGTCATGACCGAGCCGGTCATGTATTTCGGGATTGGATTTTTTGTTGCGACGCTTCTCGGGTCGCTTGTTGTTGTCCGCGTCCATCATCGCGCCCTACACTTCGGCAGCGTCGACCAATTCGATGCCGATGTCCGCCAGCTTGAGCAACAACTTGCAGTCGCGCTTGCAGAGCGAAGCAGGTTGCAACGCGAGTTCGCAGCGATCAAACGCGATGCGGAAACGATCTGGGCTGCTGAGCGCGTCGAGAGCGCGCTATTCCGCGAGCGCATCAACGACGTCGCCTATGAGGTAGTACGGATCATACGGTCTCTTGAAACTCCGGGCTCATCGATTGGGCCGATATCTGCCAATGCAGCCCTGGTGATAGAACACGGAAGCCGAACGCAAACCGGCGAGGCGTCTGCGACCAAGATGCATATGGGCGCGCTGGCCGGCCGCATTCATGCCTTGCGGACGACGGCTTCGCGCGTGGCGGCGAATTGAAGGCCCTATCGACATTCGCCGGCCATTTCCGATGTTGATGCAACGGCGGACGCGGCGCTCGCGCCGGAGTTTGGCAGATGTTGACCCATCTCTGGCATTGTCAGCGATTTCCCCACTTCGGATGACGAGGACGCACTGGCCCCAGATTCGTGGAGCGTCCGGTCCCGATATAAACCTCATTGCAAATCGGTTGGCTTTCAATCCCTTGATCTGTCGCGCCGCCCCTGCAACGGCCCGGGAATCTCCCGCTCGGCCGCAGCCGCAAGCTCCTGTTCCTTGCGCCGCCAATAGAGGACCATCGAGACCACCACGATGGTCCCGACCACGGCCAGAGCCAGCGCGAATGGTCGTGCAAATTCCTCGACACCTTTGCCGAGATAGTATGCGCCAAGCCCGTAGAACAATGCCCAGGCCACCGCACCCGCGCTGTTGGCAAGCATGAAGTTGGCGAACGGCATTCGGTTTGCTCCCGCAATGAACCCGACGACCGATCGCAGCACAGCCACAAAGCGAGCAATGAGGACAACCACCATTCCCTGACGCCGAAACAGATATTGGGCGATCTTAATTCTTGTTTCGGTCAGTCCGATGTAGGAGCCGTAGCGAAGCAGCAGCGGATATCCGTACCGATCGCCGATCCAGAAGCCGATGGTGCTGCCCACTATCGCACCTAACACGGCGGAGAGAAGAACGAGGGCGATGCCAAGCTCCTGCGTGGTTCCGGCGAAAATCGCAGCGCTCACCAGGATCGCTTCTCCCGGCAGCGGCAGACCAATCGATTCCAAGAACACAAGCGCGAACACGATCCAAGCGCCGTACTGGTGGATCAACTCTTTCATGACTGAATGGCAATCCGTGGCATAACCGCAGCAACCTCGACCGATAATCGTCGTCCCTCTCCCATCGGAGAGCCAAGGTCAAGCCCCGAGGGGAAATGACCAGCGAAGCTTAGTGTCGTGGTCGTGCATAGAGCCGATCAATTCCGGCGCTGGCCGTTTGCGCCCCACGGTACAAACCGTCCTTGGCCTGCTAGTTCACTGGTGTTGAGGCAATTGCGGACATCGCGCTCGCGTCGGAGGTCGGCAGATGTTGACCCCGATACCGATATTGGATGAGCCATTTTACAGGACTGGTTTGGCGCAAATAGGCTTTTGTCACGGTTGCAACTTCGGTACATTTCTATGGCAGATAGAATGATCGTGTTCCCGGTGATCACGCGAAACCACCTGACGCGAATAAACCAATGCCCCGACCAGAATTTGAGGAATACTTCGCCGAGCTGACGCGCAAGCTTGACGCCCTTGAAGCGGAAGTCGCGGCGACCGAGGTCGCCGACCATTTCGAGGACCTCAAGCGGCAGATCAAAGTTCTCTACGAGGCGATGCGAGAAAACCATCTGCTCTTGGAGACGGTGCTGGAAAACAGTGCCGCGAGTATCTACGCCAAGCGCAAAGATGGTCGCTATACCTATCTCAACCACGAGATGGAGGCTCTGTGCAACGTCGTGCGCGAACAGGTCCTCGGCAAGACCGACTTTGAGGTATTTCCAAGGGAGATCGCTCAGCAGTGGCGAACCAACGATCTCAAGGCTATGACGACGGGCAAGCTTACCGTGGCAGAGGAGGCGATTGATTCACCGCGAGGCGAACGGCTCGTTCTATCGAAGAAAGTACCGCTGATTTCTGCTAGTGGTGAAGTTGAAGGGATTTGCGGTATTTCAACCGACATCACGGACCTCCGACGGACTGAATTAGCTTTGCGAGAAGCCGTCGCGAAATTGGAGCGTGAACGAGATAATAAGCTAACAAACGTTGAGGCGATCATGGCTGCGATTGCTCACGAGGTGAGACAGCCTTTGATGGCGATCGCGATTAACGGAAGTGCAGCACGGCGATTCCTTGCAAGGGTGCCAGCCGATATCGACGAGGTGGCGGCAAATCTGGACCGGATAATAAAAGACTCCCGTCGCGCCAGCGAAGTGTTCGATAGTATACTTGCCTTGTTTAGACGAGAGGATCAGGAACGGCAACCCATTAATGTCAACGAGGTTGCACTAGAGGTACTGCAGTCTTCGCGTGGAGAATTAGACGAACACCGCGTCACCACTCGCACCGAACTTGCGTCTGAGCTGCCGCTTATTTCTGGCCACAAGAGACAACTGCAACAGGTCATTTCTAATTTGGTCCAGAACGCAATTGAGGCAATGGATAACACTACGGATCGAGATCGGGTGCTGCAGGTGAGAACAGGGCTCCAGAATAGCGACGCAATTGTCTTCGCGGTCGAAGATTCTGGGCCAGGATTTGATCCGAAACAGTTGAGCCGCATCTTTGATGCGTTTTTCACGACAAAGTCGCATGGCGTAGGACTGGGATTGGCGATTTGCCGTATGATCATTCAGCGTCATGGCGGTCAACTCACTGCGGCCTCAGATGGGAACAATGGAGCGCGGTTCCAATTTGTGCTGCCGACCGAGTTTGCTGATGCGGCACACGCAAACTGAACGATTAGACTTCCGGCGGGAGCATGCCGTGTCGCAACCACCGCTTTCGGGCGCACTATAAGCACTTTCATTTAGACACGGTTGTCTTCACCGAAGATAAAAGCGGGCGAATGGGGTAGAGGGTATGCTTCGTTTGTTAGTTGCTATCATTGCATTCGCGATAGGCATGCCAGCCAGCGCGCCAGCCCAGTCAACAAACGCACTTCCGAGTGACAATCAACATTACGGAGAAATAGCTGATCCCTCCGTCTGGCCGATCTCGGCCGTCGGTGTTGTTACTGTCGCGCTTTTCAGCCGTAAAATGTTTTGCACCGGCACGCTCGTTGCGCCAAAGCTCGTACTCACGGCCGCCCACTGTCTGTTCAATGGCAAGCTATTGGTGAGTTCAGGAAATGTCAGATTTTTGGCTGGATTGAACAAAGGAGTACCCGCGGCGCATGCAGACGCGAAGCGTCTTGTCGTCCCAAAGGAATTTTCGCCCGGACCTCCAACGCAAGAAAGTGTTGTCAATGACTGGGCAGTAATCGTACTTAGCGATGCAATTTCAACGAAACCTATACCTGTAAGGCCCACGACGCGCGACGAACTTCGCCTTGTCAATCCGGCCTCTACTATGCAAGTCGGGTACGGAAGAGATCGGCTTTATCTGCCTTCCATTGTTCGGGATTGCTCCGTGAGTGAAAGTCCAGACAACCGAGTATTCAATCACAAGTGCCTCACAAATTTTGGATATTCTGGCGCACCCATTCTCGCTCAGATCGGCGGGATTACCGCAGTGATTGGAATTAATTCGGTCGGGAATCTAGAGCGACGAACCGGCATGGCGTGTTCCGCCACACAATTTGCAAAGGCTGTCGCCGAGTTGACGCAGTCGGAATGATTTCAGGCGCCCATGGGGTAACGTACACGGCAAACAAGCCTGTTTGGCTGGCCATTGAGTTCCCTTCCGACGTTGATGCAATAGCGGACATGGCGCTCGCGTCGGAGGTCGGCCAGATATTGGAGCCCACGTGAACGTTAGCCAGACCCCTTTCAGCCCGCCAATGTGCTAGTTTAGTTCGCGACAATGCCTGTCGTGAGCTAGGGCGAGGCAATGAAACGGCGCTCCAGAGCAACGGCCCGCGAACTCCGCTGGTCTCGTCACCAGCCGGGCAGAATTGCTGCAGCTCTCGCAGCGGAGAGCCCGATTATCAGCTCCCAACCCATTGAGAAACACAATATTTTAAGCTCTTGAATTTGCCGGGTTTCTGCCGGCGGCGCTGCTGTCTATTTCTGTCTATAATAGACACGCACTCCTTGAGATTGCAGCGAGGGCGGCGATGTGGCGAATTTTTGTAGGTCCGATTGCGGTGCTTCTCGCGGTTAGCGCCCAAGCTCAGGAAAACGTCGCGCTCAAGGCTGGCGCCGGCCGGGACGTCGTTGAAGGTTATTGCAACACCTGTCACTCGCTCGATTATCTGCGCATCAACGCGCCGTTTCTCAACCGCCAGGGTTGGGAGACCGAGGTGAACAAGATGATCATGGCATTCGGCGCGCGGATCGGGCCGTCCGATGCCAAGATCATTGTCGATTATCTCGTGGCGAACTACGGCAGCGGTAAGTGAGCGCACGCCTGCTGCTCGACACCGAGCGACCAAACGCGGGCCTTAAGCGGGCGGAACGGCGTTGTGTATTTCCGCCCCAAACGAAAACGAGGTTCGCAGACCTTTGCCGCCGACAAGGCAACCACGCGCGTAGTCAGGCTGGTCCAAGTCCGCAGGCGGGCCGTGCAAATCAATGGGCGGCTGCCAGAGGGCGAAATAGCAGACTTCTGGCGGCATCTAATTGTGCTCGACCATCCTCGGTTAGCGTGCGCCTTTTCCTGATGCCGAGCGCCTCACGGATGAGAGCGGCCTCGGCCAGCGTCGGGTAGCCGATCAAGGTGCAGGCACCCTTCATCGTCTCCGTCTTGCGTCAGGTGGCAGAACGCGAGCCGCCGCTTGATGTTGGTCCAGCGCCTCGGCGACTGGTCGGAAGTGACGCACAATAGGAAGCCGGCGCCGTCCGGCATAGATGTGGCCGCACTTCCCACGGATGGCGTAGTCGCCCTTGCGGCCTTCGCCACGGTGCAGATCGCGCTGCAGGGCGACAGGTGAGGCATCGAGGGCAGTTAGCAAGGCCTGCAGCCTTGCATGATCATCCGGTTCAAGATGCATTTCAGGCCGCCTGCTTCCGGTCGACAGCGACCGGCATCTCCAGAGGAGCGGTGTCGAGCTGCTGCATCTGCTGCCAACGCCGGCGAGCTGCGCGGCTGATGTTCTGTGTCATGCCGGATCGCTTCCCCTCGATCTCGCCCGGATAGACGGGGTCTAATTCGGCGCTCCTTGGCGTCCTCGTGATTTAGCCCCTTGATGGAGTACTTCCACCACCCGATAGGGCCGCCTGCTACCATGACTTTGATGGCTGCATCGTTCGGGCCGCCCTCGGGCTCTAAGCAAGCACCGCCATTGAGTTGCACATCGACGGCTTCGCGCTGGGCGTCGAGCCTTTTCTCTCACGCGAGCGCCGTTCGGCGATCTTCGGCACCAGCACGCCCTCAACGGCGTTTTTCTCTTAAGCAATTCATTACGGACGCCTGCTTTGCTGTTCATGGAAAACAGCCAGAGGAGGGACAAATGCTCCGTCTCCGGCGTCCGGCGAAACTTCAACGCCCGTAGCCAGCACCGCTGCCTGCGCGCGGGATAACCACACCCCCCGGACCAGACAATTGACGCCACGCCCTTTGGCGTCCCGTAGTGGGTCAGATGTAGAGAATATCGAAGGCTAAAAAACGGGGAGAAGCTCTCCCCGCCCGCTCGTGGCGTGAAGCTTGGCGTCACCGGCGCCGAGATACTCGCACCGAAATATCGAGCCGAAGCGAAGGCTCGCGCCGAGCAGCTCGATCCTGTCATTCGGGAGCTGCAGCGCGACGGTTATTCGATGCGCGGCATTGCTGCCGAGCTGGATAAGCGCAAGGCGCCGACGCCGCGCGGGGTTCACGTTGCTCTTGCGGACTGCGAGCAAATCTTCAAAGCGCAGGAAGTGAACCGACGCATGAAGGATAAGGCGGCTCATGCCTGCCACGTTCTATGCCGCGCTCGCGTAGTCGAGGAAATGCAACGTCGGAATGGAACGGCGAGCGCAGAGCATCTGAAGTTTACTTTGGGTGTTGTCGATGGGCCACGCTTCGCTAAAGACAATAGTTCTGGTCGCTCCCCTCTCGACGCTGCACTGCGGGGTCAACTCGCGTACTAGCACCTTCGATGAGCCGGTCCTTGCACTTCGTTTGTTTTAGTCCGTTTCATTTTGTATCGGGACTACCCTGTCGGTGACCGCGCGCTGCTCCAGCTCCTTTTCAAGCTTTTCCGCTTTCTCTTCCAATCCCACCCAGCGCAATTTGCGGATGAGCATGACTATCTCGCTGGAAGTGCTGGATGTTTGTTTGGCAGGCGTTTCCATGATCGTTCTCTCGTTCTTGCTATTATTGCACCATCGTACTGCTGGCGTTGCGGCCTCCAACCTTTGCTGTGGCCGCGTTCGCATCACATAATCGCTCCAGACGTAAATTTCTATTGAAGACGTCTGCCGTCGATGCGGTTGTAGTGCGATGCAACAGACGATGCGTCTTTTTGTTGCGATGCATCGACGGATAAGCGTCGATGCGGCGTGTAAAGGTTAATCTTGAAGCGCAATGGCGTCTTTTGACGGCGAATGATCTTCTGACATGACTTAGACGCGGCGGAGAAAAGCAGAAAGTAAGGGATGGAAGGAAGCAAGAGCCTGGAGCTGCATCTAACAGAAGCTGAATTAGAGATGCTCATAAACGCGGTTCGCGGCATGTCCGGTGGCCGTTTTGCTGAGCTTGAATTTAAGCTGCGCGCAGCCTGGAGAAGGGCACTTTCTCAATCTGACTACCGCTCGGCCACTCCTGACGTTGGTTGAAAGAATCGCAGGCTGACGAACGTTTTGCGCTGCCTGTTTCCGCGGGGATTCGTGACCGAACGACGTTCGGTTCTGGCCGACGTGCTCAGTGCATCGTCTCGCCTGCCCCGCGGGTGGGCCGCTCCTCCCACCGTTGCCGCTCCGGATTCCAGTCGCATTCGCGGAACAGGCGGTCAAGGTCAGGGAAATCCCGGTCGCCGTTGACGAAGAACCCCAGGCGTTCGCAGTCGGCCTCGCCCGGCCATTGGCCGGTCCACGGTTCGCGCCGCGAATCGTTGGGGTCGAACCCGACGCATCCGAGGGCCTGCCCGCCACAATGCGGACAGCGTTGCACATCGCACCACTCCTTGTGCTTCCGGCCGAGAGGCACGCGGCAGTCTGGGCAGGTGTCGTGTTTCATTTATCGACCTCGAGCTTGGGCGAGGGAATCCAGATCCTGGGCTCCGGGTTGCCGTATGCTGGTCCCGTCGCGTGTGCCCGAAGTAGCCACAGGCTTCCATCCGATAAGGGATAAGCCGACGGTTGCGCCGGTCTTTCAGCCATTCTCGGAAGTCAAGGTTCACCGTACCCATGATGATGTCATCCACCGTCAAAGCATCGGGGGACTTGTCGAGCCGAATGGCCGCCGCAGCACGCTCATATGATCCATCCCTATGGCAATCCAGCCTTCGCTAGACCTTCCAGAATGCGCTGAAAATCATCCGGATTCTTGTAGGGAAGAACACGCGCGCGCTGCGTCAGCGAGAAGTCCGGATTAACTTTGAGAAGCTCAGTCCATACTGCCCTCGCGTCTTCTGCGCGCCCGAGATGACCATAACAAGATGCCAACAGCATGCGGCTGGCGTCGGTGCCAGGGTTGCGTGCGATGCGATCGAGAAGCTGCTGGGCGGCGATTTCATATTTTCTCCAAGCTGAAATTCGCCTGCGCGAGGAAGTGCAGCACGATGTCCGGATAGTGAGGGTCCAGGCGCATCGCTTTGGCGAACGGCTCCAGCGCCCGCGCTGGCTCGCCCGCATACATCAGCGCTAGGCCCGTCGCGGTATGACCTTGAGCAAAGTTGGGATCAAGGGCAATCATGCGGCCGAATTCCGCGAGCGCGCCCTCGTGATCGCGTCGCCACAGCAGCACGTTGCCGAGCGCCATATGGCTTACCGGCTCCTGATCGTTCAATTCGAGCGCGCGGCGTGCCCATCGCTCCGCCTCAACTAACGCCTGTGCTGTATCAGGCGCCCAGCCGCTGGCGTAATCTGCAATCGCGGCAAACGCTAGGCCCGCATGCGGAGCGGCAAAGTTTAGATCGAACTCGATCGCTTGGCGGTACATCGCTCGAGCTTGGATGATCGACTCCCGAGTGCCGCGAGTGAGCAATGCGCGCGCCCGTAGCCAGCATTCATACGCCTCCACGTTGCTGGTACCGTGTCGGCGCAACCGCTGCTGCTCACCCTGTGTCAGCGTCACCGCCAGCGCGCCGACAATCCTCTCTACCACCTCGTCCTGGACCTCGAAGATATCCGTCAAATCGCGGTCGTAGCGGTCCGCCCATAGGTGTGCGCCGGTCGCGGCGTCGATGAGCTGCGCGGTAATCCGCACGCGGTTGCCAGCGCGGCGGATCGAGCCTTCGAGCACCGAGCGCACGCCAAGATCGCGGCCGATGGTGCGAACGTCGACCGAACGTCCCTTATAGGTGAAGCTCGAGTTGCGCGCGATCACCGTCAGGCCGGCGATTTTCGACAAATCGGTGATGATGTCTTCGCTAACGCCGTCGGAGAAGTACTCCTGTTCAGGATCACCTGACATGTTGGTGAACGGCAAGACGGCGATCGACGCAGCAGCAACGCTCGCCTCCGATTTGGCGGCATTGGATCGGGCGGCGGTGGGGGTCGTCGCGCTGGGGTGCCATTTCCAGACCCGGATCGGCCGGTCGATATTCTTGACGCTGATTTCGCCGCCATCCTGGAAGCGAACGTCGATCCGATTGCCGACGCTTTCGTTGACGATCGATGAGACGCAGATTCCACCCGGCTCGGCGAGCGGCTCCAAGCGCGCGGCAATATTGACGCCATCACCATAAATGTCGTCGCCTTCGATAATAACGTCGCCAAGATTGATACCGATTCGCAGCACGATGGCTGGTTGCGATGCGCTTTGGTCCAGGCGTCCTGGCGCTGGAACGTTGCACCGAAAGTGCACAGCTCACGGCGTCGACCACACTACCAAACTCGGCGATGACGCCATCGCCAATGAGCTTCACAATGCGGCCATTATGGGCGGCGACTGCCGGGTCGAAGACGGCTTCCCGGTGCCGTTTCAGAGCGGCCAGCGTGCCCGCCTCGTCGGCTCCCATTAGACGCGAATAGCCGACCACGTCGGCCGCGAGGATTGCCGCCAATCGACGATTGATGCGTTGTTCTGTCATCAATAATTCCGCGCCCGTTTGCCGTTGGCGGGCAGACCTTTGCGAAGGCATGGGCCTCGCTGCGACACGATGGCAACAAGACCTTCGCATACCCGATATGTAAGCGCACACGCACCACGGTCCAGAGAGGAAAATCGGCGCTCAGTAGTCAATGGCGCGGCCAACGAATTCGCCTCCAGGCCCTACGTTCATGGCGCGGGGAGCGCGATGCGGTTAGGTGTAATGCCCTGAGTAAGTGGCCGTCCGTGAACCATTCCGCATAGGCCAAGAAGGTGGGCTAACCATCAAGCGTCCAATGTCGCTGAAGCGCTCATTCGACCGGACTGCGCGAAGCCGAGCCTGGCGTAGAATTGACTGAGCCCATGCCGCCGCTCGCCTGCTGGCGTGATGGTGACGGAGATCGCCGAACAGCCATGGGTACGGCACCAAGCCTTGGCGTGTTCGACAAGGCGACGTGCCAGGCCTTTGCGGCGGTGGTCCGGATGCACGTAGAGATCGCCGATCTCGCCAAGGCGACCCCATTCGACGTAGAGCACGGTGGAGACTGTGATAACGGTAGAAGTCGCCATCCTGCGGTGACTCGAAGCTGATCGGGGCCGGCTTGCCGTCGGCGCCCCGGATATGGGTGCCGACTAGGCGCCGGGCCATGTCGTCGCTCAACAGAAAGCTCGTGTCGCGCATGCCGAGCGGCTCGAAAATGTGCTGGCTAAAATAGGCTTCCAGGGTCTGGCCGGTCACCGTCTCGACGACCTTGCCGGCAAGGTCGATGCCGATGCCGTATTCCCAACCCGTCCCCGGATCGAACAGCAGAGGCACGCGCAGCGAGCCGTTCTTGTGGCTCATGATGCTCGGGAGCCCAAGAGATTCGACGTAGCGGGCAATATCGGGGTTGAAGATATCGTAACCGTAGCCGGACGTATGTGTTAGCAGGTGCCGTAGCGTGACCGGGCCTCTCGGATCACGAAGCCGTGGTGCGCCCCCGGCATCGAAGCCCTCCAGCACTTTCACGTTTTTGATCACCGGCAGTACATCGCCCATCGGCTGGTCGAGGCCGATACGCCCTTCTTCGACCAGCTGCATGGCCGCGGTGCCGGTGACGGCCTTGGTCATCGAGGCAATGCGGAATACAGAGTCGAGCGTCATTGGCTCAGGCTTATCGACCGTCCGCCGTCCGAAAGCGCCTTCGTAGAAGACGCCGCGATCGTCGGCGGCTAGCGCGACGACGCCGGGAACATGGCTTAGCGATCGCCAAGGCGTTCGGCCTTGTTTTCACTTTACCGGACGACCTGAAGGACGTTTACCTCAATGTGTTCAAAAACGACCTTGCCAAACGCAATGGGGAAGCGTCGTGGCAGCTGCCGATGCCGGCACGCTTCGTGATCGACCGTAGCGCCATCATCCGAGCCGCTGAAGCCGATCCCGATTACACGGTCCGACCCGAGCCCGAGGAAACCGTCGCCATCCTCAAGATGCTTGCCTGAGATATCGGAGCACGATGCCGGGCCTATCAGGCCCAGCATCCATATTTGAGACCTCCCATGCCGTCTTGGGATCGGGGCGTTTCAAGCTCAACGGATCTCCGCAGCCGACACTGACCCGACATCATCGGTTGGGTGATGCTCGCTATATCAGCGCCGATTTATCCCGGTTGCGCGCCGAACTGAGCTGGCTGCCTCAAATCGATTTCCGGAAGAGCAGACTAACCAGCGGACATCGGGTGACGCCAGCGTTGTGCCATAAGCCGACATTCGCTTTCTCATTCGATTACTTCGTCAGCACGCAACAGAAGCGAAGTTGGCATCGTCGGTTTGATTTATCAGGGATTACGATGGGGTTACCCGCGCGCGCCGATCTTGTCCTGCGTTTTGGTCTCGAAATCGCTGGCATCATGGCGCTCGTGCAATTGTTCTTCAGGCGGCCCGCTGGTGCGGTTGACCATTCGCCCGCGCTTAACGGCCGGGCGTCCGCCGATTTCTTTCGTCCAGCGTGTCAGGTTTTTATATTCGTGCGTCTGCAGGAACGTGCGTGGGTCGTTGTAAGAGGCGCCATTCAACATGCCGTTGCCGTACCACGGCCAGATCGCCATATCGGCGATCGTATATTCGTCGCCGGCGATGAATTGATTGTCCGCAAGCTGCCGGTCGAGCACGTCGAGCTGACGTTTCACCTCCATTGAAAAACGGTCGATGGCGTATTTGATCTTCACCGGAGCATAGGCATAGAAATGCCCAAAGCCGCCGCCGAGATAGGGCGTTGAACCCATCTGCCAAAACAGCCAGTTCAGCGCCTCAGTGCGCTTGCCGCGATCCTTTGGTAGGAAGGCGCCAAATTTGTCCGCCAGGTAGAGCAGGATCGCGCCAGATTCGAACACACGTAGCGGCGTCTGCTCGCTATAGTCCATGAGCGCCGGGATTTTGGAATTCGGGTTCACCCCGACAAATCCACTACCAAACTGGTTGCCCTCACCGATCTGGATCAGCCAAGCGTCATATTCCGCTCCGCTGTGACCGGCGGTCAGCAATTCCTCCAGCATAATCGTAACCTTGACACCGTTAGGCGTCGCCAATGAATAGAGCTGAAGCGGATGCTTTCCACGCGCCAACTCCTTCTCATGCGTCGCGCCCGCGATAGGGCGATTGATATTGCTATAGCGCCACTTGGGACTGTCATCCTTCGCCCAGACCCAGACTTCCGGCGGCGTGTAGGCAGTTGTGTCATTCATGTTGGGCTCACGTTTGTCGCTCAATAGGCTCGCCGAATGGATAGAGCGGCGATCCTGGCTTGTCCAATTATGGTTGTGGGCGTTGTCATGTATGCGGCACCGCCCAACCAAGTATCCGAAGAAACGCCTCCTCGGGAAGGTGATCGTATCGGTCGATGTCGCTGTTGGGTCGTGTGTCACGAGTATCACCGGTCCAAACGGTGACGCGCAACTGTACGAGAGATGAAGGTAGGCCCTTCGGGGTCGGCAATCAGGTGCCGATCTCAAGCCACCGCAAGCTGCCATTGTCAAAAGCAGTGGTTGTGAGCGTTGCGGAATCGCCAGGACATGATTCTGGCAGGCACGGTTAAGAGAGACGAGCGCAAGCAAACGAAATAAGAGTTTCTGCGGAGCGTAGCCGACGCAGAAACTCGGTTGGACTGAACGTGGGCGGAATGGGGGGCGTGGCCGGGCTCTATGGATTTTCCAGGTGCCCGCGCAGGCTTGTGATGGCTGTCTGACGTGGCGCTCTTGGGTGTGCGGCAGTGCGATAATGCTGAGCGCGGTGATTTGGACGGGTGATTGCGGACGCGTCACAACCTGTCCTTGCCGGCGCGCCTGAGAACGGCAACGTGTGGGCCGCAGCGATCCGTGGCGTGACCGGCAGGCGTAGACGCAATCGCTGGCGTTCATTCCATGGGGTCATGGTCCATTCCATGGGGTCATGGTCCACGTACCTGTTTGGGGTAGAGCTTGCGCACATACTCGAGGTGGCCGGCCTTGCAGCACGGGCAGCGGCGCGGCTCCGAGGACGGCTGTGCTGCGGAACAATCTCTCCCCGTAGCGGCGGGATGGGCGGCCCCCCGCCGGTGCGAGGGCAGCACCGACGCGCCATACCGCGACAGATAGTCGTCCGCGAACCGGCGCCAGAGGTGTCCGCCGAGCGCTTGCGTTCGGCAGGCGAGAATGTCGGCGATGGCACGTCTTCCGCTGCAATCACTGCAGCAGCGAGGTCACCCGAGCAGATACACCAGCGCGCAGCCCTCAACGACTCCACCCGCTACGGCGAAGCCGTTCAGTCCAACCGCTGATGAAGTGTCGAAAAGAGATTAGGCGATGGCAAAACCGGGGGGTGACCCTTCCTCCGGGATCAGCTTGGGGGATGTCCTAAGACTGCCCAAGCGTCATCCGGCATGTAGGCGGCGCGAAGCTCAACCAGGCTCTTGTACGGAACGTGAGAACCTGTTGTTCCATCTCCGGCACGCTCAGACCGGTGTACTGCCAGATCACCGACACCACCGGAATATTGATCTCCGGGAAGATGTCCTCCGGCATGACCGTGATGGCCGAGCCGCCGAGAAACACGATGAAGGCGGCCAGGACGTAAAACGTGTATGGAAATTTGAGCGCAAATCGAACGATGCCCATGCCGATACTCCCGTTCTCTGCGCAAACAGATCACCTATGCGCTACGCAATTCATCGCGTGCACTGCGATTCTTTTGGAATCCGCTGCCGGCGCCGATACCACTACCACCACGTTCGGCGGCCAAATCTTTCCGGACATCCGGATGATCTGTGCCCCACGGACGGAGGCGCTCTCTAGCGATTAGTAGAAAGTTTAGACCGCCGCCCGATCCCGCGTGTCTACAACTTCGTAAACGTGAGCATCTGGCTTTCCGGTTGCGAATTTGGCGATGCGATCGAAGTAACCCTTCGCCTGGCCGACCTTGCGAAGGTTCTCATAATCCTCGACCGAACGCACTTGCACATAGTTCACGACGCGGGTCCCATCGAGACTCCTGTGCAATGTAGCGGCAACGATACCAGGCAGTGCCCCAAGTTCCGGCGCGGCATCACGCAACGCTCTCACTAAATTTTCCTGTTGCTTAGGCTCGCAGGGGAAACTGTTGATGATGGTGATCATGCTTAACTCCTAACTCTTGCCAAGACGGTGGACCTCCGCGCTGCGTGTTCCAGCACGGGATTGGGATGAAATCGATCGGTCGGGCTCACGGGTCGAGACGGAGACTGCCACATCGACATTGCCACGGATCGCATTCGAGTACGGGCAGATGGCATCAGCACCCTGGACGAGCCGTTCAGCCGCTTGTTGGTCGATGCCAGCAATGGTCACGGCAAGCGCGGCGGCCAACACGAAGCCTCCTGTTTCATTTCGACTAAGGTCGATCCTGGCGACGACGTCGATTTCGTCATCGGCAAAGCGGTGGCCGGCATCCCGGCTCACGTGAAGGAGTGCATTCTCAAAGCAGGCTGCATAACCGCCTGCGAAGAGTTGTTCGGGATTGGTCGCATCGCCCCTTCCGCCAAGCGCCCGGGGCAGCGCGAGCTTGAGGTCGAGCAGACCGTCTTCGCTGCGGATCGAACCGTGACGGCCGCCGCTCGCCGTGACTTTTGTGGAATATAGACTGGCCATATGACGTATGCCTTCTTCGCTGGGATTCGCTAATTCGGGACCGGTCGTCCGGACTGTCGCGACCAGACATCTTTTAGGTTTCGCGGATGCTCAGTAAACGTATTTCTCGCGCACCACTTTTCCGTTTGCCCACTCTTGAATAGCTACCTCGCTCATCTTGAGCGTGCCCCAATCGGCGTGATCGACATCAACGCGATAAACGATGAACGCTTTGCTGCCGGAAATTACGTAGCCGTCACAAGCGAGCGTTCTTATCGCCTTGACCTTGGAAACAAAGTCCTCCTCGAAAGCACGACAGGCCACTTTACCAACTCGCGGCGGCTGCTCATTTTCTTGCATGGTCACATCGTCGGCATAGTATCGATCGAAAGCGTCCAGCGCCTTTCCGCCGACGACCTTAGCAATCAAGTCCTCAACTGCCGTATTGAAGTTCTGCGCGTCCATGAGAGTCTCCTGTACTTCTATCCGGCACGGAGTTGTTGCCGGATTACCGCTTCAAGTCTTAAACTCTTTAATCTGTTAAGGCCTTAGCCGGCCCTGAAAAGACCTGAAAACTTCTGTGCCGTGTTCTATATTGGCGGGGCGATGGATACCGGCTCCAATACGCTGGCGAGCGTGAGCTTCGGTCGTTTCCAGGTTTCGCCCCACCGGCGCGAGTTCCTTGCCGACGGACGACCAGTCCAGATCGGCGGGCGCGCTTTTGACGTGCTTTTGGCACTGATTGATGCGCAGGGATCAGTGGTCAGTAAGAACGCGCTGATGGAGCGTGTATGGCCGGATCGCATCGTCGAGGAGAACAATCTCCAGATTCAGATTTCGGCATTGCGCGCCGCTTTCGGCGCGGACCGCGATCTCATCCGGACGGTCGCCGGGCGCGGTTATCAATTCACCGGCGAGATCCGCATTACTTCAGTGGGCCCGGATGGACGCCGTAGCTCGGCGGCGCTGGACCGCGAGGCGGCTCTGTCGTCGGGCAACGTGCCGGAGCCGGTCTCGGACCTTATTGGCCGCGATGACGAGCTACGCGAGATCCTGAGCTTCATTCAAGAGCATCGTCTCGTCACACTCACCGGGCCCGGTGGGATCGGCAAAACGCGCCTTGCGCTCGCGTCCGCGCGGCGTCTGCTGCCCCAGTTTGCTGATGGTGTCTGGTTCGCCGAATTAGCGCCCCTCTCCGAACCAACGCTCGTTCCAGCCGCCGTGGCCGCGGCCGTGGGGTTGGAGCTCGCCGCCGGTGAGACATCATCGGATCATGTGGCGTGCGCGCTCGCCAATAAAGAATTCCTGCTTTTCATCGATAATTGCGAACATGTGATCGCAGGCGCAGGCACGATGGCGGAAGCATTATTGCACGCCAATTCGGCAGCCCATGTCGTCGCGACAAGTCGGGAACCGCTTAAGGCTGAGGGAGAGTGGATTTATCGCGTGCCGCCGCTCACCGTTCCTGCACCCGATGTCACGAATGAGCACGACCTGCTGCGACACGGATCTGTCCAGCTCTTCATCAAGAGGGCGCAAGCTGTGGAATTGCACCTCGTGCCGGTCGTGGCGACGGTCGCGACCATCTGCCGAAGGCTCGACGGCATTCCGCTGGCCATCGAACTGGCGGCGTCGCGAACTGGTGCACTCGGGATAGAGCAAATAGCTGAGCGACTCGACGATCGTTTCCGACTGCTGGCCGGTGGCCGGCGCACCGCGTTGCCACGCCACCAGACAATGCATGCGACGCTTGAGTGGAGCCACGAGCTGCTAACTGCTTCCGAGCGTGTGCTCCTACACCGTCTCGCCGTTTTTCCCGGCCTGTTCGACCTCGAGGCGGCCGGCGCAGTGGCGACGAGTCCCGAGGTGGCAACAGACGAAGTCGTCGACGTGCTTTCAAATCTCGTGTCGAAATCTTTCGTTGACCGGACTACCACAGGCTATCGGTTGCTTGAGACGATACGCGCCTTCGCGCTGGAGAAGCTCGTCGAAAGTGGTGAACTGGAAGTAATTTCGCGCCGCCACGCTGAATATCATCAAAACCTTTTCGAGCGAGCGGAATGCGAGTGGGAAGCGCGAGCCGCGGACGAATGGCTGGCCGAGTACGGACCTAAAATCGACGACTTGCGCGCGGCGCTCGACTGGGCCTTTTCGCCGGCCGGCAATCGATCACTGGGCGTAGCATTGACGGTCGCCCTGTGGATGCTGTTGTCGCTGTTGCAGGAGTGCCGCAGTCGCGTCGAACGGGCGCTTTCGGCGTTGGACGCCGATGCGAGCCGCGATCAGCGGCGGGAGATGAAACTTCGGAGCGCGCTCGCGACATCGACTCTCTATACCAGAGGCTTGGTGCACGAGCTCGGCACAGTTTGGACGGGCGCGCTCAAAATCGCAGAGGAGCTGGGTGATCGCGACTATCAGTTGCAGTCACTCCGCGGCCTGCATATTTTCTATTCCAACAGCGATTTTCGCAAAACGCTCGAAAATCGCGAGAAGGTTTTGCCTGATTGCGGAGCAGCAACCGGACAAAAATGATCGACTGATCGGTGACGGACTGGTGGGTGAGTCAGAGCACGTTCTGGGAGACCAAACTAGCGCACGCGCCCACATAGAACATATGCTTGCGAACTTCTCCGCACCTGACCACCGATCCCGTTCCTACGCCAGTCGGTTCCAATTTGATCAACATGCAATTCCCCGATTGGTCCTTGCGCGGATTCTTTGGCTACAGGGATTTCCCGATCAGGCGATGCGCACCGCCGAAGACGCTGTTCGGGATGCTCTAGAAGCCAATCATGCCATCTGGACATGCCACGTTTTGAGCCACGCGACCTGCCCGATCGCCCTATGGATTGGCGATTTCGCACGAGCGGACCGTCACGTGAAAATTCTGCTCGACTATGCGACAAGATATGCGCTGCCGCTCTGGCGTGAGGTAGGCCGTATGTTTGAAGCACTGCTTGCGGTTGGTCGCGGTGACATTGCTGGTAGCTTGCCTCTGTTGCGCGCCGGTTTTGATGAATGGGGCGAGTCGCTGCCGGCTTACGACCACTGCAAGTTCCAGGGCGACATTGCAGAAGCTTTGGGCCGTGCTGGCCAAATTGCTGATGGATTGGCCGTAGCCGAGCAGGCCATCGAGCGATGCAAGCAGACCAACGAACGATGGCTGTTCGCTGAACTGCTTCGTATCAAAGGTGAGCTGATGTTGCGTAAAAAGTCCGCCACAGCGAACGCCGAAGATAGCTTCCGGGAAGCGCTCGACTGGGCGCGCCGGCAAGGCGCCCTCTCATGGGAGTTGCGCGCAGCCGCGAGCCTCGCGCGCCTCTGGCGCGACCAGGGCAAGGTGCAGCAAGCGCGCGAATTGTTGGCGCCGGTTTATGGGTGGTTCACGGAGGGCTTCGATACGCGCGATCTGAAGGAAGCGAAGGCGTTGCTGGAGGAGTTGGCGGCGTGAGGACCCCACGGCTTGCTTCATCGCCGCGCCTTCTGCTCGTAACCTAGTGGTCGAAATCTGACGCTTGGTACCGCATCGCTTGTCCCCCACAGGCGGAACGGTGGAATGTGAGCACTACACGGGCCACACCGACGCGAGCAAAAGAAGGACAATTCCAGCGACCGCTATGTTCCAGACGAGCGAACGGAGCAAGGGAACGCCAAATGCGTAGAGCGGAAGGTAGACCAGCCTGGCTGAAAAATAGAGCCCGGCTCCCCAATCGCTGAATGCGGTTTCTCGGCTGAGCACATGGTTAAGAAAGACCGCCGCCACAAACACAGGGAATGTCTCGAGGAAGTTTCGAAGCGCCCTTTCCAGGCGCCCAGCGATCCCTGTCAGCGGCGGGACTTCAGCGTCTCGGGCGCTGGCCGTCCAACGGTAACCTCGCTGAAAACTGGCCGCGTGGGAGGCGATAACAATTTGGACCATACAGAGCACACAGCTCGCGGCAAGCATGGCTAGTTCGAAGCTCGTTCAATCCTCGCACCTGCCCCATTTTCCTGAACCGCGTTTGAATATTGAAATGTGATGGGATTCGTACAATGACTGCTCAGGTCGACTTCTGCCACTGACTTCCGGGTACCAAGCGTCAGATTCTCACCACTAGGACGAAGATTACTGAGCGGTCGTTACTCGACGCTGAGAAGCCCGCGCTTTTTGTCGCCGTCCATCGTATTCATCGCATCGTACAATCGGGAACGCTCGACTAGCCAGGGCTTGAACTTTTCGTTTACGTCAAGAACCAACACCAAGTCTTCATCTTCAAGGTAGCCGCCTATTGGCGAGTGGTGCCCGACACCCGAGCCAAAAATCGGTGCGCGTGTGAAGTTGATGACATATCGACGGCTGGGGTCGTTGACATGCCTGAGTTCATCTCGGAACGCTTCGGGCGTTAAATCTCGAAGCACGGTGACGCTACGCTTCGTGGCGGTCCGGGTCACGTCGGCGAGTTCGTCGAGAGATAGTCCTAAAAAACAGATGCCGGACCAACACTTTGTTGTGTGAGCAAGAACCTTACTCTCGGTATCTGCTGACTCGCCGAAAGAACGAAGAATGTTCGCGATGCTTGCCGGCCCGCATAATGACGGGTTCGACTGGTAGTCCACGTGATGGCCGAACGCCGATGCGGTAGGAAGCCGCCACGCTTTGTCCAACAGGCTCTGCTCGTGAACGACAGATCGTTCGACCGCCTCCCGCGACACAGTAGGCGGGAGGAGGAACACCACTCCTGCGACGAACGCAGCGACAAGACTGACGGCGGCGATGGAGACCGCTCGCTTCATCGGTCAAATCCAAAGGGTAGCCGTTGTGGCAGCGTACGCTTCCGTGACAGGACCGTCCAATCCTCTATACGATCGCGTGATGGCGAGCCCGTGTCACTATGCCAAACTAGCGGTTTAGCGCGATACCTCCTTTCGGACTGACGGCCTGCCCTGCCAGATCACCCGGGCAAAGAACTCGATAGGCAGCGCGTTCTCCGCCGCCGACTGCTGAGGGCTCGGCAACGTCATCGGCAGTGGGGGCGGTGCGCGGACGTCTCACGGAGTTCGCTGGCCGTGGCCGGATGAGCGCTCTCCCTATTGTCAGGTGTTGCCGGGGTCGCGCCTGCTTGTGCATTGGCAGCAGCGGCATTCGCCAAGGCGAGGGCGCAAGCCAGTAGCGGTTGGGCCATACGGAGCATTGCTAGTATCGTTTTGGTTCGACGACAGCAAAACCCGCGGGGCGGCGGACCGGTGCCACCGCCAAGCCCCTAAGAAATCCTTAAGGATTCAAAAAATCTAAGGCCGGTAACAGGGGGAACGATCTTTTTACCGCCCCCGCGAGGGGTGGCCGATCCAACGTGGGCGTGGGGTCGAATTGGCCCGGTATCCACTCGATCCGAACCGCCGTCAGTGCTTCGCGGTGGACCCGACTGCGGAGGTCGCCTCTTCACGGCGAAACTCGGCGTCGTAGTGCATTATCTGTTGCACCAACTGCTCGATCACTTGCTGGCGGATAATTCCGTCCTGCTGGCTCGTCAGTTCTGCGATTGTCTTCGCGATCGCATCAATGACTTCAGCGGCTTCATCGGTATCGACTTTGCCTGAGCCTGCTTTGTCCTATTCCTCAATGTCCCAAGAGCCTGTCCATGTGGGGGGTGGAGGTCGGAATTACTCCCGGGCGGATGAAACGGTGGCGCGATCGACCGAGGCACACGCTGCAGCAGGTCAGAAGTGCGGTCTTAGCGATCCGTCGCCAGCGCTGTTCAGCAGGTGCAACGGTTTAAGGACGCGATCGCTCAACGATGCTCGTCAGTGCTCACCTGCAACCGTCATACCAGCCCGCCGCCGCCACGACACCTGCATCAGGTGCAAACCGACGCATCCGTCACCAACCGCCTGCTAATTTTGACTCCTGCTCAACGGGTTAGCCACATATCAGCAGAGACGGATGTTCTTGTCTTTCGGCAGCGATCCCGACCTCAACTTTGCACGCCCAAATGACCCCCCGGCCTGTCCAGCATACCCCCGGGGTCAGTGGCGGCGGCTTGCACCGCCGATTATGCCTGCACCATCTTCCCGACGAAGACTTTGTCTGACCCGGGTGCGTGTGGTGTCACCAACCGCCGCGGGATAAAACTTTGTCATCAGATCCTTACGTCCAACTACGCACGGACAGATCAACTGCACGGGGGCGGCCGTTTTGCGCGCGATGCACGCACGCCCAAATGACCCCCCGGCCTGTCCAGCATACCTCCGGGGTCAGTGGCGGCGGCTTGCACCGCCGATTATGCCTGCACCATCTTCCCGACGAAGACTTTGTCTGACCCGGGTGCGTGTGGTGTCACCAACCGCCGCGGGATAAAACTTTGTCATCAGATCCTTACGTCCAACTACGCACGGACAGATCAACTGCACGGGGGCGGCCGTTTTGCGCGCGATGCACTGCACGCCCAAATGACCCCCCGGCCTGTCCAGCATACCCCCGGGGTCAGTGGCGGCGGCTTGCACCGCCGATTATGCCTGCACCATCTTCCCGACGAAGACTTTGTCTGACCCGGGTGCGTGTGGTGTCACCAACCGCCGCGGGATAAAACTTTGTCATCAGATCCTTACGTCCAACTACGCACGGACAGATCAACTGCACGGGGGCGGCCGTTTTGCGCGCGATGCACGACCGCAGCTGCTGCAGGGGCTGCCATGGACAGCATATCCGCCCCCCGAGGGCCAGAGGGTCAAGCAGAGGCTTGCCCATGCGGTCGCGTGCCGAACGAGCCAAATGCAAAATCGAAAATCGGCATAATGCGGTTTCGAGGACCCGGAGGCCCCCTATGGGGCCAGAAATCTAACCGGGCAAAATCCAATAAGCAGCAGCGCTAGGAAACGCCGCCGATGATGCGAATTTCTTGCACTCCGGCAGAGAAACATCTATGCATTAGCAAATCGAGCTTCGGCCGAAACGACTTGGCCTCGCCGCGTGCTTTGCGTCGGACTGACGATTTCCCCAAAACTCGTATCTAGCTAGGCCACGCACGAGCGCGGTCGCAACAAACGCAAACCTGCACACAATCTGAGAGAGAGAAAGGCCACATGCCACAAGGAACCGTAAAGTGGTTCAACAGCCAAAAGGGATTTGGCTTCATTCAACCGACTGACGGCGGCAAGGATGTATTCGTCCACATCAGTGCCGTCGAGCGTGCCGGACTGAATGGCCTCAACGAGGGGCAACAAATCTCATTTGAACTCGTCACCGATCGCAAATCCGGCAAGACCTCGGCCGGAAATCTGCGCACTGTCTGATTGTAGAAATAGAACTAAAAGTCATTGACCACGGATGTACTGGCAAAGAGTTTTGGTTCGCGAGCCCCGCGTCTGTTTTCAGATCGCGGGGTTTCGCTTTTCCGCGGCCATGCTGCTCACGTAGCGAGATATGAGCGGCCACAGATTTAAGGTCGGCCAAGCTGTCATCTATCTCGGGCGTGATAAGGCGTCAGGCTAGAAGATTACGCAGCTCATGCCCTCACCCCCCCTAGAGCAGCCTGACCAGCGCATAGCCAAGCGCGCCGATCCACAACACGTTGACCAGTACTGCGGCAGCCAGCTCGGCAAACGGCCAAGCCCCCTGCCACACCTTCACGACAATGGCTCGCGGCGCATTGTTGTTGCAGTCATATTCACCGCTTCCGCTCACTCAGATCGTCAAGCAGGGAGGCCAATTTAGGGCGGGCTAATTTGCCGGTATGTGACAACGAACAGGCGAGTACGGCAATTTCGTAGATGAGGCCGCCCGGCGGACAGCCGCTAACTACTTACGGCCGCGATCACCACTCGAACGACCCCCTCGAGCCGTAGCGAGGCTCGTACCCGTACCGAGGCTCATATCCGTAGCGAGGCCCGTCAAAGTACCCTTCGTAACCCCGGGCATCATAGCGCGGAGCATCCGTACGCGGCGCGGTTCGCGACGACATGCGCGGTTTCTTGCTTTGGGGCTTCGGAGCCGGCGCGGGATCGGGCGCGGCCGCTATTGTATCGTTGAAGGTCGGAGCAGAGGACGTATCCTTGACTGGGGGAGCCTCGGCGAGCGCGGCAGCGCTGGTCGGACGCTGCGGTGTCGTGGTCGTGACAAGTTCGCTTGGCTGCGGATGGACCGCCGCCCCAGGTTGAGCTTTTTGTTCAGCGGAATTTTGCGCTTCCGCGGGCGATTTCACTTGCTGCGGCTCAGTCGGCTGCTGCGCCGCGACCGACGTGTTCGTTGTCACTGGCCGCTTGGGGTCTGGCGTCACCAACGTGCGCGCCGCAACCGACACTTCCGTTGTCGGCCGATCCAGTAACGAAAACACCGTCGCCGCGCCGACGGTCGCGCCGATGATCGCCGCGAGCCCGACCACGCGCGCCGTGCGCATGACGCTAGGCGCGGGCGCTACATAACCCCATTCTGGATTGAAGCTGCGGTCGTAACGCATAAGGTTCTCCTGAGGCAAGCAGACCGCTGCCCGAACCCCGTGTCACAGCCGCAGCCGCAGCATGAAACGCAGCGACCAGCGTGGCGGTTCCTCCTCCAGCGAAAGCTACTTAGCAGGCTCCAAGCACGCGAGCAACATCACAACGGCCTCACGCGGACACCGCGTCGAACAACTAGAATTGATCGACCGAAGTTGGCACCACATGGACGATATGAAAATCCCGCTGCCTCAACTCCTTCAATAGACCGGGCAAAGCGGCGACGGTTGCGGGGTGAATGTCGTGGAGCAACAGAATGCCTTTGCCTCGCGCCTTAAGCCGGTTCATCGCCAGAGCAATGATTTTCTTTGGCGAGATGCGGTGATGCCAGTCATCCGCCGCTGTGTCGGAGCCGAAGTCTACGAGCACTCGAGCCGCAAGCTCACTCTCGATAACGTCCGAGCGCGCCAATCCCGGAACACGAAAAAATGGTGCGACCTGTCTATGATCACCCAGTGCTGACCCAACGTCGAGAATGCCCTTGTCAATTTCCCATTCGACTAACGGGGGCGGCAGTTTGCCAAAGCGCACGGGATGATCTTCGCTATGGGTGCCGATGGTATGACCCTCAGCGAAAATCCGGCGCACTGTTGAGGGGTGCGCACGAGCCATTTCTCCGACCAGGAAAAATGTCGCCTTGACGCATTGGGCGGCGAGAATGTCGAGAATTTGATTGGAATAACGCGGTACTGGCCCGTCGTCGAATGTAAGTACGACCTCCTTATCGGAAAGCGGTAGGGCCACTGCATGGTCCATCGCTCCGACCCTGGGGTATTCGCGCGGATCAATGGCAAGCACACGGCTCGTTCCAAGCGCCTCGGGATTGCCCGGACAATTTTGTGCCTGCGCCAAATTGCATCCCGAGGCAACCGCTACCGCGATAACTAGACCCACACCTAACAAGGTTGTGGCTTTCCGCATCGTGGCTCCCGGAGCGAAGTCTGTGTGTGCCTCTGTCAGCGTAAACCGGTGCGCTGACCAGGATAACCTGACTTAAGATGAACACCGATTGAACCAGATTTGTTTCTGTGAGAAGTCAAAGAGACCAGACCTCAGTGGGCTTTGCGAAGCCCTGAGACCCGCCAACACCACCCTGGACACATTCGCGGCTCCAGCAGATGATGTGCGCCACCCCTGATTGCGGGGCGCCACTATGGACATTGTGGTCTGGCTGCGGAGCTTGGGCCTCGGCAAGTACGAGGCGATCTTCCGCGAGAACGAGATAGACGAGACGGTCCTGGTCGATCTCACGGAGGTTCATCTCCGAGAGCTTGGCATTCCTCTTGGCGATCGGCTCAAGCTGCTCAAGGCCATTGCTGCGCTTGGTTCTCCGGCACGGCCCGCTGAGATACCTGCAAGTACGTTGACGCCTGTCTCGGACGGGATCGGGCCATCGCAAATCCCCCCTGCGGTAAAACCAGTCGGCGAGCGCCGCTACCTCACAGTGTTGTTCTGCGACCTAGTTGGCTCGACCAGCATTTCTGCGCGGCTTGATGCCGAGGAGTGGCGCGATTTGGTCAGCGCGTATCTTGATGCCGCCTCGGCGGCGGTGACAGAAATGGGTGGTTACGTCGCTAAGAAGTTGGGCGACGGCTTGATGGCCCTTTTCGGTTTTCCGGTCGCACAGGAGAACGATGCCGAACGCGCAGCGCGGGCTGCTCTCTCAATCCAACGCGCGCTCGTGGAAATGAACCGCAAGAATGCAGCTTCTGGCAAGCCGGCGCTCAACGCGCGCATCGGCATCGAAACCGGGCCGGTAGTGGTCGATGCGGCGGGTGAGATTTACGGCGATGCGCCCAACACTGCGGCGCGGGTGCAGGCGTTGGCGGAGCCCAGCACTGTCGTCGTGACAGCGAGGGTCCAGCGTCAGATCGCCGGCTTGTTTGTCGTCGAGGAGCGCGGCAGCCACGAACTCAAAGGCGTGCATGAGCTGGTGACGCTATTCCGGCTCGTGCGGGCGAGCGGGGGCGGACGCCGTGCCGGGCCACGACATCTCACGCCGCTGATTGGTCGCCAGGAAGAGATCACGATGTTGATGCGGCGCTGGGAGCGGGCGCGGCAGGGCGACGGCCAATTGGTGCTAATTGTCGGCGAGCCTGGGATCGGCAAGTCGCGGCTCATTGAAGAGTTCCATGCCCGGCTGCGCGACACTCCGCACACCTGGGTCGAATGGAGCTGCTCGCAGCTTCTGCAAAACACGCCGCTGCACCCGGTCGCCGAATGGGGCCGCCAGCGCTTTGGCGGCGCCGACGTACCCGCTGAACAGCGCCTCGCTGAGCTGGAAAGCTCGCTGGCGCAGGTCAAGCTCGACCCGGCCGAGAATGCTTCGTTGCTGGCGCCGCTGCTCGACATTCCGCTGCCAAAAGAGCGCACCTTGGCGTTGGCGCCAGAGGAACTGCGCCGCCGGCAATTGGCAGCGCTGACCAACTGGGTGATGGCGGGCGCCAAGGTCCAGCCGGTGGTGCTGGCATTCGAGGATCTCCACTGGGCCGACCCAACCACTCTCGACGTGCTGCGCGGCATCGCCGAGCGCGGGGCACTGGTGCCGCTCTATATCGTGGCGACGGCGCGGCCTGAGTTCCGGCCGCCCTGGGGTATGCGTTCGCATCACGGCACCGTCTCCTTGGCGCCGCTCGACCGCGCCCAGGTGCGCGACATGGTGGCGGAGCTTTCCGCCCGCCACGCGCTACCGCGCGACGTGGTGGAGGACGTCGCCGCGCGCACCGGGGGCGTACCGCTGTTCGTCGAGGAGGTGACGCGGCTTTTGTTGGATCGCGGCACGCAAGGCGGCGGCATCGAGGCGATCCCGCCGACACTGCAACAGTCATTGATGGCGCGGCTCGACCGCCTCGGGCCGGCTCGCGAGGTAGCGCAAATCGGCTCTGTAATAGGACGCGATTTCTCATACAGCCTGTTACGCGCACTTGCCGAGATGGAAGAAGCGCCGCTGCAAAGCGCCCTGGAAAGGCTTGC
>CAVREN010000008.1:0-6104 GCA_963720115.1 uncultured Alphaproteobacteria bacterium
CGGCGCGGAATTCGGCGAGCTTGTCGGTGTTGCCCATCGACAGCGTCATCGACGCAGCCAGGAACTCGACGGGGTAGTTGGCCTTCAGGTAGGCGGTTTGATACGTGAGCAGCGCGTACGGCGCCGAATGCGATTTATTGAAGCCGTATTCGGCGAATTTGGCGCAGGCGTCGAACACCGCCTCCGCCGTGGCCGGCGGGATGCCGCGATCCTTGGCGCCTTGCAGGAAACGGCCGCGCTGCGCGTCCATCTCGGACTTGATCTTCTTGCCCATGGCGCGGCGCAGAAGGTCGGCCTCGGCGAGGCTGTAGCCCGCGAGATCGCGCCCGATCTGCTGGACTTGCTCCTGATAGGTGATGATGCCGTAGGTCGCTTCCAGGATGGGCTGCAGTTTCGGATGAAGGTAATCGGTCATCTCGTGGCCGAGCTTGCGCGCGCAATAGGTCGGGATATTGGCCATCGGTCCCGGCCGGTAGAGCGCGACCAGCACAATCAAGTCTTCGAAGCGATCCGGACGCATGTCGATCAGCGCGCGGCGCATGCCCGCACTTTCAACCTGGAACACGCCGACCGTCTCGCCGCGGGCAAGCATTTCATAGGTCTTAGTGTCGTCGAGCGGCAAGTCCGTCAGGTCTATATCGATGCCCCTGCGCTGTATCAGTTTGACCGCGCGATCGAGCACGGTGAGCGTCGTAAGGCCGAGGAAGTCGAACTTCACGAGGCCGGCGGGCTCGACCCATTTCATGTTGAACTGGGTCACCGGCATGAGCGATTTCGGATCGCGATAGAGCGGCACCAATTCGCTCAGCGGCCGGTCGCCGATGACAACGCCGGCGGCGTGTGTCGAGGCGTGGCGATGCAGTCCCTCGAGTTTCTGCGCAATGTCGAACGCGCGGCGGGCCACGGGATCGCGATCACGCTCGGCCTGCAGCCGCGGCTCGTCGTCGATGGCGCGCTTGAGCGTGATCGGGTTTGCCGGATTCTGCGGCACAAGCTTGCACAGCTTGTCGACCTGGCCGTAGGGCATCTGCAAGACGCGGCCGACATCGCGCAGCACGCCGCGCGCCTGCAAGGTGCCGAACGTTATGATTTGCGCGACGCGGTCGCGGCCGTACTTTTCCTGTACGTAGCGGACCACCTCGTCCCGGCGCTCCTGACAGAAATCGATGTCGAAATCCGGCATTGAGACGCGTTCCGGATTGAGGAAGCGCTCGAACAGGAGCCCGAAGCGGATCGGATCGAGATCGGTGATGGTGAGCGAATAGGCGACCAGCGAGCCGGCGCCGGAGCCGCGGCCCGGTCCGACCGGTATGCCTTGCGCCTTCGCCCATTGGATGAAATCGGCGACGATCAAAAAGTAACCCGCATATTTCATCTTCTCGATGACGCCGAGCTCGAAGGCGAGCCGATCGTAATACTCCTCGGCCGTGTGGCCGGGCGCGAGCGGATGCCGGGCGAGCCGCCGCTCCAAGCCGGCGCGTGCCGCCTGCCGCAGCTCTTCGGCTTCGTTGGCGGCCGGCTTGCCTTCCGCGTTTTGCGCCGCGCCGTCCGCTTCGCTTGCCTTCGCGGTGGAGAAACGCGGCAGGATCGGCGCCAGCGTACGCGGACGGAAAGCGCAGCGTTCGGCCACCTCGACCGTCGCCGCAAGCGCCTCGGGCAGATCGGCAAACAACGCCGCCATTTCCGCGCGGGTCTTGAAGCAGTGCTCGGGCGTCAGCTGGCGGCGCTCGCCATCCGCGACCAGCCGGCCCTCGGCGATGCAAAGAAGCGCATCATGCGCCTCATAGTCCTCGCGCGTGGCGAAATACGGCTCGTTTGTCGCGACCAGCGGCAAGGCGCGCGCGTAAGCAAGCTCGATCAGTGCCGGCTCGGCCGTCCGTTCCGCCGCCATGCCATGACGCTGCAGCTCGATGTAAAGGCGATCGCCGAACAGGCGTTGCAATTCCCCGCAGCGCGATTGCGCGAGCGCGCCCTGGCCGGCGCCGATGGCGCGATCGAGCGGCCCGCTCGCCCCGCCGCTCAGCGCGATCAGCCCGCTGGCCTCGTCCGCAAGCCACGGGAGCTTGATGTGCGGCTGCTCGGTTTGCTCGGTGTCGAGATAGGCGCGCGAGCAAAGCCGCATCAGGCTCCGGTAGCCGTGCTCGCGCGCGGCGAGGAGCACGATGCGGGCAAACCCCTGCCCGGCCGCAGGCCCGCGAATATCCTGATCGGCGAAATCGATCCCGAGCGCACAGCCGATGATCGGCTGAATACCGCCGCCGGCCATTTTCTCGGAGAATTCCAGCGCCCCGAACATGTTGTCGGTGTCGGTCAGCGCCAGCGCCGGCTGGCGGTCTTTCTTGGCAAGCTCGGCCAAGCGCGCAATCGTCAGCGCGCCCTCGAGCAGCGAATAGGACGAATGAACGTGCAGGTGAACGAAGCCGGGTGTTGCGGCAGGCATAGCCCTACATACTCGCGATGGCCGATTCTGCGAGCTGCTAAGATGCGAGACGGTGAGCGGCGGTGTCCATCACTCAAGCGGCGCCATCACCGCTGCGCACAGGATGTTTGTCGCGGCCTCTGCGCGCAGTGCCTCCATGCGGCGCCCACCTCCGTTGCGGCGGCGTGGTCTGCGTGCCGAGGCCCTAGACCAATACAAGCACCTGCACCCACACGGCGACCATCGCCAGAAACAACGTGACCGAAGCGAGCGCCAAAGCTTCTTCAGCAACTGCGCGAACCATGGTGTTTCTCCCCCATCACATGGAACAGAGAGGGAACATAGTTCACTGAATGTTCTAGAGTCAAGCCGGGGTAGGTAGGTCGACTTAACTCCCAAGGAATTTGGTGAACAAAAAACGAACATGTCGGTACATGCGAATCTTTTTCGCGGTTTGGCCCTTGGCAGGAGGGCGAAGGCCCTGAACCCAGGACTAACTCACATTTGGGAACTCGACAGGCGCATCCCGACGTCGGATGACGTGGGCGCTGCAATTGCATGGTGCCGAATTGAGACCTTTAGCTGGGCAGGCAAGCCAAATAGCGGCCTTGTTCGTACTGACCTACAAAGGGCGGAAAGTCGGCCAGTTTCAATTGTGGCAAAAAATCTGTCGTTGATCCTATACAGATCGCGGCTAATGCAGCCCAACGATTTCCCCGGAAAAGGAAGAATCACATGAAGGCAGGTATTGTCTCCTTGGCAGTGGTCATGTGCCTTGGTGTTATGGGTCTTGGCTTCGCCTCATCGATCACGCCGGCGCTGGCCGATGCCGACGACGCCGCTTGGATCAAGAAATGCGTCAGCGACAACAAGCGGGAAGGCGCCACTCCCGAAGTCGTGGCCGCGTGGTGTTCGTGCATGAATAACAAGATGTCGTCCGAAGAGACCCTCTCGATCACGGCCTGGGAAAAGTCGCATCCCGCCGAGGTCGCGGCCTGCGATAAGGAATCCGGCTGGAAATAATTCGGATCTGGCAAGGCGACGGGCGGGTTGCCGCCCTCGCCAATCCGCTTCGGCGCGAGCCAGTCTCCACTAGAGAACTCTCGCCAGCCAAGCCAAGAACGCGTTGAACGCCTCAGGATCGAACAGGAAGTACGTCATACCCAAAAGCGGTATGAGGATGAGCAGAGCGTCGATCCCGTACCGGATGGCTGGCCGCACTTTCGGCATCGGCGCGAGTATTGCCAGATCGGCCCGGCCCGCAAGCCCTTCCATTGGGCTGCCGTATTTGGTCGACCTCCGGCGCCGGGCCCTGCAGCGTCGGCCCGACAGTTAGCCGGAATGGCCAGCGCCGTCAGAAGGCGGGCCGCCGTATTTGCTCCACTCATCAGGATCTTTGTTTCGGTCCGGCTTGACCTGCAACCCCTGGCGGAAGGCGAAGCCGATAGGCCAACCCCGCGAACACGGCAAGACCGATCAGCCAATGTGGAATGAGCATTTTGCCACCCCGCCCGCCTCGTTACGCCGCCAACACGGTGGCGCACAACTTTGGCGTTTGTCGGTCAAACCGGGCTCGGTCAGCAAAAGCGGCCGACGCCCCAGGCCTGCCTGCGCTGCCGCCGGCAACGGAGCAAATTTCTTCCAAACGATCTCCCAACGATGAACCGAATCGGCTAATCGGCCGTATAAATCTGAAAGTGTTGTTCATCGGCTGCTCATCGGGCCGATTGTAGGACTGTAGCCATACGGTCGTGTTGTTCGTTAACGCTCTCCCTCACCCCACAATGATTCACCCCAGCCAAATGAAGGAGCCCCGGATGGGCAAACTCGCAATCGGCTTTGCCGGCGCACTCATGCTCGTGTCGGTCGCCTTTACCGCGCAGGCGCAAACGCAAGGTGCTGGTTCGATCCAGGCACAGGCGCAGAACGCCACCATCATCCACAAGACCGCGTGCGGCGGCTTCGGGCGCTGGTGCCCGCCGGGCATGCGCCGCGTCTGCGGCCCCGCCCGTTGCTGGTGCGCGCCCTGTTAGTAAGCTGATAACGGCGTTTGCGACGAACCGCGGCGAAGCTGTTCGACGCGGTTATCATGCCGGCCCTGCAACTAGGGTTTCCGTTCGTCGGTCGTCTCACCCCAAACCGCAACACAGCGCAACACTCGGAAGGAGGATCTGATGCGTAAAATCACCATGACTTTGGCCGCCGCCATCTTTGTTGTTGGATCGATGGCCGTCGCTAATGCGCAGACGCAAGGCGCTTCGAGCCTCAATGCGCAGGCGCAAAATGCGACCATCATCCACAAGGCCGCGTGCGGCGGCGTGTGGGGCCGTTGGTGCCCGCCGGGCCGTCATCGGGTCTGTGGCCCATATCGTTGCTGGTGCGCTCCCTGCTGGTAAGCAGCAGCGCCGATCGGCAAAACTATCGGCGAGGCCGCCCACGGGCGGCCTCTTTTTTTAATTTCGTTTTTTAAACGCAGATCATTGCGAGTGAAGCGAAGCAATCCAGCTCCGCGCGCGAGCCTGGATTGCTTCGTCGCCAGGCGGCCGCTTCGGGCCGGACCGGTTGGCTCCCCACAATGACGAGCCCTACTCCAGCTCCACCACCCCGCCCTCGCGGATCGTGACGCGGCGGTCCATCTGGGAGGCGATGTCGAGATTGTGGGTGGCGATGATGGCGGCGAGCCCCGAAGCGCGCACCAATTGGCTCATCGTCGCGAACACCCGCTCGGACGTGCGCTGATCGAGATTGCCGGTCGGCTCATCGGCGAGGAGGATGCGCGGCGCGTTCGCGACCGCGCGCGCAATCGCGACACGCTGCTGCTCGCCGCCGGACAGCTCGGCCGGGCGGTGCGTCAGACGATCCTTCAGCCCCAGATACGACAAGAGTTCGGATGCGCGCGTGCGCGCTTCCGACTTTTTGAGACCGCGAATCATCTGCGGCAGCATCACGTTCTCCACCGCCGAGAATTCCGGCAGCAGATGGTGGAATTGATAGACGAAGCCGATGTCGCTGCGGCGGATGCGGGTGCGCGCGAGGTCGGTCAGGTTCGAGGTGGCGACGGAATCGATATAGACCTCGCCAGCGTCGGGTTGCTCGAGCAGCCCGGCGATATGCAAGAGCGTCGATTTGCCGGCGCCCGAGGGCGCGACCAGCGCCACCGACTGACCGGGCCACACCGCGAGCTCGGCGGTCTTGAGAATATCGAGCGTGTTGTCGCCCTGGCGGAAACGCCGCGAGATCGCGTGCAGGAACAGGAGCGGTCGCTTTTCATCGCTGGCGGCGGGCGCGGCGGCAGTCGATGGCGCGGACTCCATGATGGCGGTTTTCTCATCCATCGCGCGTGATTATTCGTACCGCAGGGCTTCGACCGGATCGAGCCGCGCGGCCCGCCACGAAGGATAGAGCGTCGCCAACAGCGACAACCCGAGCGCCATCACCACCACGGCCGTGGTCTCGCCGGCATTCATTTCGGCCGGCAGCCGCGACAGAAAATAGAGCTCGGGCGAAAACAGCTCGGTGTTGGTGAGCCACGAGAAAAAGCGGCGGATGGCGTCGGCGTTCAGGCAGATGATCGTGCCGAGCAGAAAACCCACAACGGTGCCGACCACGCCGATCGACGCGCCGGTGATGAGAAAGATGCGCATGATCGCGCCCGGCGTCGCACCCATGGTGCGCAGAATGGCGA
>CAVREN010000009.1:0-16823 GCA_963720115.1 uncultured Alphaproteobacteria bacterium
TCAGACCGCCCGATTGCACCTCGATCGAGCGATTGCTCTCTATGCTCCCGAGGAACACAGGTCGCTCGCGACCAGATTTGGTCAGGATATCGGCGTTGCGTCATTGGTTTACCGCTCACTCGTCCTGTCCCGCCTCAGGTTACCCCGAAAGCGCGCTCGTCGATGCAGACGAGGCAGTGAAGGCCGCACGAAACCTCGGCCAAGCCGGCACCCTCCTATATGCTGTAGGCGTGGGCGCTTTTCCTGAGATACTGTGCGGCAGGTTTCGCGTGGCCGAAGCGCGGGTAGAGGAACTATTTGCGTTGTCCGAAAAATATGGATTGCCATTTTGGAGGGGGCTCAGCGAGTTGCTGCGGGGCTGCATCTTCGTCGCAACTGATCGAGGCGATCAGGCGGTCCAATTGATTGGCTCCGGCTTTTCGGTGCTGGCGGCGACGCGGATGACGTTATTCTTACCCTTCGGCCTCACGTGGTTGGCCCGCGCGCACGCAGCATGCGGCCGAGTTGCTGAAGCGCAGAACGCCCTCTCCGGGCGCTTGATGCAGTGAGCAAGACGAATGAAAGATGCGATGAAGCCGAAATTTATCGAACCGCCGGCGAGCTTGCGGCTTCGCTTCTTCGTGCCGATCGTGGGGTGGCCGAATTGCATTTCCGACAGAGCCTCGCAATAGCGCGCCGACAGGAGGCGAAGTCGTTTGAACTGCGTGCCACGACGAGTTCTGCCCGGCTGTGGCGCGCCCAGGACAGACGGGATGAAGCGCGCGAATTGCTCGCGCCAATTTGCGGCTGGTTCACTGAGGGTTTCGACCTGCCCGATCTCATGGAGGCCAAAGCGCTACTGGAAGAGTTGCGGTAATTTCGGCCGCTCCTCGCCGGCGGTTCATGTGAGCTATTTTATACAGACGCAGCAGCGAAAAGCGGCGGTAATCTCAACAACATAGGAGATGCCAGCGAACCAAGGAGACACACGATGAGCGAAGCGATCAAGTTCATTCTCCCCGACGATAGAATTCCGAAGGCTTGGTATAATCTGCCCGCCGATCTGCCGCAGCCGCTGCCTCCGATTCTCAGTGCAGCAACCGGCAAACCGGTCGGTGTGGAAGAACTCACGCCGCTGTTTCCGATGGCGCTCATCCTGCAGGAGGTCTCGACCGAGCGCGAGATCGAGATTCCCGACCCGGTGCGCGATGTCTACAGACTATGGCGTCCAACGCCGCTGCGGCGCGCGCGATCACTCGAACGTCTCCTCGATACGCCGGCGCGCATCTTCTACAAGGACGAAAGTGCAGCACCGACCGGCAGCTTCAAGCCGAACGAGGCGGTCGCCGAGGCTTTCTACATGCGGGAGGCCGGCGCCAAGAAGATCATAACGGGGACTGGCGCCGGGCAATGGGGTTCCGCGATTGCGTTTGCCGGGGCGCTCTTCGGTCTCGAAGTCAAGATTTTCATGGTGAGGGTCAGTTATGAGCAGAAGCCCTATCGGCGCGTATTGATGGAAACTTATGGCGCAACCTGCATCCCCAGCCCAAGCAATGAAACTGAGGCTGGCCGTCGTGCGCTTGCGGCCGATCCGGCCTCGCTCGGCAGTGTTGGCATCGTCGCTTCAGAGATGCTTGAACTCGCCGCCACTGACCCAGATGCGTACCTTGGGCTGCCGACTGCCCTAAATAACCCGCTTCTGCATCACACCATAATCGGACTCGAGGCGCTTGAGCAGATGGAAATGGCGGGTTACTGGCCGGACATCATCATCGGTTGCGTCGGTGGGGGCTCGAATTTCTCGGGGTTGGCGGCACCCTTCCTCGGTAAGATGCTGCGCGAGAAGCGTAAGGTGCGTGCCATAGCGGCGGAGCCCGCGGCTTGTCCCTCGCTGACCCGTGGCCGCTACGCCTACGATTTCCTCGACACGGCCCGCATGGGACCCATGGTGAAGATGCACACATTGGGCTCGAACTTCATGCCACCCGGTTTCCATGCCGGGGGCCTGCGTTGGCATGGGATGGCGCCGTTGGTAAGCCATTTGAAGGAACTCAACCTGATCGAAGCCGTCGCGTTGCCGCAGAAGTCGTGCTTCGAGGCTGGCGTCATGTTCGCCCGCGGAGAAGGCATCGTGCCGGCGCCGGAAGCCAATCACGCGGTACGCGCCGCCATCGATGAAGCGCTTAAGTGCAAGCAAGAGGGCACGGCGCGCACGATCCTGTTCAACCTGTCCGGTCATGGCAACTTCGACATGCAGGCTTACGCCGATTACTTCGCCGGCAAACTTGAGGATCGAGAATTGGACCAATCGGCGCTCGACGCCGCGTTTGTGGAACTGCCGCGGGCGGCATAGCAGCGTCTTAAGCAGTCCCTGCTAACGCGCTGAGTGCCTCTGGTCCTTGCGCATCGTGACCGGGCCGCAGGCCAAGTCCTGGGAATTCCGCGCGGCGATGAGCATGGCTCGGGAAGCCGCAGCAAGTTCGCGAACTGCTCGCTCCAGTCTACGGCTGGTTCGCGGAAGGATTTGACACGCGTGATCTGAAAGAGGCGAAGGCGTTGCTCGATGATCGGGCGTGATACCCCTACTGGAATTTTCCCGCGCTACGATGCGAGAAAACCGCGGTTCCTTTCGCGGCTCTCGCATTCGGCTTTTTGATCACGCAAAACCTTGATGAGTTCACCGGTTAAAAATGGATAAGCCTGTGACCGTGCCGTCCTGCCAGTTGACCTCGGTGGTGGCAGCAAAAGTGTTTGCGCCAGTGGCCCCGCTGTATTTCCCGGTGCCGCCCGTGTAGTTGAACGGTCCCGAGCAATGTATACCATCGCCCTCACACGTCCAGGTAAGATAGGCCTGATTCCCAGCAGAATCGCTAATTGTGCAGTAGCCGCCCGCTTTTCCCTTCTTGTTGTTCTGATCAATGTCATAGAAAGCAGGACACTTTATCCCGTTCTGATCAAACAGACTATCCTTGCCCTTGTCATTGAAGAAGGTGCCGCTGAACTCGCCAACAAAATAGATATGCCCCTTCTCAATTTGATAAACTTTGCCGACCCCAAACCAGCCGAATTGTCCGGTTACCTTCCAGTCTTCCGCATTGGCTGTCCCATAAAGGGCGAAGCCCGCGGCAAGTGCGCACAGTAATATTCTGGTTCCTCGCATTTCACCCTCCCTAGACGACGGGCTGCAAAGGATCGGCGTTAACAGCCCCGCAAGCGCAGCCCTCGTCTCGCGGAGCCTGTTTATTCTAAGGTCAAGGTCAAAAACTCATAAGCCGGGATTCCCCGGATGGACCCGAAACTGACGTGAATGGTATTCCTAACCTGAACTGGTTGGAAGCCCAGATTCGAGGAACGGCCGGTGGCTGGCATTCGAGGCCATCCAAGCAGCGTGATTCGCCGCTGGCCGAACGTAAGCGCCTGTACGGCGAATGGCTCACCAAAATTTCCCGCCATCGAGGCTCTGCCCCGCTGAGAAACGAGGTGAGAGCATCGACCTGAGCCGCAAGGAACTTGGCTTTGGCGGGCGAGTGGTGCCGATGAGCTGCGCGCCTGACAATCAATTTCGAAACGGCCTCTGAGTTCGAGCAAGCCTCTCATGAGCCACGCTAAAGCGTATGTTACAATTGAGTTCGACGAAGAAGGGAGCAGTCGCAAATGAGTGAATTAGTTGGTGCAGCAAGGTCCATGGACGGGTTCGCCGTTGATGATCGCGTGTCGCATCAAGAGTTCGGCGACGGCGTGGTTACCGGCACATACGGCGACAAGCTGGCCGTCGATTTCGACAACATCGGCACAAAGAGGGTGGCGTCTAAGTTCCTAACCCGCGCGGCTCCGATGTTGCATGATGCGCTCGCGGCACTGTATCGCGAGCGGGACGCAAGAAGGGAAAAAGCGAGAGCGGAGTTCGCGCGGCAACCTGCCAATAGCAACCCGGACAACGGGCTAGTGCTCTGTCATTGCGGTAGTGGGCGAAAACGCGGAGCGTGGAAGCGATATTGCGCTGTGTGTGAGCGCACGCAACACGAACTAACCGCCGGCGACGTCTTTCGCCGTAAACGTGGCTTCCGACGGCCGCCAGACGGCTACCCGCAAGACGCCTGGTGGTCGTCCAACAGCCTAACCCGGCGATCGCTGAAGGCTGGGAATGTTTGGAGGTTGTCGAGATCGTCAACACGGCCACCTTCGGCCGCATGGTGATCTATCGCGAATGGTGGGTCGATCCAGACGGCAACGAAGTGGAACCGACGAAGGATTGGATACCGGGCAAGAGCACGGCTGCTATCCGCGCAGAACGCAGCCTGCTGCGATCGATCGCGCACAAGAAGATGGAAGCCGTGGATCGGGTCGCCAAGGAAGCGGTGCCGGCGAGAACTGCGGACAAACCAAAGGGCGGGCACCGTCTCGATATCGGCAGCATGCGCACGATAGGGACGGCATGAACCGCGCTCGTCCGGATCAGGCCGCTGTCGGCCAGCTCGGCAATGGCATGAGCGTCTTTCAGCAGCCATGGACGCCGCCAACGGAAAAGGAATGGTACGAACGGACTCGCTGTCGCTGCCACAAGTGCAAGCGGGTGATGCAGGAGGGCGATCCTGTTTATCGGATACGGGCGTATATTGGTCGCGGCATGTTTGGCGGCTCGCGGCACGGCATTGAAATGTTCTGCCGTGACTGCGCCGGGATGATCGACGCGCATAGCGAGGGGAAGTGCGCGCATTGCGGCCGTCTGATCTTTGACTGTGCCAAACAGGGTTGGCGGCAGCCGCGGTTTTATTATTGCAGCTATCGCTGTCACCGGTTGGGAGAGAGCGCGCGGCAAACGGCGCTCATAAGCGAGCGACGCGCGGCGGAACGCGGCCCTTCCCGCGAATGTCCTGTGTGCCGTGAAGCATTTGAGACGACACGACGGCACGCGCAATATTGCTCTGGCCGTTGTCGGCAGTTTGCTTATCGAGGGCGGCGAGCGTTACGATTTTGAGTGCGCAGTACGGCGACGCTTTTCGAAAGTGTAACGAACAGCAGCACACAAACCAGCGACCTCGGCATGAGGATGGCGGCAGCAAATACCGCACCGTGTGCCGAATTTCGAAAGCGTAACGCAGGAAGGAAACGAACGTTGAGGGACACCAAACAGGCCAACGCTATGATCATGCTGCTCGCAGAGCGCTGGCCCGCCTGCTTCGCGGTCTACGAGAAGCGACGCAAGCCGCTTAAGGTGGGTATAGCCGGCGACATCGCGGCGACGGTTGATACCGCGATCCGGCCGACAGAACTGCGCCGCGCGCTTTGCACTTACTGCAATGCAATTGGCTACCTGCGCAGTTTTCAGGTGGGAACGGCGCGGCTCGACCTTGCTGGCAACGAAGCCGGCATCGTCACCGCCGACGAAGCCGAGCACGCGCGCCGGAAATTGGACGAGGTGCTGGCGAAACGGCAACCAAAGCCGGAGCCCGTGCCTCAGCAACGCCGGGAAAGGCCGGCGGCTCAGGAAAGAGCGCCTCGCAAGCAGCAGGCGGAAACGAAGCCGTTCGTGCCGCTCACGCAACGGTCATCGGGACGCGTAGGTTTCGCCGAGCTACGAGCATCAGCGGCGCGCAACGTAAGACTGCTGCGAGGTAACCAATGGGCCGAGTCCCTGAACGAAGGAAATAAACATGAGTGCCAACATCATCAACTTCCGCCCGAAGAAGTACGGCGTTGATTATCACCGCGAGGAGATGGAGCGCTGCGGGGCGGAGTACATTGACGCCTTATTGTCCGACGACATCGAGTGGGTCACGACCAAGGGCGTGCTGCTCACGTTCTACGACGAGATGACGGGCAAATGGCGCCACGAGTGGAGCCCGACGGAGCAATGGATACTTGAGCAAGAGCAACGCAAACGCGACGAAGAGAAGCGCGGCGTGATGAGCAACATAAGCGTGGAACGGCGTGGAATGGCTAATCGTGAGATACGTGCGGCTCTTCCTGCGGACTATCTGGGCAGAGCGGGACCGAAGTGTTGTTCAATGTGCTTTGTGAAGCCATCCGCGGCGTGGAAGCCAGCCATGCCGAGGGTCTGTGTTACGACGTCAATTACCTGCTCGCCGAGCAAATAGAGATCGCTCTGAGCGCGTACGATGAGCATTGTCAGCAGCAGTAGTACGTCTAAGGGTCGGGGATGGGGTTAGGCAATGAGGCGTGAGAAACGATGAAGTAATTGGAGAGGATGAACGGCGGGCAGCCCGCGAACGCGAGACGCAACGTCGCTGGTATGCGGCGAATCCTGGATATGCCACATATCGGAACATGATCAACCGATGCGAAAACCCGAATAGCAGATCCTTCAAGGACTACGGCGGCCGTCTAGATCACCCAGTCACCGTTTGTAGACGCTGGCGGTATGGCGAAGGCGGCAAGCGCGGCTATCAATGCTGGCTCGAGGACGTCGGTCCAAAGCCCGGTTCTGACTATACGTTCGAGCGGATCGATAACGATCGCGGATATTCTAAAAAAAACTGTAGGTGGGCGGATTGGAAAAAGCGTCATCCGTCTCGCCGACGCGGCCGGTGATGCGCGCGGCATGGCGCGAGAGGAACGTGAACTGAAGTGGGATGGGGGTGGCGACAAGGGGTGCAACGGTTAAGGAATGACAGATCCACGGAGGCGACATCCGAGCGCATCGTCGTCCTCGATCTACCAGCGCCCATCTCTGTAAATAAAACCCGTCGGATCGACTATCGAAGCATGCCGGCGCTCAAGGAATGGCGGCGCCAAGCCGACGCTTTGTATCTTCTCCAGAAGCGCCAATGTCTCGCTAGCGGGACAATAACCGGACCGTTCGAGGCGACGATCACCATCAGCTCATCGTGTCGCCTCGATCTCGACAACGGAATCAAGCTCCTACTCGATACAGCTCGAGCTTATGAGCTTGTGCCGGGCGATAGTCCGCGGTTCCTGCGAAAACTGACAGTGGAGTTCGGCGACGCTCCCGAAGGGGAGCGACTGCTGATCCGATCGATCCGAACAAGCTGACGTGCGTCAACGAAGCGGAGGTGGTGAAAGACGCGCTTAAATGCTCGGTAGATCGAAGCCTGAGTGCAACGTCTGGACCGTCCTCACGAGGCACAGCATTGTTGTTGGCAAGGAGTTCATATTTCGCGCTGGTCCGGCACCGATCGCTTTGCTCGCCCTCCTTTATGCGGCCACTAGCCCGGAAAGCGCCTTCACGATCCCTGACGAATTGGCGGAAATTTTCGATTGGCCGTTCTCGCGGTTCGCTGCCGCGCGCCGCGTGCTGGTTCGGTCGGGTTACCTCGAGGTCGTTAGATCTGCTCATCGCAAGCGTCCGGCGGTGTACTGCTGGGCGTGAGCCGTTAGGCGACGCGGCGCCGAAATCGCCACCGATGTCGCCGCTGCCGCCGACATCGGCGCTCCGGGCGCGTGCGGGCAAACCGGGACGCGACGGTCTCGATTTCGAGCCGCACGACGCTGGTGGGCGCCGGGCACCGCTACAGAGCGCTTAGGGCGCGATAACACCAGCGGCAAGATTGCGGCGCGCGCGCGCTCGCCGTCCGTTAACTGTCTGGCGCATTAAGCCAGCCGCCAATCCGCCGATGGCAATCCGTACGGACGCCGGGATGGGCGAGGCTTAGACTCCTTTCCACATGACGCGGCTGATTCTCTGTGTCCGAAGCAAAGTGAGACAAGTTTCAAAATGCGTGTGGCGTTATGGGGCACCGCCCGCGCGCCAATTCATCTGACGCCAAGCCAGCGGGCGATGCTGGCTCTGGAACTTGAGCAGAAATTCGCGGCTGAAATCAAGGCTGCAAAAACGGTAAAGCACCAGCAAAACGGCAATTTAGCCGGCAAAGTCGCGAGCGACTACGTCGGCGGAGCCGCGCGCCAATTCATCCTGCGCGCGGTTGAAGCCGCCGTACGCGGGGTGTCACCATTCCAGTGCATCAGGTGATTCTCGTCCGGAGTGCGTTCGTGCGTAACCCCCTTTCCTGTGTCCTCGCGGCGATGTGTTTTGTTTTCGCGCTTACCGCGCCAGCGTTTGCCAGTCAGATCCACGTCGATCTCACATGCACCCCCCTGCCGATCGCCAACCAACCGGCCGATCGCGATCCCGTCGCCGAGATCCACGTGCTGCTCGATGCCGAGCATGGGCATTTTAAAATCAGCGTTCAGCATACGACGCTGTCGGGACGAGCGTTCTGGCGAACGGACCAGTACAACAACGTCGGTCTGCGTCATCTGGGACCGATTGAGGATTTGTCCGTCATGTCGGACCAATGGCAATGGCGCGGCACTTCAGTAAGAAATTCCGCTGTTGTTATGATCGGCGACATCGCTCAGATCAACGACGTCTTCGCCTATCGGGAACGGGTTCTCAATCTCCGGACGCAAGCGAACGAGCTAGTGGTTGATGCGCAATGTACGGCCGCGGGGTGACGACCGATGTCAGTCTTCACCAGCGAGAAGGCGCGCATCGCCGCCGACATCATCGACCAACTCGCCAAGGTCATCGGCCATGGCAAGGCCGGGTTCTGGATGCTGACTGCCTGCCCTGCCCTCGGCGAACACGTTTCGCCAGTAATGGCGCTGAAGGCTGGCCACGAGGCCGAGGTGCGTGCGGCTGCGGCAGCGCTCATTGCCGGGATCGCGTCATGACCGCGCCGCTCGACGACGATGCCCCCATCACCCTTGAAGCGGCATGCAAGCTCTGGCCCGAGGCCAAGCTCACAGTATCCACACTACGTGCTGAAGCCAGCCGCGGGCGCCTTGACATTTTCCGTATAGGCCGTCGTGATTATACAACCCGACAGGCCATGCGGGCGATGGTGGATCGATGCCGCGCCGAAGACTACCGCCGCGATTATATCTCGATCCGGGCCGGCGAACGTGGGTTATCCGCGACGGAAGCCGCTTCATCCGCCTTACTGCGAGCGAGGCAGAGCGTGCAGCAGCTGAAAGGCAGCTCGCGGAGTACATCGGCCGCAAATGGGAGCCTAAGCCTTCGGGTGCGCCGCTGATCGCCGACGTGCTCACTGTCTACGCCACCGAAGTGGCGCCGCATCGCAAGCGCCCGCAATATTATGCCTATCGCGTTTCGCATCTCTTGGAATGGTGGGGCGACAAGACGGTTGCGGAAGTGTCGGCCAAGGCATGTCGTGCCTATGCCGCAGGCCGGCCACCGATGCAGGCAGCCTCCGACCTCAGAATCCTCAGGGTCGCGGTCAAGTATTGGCACCGGGAATATGGGCCGCTCAATTTCATTCCATCGTTCTGGACTCCGAAGACCAACCCGCCGAAGGATCGATGGCTGACGAAGGCGGAGGCGGCGCGCTTGGTAAAGGCCTCAAGGCCATATCCGCACCTACGCCGCATGATTCTGCTTGGCCTGCACACGGGCTCACGGCCGGGCGTTATCATGGCGCTACGCTGGGATCAGATCGACCTGCACGCTGGGGTAATGCACAGGCTACCGCATGGCGTGCGTGACGACGCCAAGAAGCGTTCGCCGCCGGTTCGTCTGGGGCGGAAGATTTCGCGGACATCTGCGACGCTGGCGCAAACTTGATGGTGCGCGCGCGATCTACGTCTGTGGCTACAACGGCCGTCCGGTCACCGACCCGCATGCTACGTGGCACCGCACAGTGCGGGCGGCGGGGCTGACGGGCATCAGCCGGCACATATGGCGGCACACGCGGGCGACGTGGATGGCGCAAGCTGGCGTGCCGCTATGGGAAGCTGCCGGCTTCCTGGGGATGACGGTGAAGACGTTGGAGCGGGTGTATAGTCACCACAGCCCAGACTTTCAGGAGCGGGCGGCGAACATTTAATTTCCGTTCCGAACCTGTGCCATCACCGAAATTTCTAAAGCGATATCAATTATTGGGCAATATCTCTCCTATATTTCGCCGGCCTGGGCGACCGAACAATTCATGGGCTTTGCGCTCGGTCTTTTGGCGTCGCTTGTGGTCAACTTCGCCGAAAAGCCGGACACCGTGAAACGCGATCTGCGCGAGGTTGGCCCGGAATATCTGCTGTTCACCCCACGCCAGTGGGAAATGCTCGCGTCCGACCTGCAGGCGCACATGCTCGACGCCGGTCCGATCCGCCGCGCACTTTACGGCTGGGCCATCAAGACCGGCGCCGCCGCGCGCGGGCCCGACGCCGGCTTATTGCAACGCAGGCTGGCACTGCCGATCGCCGAACGGCTGGTGCTACGGCCGATCCGCGATGTGCTGGGACTGTCGAAAACCCGCGCGGTGCTCAGCGGCGGGTCCGGGCTGTCAGCGGATCTGTTCCGGCTTTTCCATGCGCTTGGCGTGTCGCTGCGCAACATCTATGGCAGCACCGAACTTGGCGTTCTTTCCTCGCATTGCGGCCGCAGCTTCGATCCCGCAACGATGGGTGAATTGCTGCCGAGCGATCCGACCATCGCGCAGCCGATCGAGGCGTGGGTCGATGCCAACGGACAGCTGCGTGTACGCTGCTGCGCCTTCTCCGGCTATCTCAAGAACGAAGCTGCGACCGCCGAGCTCGGCCACGCCGACGACGGATTTTGCACCGGCGATGCGGTGCTGCTCGATGAGCGCCGGCAGCTCATCTTCCTCGACCGGCTCAAGGATTTGCGCAAGCTCCGCACCGGCCAGCCGTTTCCGCCGCAATTCATCGAAAACAGTTTGCGCGCTTCGCCTTTCGTCCGCGACGTCATGGTGCTCGGCGATGAGAACAGCGACTTTGTCGCAGCGCTGATCAACGTCAATCCCGAGATCTGCGGCCGCTTTGCCGAACGTCACGGGCTTGCCTTCGGAACGTTCAGCGAATTGAGCCAGCTCCCGGAAATTCGCGCCGAAATTGCGGCGGCAATCCACGACGTCAACCGACGCCTGGAGATCGGCGCGCGCATACGAAGGAGCTCGACGCCGACGAAGCGGAATTAACCCTCTCGCGTAAGCTACGCCGCGAGCAGATCGCCGAGCACTACCGGGAGATCATCGGCGCGATCTATGCCGGCGTCGAGCACGTGATCGCGACCATCGAGGCGCGTTATCAGGACGGCCGCAAAGCCAAGATGACCGCGCGTGTCGCCATCAATCGAGTCGCCGAGGCCGGCTCATGAACAAGGCGATCTCTGCACCATGATCGACGCGCTCCAAGTGACCATCAACGGATTGCTGGTCGGCCTCGTCTACGGGCTGGTCGCCGTGTCGTTTGTGGTGATTTACCGCTCCTCGCGCATCGTCAATCTGGCGCAAGGCGAGATCTTGCTGCTCGGCGCGCTGTTCATCTGGACTTTCACGCTCGGCGTGAAGCTACCCTGGGGCATCGGCGTGCCGGTCGCGCTGGTCTGCTGCGTCGGGATGGCGCTCATTCTCGAGCGGGCGCTGTTTCGCCCGCTGATCGGCGAGTTGCCGTTCACGGTTTTCATGGCGAGCATTGCGCTGCTTATTCTTCTACGCGGTGTCGCACAGCTTGTGTGGGGTGCGGAGACGCGCCCGTTTCCGCAGATATTGCCATCAGGCGCCTGGAGCATCGGTCCGTTCCTGGTGACCAAGCGCTTGCTGATCGGCGCGGTGCTGACCGCGAGCCTGGTGGAGCTTTTGCATTGGTTCTTCATGCATACGCGGCAGGGCTTGCGGCTCGCCGCCGTGGCGGAGGACCATTACACCGCCTTGTCGCTTGGTGTCTCGGTTCGGCAGGCGGTGGCCGTCGCCTGGATCATGGGCGCTGTGCTCAGCGCCATCGGCTCGGTCGTGCTCCTCTCAGATCAGATCGTGTCGCTGAATGCGGCGGGCATCGGATTGCGCGCGCTTCCGATCGCGTTGCTTGGCGGAATGGAATCGGTACGCGGCGCGCTGCTCGCCGGCGCTATCATCGGCGTCGGCGAAGCGCTGGCGTCGGTGTATGTCGACCCATTCACCAAGGGCGTGAGCTCGCAGATTTTGCCCTATGTGATCATGATCGGCGTTTTGTTGTTCCGTCCGCAAGGCCTCTTCGGCTGGAAAGTCATCGAGAGGCTGTGCCTCCCGACCGGCATTCGCTTCGAAAGCTTCGCGACCGAGGGCCGCTATATCCATACCTGGCCGCAGGCGATGTGGTTCGCAGCTTTGTTGCTCGCGCTGGTTCTCATTCCGCACGTCGTAAACCTTTATGTCACCGGCGTGCTGACCGTGATGTTCATCACCTTGATGGCCGTCTATGGTTTGCAGGTGACGGTTGGCATGGCCGGCCAGATCAACGTCGCGCAGTCGGCGTTTATGGGGGTCGGCGCCTATGCCGCCGCCCGGCTGTCCGAGAACGTACCCTTTTGGCTTGCGATACCCGGAGGCGGACTTGCCGCCGCGCTCGTCTCCATCGTCTTCGCGCTGCCGGCAATCCGGGTGAAGGGCTTTTATCTGGCGCTGACGACTCTCGCAGCGCAGGTGATGTTTCCGATCATCGTGCTGGCGCTGCCGTCGAATTGGCTCGGCGGAACGAGCGGCATGGCCGTCGAGCCGATCGAGATCGGCGGGCGCATGCTCTCGACGCCGCTCGACATGTATTATTTTACGCTCGCCGGCGTGCTGATCTGCAGCGTCGGCGCGTTTAATTTGCGGCGCAGCCGTTTCGGCCGCGCGCTTTGCGCTGTCCGCGACAACGAGCTCGCTGCCGAAGTCACCGGCGTCAATGTCAGCTACTACAAGGTGATGGCGTTCTTCGCCGGCTCGCTGTTCGCCGGCGTCGCCGGCGGCTTCTTTGCCTACTATATCCGCTATGTCACGACCGAGAATTTCAATCTGCTGCTGTCGATCTGGTATCTCGGGATGCTGATCGTCGGCGGCCTGAGCTCGCCGCTCGGAGCGATCCTCGGGACGGTTTTCGTCACGGCCATCCAGGAAGTCTTTCACGCGTTCGGCGGCGCCTTGCTGACGGCATTCCCCAATCTCGGCGGCGGGCTCGTTTTCGCCACCAGCAACGTCATCCTCGGCATCTGCATTTTGCTCGCGCTGATCTTCGAATCGCGCGGCCTCGCTCACCGCTGGAGCGTTCTCAAGGCCGCCTATCGCATCTGGCCTTTCCCGCACAGCTAACAAACAAAAAGACACGCCCAAGAAACACCAGGAGGAAACGACGATGAAGCTCCAGAGATTAGTGTCCGGCCTGAGCGCCGCCGCGCTGCTGACGTTCGCTCCCGCATCGGCCATGGCTGCCGACTATGTCATGTCGGCTTCCGCTGACTTTACCGGACCGTTCGCCGACGTTGCGCCGAGCACCGTCTCCGGAATTCGCGCCATTGCCGCGTGGTGGAACGACACCAAGGGCAAGGAGCTCGGGACCAATGTCGACATCAAGGTGCACGACATGCGTTACGACGCGAGCGTCGTCGCCAGCACATGGCCGAGCATCCTCGCCACCGACAAGCCCATCATGCATCTCGGCTTCGGCACGCCCGACCTCATCACCTTGATGAAGCGGCTGCCGGGCGACAAGGTGCCGATGCTGATGAGCACCGCCATGGTCGGCCTGGTCTGGAAGCCAAATGGCTGGCACTTTTCATTTCGCCCGACCTACAGCCATGAATTCGTCGGTTTGCTGAACCATCTGCAGCAGAGGAAGGGCGGCAAGCTGACGATCGGCGCGATCAGCACCCAGACCGCCGCGGGATTTGTCGATCAGGTCAAGGGCGTACAGAAATTCGCCGAGACCAATCCCGACCGTTTTGCCGTCCTCGACGTGCAGTGGGTGGACGCAAGCCCGGTATCTGTCGTCAACGAAGTGCGGACGCTGGTGCGGCAACAGCCCGACGTCATTCTGGTCGGCGGCACGACCGCACAGGTGGTCGCCACCGGAAAAGCGCTGCGCGAACTCAGCGCCAACATCCCGATCATCATGTCGACCCACAACGGCCTGACGGAAGTGGCCAAAGGCATCGATCTGAAGGAGATCGAGGGCTCCTATTCGGTCTTCGCCTTCACACCCGACAACCAGGAGGCCCTGCCGATTCGCGACCTCTATATGAAGTATCATACCGGCGCCGGAAACTGGGGCATCGCCGCCGCGCAGTCGTCCTATCAGGCGTTGCTGGCGCTGCGCGTGCTTGAACAGGCCATCGCCAAGAGCGGCAAGGACGCCGTCACCGGCCAAGCCATGTATGACGCGATGCTCGGCACGGATTACAGCGAGGCGTCGCTGATGGGATCGTTGCCCGACATCAAGTTCGACACCACGGCGCCCTTCCCGGTCGGCAAGCTCAAGGTCAAGGCGCAGGTCGTGCGCGACGGCAAGATCGCCACGCTCGGCAACGATTGGCTTCCCGTCCCCGATCTGCCGAAGTGGTGAGGCGGGTCCACGCATCGTGCAACACATTCCGCCGGTGCTGCTGGAGCTGCGCAACGTCGATGTCGTCTTTGACGGCATCATTCAGGTGTTGCGCAGCGTCAACCTCGACGTGCGGGCCGGCAAGATCACAGCTTTGCTCGGCGGCAACGGCGCAGGCAAAACGACGACCCTGAAAGCCATCTCAGGCCTGCTCGCGGTCGAGCATGGCAAGGTCACCGACGGGCAGATCCGCTTTGAGGGCGACGACATTTCCAATGCCGATCCGGTCAAGCTCTTCCGTCGCGGCGTCGTCCAAGTGCTCGAAGGCCGAAAAGTGCTGGCGCATCTTTCCGTCGAGCAGAACCTCTTGGTCGGCGGCCATCATCGCGCCGACAGGCAGGCGGTGCAGGACGATATCGAGCGCGTGTACGGCTATTTTCCGCGGCTACGCGGCTTGACAAAACGTGTGTCGGGTTACTTGTCCGGCGGCGAATGCAGATGCTCCTGGTCGGCCGCGCGCTGGTGGCGCGGCCGAAGCTTTTGATGCTGGACGAGCCGTCGGTCGGCTTGGCGCCGAATATCGCTGAAGAGCTGTTCGCGACGATCGCGGCCATCAACCGCGAGCATGGCCTCACCATCCTTCTTGTCGAGCAGAACGCGCACGCCGCCATGGCCTTGTGCGATTACGGTTATATCATCGAAAGCGGCCGCATCGTTCTGCACGGCACGCGCGAAAAGCTGAGCGAGAATGAGGACGTGCGCGAATTCTATCTCGGGCTGTCTCTTGAGAATGAGCGGCGCAGCTTTCGCGACATCAAGCACTACAAGCGGCGTAAGCGCTGGCTTGGATAAGACAGGGGGCGGCGCAATCCGCCCGAGCGATGGAGAGTGTGCCGGGGGAGCGACCCCCGGCACCTCCGCCTAACAATGGACGGGCTACTTGACAGGCACATGTGGGGAGCGACCCCGTGCATCAAGGATCGTCCGCGTCGCAAGGTTAGACCTACCCAGCATGAAGCGGGCCCGGCAAATAGAAGGACATTTTATGGGCAAATTGGGACCGTCGTCGCGGACCGGCTGGAAATCCCAAGATAAATTCGGCCATGGGCGACGGTCGTTCGCCGCCGGACGACATTTTTTGTGACCCCCCTCCCAGTGCTCGGACGCCTACCCACATAAGCGGCAATTCCGGATGTCAGGGAGAGCTGCAATGACGCCGCAGGAACAAGCCTTAGTCGACGAATTGTTCGACCGCTTGGCGAGTTTGGAAAATGCCCCGCGTGACCCGGAGGCCGAACGTCTGATCGCGGACGGACTGCGCCGCGCGCCCCATGCCGTCTATGCGCTGGTGCAGACCGCCCTCGTTCAGGACGAAGCGCTCAAGCGCGCCAACGCGCGGATCGAAGAATTGCAGACGCAGCTCGGCGGCGGTGAGCAAGAGCAGCAACAGGGAAGCTTCCTCGACAGTATGCGCGAAACCGTACTGGGCAGGCGCGAGCCGCGCGGTTCGGTACCGACCGTGCGCTCATCGGCAACGCAAATCTCGCCGATGGCTCCGCCACCCTATGGGCCTGAGCCGGGCTATCCGCCGCAAATGCCGACCGGCCCTGCCTTCGGCTCAGGCGGATCGTTTCTTGGCACGGCGGCCTCGACCGCAGCCGGCGTGATCGGCGGCGCACTCCTGATGGACGGGATTCGCTCGATGTTCGGCCATCACACCAGTGCGAACTCGCCCTCCCAGAGCGCGTTCGGACGCTTTGACGACAATCGGCCGGCGGCCGGAAGCGCATCCGACAGCAATATGGCTCGCGAGGCCGGGATCAATGACATCGACCGCGGCGCCGGGTCGGATCGGCAGAGCGTCGCCGACGTCTCTAGCGATCGGCAGCAAGATTTGGATACCGCGGGCGACTTTGGCGACGACGATGGCGGTTTCGACGGCGACGACAGCGACTTTGCGTAAACACCGGATAGTACGAAGGCATCCGCCGAGCGGCCGTCGACCGCGGTGCAGCGCGGCCGACGGAGCCGGAGATGATTAGAACTCTCTATCCCAGTGGATACCAGTCCGGGCTCAGTAGCAGCAGCCGCCGGAACCCACGCCATAGTAATAATAGGCGGGGGCAGGATAAGAGTAGTAATAGTAGGCCGGATAAGCCGGGACCGGATAGTAGTAGTAAGGGGTCGCCAACGCGGCGCCGATGACGGCGCCGGCCGCGAAGCCACCCGGCCCCCAGCCCACGCCGCGGTAGCCCCAGCCGCCGCCGCAACATCCAACACCGCGGTAGCCCCAGCCACCGTAGCCCCACCCCGAGCCCCAACGGGCGTCCGCCGAACTTGACGTTCCGACGACGGTAACGCCAGACAGCACGGCGGCAACAAGCACAGTCAAAAGCTTCTTCATGGCCCAGCTCCCTATTATCGCTAGTCCCCGGCCGGCGGCCGACAACTCGTAGCTGGCGTTATTTTTAGACTGTTTGATTCAGATCAGAAAACGTTTCCCGCAGATGCGGTTAGCGAATGCATCTACCAACTGCTATAAACGAGAAAAT
>CAVREN010000010.1:0-22734 GCA_963720115.1 uncultured Alphaproteobacteria bacterium
CCGACATCGATGACTTTGGTGCTCGCGGTGTCCGCCACCAGCCGGTCGAACAATTCCATCTGTCCGCGGATGTCGCCGATATCGACCGGCCAGACCAGCTTGGGAAAGCGGCCGGCGAGCGTAGGTTCGCGCGGATTGAGGTCGAAGCCGACCAGCGGCCGCCGGTTGTCGAGGAAATACTCCATCAACAGCCGCGCCAGCAGGGTCTTGCCCACGCGCGGGCGAGGCGAAGCGACGATGTAGAGAGGCGCCGGCTGCATGGCCACAGCGGCGGGGTCTTACGAGCGGCCGGCGACCTGTACGCGCGGTCCCGCCGGTGCGGCGGCGGTCGCCACGATCTCGTTGAGCCTGACGCGGTCGTATTCGCCCCAGACATTGCCGAGCCAGTGCCGGACATAGCCGCGCAACACGAACGAATAATTGGCGGCATCGCCGCTCGCCAGCTTGTTGGCGACGAAAGTAAGGAACGGAACGGAAGCGAGCTCGACCTGCTCGTAAGCCATCTCGTTGAGCTTCGGGATGGTGATCTCGATGGCGTCCTTGAACTTGCGGAAATACGAGGCGTGGGTGGCCTGATCCCACTCGAAGAAGCTCGTATTGTTGATGAAGTTCTTGACCAGGAAATACTTGGCGTCGGTGGTGAAGACCGAGGTGTCCTCGATCTCGTTGAGCGAAGCGATCGACGAGCCGAGGATATGGAAGACGACGAAGGTGAGCTGCCCCTTTTTCACCGCGTCGAGAAAGCCGATATCGCGCAGCGAGCGGAGGGTCGGCGACAGCAAGCCGGCGCGCACGTCGATCACCGTGACGCTCGCATCCGTGCTCGAGAGCGTGTCGAAGATCCGCATCTGGTCGGCGACCGAGGTGACGTCGACGATGTCGGCGATGTCGGGATGAAACCGCTTCAACGTGCCCTTGGGCGATTTGGTGTCGAAAGCCCGCGTCGGCACGTGGTGGGCCGTGAAGTAATCCAGCAGCGTGCGCGATACCGTGGTCTTGCCAACGCCGCCCTTGTCCGCTCCTACGACGATCACCGTTGGCTTGGCCATGGCCGATCCTTTAGTAACCCGGCGCCGCCTGGAGCTGCGCTGTGCTCTGCAAGCCTAATCTACTGGATAGCTGCGGCTCGACGTAAGCGCGTTACGTCGTTTTCCCCAAGTCGAGTTGCCCGAGTTCAGCGGTTCTACACACGCCGGGTAGTGTTTGGGAAGCCTTGGCCTGTGATTAACTGCGGCCGAGCGGGGCTAGCGTTGAATTTGCAATCTGTTTTGCTTCATTGTGCCCCCCTTGCGACGCGTCTACCTGCACGCCAAAAGGTCAACGCGTGCCGCGCGGACCCCAGGGACCGGGCGGTGATTTGGGTGGCGCGCCCGAATCCACGCCAGATGCGTTGCCCGCCGGCGCGCTGGTCGCCGGACCCCAAGGACCGTCTTGTGCGCGGCCCATGGGCTCGCCCGGCTGATCGCTCGCCGTCGGCTCCGACCACGGTCCTTGCTGCGCGGCTTCGCCGCTGGCCTCACTATCCGCCTCGTCGGCTTGCGGCGGCAACGCGATGGGGCCGGGATCGTGGCCGCCGGCATATTTGACCAAAGCGGCGACGCGGCTTTCGACCGACGGGTGGGTGTCGAACAACTCGCCAAAGCCCTGGCGCGGATTGTCGAGGCACATTTCCATCACCGCGGAGGTGGCGCCGGGGAGTTCGCCGCGGCTCTCGATCTTGCGCAGCGCCGAGATCATGGCGTCGGGGTTCTTGGTCAGTTCGACTGAGCCGGCATCGGCGAGGAATTCGCGCGAGCGCGACAGCGCGAGCCGGATGACGAACGACAGCACATAGGCGAGCACCAACAGCCCGATCGCCATCAGAATAGCGACGCCGGCGCCGCCGCCGCGGCGATCGTCGGAGCGGGAGCTGCGGAAACTGAAGCCGTTCCAGAACCAGAGCCGGAACACCAGCTCGGCGACGAACGACACCACGCCGGCGATGATGACGGCGATCACCATCATGCGCACGTCGCCGTTGCGGATATGAGTGAGCTCGTGGCCAAGCACCGATTCGATCTCGGCGTCGTTGAGCCGGCTGAGCAAGCCGGACGTGACCGTGATGGAATATTGCTTCTGATTCATGCCCGTGGCGAAGGCGTTGAGCGCCTCCGTATCCATGATCTTGAGCTTGGGCATGGTGATGCCGCGCGAGATGCAGAGATTTTCCAGAAGATTGTAGAGCCGCGGCTCTTCCCGCCGGGTAGCCTCGCGCGCGCCGGTGACCGCGTCGATCATGCTCTGATGGAAGAAATAGGCGATCACCACCCACAGCGCGGTGCCGATCGTCGCCAAGGGCGCGGCGCTGATCAGATCGCGCCAGGCGCGCTGCATGAGGATGTCGAGATCGGCGTTGACGGTCAGCGCTTCCCCCACCAGCGCGCCGGCATAGACCAGTACATAGATGAGAAAGAACAGCCCGATCAGCAGCGCGATCGACCGGCGCCGATTGGACTGGATATGGCTATAGAGCCCGTAGGCGGCCATCGAAATCTCCGCTCATTCCCGACGTACCGCTGAGAGCCGAGTGCCGCCGCGAACACCGTCCTCCGTCATTGCGAGCCAACGGGTCCGGCCCGAAGTGGCTGGCCCGATGGTAAACTCCACGAAGCAATCCGGCACGGCGTGCCGGACTTTGGATTGCTTCGTCGCTATCGCTCCTCGCAATGACGCGCGGCAGTTGCCGCTGCCGATACCAATTCATCGGCAGGCGATCAAAACTTTACTTGCGGCGCTTCGCCGACGGTCTTGCGTTCTTCGCCAAGATCGAAAAACTCCTTCGGCGCAAAGCCGAACGAGGAGGCGAACAACGCGGCCGGGAAACGCTGGATGCCGGTGTTGTATTCCTGCACGGCGTTGTTGAAGAAGCGGCGCGCCGCCGCGATCTTGTTCTCGATGTCGGTCAACTCGGTCTGCAATTGCTGGAAGTTGGTATTGGCTTTGAGATCGGGATACGCCTCCGACAGCGCAAAGAGCTGGCGCAGCGCGCCGCTCAGTTGATTCTCCGCCGCCGCCTGCTGCGGTGTGCCTTGCGCGGCCACGGCAGCGTTGCGCGCCCTGACCACTTCATCGAGCGTGCCGCGCTCGTGGGCGGCGTACCCCTTCACCGTCTCGACCAGGTTCGGAATGAGATCGTGCCGCTGGCGCAACTGCACGTCCACGTCGGCGAAGGCCTGGTTGACCCGTTGCCGCATGGAGACCAGGCCGTTGTAGATCCCGATCGCCCACAAGACCAAAACAACGATGATGGCGAGAATAATCAGTGTCGATGTACCCATCGGCAAAATCCTCCGGCTGGCTTACCTGCGATCTGATAGTCGCAACACACGAACGGCAATACCGGCAGCATAGCGGCAAACGGCTGCACCTTTGCGTCACGTAGGCCGCCGCGCACAGTTTTCCCGCACAAAATGAGACAAATCCGTGGCACGTTAAGGTTAGCTCGGGATGAATATCGCTGGGCTCGGCGGTCTCAGATAGGAAGATGGACACGTAAAGGTGCTTCCATGCCGGATCAGCCACTCGATTTTCTTTCGCCCGACGCGGCAGATGCAGCAGCGGCCGATGCAGCGACGCGCGACACGGCCACACCCGACCGGCGCGGGCGACCGGTTTCTGATCCCGATGATTCCGGCCTGTTGGCCGTGGCCGACCGCGACCACCTCGAGCGCGAAATCGCAGCCATCGAGCGCGCGTCGGCGGCCTTGCGCCGCGCCGAGCCGGAGCTCGAATCCTGGGTCGATTCGCCGCCAGCGACCTTGCGCAAGCCCCGGCCGGTTTGGCTCTTGATCGGCGCCCTGTGGCTCTCCACCGCGCTGGTGACGCTCGGCGCCGCTTTCGCCATCTCGGTGCTGGTGGGGTAGCGGCGCGAGGCCGCTCGTCCCCGCGCAGGCGAGACCCAAGGCTCGCGTCAGCGACAAATGCTGGATTGCCGCAGCCTAAGGCCGCGTACCCACAAATCGACCGGCGCCGATGCAGGCTTCGCAATGTCCGGTGCTTGGGCAATGGCGGCAAAGAAGCGGAGATCAATTCAGGTCTGCTGAGTGCCGCAAGCGGACCGTCGACCGTTGCCCCTTACGATAGCGGTATGGAAAATCCGCCCTTTTTCGATTGTTCCTGAAAATTAATTGTGGATCGTTTGAATGCGGCATCACCTCGGAGGATGATGTCTCATGTCATCGACTTTCAAGATCTTCGGTGCAGTCGCGTGTGTAGTAGCGCTGTCGTCGAATGCCAGCGCGCAAGCTCTGGTGAGCCAAAGAAATATTCCATTAGCGATGGCGAAAACGATCGCCGAAGCCGCGATGGATAAGTGCAAGGAACTGGGCTTCAAAGTCTCGGTGGTTGTCGTTGACCGCGCCGGTCTGCCGCTTGTGATGCTGCGCGGCGATGGCGCCGGTCTGCACACCCCGGAAGGGGCGGATCGCAAAGCCTACACCGCGCGCACCTTCGGCACCTCGTCGGCCGATTTCGTCAAGCGGATGCTGAACGACCCGACGTCGGTCGGCTCCAAGGAATACAGTCGCGTGCTCGCGATCTCCGGCGGTTTGCCGATCAAGGTTGGTGACGACGTGGTTGGAGCGGTCGGCGTATCCGGGTCGCCAGGCAGGGACGACGAGTGTTCTCAAGCCGGCATCGAGAAAGTGGCCGCGTATCTGAAGTGAAGGTTTTTTGGTTCGGCCGAGAGCGGACGTTCGACCATCACGCGTTTGGCGTTCGTCGGCTTTAACAATTTTTCGTCAACAGGTCGGCAACCATGCCGCGACGTTGGCGGACGGCCGGCATGTGTGCGGCACTTCGCACGGTGGAATCTTAACCCGTCCGGCTGCCAGATGGACTTACGGGGTCGCTTTGGAGGGAAAATCATGCGCCGTAATTTGCGACTGAAGCGCCTGAGTTACGCGACGGTGGCATTTATTGCGCTTGGGGGCGCGATAGGAACGGCGAGCGCAGACGACCTGCCGGACTATATGAAGCCGATTGCCGGCCGCACCGCCTCCACTGCGTCTGAAACCGCAACAAAGAACGTGCTGGCGCTCAATTCCAGCATGTTTGAGCTCTACGGCGACGCGGCCAAGGTCTTCCAAAAGAATATTCTCAGCAACCACCCAATCATCCTCGGTCTTTTTTCCGGAGCAGGCGGGCGTTTCATTTTGTATCGGCCCGGTCAGCCCCCGCTCGATGCGCCGCCGGTGCCGATCGTCTATCAACTGATGAAATCGGTCGCTCACAGCACAATGGCTCTGGCTGAAGTTGTCGGACCATATCTTGACAATCCGGACGATCAGTCCTGGCGCGGCCCGATGCTCGCCTTTCGCAGCCGCATGAAGTCGGCTCTGGACGGCCTTGACCTGACGCCAATGCAGCCGGATTGGCGGGACAACAGCCGCATCATTCTTCAGAACAACATCGCCTTCATGGACGAGTGCCTGGCCAAGGGCGTCGTCTCCTTCGCCGCGCTGAAGGCGTTTTCGGAGAAGCAGGCTCCCTATCTGAAACTTAATGTCTCGTGGGCCGCGCAAACCCAGATCGCGCACTGGATGGGCGTGATCGCGGACTGGAAGAAGCTGCTCGGCAGCGATTGGGACAAGACTTATGCCGCCAGCAACACCATCTACGTCGCGCGCCAGAACAATATGCTGTTCAGCGTGCTGGCGCAGTTCTTCGGTCCGGATGCCATCAACGACCGGTTGATCCTGATCGAGACGATGTCGTTCACCACGACACCGTCGGAGATGCTGGAATTGCTGACCCGCATCATCGCCGACCGCTCCGTCGGTGCGCTGTTCTTCGGCAACTATTATCTGATGGACTTCGAACTGATGGGCGGCGACGGACGGGCGGCGATCATCGCGGAAGACGCCAAGCGCGGAATGAAGCCATTCCTGCCGCCCGCGGTGCCGTTCGGCTCCAAGCAGTGGCCGACCCTGGTCACCCCGGGGCCGGGACCCGCGTCCATCGCCGACCTTCATTGAAACCGGCGGGCGGGACGGCAATCAGGCCATTTCCGCGCGTCTCACGCGTGAGTGACGAAAAGTTGCCTGCCACAGAGTGCGTGCAAGTCTTAGGAAACGCGAAAAGGTAACAACGCATGGGCATGTCACGTCGCAAGTTCGTTGCGTCGGCAACAGCGTGCGGCATCGCGCTCAGTCTCTCGCGGGCGGCCTTTGCCGCTCGCCCGGATTTCGAGACGCGTGAGACGCTGCCGGGCCGCCGCAGCTGGAATCCGGCCGCCACTCCCGGCGGCGGCCGCATCGATGGCCCGGCCAAGGTCGCAGGCGCCAAGCTTTATGCATCCGATTTTCGCGCTGCCGACCTTCCGGGTTGGCCTTCGCGCACCTCGCATGCATTGCTCATCCGTGCGGCGGATGCGATGCATGTCTTCGCCGGTCTTGATCTTTCACCACTGCAAGGCGCTCTCGAACCGTCGCGCGTGGTCACGGCGACCGACGTCGCCACCGCCGGCATTCGTGTGCCCGAGTTTTACGAGGGCGATCTCTTCTGTCCGGTGGGAAAAACGCCGCTCTATTTGGGCCAGCCGCTGGCCATGCTGATCTTTGAACGGTTCGATACGTTCGATCAGGCGCGGCTCGCCTTGCGTGGGCCGAGTTGTGCCAAATACGGCGAGGAGACCGGTCCCGTCGCCATTCCGCCTTATGGCTCGCATCGCTTCGTCCGTATTGCCGGCGCAACCCCGCAGGCGCCGGACGCCTTCTCGCCGCTGCGCGACGGTTGGGTGGCGCCGCGCAGCTTCCGCGACGTCGACATCCCGGTCTGGGCGCCGGCCGACCGGCAAGGGCCCGTGGACGCCCAAGCGTCCTTCTACGGAGACCAAATCCGCGCCGAGCTTGCCGCCGACGGCCCGAATCTGTTGGTCCTCGACCGCCAGTTCGAAACGCAATCCGTCGACCCGATGTTTCTCGAGCCGGAGGCCGGCATCGCCTGGTACGACGCAAGCGCGCGGAAGCTCGAGATCGTGCTCGGCGTGCAGTCGCCGCAGGAAGCGACGGAGTCGCTCGCCTTTCTGCTCGGCGACGCGCGGGCCGAATTCAAGCCGGCCAAGATCCACGCCCATTTCGCTTATCTGGGCGGCGGCTTCGGAGGCCGCGATCACACGATCATGCCGCTCTATATCGCGCTCGCCGCGATGTTCTTTCCTGACCGTCCGGTGCGGCTCGGCAACAATCGCTACGAGCAGTTTCAGTCGGGGATCAAGCGGCACGCCTTCAAGATGCATTCGCGCATCGGCATCGAGCGGACCACCGGCCGCATCCGCGCTTTTGCCGCCGACCACATTCTTGACGGCGGCGGGCTTGCCAACTTTTCCGCCCAGGTCGCCGACGTGGCGGCGACAGCCGCGATCGGCATCTACGACATACCCAAAGTCGATATTACCACCGTTGCGGTCCATTCGCGCGGCGTTACCGCAGGCTCGATGCGCGGCTACGGAACGTTGCAGACGATGACGGCGCTCGAGGTTCTGATCGACGAAGCCGCGCAGGCGCTGCAACTCGATCCGATCGAGTTCCGAAGCAGAAATGCCTTGCCGACCGATGGCAAGACCATAACCGGCAATCCGCTGGTTGGGGTTACGCGAACGAATGAGGTTCTCGACAAGCTCAGCAAACATCCGATCTGGCTGGAACGCGCTGCCGCGAAAAGCGGCGCGCAGCAACAAGCCGGCATCCTTGTCGGGACCGGCGTCGCTTGCGTGACCAAGGATTTCGGCACCGGCGCCGACTGCACGCTGTCGGCGGTCGCGCTCTCGGCCGACGGCCGCATCACCATCCACTCCGATGCGGTCGAAATGGGAACCGCGGTCGGCACCGCGCTGGCCAATCGCGTCGCCGCCGTCATCGGCGGCGTCGCCGATGAAGTGTCAGTGGCGAATGTCGAGGCGTATGCGCCGCTTGCGCTGGTCACCTCCGGCGATCCCTTCAGCATCACGCAGTCGGAGCAGGACGCCGCCGCGCGCGACCCGCGCTGGGTGCCGGCGATCAGTTCGGTATCGAGCGCTTCGATCGGCGCGCATGTCAGCACGCACGGCGCATTCGAGGCGGCGCGCGTCATATTCCGCTTCGGGCTGTGGCCGGCGGCGATCGAGCTTTGGGGAATTGCCAAGAACGACCCGCGCGCCGCGCAATGGGGCCGGGTGCAATGGCAGCAACGCCGGCTGGTCATGCCCGGTCTGCCGCCGCTCGAGCTTGCCGCGCTCGCGGCGAAAGCGCACGCGCGCGGGGGCGTCACCGGGGCCATGGTGCACGGCTTCAATCGCTGGGAATGGTCGCGTGCATCCTTCACGGTCGCGGGCGAGACCTGGACGGCCGACATCGATGCGCTTGCCGTGCGTGCCGGCGCCGGCGATTTCACGCGTCTCGATCGAACAAAGATAAGCTTCCCGCCGGCCGTCAACGAGCGCATCGGCACGAGTTATTCATCGGTCTGCGGGACGCTGGTTCGCATCGCGATCGACCGCAACAGCGGCCGGGTGCGGGTCGCCAAAGCCTACAGCGCCGTCGAATGCGGGCAGGCGCTGGTTCCGGAAGTCGTCGTCGGACAGGCGCAAGGCGGCTTTGCCATGGGCGTCGGCTACGCGCTCTTGGAGACGCTGCCGCTCTATGAAGGCGGCCCCGGTGACGGCAAATGGAATCTCGGCCGTTACCTGATCGCCCGTTCGTCGGACTTGCCCATGCATGACCTTGAGATCGAGGTGCTGCCGCCGCTTACGCCGAACGACACGCCAAAGGGCATCGCCGAAGTCGTGATGATTCCCGTCGTTCCAGCGATCCTGAACGCGATTTATGACGCCACCGGTCATCGCTTCCAATCCTTGCCGGTCACCGAAGCCATGATCAAAGGAGTGCTGCAGTGACGACGATGAGCCTCACGATCAATGGCAAACCCTACGGGCCGTTCGAGGTGCGCGACGAATTGTCGATGAATGACTTCCTGCGCGAGTATCTGGGGCTCACCGGCACCAAATTCGGCTGCGGGGTGGCGCAGTGCTTGAGCTGCGCGGTGATCGTCGACAATCCCGACGGGACCAGCCAAACGAGCCCGACATGCATCGTCCCGGCGGCGAGCTTTGCGGGCAAGTCAATCCGCACGGTCGAAGGCCATGCACAGAACGGGCAATTGTCCGCGCTGCAGAAGGCTTTCGTCGAGCATTTCTCGTTTCAGTGCGGCTACTGCACGGCCGGTTTCTTGAACGAAGGCCAAGTGCTGCTGGAGCGCTTGGCAAAAACGCGAGTGCCACGCGCCGAGCTCGACCAGACTATCCAGGATGCTCTCGACAGCCATCTTTGCCGCTGCACGGGCTACATCAAATATCATGAGGCCGTGCGCGACGTGATTCTCTCCGATCCGACGCGTTACCTCAGCTAGCGCACGATTCCGAAAAGCGGCTGCCGTCCTCGTCAAAGATCATGTTCCAACAAAACGACAAGAGCCCGGCCATGAATTGGGCAAGCCGCCTGGCGCTGTTGGCCTCGCCGATGCTGGCGCTGGTCCTGTTGTCAGCGACGGCCGTGAACTCCGCGGGGCCGCAAGCCACGCTGGCCTCGCCAGAGAGTTTTGCCGGGATCAGCGACACGGCGGCGCGGTCGGCGGCCTTGTTCACGGAAGCCGGTAAGGTGCTGACCTCGCCGCGCTGCGTGAACTGCCACCCGGCCGGCGATCGCCCGCTGCAAGGCGAAGCAGGCCGGCTGCATCAGCCGCCTGTCGAACGCGGCGCCGATGGGTTCGGCGCCAATGTCGATGCGCTGCTCGACCTGCCACCAGGGCGCCAACTTCGATCCCGCCGGCGTGCCCGGCCATCCGCATTGGCACTTGGCGCCCAGGGAAATGGCGTGGCAGGGCAAAACGGTCGGCGAGATTTGCGTGCAGATTAAGGATCCGGCGCGCAACGGCGGTCGCTCGCTGCAACAAATCCTGGCGCACCTGGCCGATGACTCGCTGGTCGGCTGGGCGTGGGCGCCGGGCTTCGGACGCGAGCCGGCTCCCGGCACGCAAAAAGAACTTGGCGCACTCATCGAAGCGTGGCTGAACACCGGCGCGGTGTGTCCGAAGTAAGGTGCGGTCCGCGCATGCTCGTCCGCGCCGCGGCGCAGAAATCAATCATTTCGGCACGGCGGCCTTGAGAATGGCGTCAGTGTCGGTCAGCCAAACCATGTCATCTTTCTTGAGGCGCATGAGCACGCGCCGCATTGCCGCTGCCCCATCGGGAGTGCCGACGACGAATGGATGGATGCCAATCACGACTGTCGTTGCCTCTCGCCCGGGATCCGCGCGTGCCTCAGTGGCGAGCTCTGACACGTAATCCACCCAGAGCGCCTCGACCTCCGACGGCGTTTTCGTCCGCGCCAGGTATTGGCCCATGTCGACCGTGACGGTCGGATATGGCAGCAGCACCAGCGCGCCGTCCGGCGTCTTCAGTCTCGAAATGATGTCGGAATCCATCTGATCGAGTGTAGAGACGATCCCTTCGGCCGCCATCGCCTGCATCGTATCGCCGTTGGAATAGACGCTCGGCGACGACCAGCAGCTGGGTCTGACCCCGGTCGCGGCAGCGATCTGGTCCAACGTCCGACGAATGTAGGCTTTCTGCTCGGCGAGCCCGCGCCCAAGCGGCAACATGCGGCTGGTGTTGTTCATGCCGTGCGCGACAATCGGCGCATCCGGATGAAGCGCGCGGAATTCCTTCCACACGGCCGCGTGCGCAGCCGGAAATTCCGAGTTCAACACGATCGTGAGCGGAACGTTCAATTCCCTGAATACGCGGCCGACGCGCGGGATGCCCCAGTCGATCCCGTATTGGCGGAAGGCCTCATTCACGAGATCCGGATTGCGGTTCGCCAAGTCCGGCCGAAGAACAGGCCCTTGGCCGAAACCGAACTCCTCGACAAACAGGGCGAAGCTGACGGCGACCTTTTTGCCCCCGGGCCAGGCGGCGACATGGATCGGGTCACGACGCAGCCCAGTGACCGGGTCGCTTCCCTCCTGCGCTACAGCCGCGGAAGCAAAATGAGCGGCGAATAACAACACCATCCCGGCCGCAAAATCCGATGCGCGATTTTTCCCGGCCACTAGGCGCCTCCCGAATCAAAAACAGGCATTCGCTTTACATGCTCAGCCCGCAGCCCCCCGATTGCAAATTATAGGTCGGCGCTGAAACGTTGATGAAGAAAGATACGCAAATGCCGGCTTTGCGACGGGGCTTGGCGATAAGCCCGGCGAACTACGGCAGTGGCAAAAGCGGACGCCGCAGCTTTTATGAGTGCACGGCTTAACACTACTTTGGCAGATTTACTCACGCTGCTTTTCCTCGCTGATCCAGGATCGGCAGTACGGACATCGCTGAGGACTTGATCGCATGATGAGGTCGACGATGGCGTGGCGAACCGCCGGCAACGTCGGTTGAGGGGGCGGGCCGTTGATTCTTTTTTCCCCGCCTCACTTTTTTGAGCCGGCGATGTTGGAGGAACGCGTAAGCAATCATCGCCATCAGCGCATGACGATGAAGGCCGTGCCAAGACCTTCCCTCGAAGTGGTCGAGCCCGAGTTCCTCCTTCAACTGTTGATGGGCCTGCTCGCAAATCCATCGTGCCTTGATCGTCGCAGCTAAGCTGCGGAGGTCCATTCCGGCGGCCAAGTTGGCGAGATAGTATTTCTTCTCTCCCGACGCGCGGTGCTCGCCGATCAGCCAAGCCTCGTCCCCTGGAAGATGCTGCTGCCCCTTGTCCCATATCCGCTGGGGAGGACCGTCGGCAGTACGCACACGGACGGCGGCAAACCGGGCTTTGAGCCGACCCTTCGTACCGCTGCGCCAACTCACAGTTCTCCACTGCGCACTGGCCAACATGTCTTCAGCTGCTGTCGATAGACTATCCGGCACGTGCCGTTTACGTGGCCGGCCTCGAACTTTGGTAACTGGCCAAATGAGCTGTACCCCAACAGGGTACACCTTGAGGTGACGAGGGATGCCAACCGCCCAGGCAAGCTTGCGGGCCGTCAGCCCTTGACGGAAAGGCGCACTGAGACCGTAACCGGCATCCGCCAGCACACAGCGGAAGCGCACGCCGATCGATATCAAGCGATCAATCTCCGCCAGTGCGATCTCGGGCTTTGTCCGTGAAGTTCGATATTCGGCCGGAACACCAGCTCGCTTCAGCCGCCGCCGATCGTTGACCCAACTGTCTGGAAGGAAAAGCCGCAATGCCACCATCACCGGAACTTCGCCGCGGGCGAGCGTCAGTGACACCAGAGTCTGGCAGTTGGCGGTCTTGCCTAGCGCTGAAGCGTATTGCGCAGCGACGCCGACCGAGTGCGTGCCCTTCTTCGGCACCGCCGTATCGTCGATTACCAACACGGCGTCGCTGCCACCAACGAGCCGATCCGCTTGAATGAGCAGCTCTGTCTCCAATGGCGCCGCGTCCCAGACGCCAGCCGCAACAAAATGATGCAGCTGGTCGTAATCGCCAGGCGCAAGCCGCTCCGCCATTGGCTGAACGCTCTTGCGATCGCCGGGTCCGATCAGCCCTGCCACATAAAGCGGACACATTCGCCGCCGCGATTTATGGCCCAGGCGATCCAAGAACGGCTTGAGCCATCCTCGAAGCTCGTCTTCCCAATTCGACGTTGTGCCTACCATGGTCGGCCCTCCAAAAGCCGACCACCCATGAATCATTGAAAAACTGATTTGGGAATCCCGTGCCGCTAAAAATCTGCCAAAGTAGTGCTAGGCTGTGCACTCACAAACGCTGCGGCGTCCGCTTTTCTGGAGGCAAAGCCGAAGTCGTGTGCGCCAGTAGACGTGTTTCCGCGTTTTGATCCAAACCGGACCTCGGCTTCAATCTAAAATTCGGCCAATTGAAAAGGCCAAAGCAAGCAAATAGAACCTAAAAGCGATGGCTCTAGATGGATGAGAGAGCCACCGTCCAATTGCGGAGACAGTGCCGAGATCGACAAAAACGAACAAGCACGCGCGGCACCCAACGATCGGTCGTTTGTGATAAAATAGCAACATTCAAAACAAATCGCGCCAATGAGTTGCCGATGATTCGCTTCGGCCACGCTTCAGCCCCGATTGGCCTCTCGTATTTTGGTCGTCGGGGGATCAAACATGCACGCACGAAGTGATTGGCACTTCTCCTATTTGCGGCCCGGCGTACGGATGATCGCTGCCATTGCGTTGGCGGCCGCCCTAACGGCGTGCGCTCAATCCCCCTTAGTCACGAACCAAACGGCCTTTCAAGGAGCCAACCGGCAGAAGTCCGTTGCGTTCGCCCATACGCACAGGCAGTTCACTACGCGCACGCGTATGGCTGGGAGAGAGGGCGCGTCATACGGGCTTGCCAGTTTCTATGGGGAGGGCTCCGAGACTGCGAGCGGGGAGAAATTCGATCCTAAGGGTTTGACCGCCGCCCACCCAACATTACCATTTGGCACGCGGTTGCGCGTCACGAACGTTGCTAATGGACGTTCTGTCATCGTTCGAATTAACGACCGCAGTCCATTCGTTGCTGGACGCGCCGTCGATGTCTCGCCTTCAGCCGCTGAACGGATCGGCATCGTCGAGCGGGGCGTCGCGAAGGTGAAGCTTGACGTTGTTCAATAGCTTTCGCGATGCTTTCTTGAGGTCCAACTGATTGTCGCGAAGATTTTGGACGACGTTCGTTACTGATCCAAAGCGAGCCTGTGACAGGTAGATGGTTGTTCGACGGCGGCGCTTTGCCCAAGCGCTCACGGGACGCGGTAGAATGGATCGGGCAGCAAATAGTCCTTCTCGGCGTGTCCGCCGAGCAAATCCGAAGGTTGATCGCCCATATTCTCGATGATCGTGTAACCGATCCGCTCAATTTCTGCACGAATTGGTGCTTTGAAGTCTACAGCCGAAGCGAAATGCGCGTCGTCAGGCACCATGTAGAGCTTCGCATAGCCATCATATCCGACTGATATAAGGTTGCGTTCGGTCGCCGCTCGCTGGCTTTCAGGGCGGCCCGTAATAAAGAACACCTCAACATTCAAAGCGCGAGCCCGCTGAAAGACCTGAAGCGTTGGTGCGATCGCCGGGTCCCGCCCGAGTTGGTCCCACGCTGCCCAACCGCACGGCGCGTCAATCGCCAAATCACAAGGACCCGCAATGGGGCGGCCAAAGTCGTCGCGTTTCAGAATCTCCCAGTTGGACAATGCAGTCTCGTCAATGTCGAGGACGAGTGCGGGTCGCTTCACCGACGCGGCCCGGCTGTCGATCCAGCTGGCCGCCAGGCCGGCGACAGCTTCGAGGTCCCGCTGATACGCACCGGAATTGTAGTAAGCCAGGGCGGCAGCTTTGGCATCGCCGACATTTACGGGCTGCGATGTAACAGTGACGAAAACGTCCTGATCATAGGACGAGGCCGATCCGTGCGAGCGGGTGAAAAGGATAAGCCCGACCAGGCCAATAGTCATCCCACACTTATAGATCGCAAGCCGCAAGCGTGACCGCACCATATTGACCTCCAGCTGAATCATCGTCGGCTGTTTGCGCGCCACTTTCCGATAAGCCGTCAACCCGTGGCAGCGATCATTCCGACGATCGTCGTAGTCGAAGGATGCGGTTTAAGCGCGAAGACTGACTTGCATTAACCTCTAAGCATCATCGCAGATTCGGCTGACTGTCGATGGTACGTTCGTCGACAAAGCGGATGGCAATCGGACGGCCTGCTACGGCGCCCGCCATGCCCATGCTGAAGTGTAGGGGGGTGCAGCGCTTCAACGCCGCATCGATGGCGATGCGGTACACATCGCGCATTGTGGCCGGCACGTTGTGGCTTGAATAAGTCATGCGCGGCGGCGCAATGAGGGTGCCGTCGCGCTTGAAGGCGAAGCGGATGGTGTATTCCATGCCATGTTGCGCCTCCGGTTTCGGGGGTGGCACCCAGCAGGCGCGAAGCGCCGCAAACATCTCACGAATTGAGTTGAGCGCATGGTCCTCGCCATCTTGACCGTGTTCGATCGGCGAGTTGCTTTCGTCGGTTGAAACGATTGTAAGCCGTAAATCCTGTCCGAGCGGCGGCAGATAATAGGGAAAGCACGGCCCATGGTGGAAAACGCTGCAGGACGATGGATTACAGGGGTGCCCGCTGAAGACGCTGCACGGCGGCGGATACTGATGGAGCGATGACAGTTGGTGTGCACTTCCGCCGGGGACGGGCGAGACCGGCAGCGGTGGGGGCTGCGGCAGAATGAGTGAACTGCTTGGATTGAGAATGGGTACGGGCGGAACAATCGTTGGCGGTGGCAACTGCGCCGCTGCGCTAGTCACCAACAACATAAGAGCCGTTATCACAAAGTAGCAAGCACGCATGCCGTTCATGCTAAATACATCGCCGCCATTCTCGCGCTGACGCCCGGTCGCAAAGTTTTGCTCGCGGCGCTCCCGCCGGGCGAGTCTCTTGCCGAACATATAGTCACCAAGAGATTGTTAACCCGATTGCTAATATTCTCGAACGTGATTCAGCCAACATCACGATACCGTTAGAGGCTCAGATGAACGCTCCATCACATTCGGAAGCCGTTGAGAGATCGCCCTCTGAGGATGCGGCTTTGGCGACTGAAGTCAGCAGTGTGGCGAAACACGAATACGGAGAGCGCGCCGCCAAGATCGGATGCGACAGCGAACGAATTATATCGTCGGTCGCACTATTCACCTCAAAGTCGATCAAGGAACTTGAGGGACTAACATTCGAACTCCAAGGACTACAGGAGTTCCTCAAATCGGAAACTGAGCGCGTCCAACGCGACATCGACAACGCGCTCGCCGGTCTCAAGATTATAGTCGATACGATCTCTCCGTGGAGGAACGCGCGGCCCGAAACTTCAGTCCAGGAAAGGACCTCAAAGCCCGAACCGCGGATTTAACGAACTAACATCGCGGGCGGTCAAAAATAGCCTGCTGATCGTCAGATCCAAAAGAGCCGCTGTCCCTTTGTAGCGGTACGACCGTTACTACATCGACAATTGGTCGCTCTGGCTCGACTTTAAGATCATGGTGCGCACAGTGCTGTCGCGCGGCGCCTATCGGAACGCGTATTAATAGGCCGTGTTCTTTTAATTGCGCGGTCTGAATGGTGCAGCGATCTGATCGAGTCCGCTTCGATGCACTTTGTATGCTCAAGTCGGACGTCTTCCGAGGTCCGGGAAGTGCCATAAGTCACCGCAGCAAACATCAGGCAGGGCCTTTCCCGCGGTCAGTTTCGTGTACTTGTCTGTCGAGTGCCCTTTTGACAAATTCTACGGAATCAATTGCCGCCTCAAGTTGGGTGCGAAACTGCTCGATCGCTTCTTTCATCGGCGGCGGCAGGTCTCCCCACCAGTCAATAACCTGACTCATCGCTTCTTCGACCGTACCCAGCATCTCCTCTATTGCAATTTCACGGTAGATTCTCGCCATAGCGCTGTCGCCTCTTCGTCCAGCAGATAAGCTGCTGAGCACGGCAGGGCCATCCCATTGCCGACACAACCGCCTCGAGGATCTGATGCCCGTCATCTTCGTTGCGACGGGCGGAGGAAAAGCGAACTACTCGGCAGGCAACACCACGTCGACGCCCTCCTTCTTCAGAAGGATCACGATGAACTTCGCTGGCTCCGTCGTACTCGCATTGCGACCGACCGTGTGCACATCGTTGGGTCCTTCATAGAAAGTCTGCCCTGGCACGAGGGTGACCTCCTTGCCGCCTCGCACCTGCATGACAATCGAACCTTGCAGGACGTAGACGAATGCGTGTGCATCGTGACGATGGACGGGGTCCACCGCCCCAGGCGGATAATCGACGGTGATCATCAACATCTCCTTCCCGGGTACATCGGCTAGCTCCTTCACCATGAGTGGGGTCACAACGGCCGACTCCGCGGCGCGCGCGGATTGGATTGGCTGTGAGCCGAACGCCAGAACTAGCGCCGTTCCAAGAATGCGTAAGGTTGACATCGCTACACCGTTACGTTTGATCCTGCGAAAGAGGGATCTCATGTTTGCGTGCCTTCATGGTGCCCTATCCTCTGGGGGGCGGATGAGGGATCAGGCTGCTGCCCGTGAGCGGCGGAGCCATTCGTCGAGACCGATGCGGTCGAGGCGCGCATCGCCCAGCGGCACCAGCGAGCGCTCCTCGACTCGGCCGCCCCAGTATCGGGCTTCAGGGTCACGCACCACCTGGCGCTGGTCGCCAACCGCCTTCAGATAGCGGGCGACGACTTCGTTGAACGGCGCTCGTTCCGGGCCGGCGATCTCGACGATGCCGTTTCGCGGCGCCGCGAGCGCCAGTTCGGCAACGATGGCAGCAACGTCGTCCGCCGCGATGGGCTGGAACAGGCCTGGCGGAAGCCTGACTATGTTTCCATCCGCACTTGAATTGGCGATGGCGCCGAGGAATTCCAGGAACTGGGTCGCGCGGATGATGGTGTAGGGGATGCCGGAAGTCGTTATCAGTTTCTCTTGGGCGACCTTGGCGCGGAAATAGCCATTGTCGCTGCGGTCGGTTCCGACGATGGATAGCGCGACATGGTGCCGGACGCCCGCTGCGGTTTCCGCCGCGAGAAGGTTGCGGCCGGAGGTCTCGAAGAATTCCAGCACCGCCTTGTCTTCAAATGGGGCGAATTGGCGAGATCGATCACCACCTGCGCGCCCGCCATGGCCTCCTTGAGCCCCTCGCCGGTGATGTGTTGACGCCCGTGTTTGGCGCGGCGGCAACTGCCTCATGCCCCTTTTGCTTTAGCGTCGCTACGACCTTTGACCCGATTAAGCCGGTTCCGCCGATAACCACGATCTTCATGACTTCACCTCTCATGATGGTTTCGAGACAGCGGCGGCACCCAAGCCGCTCGGCACCGGATCGCGTTCAAGGCCGATTCGTAGGATGGAGCAGTGGGACCCTGCTTCTCGCCGCTGCGCGTACGCCGCAAGCGGCCAGGCCACCGCGGTGCCGCGATCAGCGTGATAAACTCGCGTCGCCGGATACCGGTTCCCAAGCTCAGAGGACAACATTGCATCCGCTGAAACGGGTACTTCGATCGAGTTGGCGGTTGCAGTCGGCGTGCCGTCTAGCAAGAGTGAAGCGGCGGCAGAAACGACAAGATCGCAGTTCTTGTAAGCTTTAACATATCCAATTCTCGGGTCAGAAACCTACGCGTCGAGCTTTGCATTCGTTCGCCGATCGGCTCAAATGCAAAGACGCCGCGCGCTACGCTAGGAGCTGGTTGCGTTATGATAAACGACATCAACGATGTAATCATTCTCGTGGCCCGTCTTCTTCTCGCGACACTGTTTCTGATTTTCGGCTGGAGAAAGCTGCGGGACTATTCGGGCACCGGTAAGTCAAATGGTGCAGCTTAGCGCTCCGATGACGGTACTGGCTGCTGCAATAGCGATCTTCATGGAGCTTCCGGTTGCGTTCGCGGTCGCTGTTGGCGCGTTCGCACGTCCTTCGGCTCTACTCTTGGTCTTATACACGCTGGGAACAGCGCTTATTGGGCATCGCTATTGGACAATGACAGGTGCGGATCAAGTCGACAGCATGGATGGCTTTTACAAAAATCACAGCATTATGGGAGGCTTCTTGCTGTTGTACATTACTGGTGCGGGAAAATATTCGATCGATGCATTGTGCAGCATCGCCGCGCCATAACCTGTGTGCTATTGGGCCGACGATGCAACGTCACGTCACGTACAGGCGGAAGCGTTTATGATTGGGCGTTCGCAGTCTGCCGTCGAGCGCGGGCGCCACAGATGCTTTCATGTGTCGTGTCGTTTCGCCGTAAGCGAAGCCCGGCTTGCTTTGCCCGACTTCTATAATGTAACCATCAGGATCGCGAATGTAGCAGCACGTCTCGCCGTACTGTTCCTTTGGCTCTGTGATAAACTTGGCTCCTCGATTTCGCCAGAGTTCGTAGCACGCTTGAATATCCGCAACGCGGATATTCATAAAGCTGCTGACTGAATTGGGGTCGGCGGGGACGCTGAGCGTTACCGATGGTTTGTCTGGTGTCGGACCGCCCCCGACGTTGACAATGAGCCACGTGTTCGCGACCTGGATGTACCCCGGCGGGCCTCTGCTCAGAATGCGACCTCCGAAGACCGTTTCGTAAAATCGAGCCGATCGTTCGATGTCGGCGACGGTAAGAAAGTATGCGACGGTAAACCCATCTTGCGGCGGCATCTGATAGCTTTTCTGCTCGACTTGTACTTGGTTCATAGACGCCTCCAATTCGGATACGCTATTTCTCCGTTCGCCAGACTACGTCGGCTCTTGGAGAACGTAACCGCGTGGAAACCGGAGCACCCCCACAACTTAACCCCGTTGTGAGGCGGCGGTTCCAGTCGGAAACCTATGTTCAGCATTCGCCCCCTCACGAGCACGTTTGCGTAAAACACCAAAGTTGATTCACTTCGAGGCCATGAAGAACCCATCGCGGACGCCTCAACGGCGCATTCAATAAATCTCGGCATCCGGACAGATCTTGAAGCCGTGCGATAGGTTTTTTGATTGTCGCTTCTAGATTTCCACCTTTATTCTCTTCCTACGATTAGTACGCACAGTGGACATGTCACAGGCGCAATGAACCGCTTACGCTTGGACCACTGTGGTGGCGCAGACAAAGTCTGTTGTCGCAACTGGGATCGCTCCATTCCTCGCGATTTCATATGACGATCTGAAATAAATGTCAGTTGATGTGGCGCATGACTCTTGCTCTGGCACAACGCGAATCGGCGCGATGTATGTGCAAGCTGGGAACTTAGCCCTTTCAGTCAGGACCGCGGAATTTTGCACCATGTGATAGATTGGCCTGAACAAGAGGAAATCCGAGGTCCATCATGCCGAACTACGACGCGATTATCATTGGCACCGGACAGTCCGGGCCGGCCCTGGCGCGGCGATTAGTGGCTGCAGGCCGGAAGGTCGCGATCATCGAACGCAAGCTGTTCGGCGGTACATGCGTGAACACTGGTTGTACCCCGACCAAGACGCTGATCGCGAGCGCCTACGTTGCACATGTAGCACGGCGCGCTGCCGATTACGGCGTCAGGATTGAGGGGGCCGTCAATGTCGACATGAAGGCGGTCAAGGCGCGAAAGGACGCTGTTGTGGCTGTGTTCCGCAATGGCGTCGAGCAATCACTGAAGACCTTACAAGGATGCACGGTTTACGAAGGCCATGGCCGCTTTGTTGCAGACAAGAAAGTAGCAGTGGACGGTGCTGAGCTCGCGGCCGATCAGATCTTCATCAATGTAGGCGCGCGAGCCGCGATTCCGCCGATACCCGGCCTCGACCAAGTTCCGTACCTGACCAACAGCTCGATGATGGACATCGATTTCCTCCCCTCACATCTCGTGATCCTGGGCGGCAGTTACGTCGGCCTTGAATTTGCTCAGGCCTATCGTCGTTTTGGAAGCAAGGTGACCGTCATCGAATTCGGACCGCGCTTGATCTCGCGGGAGGACGACGACGTCTCGCAAACCGTTGCCGGTTTCCTCAAGGAGGAAGGCATCGACGTGCGCCTCAACAGCAAGATCGTCGGTGTCGAGAAGCAGGGAAACTCGATCGTGGCGAAAGTCGAATCGACCGGGAGCATCTCACAGATTGCCGGAACTCATCTGCTGGTTGCGACGGGTCGGCGGCCAAACACTGATGACCTTGGCCTTGACAAGGCGGGTATCGGCACAGACGCGCGTGGATATATCCAGGTGGACGACCAGTTGCGTACCAACATTTCCGGTGTCTGGGCGATGGGTGACTGCAATGGTCGAGGCGCGTTCACGCACACGTCGTGGAATGATTTCGAGATCGTGGCAGCGAATCTTCTCGACAACGATCAGAGACGAGTGAGCGACCGCATCACGGCCTACGCGCTCTACACCGATCCGCCACTTGGCCGCGCCGGGATGACGGAAGCGCAAGTCCGCAAGACGGGCAAGTCTGCGCTGATCTCGACCATGGCAATGCAGGACGTCATGCGCGCGCATGAGAGGGGTGAGACCAAGGGTTTCATGAAAATCCTTGTCGATCGAGATAACAAACAAATACTGGGCGCCTCCTTCCTGGGACTCGAAGGTGACGAGGTCATCCATTGCGTACTCGATATCATGTACGCCAAGGCGCCCTACACCGTGATACAACGCGCGATGCACATTCATCCCACGGTATCGGAGTTTATTCCGACTATGATGGATAAGCTCGAACCGTTGCAATGATCGGGCGGCGCTCTGCGGAAACGAGAGGAAGTCTGAGAGGAGCCTATGAAGTCCGAGAGGGATGGTATCAACCCGGCAGCTAAGCCAAGCGGAACAGGTTGTGTCGAATGCTTGGCTCTGGGCCGATGGTGGCTGCATCTTCGCAGATGCGCCGAATGCGGGCACATCGGCTGCTGTGATAGTTCACCGAATCAGCATGCATCGAAACATAGCGCCGCTACCGGTCACCCGATAATCACGAGTTTCGAGCCTGGCGAGCAGTGGTTCTACGACTATCGTACAGAGCAATTCGTCACCGGCCCAAAGCTTAACGCTCCTCACTCGCGTCCGTTGGATCAACCGGCGCCCGGGCCGGCCGGAGCGGTGCCTTCAAACTGGCAAACGCTGCTTCACGAATAGGGGGGTTTTTGGTTTCGACCGCGAGCCACGCGGTCGGATCTCGGCGTCACAACGCCCCGTCTGAGAATTCGACCGGTTGGAGATACGAGAGTTGGACCGACGACCGCCGCGATGCCGACAACGGCACGGGCGAGAGCGAAAAAGGCGAGGGCAATGCTGTGATGACAGACTCAAACATTCGAGCCGCTCTGGAGCGCCACTGGGCGGCCTCTGACGCCAACGATTTCGATGCCGAACATCAAATTTACCGCCAGGACGCGGTGCTTGAGTATCCGCAATCGGGCGAGCGGATTCGCGGCCGCGACAGAATTCAGGCGTCTCGAATGGCCCAGCCAAACTACAAGCGATTTTCAGTGCGGCGAATTGTTGGGGCTGCCGATCTCTGGGTGACCGAATTCATCCTCACTTACGATGGGCAGCCATCGTATACGGTGAGTATCATGGAATTTAAGGATGAACAGGTTGTCCGTGAGACCCAATATTTCGGTGACCCGTTTCAGCCTGGACCATCTCGTTCCCAATGGGTCGAGCGAATGTAAATGGCTGGTCCAAGTTGAGGCAAAGCTCAACATATAAGCGTCCAGCACGGATATGATTCTGTCGCCGATCCGACCACACAGACTCGACTAAGGTAGCGGCGGACCGTATAGGAACGTCCAGTGGCGCGCGTCCCGCCTTGAGCCGGCATTGGCGCCCGAACAGGACGCGGCTCAGAGTCAATTGAGATCCGATTGTGACTTGAGGCTCACTGGATGGCCGCTCCGCACGTGATTCAAACTCCCAAACTGGAGCCTCGAATCATGCGCTACGAACTCACGGTTATGAATGGGCGGCCATCAGGCCGATGTTGCCGAACAAGGTGCGAGGCGTGCCTCGTGTGGACGATCGACGTGTCCTAAACGGTATCTGCTGGGTGCTGCGATCCGGCGCACCATGGGAGCGGATCGTGCACGCACTTGCTGCCGCTCATGATGCGGCCGTCCAAATGATCGACACGTCCATTGTGCGCGTGCATCGGCACGCCGCCTGCATTGCTAGAAACAAAGGACAATCCATGGGTCGGTCACGAGGCG
>CAVREN010000011.1:0-10034 GCA_963720115.1 uncultured Alphaproteobacteria bacterium
TCACGGCTCATGCAGAAGAGGGCATTTACATTCCGCTCTTCACCTATCGGACCGGCCCCTTCGCCGGATCGGGCATTCCGATCGCCAACGGCATGGCGGATTATCTGAACATGCTGAACGAGCGCGATGGCGGCATTGGCGGCGTCAAGCTCATCGTTGAGGAGTGCGAGACCGGCTACGACACCAAAAAAGGTGTCGAATGCTATGACGCGGTGAAGGGCAAGAATCCGGCCGTGGTCAATCCGTATTCGACCGGCATCACGCTGCAACTGATACCCAAGGCCGCGGTCGATAAGATTCCAATTCTGTCGATGGCGTATGGGCTCTCCGCCTCGGCCGACGGCAATCTGTTCCCGTGGATTTTCAATCCGCCCGCCACCTATTGGGACGGCGCTTCGGCATTCATTCGCCACGTCGCCGACGTGGAAGGCGGTTTCGACAAGCTCAAGGGCAAGAAGATCGGCCTCGTCCATCTCGACGCGCCGTATGGCAAGGAGCCTATACCGCTGTTGCAGGCGCTCGCGCAGGACTACGGCTTCGAACTCAAGCTCTATCCGGTGCCGGCGCCGCAAATGCAGAACCAAAGCTCGCTCTGGCTCGACGTCAGGCGCGATCGGCCGGACTGGATCTATCTGCAGGGCTGGGGCGCCATGAATCCGACCGCAGTCAAGGAAGCGGCCAAGATCGGATTCCCGATGAGCCGCATGGTCGGTGTGTGGTGGTCGGGCAACGATGATGACGCGCGGCCGGCCGGCCCGGAGGCGAAGGGCTATAGCTCGCTCGACCTCAATGCGGTCGGCACCAACTTCCCGGTCATTCAGGACATCCTCAAATACGTCGTCGACAAGGGCAAAAGCCAGATCACCTCGAAGGACAAGGTGGGCGAGAACTTCTACAATCGCGCCATCTGGAATTCGGTCCTGATCGCCGAGGCCATCCGTAACGCCCAGAAGATCACCGGCAAGAAGGTGGTCAACGGTGACGACGTTCGGCGCGGCTTCGAAGCGCTCGACATTACGCCCGCGCGCATGAAAGAGCTGGGCATGGAAGGTTTCGCCGCGCCGGTGAAGCTGAGCTGCGCCGACCATAACGGCCATGGCGGCATCTCGCTGGTCGAGTGGGATGGTACGAAGTGGAATACCAAGGTGCCCTCGATTCAGCCGATCAAGGACAAGGTGCTGCCGCTGATCAACTCAACCGCCGAGGAATATGTCAAAGCCAATGCCGGCTGGCCGAAGCGGACCGAACCGTGCGACAAGTCGTCGTAAAGCAAAAACACAAAGCGCATTTTCCCGGACGCGATGCAATGCGTCAGCGTTGCATCGCTGATCCGGGATCTTCGCAAACGCGGCGTTCATAACGATCCCGGGTCAGCGGCGCAGCATTTCATGCTGCGCTGCGCCCGGGAAAAGCTGAGGTGAGCGCACTATGCCCGCCGTTTCGCCGATGGGAGTTGCGCCGGAGCCGGCGGCCGACGCCATCCTGGCGCTCAATAATATCGAGGTGGTGTACGATCGCGTCATCCTCGTGCTCAAAGGCGTGTCGTTGTCGGTGCAAAAGGGCGGCATCGTCGCGCTGCTCGGTGCGAACGGCGCCGGCAAGACCACCACGCTCAAGGCGATCTCCAATCTGCTTCATTCCGAACGCGGCGAAGTGACCAAGGGCTCGATCGTATTCGACGGCGCCGAGGTGCAGGCGCTGTCGCCCAACGAAGTGGTGCGGCGCGGCTGCATCCAGGTGATGCAGGGCCGTTATTGCTTCGGCCATCTCACGGTCGAGGAGAATCTGCTCACCGGCGCGTTCACGCGGCGCGACGGCGCAGCGGCGATCCGCGCCGACCTGGAAAAGGTCTATGTCTATTTTCCGCGCTTGCGCGAGCGGCGGCAGTCGCTCGCCGGTTACACGTCGGGCGGCGAGCAGCAGATGTGCGCGATCGGCCGCGCGCTGATGTCGAACCCGAAAATGATCCTGCTCGACGAGCCGTCGATGGGGCTTGCGCCGCAGATCGTGGAGGAGATCTTCACGATCATGAAGAGCCTGAACGAGAGCGAAGGCGTGTCGTTCCTGCTGGCGGAGCAGAACGCCAATCTGGCGCTCAAATATTCCGGCCACGGCTATATCCTGGAGAACGGCCGCGTCGTGCTCGATGGTTCCGCGGCGACGCTTTCCGAGAACGAAGACGTGAAGGAATTCTATCTCGGCGTCGCCGAGGGCAGGCGCAAGTCGTTCCGCGAAGGCAAGCACTACAAGCGGCGCAAGCGCTGGCTGGCGTGAACGAGTGGAGCGGATCTAAGGCACCGCCGGCTACTGCGGCAGATCGAGGATAAGCTCGGCTTTGGCGTTGTTTATCGACCACGATCTAAAATGATTGAGAAACGTTTGGCCTAACAAAGTCTGACCATACGGCGGAACAGTCGCGGCTTTGATGTCCTGAAAGAACTTGTCGCCGATCCGCATCGACCGGATGATAAAGACAATGGTTTCTCGCGTCGAACCGTCGGCGAACCTCATCTGCGTTGCGCCAAGCACGTCTGCATCTTCGATCGTGCCGGCCTCTCGCAGTTTGGCAAATATGTCGACCGGCATGGTGACGTAAGCCGCGCCGCTGTCGACGACGAAGTCCAGCGTGATCCTGGCGTCTATCTCGGCCGACACGATGAACATGCCTTTTTCACGCTGCAACGGCACGACGAGCCGCGCCCCTTGTGTTGAACGACCGGGGGGCGTTGGCTGGCTTGCATCCATCTGATCGGCCGCTGCGGCGGAGACCGCTGATCTTTGCGCGGCAGCCGGCTCGGTTGGTTGGGTAGGGGCTGTTTGGTCGGGCTTGGTCAACAAATCATAGTTGTTGCCGGCGTCATTGAGGCAATTGACGCCCGGTATCGCGCCTTTTCCTTTCGGATAGAGTTTCTCACAACGGATAGCTTCAAACTTGCCTAACGCGTCAGCATTGCCATGGAGGGCCGCTCTATACCACCATTTGTTCGCTTCATTCTTGTTACGGAGCACGCCTTCGCCTTTGTCGTACATGTTGCCGAGGACATATTGAGCCGCGGTGTCGCCCTGTTCGGCGAGCGAACGATAGAGCTCAATGGCCTTGGCGTAGTCGCCGCGCTGATACGCCGCGTTCGCATCCGCGGCCGCGTCGGCGAACGCCATGTCACTGCCGGCCAACAACATAAGGCCAGTCAATAGCATCAGCCACGACGGACGAATCTGATGACGCTCGGCTTCCGCACGCGGCAAAGGCGGCGGCATTAACTCACGCTGAGCGAGCCGGAGCATGGAAGGCATTGGGTCTTCAACGAACTGAGACGCGGCCTCAATAGAGTAACGATACATACTCTCGGTCGCATTTTCCGGCGCCTTTGACGAGACCGATGACGCCGCCGCAACTGATCGAGCATACACCTTGCTTTTTGACTGCTTCCAGTAAAATGTCCCGAGCGGCCCGCCGCAAAAGCCGTTCGGGCGCTGCCGCCGATCGACATAAATCCGCACGGATAGTCCGCAGGGACGTGTGAAGCGTTCTGTCGGGCTAGCCGCTTGCCGCCCGAGCCTTTGGCTCATGCGATGATGCCGCGCCGGCTGGCGCGATGCGATCAGATCAGCCGAACGGCCTTTCGATCGTCACCCCCTTCGGCGGCGCGCTGGCGGCCGGCACGAAAAAGTCCTGCACCAGCTTTTGCGTCGGGTCCACGCGATAGGGCTCGAAGTCGGTCACGCCGTTCTCGGAAAGGAACGTGTCGTCGATCAGAAAATTGCCGGTGAATTCGCGCGCCGGTTTTGCGAACACCGCATAGGCCGCGTCGGCCATGATCTCCGGCTTGCGCGCCGCCCGCATCAAGGCTTCGCCGCCGAGCAGATTGTTGACCGCGGCGGTAGCGATCACGGTGCGCGGCCAGAGCGCGTTGACGGCGATCCCCTTGTTGCGCAGCTCGCCGGCGAGTCCGAGAACCACCAGGCTCATGCCGAATTTGGCGATGGTGTAGGCGGTGTGCGGCGCGAACCATTTCTCCTTCATATCGAGCGGCGGCGAGATCATCAAAATGTGCGGATTGGCCGCCTTTTGCAGATGCGGGATCGCCCATTTGGAAACCACGAACGTGCCGCGCGTATTGATCTGCTGCATCAGGTCGTAGCGCTTCATGTCGGTCGAGGCGGCCGGCGTCAGCGAAATTGCGCTCGCATTGTTCACCACGATGTCGAGGCCGCCGAAGCGCGCCGCGGTCGCGTCGATCGCCTCTTTCACCATCGCCTCGTCGCGCACGTCGACGACGAGCGGCAGCGCCTTGCCGCCGGCGCGCTCGATCTCTTCCGCGGCGGAGTAGATGGTGCCGGGCAACTTCGGATGCGGCTCGGTGGTCTTGGCGGCGATCGCCACATTGGCGCCGTCGCGCGCGGCGCGCAGCCCGATCGCGAGCCCGATGCCGCGCGAGGCGCCGGTGATGAACAGCGTCTTTCCCTGAAGCGACATGGTGGCCTCACTTTCTGCGGGCAAGGAAGGCGGCGAAGGCCGTGCGCGCCTCGTCGGATTGCAGGAGGTCGCGGAAATGCACGGCTTCGGTGTCGATCTGCTTGAGCACCTCGTCAAGATGGCCGCGCATCAGCCCGCGGGCCACCGCCAGCGTTTTCGGCGGCAAAGCGGCGATTTCCCGCGCGGCCTTGAGTGCCGTGGCATCGACTTCGGCACTGTCCACCACCGTGTTGACGATGCCGGCATCCTTCGCTTCGGCCGCGGTCAAGGGCCGCCCCATGACCAACAGCGAGAAGGCGCGCCCGTAGCCCATGCGCATCGGCGCCAGCAGCGTCGAGCCGGCTTCCGGAATGAGCCCGAGCTTGAGGAAGGGCGTGGACAGTGTCGCTCCGCTACTCGCCACCACATGATCGCAGTGAAACAGCATGGTGGTGCCGACGCCGATCGCGACGCCGTCGACCGCGGCGACCAGCGGTTTTTGCCGGCGCGCCAGCGCGTGCAGGAACTCGTGCGCGCGCGGGTCGAGCCCGCCCGACGATGCCTTGAGAAAATCGGTGATGTCGTTGCCCGCACAAAAAGCGCCCGCCACGCCGGCGATCACGCCGCAGCGGATCGCGTCGCTTTGATCGGCCTCGTGCAGCGCGCGCGCCATGTCGGCATACATCGCGAGCGTGAGCGCGTTCTTCTTCTCCGGCCGGTTCAGCCGGATGATGCGGACGGCACCCTCATCGGTCACCATGACAGGGGCGGTCATCCTGGCTCTCCGTCGTTCGCTGGGGTTTTATTCGGCGCCTTTGCCATTGTGCCGGATCAGCCGGCCGATCGCCCGAAACTCGCTGCCTGCGGCCGCTCGCGCCTGCGATTCGATGGCGCGATAAAGCCCGACCACCTTTTCACCGACCGGCGTCACCACCGCGCCGCCACCGCGCGCGCCGCCGGTCTCGGCCGTCACCGCCGGCTCGCGCAGCGTCTGATTGATCTCTTCGACCAAGAGCCAGGCCCGCCGGTACGACATTCCGATCGAACGGGCCGCGGCCGAGATCGATCCGGTGGAACGGATCGCCTCCAAAAGCGCGATCTTGCCCGGGCCGATGCGGTTGCCGGACGGTAAATCGATGCGGATGGAAAGGTGAGTGCCGGCCATGGTCGAGCCCCTCGAGGACCTCGCCGAGGAGGTCACGCGGATCGTCCGCCTTCGTCAAGGGCCTTGTGGAATGAATCCCAAGCGCGATGTGCAGAGGCCATTCCGTGCGGCGGCCAAGGCCGCCGCACGTGCCGGTGCGGTTCCGTTATTGAAACAGCGCCGCGGCGGATTTGAGCGCTATCCACACGCCCCAGGCCAGCGGTATGCCGACGAAGGCCCAGAAAACCGCGGCTTTCCAATCGAGGCCGCCTTTGCCGATGCCGAACGAACCGGACGCCGCGCGCGCGCTTTTGGCGCCGGCCGCCTGGAGCTTTAAGACCGCGTCTTCGCTCATGTACCATTTCGGGTTCACCGGCTTGACCAGGAAGTTGCAGATCAAGCCGATGATCAGCATCCCGCACAGGATATACATGGTGAAGTCGTAGAGGTGGTCGCGCGGCACGCCGGCCGCCAGCTGCGCCTCGCGGATGTAGTTCACCACCACCGGCCCGACGATGCCGGCCGCCGACCAGGCTGTGAGCAGCCGCCCGTGAATGGCGCCGACAAACTGCGTGCCGAACATGTCGGCGAGATACGCCGGCACCGTGGCGAAGCCGCCGCCATACATCGACAGGATGATGCAGAAGGCTCCCACGAACAAAAGCTTGCTGCCGATCTGCGCAAAGAACGGCGCCGACGCATAGAGCGCAATGCCGAGCAGGAAGAACGTGTAATACGTGTTCTTGCGCCCGATATAGTCCGACAGCGACGCCCAGAAGAAACGACCGCCGATATTGAACAGCGACAACAGTCCGGCGAAGCCGGCGGCGATCGCGGCGATGGCGACTTTCTGATCGGCGCTGAGCGCGGTAAAGCCGAGCTCGGGGTGTCCGATCAGCTTGCCGCCGAAGATTTCCTGCAACATCGGCGAGGCCATGCCGATGACGCCGATGCCGGCGGAAACGTTCAGGCACAGCACCCACCAGATCAGCCAGAATTGCGGCGTCTTGTGCGCGTCTTTCAGATGCACATGATGCTGGGTGATCAACGTCTTGGTTTCGCTCGGCGGTGTCCAGCCTTCCGGCCGCCAGCCGGCCGGCGGCAGCCGGTAGCGGAACGCGCCGACCATCATGAAGAAGAAATAGATCGCCCCCATGGCGAGGAACGTCTGCCATGCGCCGACCGAGGTCGACGTCTTGAAATAATTCATCAGCAGATTGGCGAGCGGAGCGCCGATCATGGCGCCGCCGCCGAAGCCCATGATGGCCATGCCGGTCGCCATGCCGCGCCGATCGGGAAACCATTTGACCAAGGTCGACACCGGCGAAATGTAGCCGAGACCAAGCCCAATGCCGCCGATCACGCCGGAGCCGAGCCACATCAGCCATAGTTGATGGATGTAGATGCCGATGGCGCCGAGTACGAGCCCGCCGGCCCAGCAACACGCCGCAACGACGCCGGCTTTGCGCGGGCCGACGCGCTCGAGCCAGCCGCCCCATAGGGCCGCCGAGACGCCGAGCACGACAAAGAACAGCGTGTACATCCAGCCCATGCTGGCGATGCGCCAGTCGCAGGTGGTCGTGAAAAGCTCCTGCACCAGCGAAATGTCGGGACAGGTCTTGGATGCGGTAATGCCAAGCGCGCGCGACAGCGGCAGCCAGAACACGCTGAAGCCGTAGGCCATGCCGATGCACAGATGAATGCAGAGCGCTGCCGGCGGCACCAGCCAGCGATTAAACCCGGCCTTGGCGATGATGCGTTCACGATCCAGGAGTCCCACTCCCGCATCGACAATTTCACCCGTACCTGTGACGGTGGTCATGTTCGTCTCCCCCTTTTCGGGGCGCGTTACTGGCGCCCTCGTTCGCACACTTCGAGTCTTCTACTCCGTGCAATTCATTTTTGCTCTTATTGTAGTTGCAGTCGATTAGACTTTAAGACCTGCGGCTTTTGGTTGCAGTCGACTTTCAGACCTGCGTCTTAATGGCTTCGGCGGCCTGCAGTTTTTCCAACGCCGTGCGCACGTTCGGATCCAATCCGGCGCCGCCTTGCGCGAGGTGCGCGAAGATCGCCGCGCGCATGCGCGGATCCCAGAACTTTTTGATGTGTTCGGCGGTGCCGGTTACGGCCTGCTCGGCACCTTGGCTCGCGAAGAATTTGCCGATCTGATTGGCCATGTAGACGAGTTTCTTATCATGCGACATTGGTCACGGTATCTTCGTTGCTTTCTTTGATGCGATGCGGGTGGGTAAACAACTCGAAGCCGTCGCTGCGGGCGATGGCAGCAAGCGTGATGCCGGCGGCTTCCGCGGTTCGGATGGCGAGCGCCGTCGGGGCCGACACGGCGACGATCAGGGGCGCGCCGATGACGGCGGTCTTCTGCACCATCTCGACCGACACGCGGCTCGTCAGCAGCACCATGCCGCCACGCACGGAAACGCCGCCGCGCGACAAAGCGCCGGCGAGCTTGTCGAGCGCATTGTGACGGCCGACATCCTCGCGCGCTGCAACGAGCCCCGCGTCCGGCCGCCAGAAGGCCGCGGCATGGACGGCGCGTGTCTGGCGATTGAGCTCCTGGCGCGGGCTCAGCGTCTCGAGCGCCTGCATGATCTGCGCCGGCGCGAAGGTCGTCTCATCGTCGACGCGCGGTAACGCGCGCACGGCTTCCTCGAGGCTTTCGATCCCGCACAGGCCGCAACCGGTCGGCCCTGCGATGTGGCGCCGCCGATCAATCAAAGCTGCGGCGCGCGGCTCGGCGAGCCACATGCGCAACTCGACGCCGGCCGCAAACTCGACGATGTCGGTTTGGCGGATGTCGGCAGGCTTAGCGACGATGCCTTCGGTGAGGCTGAAGCCAAGTGCAAAATCGTCGAGATCTTGCGGCGTCGCCATCATGACCGCATAGGTGCCGCCGTCGTAGCTGAAAGCGACGGCGGTCTCTTCCGGAACCAGGCGTTTGCCGTCGGTCGCGCCGGCGCGTCGCCAGACTGTGCTGTCGACCGAGGCCGCCGGCGTCCGCATGCGTTACTCCGCGGCCTCGACGGTCGCCGCGATACGCCGGCTCTTGCGCGCCAGGTCTTCGTACTTTTCCTGCCACTCGGTCGGGCCGTTCGAGGGCGCCACCTGCACCGCGGTCACCTTGTATTCCGGGCAATTGGTCGCCCAGTCGGAATAGTCCGTGGTGACGACGTTCGCCTGCGTGGTCGGGTAGTGGAAGGTCGTGTAAACGACGCCCGGCGCCACCCGCTCCGTGAGCAGCGCGCGCAGCGAGGTTTCGCCGGCGCGACTCACAAGCTTGACCCAATCGCCATCGCGGATGCCGCGCTGTTCGGCATCGTGCGGATGGATTTCCAGCCGGTCTTCTTCATGCCACAGCACGTTGGCGGTGCGGCGCGTTTGTGCGCCGACATTATACTGGCTGAGGATGCGGCCGGTGGTGAGCAGGAGCGGGAAGCGCGGCCCGGTCTTTTCGTCGGTCGGAATGTATTCGGTGATGACGAACTTGCCTTTGCCGCGGACGAAGCCGCCGATATGCATCACCGGCGTGCCCTCGGGCGCCTTCTCGTTGCACGGCCACTGCACCGAGCCGAGCTTGTCGAGTTTCTCGAACGAGACGCCCGCAAAGGTCGGCGTCAGCCGAGCGATCTCGTCCATGATCTCCGATGGATGATTGTAGCGCATCGGATAGCCCAAGGCCTCGCTGATCAGGCAGGTGATCTCCCAGTCCTCATAGCCGTTCTTCGGCGCCATCACTTTGCGCACCAATTGGATGCGCCGCTCGGCATTGATGAACGTGCCGTTCTTTTCCAGGAAGGTCGAACCGGGCAAAAACACATGCGCGTAGTTCGCCGTTTCGTTCAGGAACAGGTCCTGCACGACGACGCATTCCATGGCGGCAAGACCGGCCGAAACGTGATGCGTATCCGGGTCCGACTGCAGGATGTCCTCGCCCTGCACGTACAGTCCCTTGAACGAGCCGTCGACCGCGGCATCGAGCATGTTCGGAATGCGCAGGCCGGGCTCCTTGTCGAGCGGCGTCTGCCACAGCGCTTCGAACATCGCGCGGGTCGCATCGTTGGCGATGTGCCGGTAGCCGGAAAGCTCGTGCGGGAACGAGCCCATGTCGCAGGAGCCCTGCACGTTGTTCTGACCGCGCAGCGGATTAACGCCCATGCCCGGCCGGCCGATATTGCCGGTCGCCATGGCGAGATTGGCGATCGCCATGACGGTGGTCGAACCCTGGCTGTGTTCGGTGACGCCGAGGCCGTAATAGATCGCGCCGTTGCCGCCGGTGGCAAAGAGCCGCGCCGCGCCGCGGATCGCTTCCGCCGGCACGCCGGAAACCTTCGCCACTTCTTCCGGGCTGTTGCGCGGCTCGGCCACGAACGCCGCCCAGTCGCTGAACTCGTCCCAGTCGCAGCGCTCGCGCACGAA
>CAVREN010000012.1:0-29402 GCA_963720115.1 uncultured Alphaproteobacteria bacterium
CCGGCCGCCATCGCCAGCGCGGCGCTCGCTAAGCTCGCCATCGATGCGCGATCCAATCTGCGTCCTGTGTTCAATCTCACCGGGACGGTGCTGCACACCAATCTCGGCCGCGCACTCATTGCCGAAGCCGCGATCGACGCCGCCGTCGCCGCCATGCGATCGGCGGTCGCGCTCGAGTTCGATCTTGCGACCGGCAAACGCGGCGAACGCGACGATCATCTGCGCGGGCTACTCTGTGAACTGAGCGGCGCGGAAGACGCGACCATCGTCAACAACAATGCCGCCGCCGTGCTGCTCGTTCTCAATACGCTCGCCAAAAGCCGCGAGGCCGTGGTATCGCGCGGCGAGCTGATCGAGATCGGCGGCGCGTTTCGCATGCCCGACATCATGGCGCGCGCCGGCGCCAAGCTGAAAGAGATCGGCACCACCAATCGTACGCATCTGAAAGACTACGTGGAGGCGATCGGTCCGCGCACCGGGCTTGTCCTCAAGGTCCACACGTCGAATTACCGGATCGAGGGTTTCACCAAGGAAGTCGGGGCACGCGAGCTTGCGGCGGCGACGCGCGCGCGCAACGTACCGCTCGTCAACGATCTCGGCTCGGGCACGCTGGTCGATTTGTCCCGTTGGGGCCTGGCGCATGAACCGACAGTCGCCGAAGCCATCGCCGACGGCGCGGACCTCGTGACATTCTCCGGCGATAAGCTTCTGGGTGGGCCGCAGGCCGGGTTCATCGTCGGGCGCAAAGCATTGATCGCGAAGATTGACCGCAATCCCATTAAGCGGGCCTTGCGGGTCGACAAGATGCGGCTGGCCGCGCTGGACGCGACGCTGCGCCTTTATCGCGATCCGGACCGGCTTGCCGAGCAACTGCCGACCATCCGCCTCCTGGCGCGGCCGTCATCGGCGATCAAATCAGTGGCGCAACGATTGTCGCCGATCGTCGCAGCGAAGCTCGGTGGCAGCTTCAATGTTGAGGTCATCGCGTGCGCGAGCCAGATCGGCTCCGGCGCTTTGCCGCTGGAGACCGTGCCGAGCGCAGGGCTCGCGATCCGGCCGCGTGCGCCGCGCGCCGCGGGCCGCGCCCTTGAGCGCCTCGCGACCGCGCTGCGCGATCTTCCCGTTCCGGTGATCGGACGCGTCGAAGACGGCGCACAAATTCTGGACCTGCGCTGCCTCGAAGACGAGGCTGCGTTCGCTGCGAACCTCGCCGCGCTTGATCTCGGAGGCGATCATGGGCCGGGCTGATGGCGCAACGACCCGCGCTGATCGCGCGAGCGAGCCAGACGTCGCCGCCCGCATGGCCGAGGCTTATGACGCGGCCGAACGCGGCGATTATCCGGCGGCGCTCGCGATCTGGGGACCGCTCGCACAGTCGGGTGTCGCGCGGGCCCAGAACAATGTCGGCGCTTGTTTTGCCGAAGGACTCGGCATCGATCGCGATCCGGCGCTTGCGCTTAGTTGGCTGACGCTCGCCGCGGAGGCGGGCGATCCGGTCGGCAGACGAAACCTGGCCGCGCTTTATCTCAAAGGCGAGGGCGTCGACCAGGATCACGTGCGCGCTGCCGAGCTCTATCGGGCCGCGGCCGAAGTCGGCGACGGGCCGGCGCAAGACATGCTGAGCTGGATGCTGCTTGAAGGCGAAACGGCGCCGTTCGACGCGGACGAAGCGCGCCGCTGGGCGTTGGCCGCCGCCGGGCAAGGTATTGCGTCGGCAATGACGCGCCTCGGCATGATCTATCACAACGCGCTTGGGGTCGATCGCGATCAGGCGACGGCAGCGACCTGGTGGGCCAAAGCCGCCGCACGCGGCGATGCCGACGGCCAGGCCATGCTTGGCGCTGCGCATCTCCTTGGCGCCGGCGCGCCGCGCGACTACGTTGCCGCGCTCGCCTGGTTGCTACGCGCAAGCGCCGGCGGCAGCGCGCTCGCCGCACCGTTTCTGAACAATGCCCGCAACGCACTGTCGTCGGATGAAATTGCCGAAGCGGAACGCTGCGCCGCGGCGCCATTGCCGGAGCCGGTACGATGATTATCGGCACCGCCGGCCACATCGATCACGGCAAGACAGCGCTCGTCCGCGCGCTCACCGGCATCGACACCGATCGCCTCAAGGAAGAAAAAGCCCGCGGCATCACCATCGATCTGGGCTTCGCCTATTTGACGGCGCCGAGCGGCGAGGTGCTCGGTTTTGTCGACGTGCCGGGCCATGAGAAATTCGTGCACAACATGTTGGCCGGCGCCGGCGGCATCGACTTTGCGCTTTTGGTCGTCGCCGCCGACGACGGCGTTATGCCGCAGACCCTCGAGCATCTTGCCATCGTCGACCTGCTCGGCATCGATCGCGGGCTCGTCGCGATGACCAAGGTCGATCTCGTCGCCGACGATCGGCGCGAGGCCGTGCAAGCGGGGATCGCGCGCGCCCTCGAGGGGACCGGGCTCGCGGGCAGCGACATCGTGCCGGTTTCGGCCGTTAGCGGTGAAGGCATCGAAGCGTTGCGCGCAAGATTGTTCGCGCAAGCGCAAGCAACCGAGCGCAGCCCTCCGCAAGGGCGCTTTCGGCTTGCCGTTGATCGCTCGTTCACGCTGACGGGTGTCGGCACCGTCGTCACCGGCACGGTATTGTCGAGCGCGATTGCCGCCGGCGATCATGTGATTGTCAGTCCGGCGGGACTATCGGCGCGCGTGCGTTCGATCCATGCCCAAAATCGACCGGCCGAGCGTGGCCAAGCCGGCGAACGTTGCGCGTTGAATCTTGCCGGCGAGGCTATCGCCAAGGATCTCATCCATCGCGGCGATGTCGTGCTTGATCCTGCGTTGCACGCCCCGACCGACCGGATCGATGCGCGTCTGCGCCTGCTCGCTGCGGCACGCAAGCCGATCACGCAATGGACGCCCGTGCGGCTGCACCACGCGGCCGCGGAGGTCGGCGCCCGCATCGTTCTTTTGAGCGATGCGCCGATCACGCCGGGCGACCAGGGCTACGTTCAGCTCGTGCTGGAACGGCCGATCGCCGCCGCGGCAGGTGACCGGTTCGTACTGCGCGATACGTCGGCCCAGCGCACGATCGGCGGCGGTGTGTTTCTTGATCTGCGGGCGCCCATGCGCAAGCGGCGCACGCCGGAGCGGACGGCGCAACTTGCCGCTCACGCGATCCGCGAACCCGAGCGTGCGTTGGCGACGCTGCTGGAATGCCCGCCGGGTTTTGTCGATCTGACCATGTTTGCCCGCGACTGCGCGCTGGGCGACGATGAAGTCGAGCAGCTCGCGGAAAAGCTCAGGCTGATGCGCATTCCGGTCCAGCGTGCGGTGATTGCGTTGTTGCCCGATCGATGGCAGCAGCTCAAAAACGGTATGCTCGACCGGCTTGCCGCTTTCCATCGCGATAGTCCCGATCTGCCCGGCATCGGACTCGAACGGCTCAGGCTTCAGCTCGAACCGCGCCTGCCGGCGCTGGCTTTCGCTGCGGCGCTGCAGAGCTTGGCGCGGCTTCGCGAAGTCGCGCTCGACGGTGCATGGGTGCGGCTGCCGAGCCATCACGCGCGCCTGACGCCCGCCGAAGAGAAACTCTGGCGCGGTATTCAGCCCTTGATCGACGGCAAGGAGCGCTTTCGCCCGCCGCGCGTCCGCGATGTCGGCGTCATCGTCGGCGTTGCTGAAACGGAGGTGCGCCGGATTTTCAAGTTGCTGGGCCGTCTCGGCAAGGTCGACGAGGTGGCGCTCGATCATTTCTTTCTTCGCGAGACGGTTGCGGACATGGTGGAGATTGCTTCAGCGCTCGCGACCAAGGCGCCGAGCGGCCAGTTCACCGCCGCCGAGTTCCGCGATCAGCTCGACAACGGCCGCAAGGTCGCCATCCAAATTCTCGAATTCTTCGATCGCCACGCGGTCACGATACGGCGCGGCGATCTGCGCCGCATGAACAAACATCGGCTGGATCTGTTCCGCCGCCCGGCCGATGAGCCGCCGTCGCCGGCAAGCTCAGGAAGGGAAGCGTCCCCGGTGGGGCGTCCGGACTTCAAATCCGGGGGAGGCCGCGAGCCGGTCTTTGGTGGGTTCGACTCCCACTCTCTTCCGCCACGTTCCAGGAGCGCCGGATGAGACAGTCCGCCCCGTTTCTCGATACGCTCGAGCTTGCGGCAAGCCGAAGCGCCCAGGCCGAAAGCGACATTCGCCGCGAATGGGCCGAACGCATCAAAACGCTCGAGCGCGAACGCGCGTTCGCGTATCGCCGCTTCCACTTCGTGCGCGCCATTGCCGAGGTGGTCGCCACGGCGGAAAGCGAGGAGATTGCCGTGGCCTCCGCAACGGCGGCCATGCGGGCCAAACTTGGCTGGTGGGACGAGAGCGATGCGCGGACGGAAGTGCTTTCGCGCTTCGTGCCGGTCGCGCAACAGATTTTTGCCGGTCTCGCGCCGGTCGTTGAGAAGGAGGAGGAAGCGCCACCTCCCGATGTCCTCGGCGCGCTTGCCGCCTTCGAGACGTGGTATCGCGAAACCCATCCGCATCCGTTCTGGGTGCTATTCGAGAATCAGATGCCGGAAACGCCGCTCGTCGACTTCTAATGCAAGTTTCCGCCGGCAATCATTCGCGAATTGGCTGCATCGGTCTTTTGCAAGCCCTGCCAAGCCTCTGCAATCAGCCGCCTGAGGTTCGCGTTTTTGTTGCATCGCTCCTTGTGCCCGCCCGAGGGCCGGCGGCCCGCCTGGACAATCGCGCGCGTATCGATCAAGTGAGTTCTGATCCGGCCGCGATCAGGCGCCCTGTCGCCAGCCGCAGCAGTTCCGGCAGGATACGAAGTGTTGCGTGCATGTTTGTATGAGGGAGCGAAACATTGAACGTACCGGCGAATGAAATAGCAGCCACGCGCATTGCCACTGGCGCGGAGGCGATCGAGATTGCGGAGCGATTGGCGCGCGAGCTTGCGCCCGGCGCGGCCGATCGGGATCGTGCCGGCAAAGCGCCGAAAGCCGAGCTTGCCCGTCTTGCCCAAAGCGGTCTCCTCGGCGTCACAATTCCAAGATCGCATGGCGGGGCGGAAATCAGCCACGAAACGCTGGTGGAGGTCTTTCGCCATCTCGCCGCGGGCGATCCGGCGGTGGCGCAAGTTCCGCAGAATCATTTCGTTTTCATCGAGGTTCTGAAACTCGACGGGACGGAAGCGCAAAAACGTTTTTTCTTCGATGCGATCCTTGCGGGCGCGCGGTTCGGCAATGCGCTCTCGGAGCGTCACACCAAAAATTCGATGGAATTCGAGACGCGCATTGTGGGGCAGCCGGACGGAAATTTTCTGCTCAACGGCACGAAGTATTATTGCACCGGCGCTCTGACCGCGACTTTCATTCCCGTTTTTGCCCTCGACGAGGCGAATAGGCTTGTGGTCGCCTATGTCGATCGCCACGCCGGCGGCGTCGAAGTCGAGGAGGACTGGCACGCGATGGGTCAACGCGCCACTGTCAGCGGCACGACGCGCTTGAAGAACGTGCTGCTCAGCGCGGATCGCATCGTGCGGCACGGCCACCGATATGAAAAGCCGCAAATCTTCGGCGCCTTCGGCCAGCTTCTGCACGCCGCAATTGATGTCGGCATCGCCCGCAATGCGCTCGACGATGCGGCGGCCTTCGTGCGCACCCACGCCCGTCCCTGGTTTGAGAGCGGCTATGAGAAAGCCGCGCAGGAGCCGCACATCATCCAGCAATTCGGGCGGCTCGGCGTGAAGCTTTTCGCGGCCGAGGAGTTATTGCGCAAGGCCGGACGCGCGCTGGACGCGGCTGCGCGCAATCTCAGCGCTGCGACCGCTGCGGAGGCTTCGCTGGCAGTCGCTTCCGTCAAGGCCTTTGGCGGCGATGTCGCGGTCGAGATCGCCAGTGAACTGTTCAGTCTCGCCGGCACCCGTTCCGCCGACCAGCGTTACGGTCTCGACCGGCATTGGCGCAATGCACGCACCCACACGCTGCACGATCCGAACCGCTGGAAATATCAGTATGTGGGAAATTTCATTCTCAACGACATCCCGCCCCCCAACCATGGTCTTGTTTGAGGCGTTGATGTGCGCGTCCGTTCAGTGAAGCGCGGCCAAGCGGCCCGATCTTGGTTGGCGCTAGGTCGATGCACTTGGGCCCGGCACGGCCAAGGGCTGCTGATTGTCCTCGGGCGCGGCGGGCATACGATCGTTCAGCGGACTGCCGCCCTTTACCACGCCGTCGCGAACGAGATCGGCGCGCAGGCGCACCAGCGCACGCTCGACAATATGCGGCTTGAACCGCTTCGCGGGCTGCAAATAGCCCAGTCGCAGCAATTCCTTGATGACCTTCGGGGAGATTGTCGGACGCCGTGACTTCACACCATTCCCATGCGTTGCGTCGCCTAGAGAGCGGTTGTAGCGGATTCGCTTCGGTCATGAAACTGTCGTGCAGGGCGCTCCCCCGCAGGTCCTTGGGCAAGCCCCCCTTATTTCGAGAGGATATGGCCCAATTTCTCCAGCATGTTGAGGGCATCGCCGGCAATCCCGTCACATGGCTGTTGACATCGCCTGCCACAAATTTGCGTGACCGTTCGGATTGCATCGAGGGAGGTGTCCGCCCCCTCGACGGGATGTGCGATGCTGCTGCCGGCACGATTGTCAGAAGGTTATCGCGCCTTCATCGAGACCCGCCTGCCGCTGGAGCGCAGCCGCTACGAGCGCCTTGCCGCCACCGGCCAACGGCCGGCCGTCATGGTCATCGGCTGTTGCAATTCGCGCGTCTCGCCCGAAGTGATCTTCGACAGCCATCCCGGCGAAATCTTCGTTGTGCGCAACGTCGCCAATCTCGTGCCTCCTTACAATCCCACCGGACTGACGCACGGCGTTTCCGCTGCGTTGGAATTTGCCGTCCAGATTCTGAAAGTTGGGCACATCGTTGTGATGGGTCATTCGCACTGTGGCGGCATCCGCGCCTTTGTCGAGCACCGCGACCGGCCGAACAAAGGCGATTTCATCGACAATTGGATGTCGCTGATCACGCCCGCGGCCGACGGGATCGGCACTGCAGGCGAGAGCGGGGACGCGGACTATCTCGGGCGGCTCGAGCGCGCTTCGGTCGTCGGCACGTTGGGTAATTTAATGACGTTTCCCGACATCCGCGAGCGCGTGAGTGTGGGCGAGCTTAGGCTCCTCGGTGCTTATTTCGACGTCGGCAGCGGCGGTCTTGAGCTTCACGATGCGCACACCGGCGCATTTGCGCCGGTGATGGAGGCGGTGGAGTTGTCGTTGCAATAAGCGCGGCTTCGCAACGGTTCTGAAGCATTGCGCCCCCTAGAGCGAATCGATCGTGCTCTAATTTTTTGTAGAGCACGATCTTTTCGGAAAACCGGTATCCACTTTTCCGGATCATGCTCTAAAGCTGCGCAATCCATTGCGAGACGGCGTAGATCAACAGACCAACCAGGCCGCCGACCAGCGTTCCGTTGATGCGGATATATTGCAGGTCTTTGCCGACTTGCAGTTCCAGCCGGTCGACCAAGGTCGCGCTGTCCCAGTTGCGCACCACGCGCTCGATATAGGCGCCGATCTCGACGCGATAAGGCAATAGAAAACGCTCGCCGATAATCCGGATCCGCCGGTTGAGCTGTGCCTTGCGCTCGTCGTCTTCGTGCAGCCACGCCCCGGCATTGCGCAGCGCTCGCGCGCAGGCTTCGCCGATGGCCTCCGAATGCGCCGGCAGGCCGGAAACGAGCCCGGTCTCCACCTCGGCCCACAACGTCTTGGCCTGCTCGATCAGCAGCGGGCTTGCCAGCAATTCGGCCTTCAAATCTTCCGCCCGCGCACGCATCTGCGGATCGGTGGCGAGCTCGGCAATAAGCTTCTCTACCGTCTTGCGCAGCTCGACCCGCCACGGGTGCAAAGGATCGCGCATCTCGGCAAGCGTGCCGAGCAGGCCGTTGAGCACTTTCTCCGCAATCATCCGATCGATCCATTTGGGGATCCAGCGCGACGATCGCTCAGAGACTTTGTCGGTGAGGACGTCTTTGTTGCTGGCGAGCCAGGCCTCGCTCTGTTCGATCGCCTGCGCCAGGAGCGCCTGGGCTTCACCTTGTGCCCAGACGATGGCCAACAGCTTCGACGCCACCGGCGCGGCCGGGACCGCCTGCGCGGCTTGTTGCGCAATTGTGCCGATCAATTCGCCGATGCGCGGCAGCGGCAGGGACCTTGCAATCTGCGGCAATTGCAGCGCCACATAGTCTCCCAGCCGCTTGGCATTGGCCGGTTCGGAGAGCCACCGGGCGAGCGCGCCCACCATATCGATCCGCGCCAATCTTTCGTTCATCACCGCGGCGGTGAGGAAATTATTGGTGATGAAATTGCCGAGCGCCTTGCCGATTCGGTCCTTGTTGTTGGGAACGATCCCCGTGTGTGGTATCGGCAATCCGAGCGGCCGCCGGAACAGAGCGACGATCGCAAACCAATCGGCGCAAGCACCGACCATGCCGGCTTCGGCAAACGCGCGAACGTAAGGGATCCACGGCCAGTCAAGCTTGACGGCGGTGGTGACGATGAAGATCGCCGTCATCAGCACAAGCAGAAGTGTCGCGAGGAGCCGCATCCGCCGCAGCGCCGTGCGCCGCGGGTCCATATCGCGCGTCGGCGGCGGTGGTAGCGCCGTCGGTGCCTCGCGGTGCGCGCCAGCCGTCAGCATGCCAACTTCACCTCATGATTTTCGCCGCGATCCGTAGCTCTGATAGAGCTGACGCACGACGCTTTGTCCGTGCAGGCGCTCCAGTTTTCGAATGGCGAAATGGCCGCTCGCGACGCGTTGAAAATGATTCATGAAGATCATGTTCACCGTCGCGCCGCCGACCGCACCGAGCACCGGCAATGCGCTGGCGGCGGACCGCTCGGTGACGACGACGCCGAAGCGGGTGGCGATCTCGCCGACGAGGCTGCTCACCACCGGCGCCGACACATTCGCCGTGCCGCGCTCGAGAAGGATCGACGTTGCGTTCGCGGCGAGCCGGCTGATCAGTGTCCGTGACGCGTAATAGCTGAGACCCATCTGCCGATCAGCCTGCGGCGCGCCGAGCGCGAACACCTCGACACAGGCCAGCCGCGCCTCCAGCGTCGACAAATCCTCGCCATGGTGGCGCGCGATATCGGCGATGGCGCGCAGCATCAGCGTTGTGGTCACCGGCAGTTCGATCGGCAGCGCGGCAATGCCTACAAAGCCGCTGACGCCGCCGCTGATGCCCGCCAGCAACGACGCCGTGCGCCGCGCCGGCGGCCGATTCGACCGCGGCTCGATCGAGCGGATGGCGATGTTCAGCGCATTGAGGATGGCGGTTTCGACGACCTTGTTGATGCGGTCGCTTGCCGCCCTCGGCATCAGGCGCATCGCTCGCGCGATCGGCCGGCCGGCATAGTCCGCCAGCCGAGCGGCAAAGTCCTGATTTTCGAGCTGCATGACGGCGCGTTGCAGCGCCTTTTGGTGGGATGGCGGGAGAGCGATCGCGGGTTCGGCCTTGATCATTGATAGCGAAGGATCGGGCGAATTCCGTTCAAGCTTGCGAAAATAGCTGAGCCGTTGCTGATCAGGGCGGTGATCGAGGGACTGATCAACCCGCCGGGTAGCGCAAGCCCAAGCGCGAGCGTATTCAATCCGGCAACGATGGCATAGTTCTGGCGGATCAGGCCGACCGCGCCGCGCGAAATTTCAACAGCTTTCACGAGCTTCCAAAGCGAATCCTCCATCAGCACGACATCTGCGGATTCACGCGCCACCTCGGCGCCGTGCTTCATGGCAATGCCGACATCGGCGAAGCTCAGCGCCGGCGAGTCGTTGATGCCGTCCCCGACCATGGCGACGACATTGCCTTCGCGCTGATAGCGCTGGATCACCTCGGCCTTGTCGGCCGGCAGCATCTCGGCGAACTGATGCGACAGCCCGAGCCGCCGGCATACGGCCCGCGCCACCACCGCATTGTCGCCGGTCAGCATGACGCTGTTGCGGATTCCCATCGCGTGTAGCCGCTCGATCACCTCCCGGCTCTCCGGACGGATCTGGTCGGTAAACGGCACCAGCCCCGCCAGCGTTCCGTCGACAGCGACGTAAATACAGGAATAGCCTTGCTGATCGAGCGCCGAGCGGTCGGTTTCCGCAGGACGCACATTGATGCTGCTTTGGCGCATGAAGCGCTCGTTGCCGACATGCAGGTAATAGCCGTTGACTTGGCCTTCGACCCCGAGGCCGATGCAGTATTTGGTCTCCTCGCAGTAGGGGATGTTGGCGCCGAGCTCATGCGCCTTCACGCGCAACGCTTCCGCCACCGGGTGCTTGAGGCGCGTTTCGGCCGCCGCCGCTAGGCCGAGCAGATGCCGCGCTGTGATGTTGCGCTCGTAGCTGATGACATCGAGCACCGCCGGCGAGCCGTGAGTGAGCGTGCCGGTCTTGTCGAAAATGATGGTGTCGACTTCGGACAGCCGCTCCATGTGGGCGCCACTCTTGATGATGATCCCGGCGCGCGCAGCATGCGTCATCGAGGCAAGCACGGCGGTCGGGGCGGCGACGCGGATGCCGGTGCCGTAATCGACGATCACCAGCGACAGGAAACGATTGAAGTCGCCGGTGACGGCGGCGGTGCCGCCCGCAAGCGCCAGCGTCGGCAGGACCAGCCGGTCGGCGAATTTCTCGGCATGGTTTTGCATGCGCGTATCGCCGACCGGGGCGGATTCTACGAGCTGCGCGATCTGGCCCGCCGTCGTGAAGGAGCCGACTCGAATTGCGCGGACCGTGACCTGGCCGTCGCGGATGACGGTCGCGGCAAACACCGCTTCGCCCTTGGCGCGCATCACCGGCAGGCCTTCGCCCGTAATGGTCTTCTGATCGATCATAGCATGACCGTCGATGATCTCGCCGTCGACCGGAATGATCTCGCCCGGATAGACCACCACCTCGTTGCCGGCCACAAGTTCGCTCGCCGGCACCGGCGTGATGACGTTGTCGCGAAAGACCCAGGCGGTCTTGGTCTGAAACTCGAGCAGCTCACTGATCGCGCGACGCGTGCCGGCCGCCGTCAAATCGCGGATCCAATCGCCGAGCTTGATCAGCCAAGTGACGATGGCGCCAGCCATCGGATTGCCGTGCAGGAGCGATGCGGCGATGGCCAGGGTGTCGAGGAAGTCGATATTCAGCCGGCCCTCACGCCGCCATACCCGCCAGGCGCGCAAGGCGATCGGATAGGCGTTCCACAGCATCAGCGGCATGTTGATCGCGGTCACCACCGGATTGGCGCTGAACGCCATCAACAGCGATGCGGTCGGCAACGCTAGCGGGGTGCGGCGCCAGAGCGGCGCCCGGGCGGCCGGTTGCGGCACCGGCGCAGCTACGCGCGTGGCAGCGCTCTTGTCCGGATCGACCAGAAGCTGCAACTCGTCGAGGCTCATCAGCGAGAGGCGGCCGAGCGTGGCGCGCAAAACGCCCTCGAAGCTCGGGTCATACTCGATGATCAGGCAGCCGCAGTCGAAGTTCAGGCGGGCGCCCTTGATGCCTTGCTGTGCCTGCAGCCACGTCAGCGCCGCCTCGGCGAGCTTTCGCTTGCGGCACAACGACGGCAAATGCAGGCGGATGCGCCCAGAAATGAAGTGGCGAACCGAGAATTCCATTTGCGCAGATCCTCGACCGGTCTCTGCTTTCAGTTCGCCACCCGGATCGGCGTCAAACTCGGCGCGCCGCTGAGACTTTCCTTGTGCAACTGCCGCTCGTGCATTTCGATGAAATGATTGACGGTGAAAATCGCGAGCGTGACCCAAACCGGCGTTGCCGCGGTCGCTCCCACTTCGAAGACCGTAAAGGCGATGATGCCGGCGGCGAACAGGATCTTCAGATCGATGGTGTTGTTGGTCGCCATCTTAATTTCGCGATCGATCTTTTTGACGAAGTCGACCACGGCGCGCGCGCTATGCGAATGACTGGCCAGGAATTCCGCTTCCGCCTCGATGCTGCCGGTGAGTTTGTCGAGTTCGGTGTCGGCGCCATGCATCCCGCCATTTGTGGCGCCGCCGTTGTTGGCGGCGCCGTGGGCGGCATAGTGCTGGTGGAACGTGCCGTGGAATTCGTCGTGGCGGTCGGCGTCATAGTGCAGCACGACGCTGCCGGTGGTTGGGTTGACCGTGATCTCTTCGATGCCCGGAATGACGCCGAACACTTCGCTGATCTGCTTGAGGAGTTCCGGATTGCCCTTGCCGGCCGGGATTTTCATGCGTACGCGCCCCGGCACTTGATGGGCGATCTGGAGATTCATCTTGGTCATTGCGTTGCTCGAGCCGGTGAGGCGGAAGTCGCCGCCCCACTCACCCGATTGGCGGGGCGACACCGGAGGGTGGCGAAGGCGGATTGACTGGCAGCGCTGCGCGAACCCGCGCACGAGCGGCCACTCGATATCGTCGGGAGCGCAGTCGCTGGCACGTTCGGCTCGCGTGTCAGCTTGCCGATGCGGCGGTCGAAGTCGACTTGGAGGCGGGGACGTCGCCCTCGGCATGGACTTCGGCGACGATGTCGTTCACCTGCTCGTGGGCCTCGGCCAACATTTCCTTGGTCTTCTGGCCCATCTTGTAGGCGCCGCGGACCGTGGAGCGGAAAAGCGGGTTCAGGGCGGCGCCCATCTTGGGCAGATACTTCGGCGCCGCGACCGCAGCGACCCCCAGCACGATGCCCGGCAGCAGGGCGGCCTCGAATGCCGCGGCGGCAATCCCGACCACAGCGACTGTTGCCACGGTCGCAACCATGTCGCTGCGATCCTCGCCGGCGGGCTCGACGCCCTCCGATTCCGGTGCGTGGACGTGTTCGGACGTCTCCAAACTGCCATTTCCCTCGTGCTTCGGCGTCTGCATCAAGCTCTCCCACTGGTTCAGCCATCATGTCAGGTCGTTTCCATGCAAGAAACGGCCCCACATCCCCGGACGCGCAAGCATTCGGTGGACGGTTCCCAGGATTCCCGTTTTTGATGACAATCTGAAAACAAAAGGGAATCGACCGTCTGGCAGTCTGCCGATTCACGGGGGTCGGGCACCCAGCCCGTGACCAGCATACGACCACTAAGCCTGCCTATTGATTGGGCGAACGCTCTCCGCGTCGCACGGTCGTCATGTCCGCGCACCACCATTCGGGAGGCGGGTCGCCGCATTGGGACCCGCATGGAGCTAAAGACGATGGATACCAAGACGAGTCCCAGCAAATCGCTTTCGGAAGCCCTTAGTGACGAGCTCCTCGAGACCATCGATGAAGAGCTTGAGCTCGAATTCGATGATCAGCGCCTGGATTCGGTCTTGGGCCCCATCGCGCCGGGGGTGGCGGGAGAAGCGCTCGACCGCCGCGCCTATTTCCGCGAATTGCTGCGATTGCAGCGGGAATTGATCAAATTGCAGGATTGGGTTGTTCACCAAAAACTCAAATTGGTCGTGCTGTTCGAGGGCCGCGACGCCGCCGGCAAGGGCGGAGTCATCAAGCGCATCACCCAGCGGCTCAACCCGCGGGTCTGCAAGGTCGTCGCGTTGTCGGCCCCGACCGAGCGCGAGCGCACCCAATGGTATTTTCAGCGTTACGTCTCGCATCTGCCCGGCGCCGGCGAAATCGTGCTGTTCGACCGCAGCTGGTACAACCGCGCCGGCGTCGAACGCGTCATGGGATTCTGCTCGGAGGCGGATTGCGAGGAGTTTTTCCGCACCGTGCCGGAATTCGAGCGGATGCTGGTCCGTTCCGGGATCATTCTCCTGAAATATTGGTTCTCGATCACCGATCAGGAGCAGAACATGCGCTTCCTGATGCGCATCCGCGACCCGCTCAAGCAGTGGAAGCTCAGCCCCATGGATCTCGAATCGCGCCGGCGATGGGAACTGTATACCAAGGCCAAGGAAGAAATGATCGAGCGCACCCACATTCCGGAATCACGCTGGTGGGTGGTCGAGGGGGTCGACAAGAAGAGGGCAAGACTGAATTGCATTCATCACTTGCTGCAGCAGGTGCCCTACCAAGAAGTTCCTCACGACTCGATCGTGCTCCCGAATCGCGACCACAAGCCGGACTATATGCGCCACCCCGTCCCGCCGGATTTGTACGTTCCCGCAGTTTATTAGCGCGGCGGCCGCGTTGCCTTTGAACCGGAACCGGGGACGGAATTCCTGTACCGGAACGCTCAAAGCGCCTAATGGGAGTGAGACTCAATAGGCGCTGTCGGCGGGCGTATGGGCCTGCCGACAGCGCGTTCTCTCCGGATCGCCTCGATTGGCGCTCTAACTTTTTGGCGGATCGTGATCTTTTCGGAAAAACCCGCATCCATTTTTCCGGGTCATACGTAAAAGGCAAAAGCGAGACCTCGAGAAGGAGTAGGCAAGGGGTCCAAGATGCCCAACTATACATTCGAATTGCGAGACGGTTCCGACCCGATCGATGACGACGTTGGCGTGATCCTGACGGATCGGCACGATGCCTACCAATACGCCCGAGGTGTCGTTCGCGAGTTGATGAACGGCCGCGAAGCCCAGACCCGGACCTGGCGCCTTGATGTCTACGAGAACAGCGCGGAGCGGGTGTTCGCGATACCTTTCGCGAGCCTCGACGAGACGCTCGCCCATCTGCAACCCGAATTGCGCGTGCTGGTGGAGGGCCTGTGCGAGCGGGACCGGAGGTTCCGCGAGGCCACGCAAAGCGCCTTGCGGGAATCGCGCGCTCGCGTCGCGCGTTCGCGCGGCAAGCCCTACCTCATCACGAATTTGGGCAAACGAACGATCTCCAGCAGCTAGGGCGCGGCGGTTTGATTGCCGGCCGCCCCTGGCAGCGCCTCGCGGGTCCCGGCAAAAGTGCATAAAGCGAATTTTGATTGTGCAGTACGGAACCGAGGCGGCAACCAGCGCTTGATAGTAAGGCTGGCCGACTGGGACCGAATGTTGGCTGGCAAACGAGGGGGTGGGCCATGTCAACAACTGATCAGATCAGCGAACTGCACGATTCAAGCGCGTACCATCAAAGCCATGCGTATGAGCCCAATCTACGGGCTCACGATAAAAATTGGTTTCTCTCCGAACTATCGCCGGCTGAATTGGCCGTTCTTCGGCCGCATCTGACCACATTCGAGATGCGGGCCGGCGATTGCTTGCATTATTTCGGTGAACGGATCGACGACGTAGTCTTCCCGCATGCGGGTCTTGTGGCATTGACGATGCCGCTGCGAGAGGCTTCCGGAGCGAGCGCCCTCTTGATCGGCCGCGAAGGCATCGTCGGCGGTTTTGCAGCGGCCGCATCGGCTCCAGCGACCTGCAACGCCGAGGTCCATATTGCCGGACGGGCGTCGCGCATGTCGGCCGTGGCTTTCCGCTTTGCCTTGGAAGACAGCTCGGCGATGCGGCGGCTGGCGGCGCGCTTTGACTCAAGCATCATGGCGCAGGCCCAGCAAACGGCGCTTTGCAATGCCGCGCACCAGGTCGAGGGCCGCATTTGCCGCTGGCTTCTCGAAGTCCATGACCGCGGCACGAACGGCAAGATCCCGCTGACCCAGAGCACCATCGCCCAGATGCTCGGGGTTCGCCGCACCACCGTTACGCTCGTGGCCGGCCGCCTGGAACGCGACGGCGTCCTCACGTGCCGGCGCGGCTACATGCAAATCATCAATCGCGACGAGCTCGAGCGCCGCAGCTGCGAGTGCTATGGGCGGGGCAAGAGCTATGTCGAGCTCTTGTTTGCCGCCCGGTCCGACCACGACGGCGCGCTTCGCTCGGCCGTCGCCAAGTAAGCATCCTGCGGCCGTCAGAGCGCACCTCTTCAGGGCTCTCGGCCGCAGGATCAGGCCCATTTCACGGCATGGATGGACGCCAGCGGGTGCCTGGACCGCCTCGCTCGGGGGCCGTGCCGCTGCATAAGAGCGTCGCCCGGCGGGGCCTAGTCAGGGCTTACGGGGGGTGTTATCGCCAGACGGGGCCGCCGATGGGCGGCCGGTGAGCACTGACGGAATGCAATCTCCCTCCGTTTCGCAAAGCCATGCGGCGCCGGGTTCCGGCGCCGAGACGCTCCGCTTCGTTCATCCGACGCCGCCCGCGCCGGGCCACACGATCGAAATTGCGCCTGGCATCCTGTGGGCGCGGCTCGCGCTGCCGTTCCTGCTCGATCATGTGAACATCTATTTCGTCGACGACGGCAAGGGATGGGCGCTGATCGATACCGGGCTCGGCGACAAGGCGACTTTGGCCGCTTGGAAACCGCTGCTCGACACGGTGCTGAAAGACCGTCCGCTGACGCGGATCCTCGCCACGCACTTTCACCCCGATCATGTCGGCGCAGCGGGCTTCTTGCTGAAGCGGTTCAGCGTGCCGCTCTACATGGCGGCCACTGAATATCTGCAGTGCCTGAATTTGCATCTCGATCCTGGCGCGCTCGAAGCCGAGCACTATCGCCGCTTCTATCTCGACCATGGTCTCGACGCGGACACGACGCAACGTGTCGTCACCGGCGGTCACGCCTATCTCAAGCTGCTGTCGGGCTTGCCGCCGACCTACCACCGCCTGGTCGCCGGCGACACTTTGCGCATTGGTGGCCGCGAATTCGACGTCCTGACCGGCGGCGGGCATTCGCCCGAGCAGATCATGTTGGTCTGCCGCGCGGATAATCTGTTCTTCTCCGCCGACCAGGTGCTTGCCAAAATCTCGCCGAATGTCAGCGTCTCGGCGATCGATCCGGAAGGCGATCCTCTCGGGCAATATCTGCGATCGCTGCATGCGCTTCGGAACGGCATCGATCGCGCCGCCATGGTGCTTCCGGGACATAATCTGCCGTTCTACGGCTTGCCGGAGCGTATCGAGGAACTGGTCGCGCATCATCATTCGCGCTGCGATCGCATCCTGCGTGCCTGCCGGGCGGAGCCGCGTTCGGCGGCCGAGCTTGTGCCGTTCGTCTATACGCGAAAGCTCGATCCGCATCAGATGGGCTTTGCCTTTGGTGAAGTGCTGGCGCACGTCAATTACATGCTGCGGCGCGGCTCGCTGCGGCCGATCGACGGTGCTCAAGGCACCCAGCGCGTCACGGCTGCGTAAGCGCTAGGGCCAAGGCGGCGGCCCGGCCGCCACATATCGACGCGCCGGCAGCTCAGCGGATAGTCTCTCCACTCCGGGAGGCGCGCGCATGTCCTATGACGCCGACGCGATCATCGTCGGAGCCGGACTGGCCGGGCTGGTCGCGGCGGCCGAACTGATCGACGCACGCAAGACCGTCATCATTCTCGATCAGGAGCCCGAGCAATCGCTGGGCGGCCAGGCGTTCTGGTCGCTCGGCGGGCTGTTTCTGGTCGACTCGCCCGAGCAGCGCCGCCTGGGCATCCGCGACTCGCACGCGCTTGCGCTGCAAGATTGGCTGGGCACGGCCGCCTTCGATCGCAAAGAAGATTATTGGCCGCGCCAATGGGCGGAGGCCTATGTCGCCTTCGCCGCCGGCGAGAAACGGGCGTGGCTGCGCGAGCGGGGCTTGCGCTTTTTTCCCGTGGTCGGCTGGGCGGAACGCGGCGGCGGCAGCGCCACCGGTCACGGCAATTCGGTGCCGCGCTTTCATCTCACCTGGGGAACAGGGCCGGGCGTGCTTAAGCCCTTCATCGCGCGCGTGCGCGAAGGCGAGAAGCATGGGCTCGTCACCTTCAAGTTCCGGCACCGCGTCAATGAACTCACCAGATCGGGTGCGGCGGTTGACGGCGCCCGCGGCGATATCCTTAAGCCAAGCAATGTCGAGCGCGGCCGCAAGAGTTCGCGCGAGGTCGTCGGCGCCTTCGAGCTCAAAGCGCAAGCGGTCATCGTGTCGTCGGGCGGCATTGGCGCCGATCACGCGCTGGTGCGGCAGAACTGGCCGCGGCGTTTGGGGCGGGCGCCGGAGCGCATGATCTCGGGCGTGCCCGACTACGTTGACGGCCGCATGCTGGCGATCACCGGGGCGGCCGGCGGCACCATCATCAACCGCGACCGCATGTGGCACTACGTGGAGGGCGTCAAGAATTGGAATCCGATCTGGACCGACCATGCCATCCGGATTTTGCCGGGGCCGTCGTCGCTTTGGCTCGACGCCCGCGGCAACAGATTGCCGGTGCCGCTCTATCCCGGCTTCGATACGCTCGCGACGCTCAAATACATCATGGAGACGGGCTACGATTATTCGTGGTTCATCCTGACGCGGAAGATCATCGAGAAGGAATTTGCTCTCTCGGGCTCGGAACAGAATCCCGAGTTCAACAGCTGGCGGCTTGTGATCAGGCGCGTGCGCCAGGGAATTCCGGACTCGGTCAAAGCGTTCATGGACAAAGGCGAAGATTTCATCGTCGAGCGCGATCTGGCGACGCTGGTCAAGCGCATGAATGCGCTCGTCGGCGGCGAGCCTCTGCTCGATCTCGCGCGCGTCGAACGCGAGATCGTTGCGCGCGATCGCGAGCTCGACAACCCGTATGGCAAGGACGGGCAAATCATGGCGATCCGCGCCGCGCGCGATTATCTCGGCGACAAGCTTGTTCGTACGGTCAAGCCGCACCGGCTGCTCGATCCGGCCGCAGGCCCACTGATAGCCGTGCGGCTCAATATTCTCACCCGCAAGACACTCGGCGGCTTGCAGACCGATCTCGACAGCCGCGTCATCAGCGCCGACGGCCGGCCGGTGCCGGGACTTTATGCGGCCGGGGAAGTAGCGGGCTTCGGCGGCGGCGGCGTTCACGGCTACGCAGCGCTCGAAGGAACTTTCCTTGGCGGCTGCGTCTTCTCCGGCCGTGTGGCCGGACGGGCGGTCGCGGCGGGCGTAGCCTAGTCCCCGACTGTCATGTCTTTCTCGTTTTCGCCGGCTCGCCTTTGCGGCTCACGGCGTGCCGTTTGCACCAAGCGTTGAGCGGCAACAGCAGGCGCAACAGCTCCAGCCCTGATGGCGTGAGGCAATAGCCTTCGCCGCTCGGTGCGATCAGGTTCCACGCTTTCAACTCGCGCAGCCGTTGATTGATCACGCTCGGGCTCGCGGAGCAGGCCGACTGTAACGCACGAAACCGCCGCGGACCGTCATTGAGCTCCCAAAGAATGCGCAGCGCCCAGCGGCGGCCGATCAAATCAAGAAACGCCATGATCGGCTTACCGCTGCGCGAGCCGCGGACGCGCTTGCCGGGACTGGGAATCATGCCTATTGCCATGCTACTATTTCAGTAGCACGGATCGTATCGACGCGCTACTGTAATTGTAGCATAGGAGCGAAGAATGCCGCGTGTTGCGCCCTTAAATTCGCCTTATCCGCCCGACATCCAGGCTACGTTCGACAAGATTATGCCGGTGGGTATCGAACCGCTCGTGCTGTTCCGCACGCTCGCGGTCAATGAGCGCGTCTATCAGCGGTTCACTGCCGGCGGTCTGCTCGATCGGGGCCTGTTGACGCTGCGGCAGCGCGAAATCGTGATCGACTGCACCTGCGCGCTTAGTCGTTGCGAATACGAATGGGGTGTGCATATCGCGTTGTTCGCCGCCAAAGTGAAGCTCACGCCTGAGCAGGTCGCCGCGACCGTCAATGGCGCCGACGCCGACTGGAGCGCCGACGAGCGCGTGCTGCTCGACGTCTGCCAGGAGGTCGATGCCACGCGGCATATCTCGGACGCGCTATGGCAAAGGCTGAGCAAGCATTTTGCGCCCAAGCAGATCCTCGAAATCATTGCTCTGATCGGCTTTTATCGGATGGTGTCGCTGCACGCCAATGCGCTTCGCCTGCCACTCGAGCCGTTCGCCGCGCGGTTTCCGGTGCCTGCGGTCAGCGGATGATCTTCAGCGCCTTCTCCGCCGCTTCCGCGATGCCGATTTCGCCGGCAGCGGCGGCTGCGATCAATTGGTCCATTTCCCCGCCGTTGTGATCGCGCAGGCGATCATGGATGAGCCTGCTCCCGGCTTGCGCGATCAGCCGTCGCATCCGGCGCTCGCGCGCTTTTTGTTTGTCACCCGCCCGCGCAACGAGCAACTTGTCGATGGCCGCGAGCAATGCCTCAGCGCCTGTATCTTTGATCGCCACCGTCTCGACGATCGAAACGTCGCGCTTGTCGTTCCGCAGCTTGAGCATGTCTCTGAGCTGGACGGTGGTGCGTTGCGCCAGCGGCAAGTCGGCTTTGTTGACGACCAGTACGTCGGCAATTTCGAGCACGCCCGCCTTCATGGCCTGCACGTCGTCGCCCATGTTGGGCGCGTTCACCACGATGCATACGTCGGCGATCTCGGCGACTTCCACTTCGGATTGCCCGGTGCCGACGGTCTCCAGGATCACGACATCGCGGCCTGCGGCGTCCATCACATCGACGATGCGGTGGATGCTCTCGGACAAGCCGCCAAGATGCCCGCGCGAGGCCACCGAGCGGATGAAGACGCCTTCGTCTTCCGCATGCCGCCGCATCCGCACGCGGTCGCCCAGAATGGCGCCGCCGAAAATCGGGCTCGACGGATCGACGGCAGCCACCGCGACCGTACGGTCCTGCGCGCGCAATACGGCGATCAAGGCGTCAATCAGCGTCGACTTGCCGGCACCCGGCGCGCCGGTGAAACCGATCACCGCTGCGCCGCCGGTCTTGGCAACGATTCGCCGATGGATGCGGTTGGCGGCGGCGCCGCCCGTTTCCATCAGGCTGATGCAACGCGCCAGGGCCGCCGGGTCGCCGGCGCAAAGTCGCTCGACGATGTCGCTGCTCGTCGAGATGACGCGTGCCGCGTCAGACAACGACAAGGGGATGCCCAAAGCCGAGCTCATCGCGCAGCAGCCGGACAATCTCGCCGTGCGTGACGCCGGCCTCGGCCGCCGCGACGATCCGCTCGTAAGTGTTTTCGCGCGTGCTATTGGCGGCGCGCTTGAGCGCATCGAGCGCGCGGGCGACGTCGGCTTGGCTGCGCTGTTGCTTGAACGCCTTGAAGCGCGCGACATGCTCGTCCATGCGCGCGGGATCGGGCCGTTCGGTCGGCAGCGCGAGCGGCGCAGGATTGTCGTCCTGATAGCAATTGACGCCGACCACCTTTTCCTCGCCGCTTTCGACCTTTTCCTGAAAGGCGAGCGCCGACTGCCCGATCATGCCTTGGATCAGACCGGCCTCGGCCGCCTTGTACATGCCGCCAGCCTCGTCGATCTGGGCGATCAGTGCCAGCATCTCGCGCTCCATCTGATCGGTAAGCGCTTCGACATAATATGAGCCGCCGAGCGGATCGATCACGTCGCAGAGATGCGCCTCCTCTCGCAGGATGTTCTGGGTGGCGACTGCAATGCGCGCCGTCTCCTCGGTCGGCGTGGTGATCGCTTCGTCGTAGGCGTCGGTATGCAGCGATTGCAGCCCGCTCATGATGCCGGCCATCGCCTGCACGGCGACGCGGGCGATGTTGTTGAGCGGCTGCTGCTCGGTGAGATCGACACCCGACGTCTGGCCGTGAAATTTGAAGCGCCAGGAGCCGGGGTCTTTGGCGCCCAGCCGCTCGCGCGTCAGCCGCGCCCAGATGCGGCGGCCGGCGCGGAATTTGGCCACTTCCTCGAAGAAGCTGATGGAAATGTCGAAGAAGAAGGTGAAGCGGCGCAGCACGTGATCGATGTCCATGCCGCGCTCGATGCAGTCTTGCGCATATTGCAGCGCTGTCGAGATGGTGAAGGCCATGGTCTCCACCGGTGTCGCGCCGGCCTGCTGCATGTGCTGGCCGACCACGGAAACCGGATTCCAGCCGGGCAAACGTTCGCGGCAGAACGCGATGTGATCGAGCAGCACGCGCCGCGCGCCGGGAAGCGACAGCCGGTAGAACATGTGATTGGCGATGAAATGCGAAAGGTAGTCGCTCTGGTTCGAGGTCCCGGTGATCGAGCTCCACGGCACGCCCCGCCGCTTGGCGACCGCGAGCAAAAAGGCGAGCAGCGTGAACGGGGAGGGGTCGTTCATCGCGGTCGAGATGCGGCCGAGCGGCACGCCGTCGAGCGCGCGATCCATGTGGTCGGTGGTGTTGATCACCGTGCCGCAGGTGCCGAGCAGCACCGGATCGACTTCGTCGCAATCGACGCCGCGGAAGCCGGAATTGCAGGGCAGGAGGCTGATTGCGGTCGCGCCGGCATCGAGAATGACGCGCACGCGCTTGTTGTAGTCCTCGGGCGTGCCGAGCCCGATCAATTGCCGCTGCGTCCAGGTGCGGCCGCGATGCATGGTCGGATAGATGCCGCGCGTGTACGGGTATTGGCCCGGAAAGCCGAGATCGCCAAGGAACGCGTCGCCGTTCCAGTCGCGCGGCGTATAGAGCGGCTTGATCGCGACGCGCGACCGGTTCTTGATGGTGCGGTCGGTGCCGATCTGCCGATCGTACTCGGCCCGCCAGCGGCCGTGCGCCTGCTCGAATCCGGGAAGCGAAAGCTGCACCGCTTCTTGGCTCATCGCGCGATCTCCTCCAGTTCCACGTCTTTGGTTGCACGCACCTTGGCGGCAAGGGCCGCGACCTGCGCGATGATGTCGTCGCGCGAAGAGCCGGGGCCCAAAATGGCTGCGACACCGGCGGCGAGAAGCGGCGGACGTTCGTCTTCCGGCACGATGCCGCCGACAATCATGCCGATGTGGGCGAGGCCGGCCGCGCGCAGCGCATCCAATAGTTTCGGCACGATCAAATGGTCGGTGGCGAGCGAGGAGATGCCGATGACATCGACATCCTCTTCCAGCGCCAGCTTGACCACGGACGGGATCGACTGCCACGGCGGCGTGTAGATGACTTCCATGCCGGCGTCGCGCAGATAGGCGGCGACGATGCGGCTGCCGCGATCGTGGCCATCGAGTCCGATCTTGGTGACGAGCACCCGCGCGGGCGGCGCAAGCTTGCTGGCCGTCATTTGCGCCTCCGCGGCGCCTTGACGCCGGCAAGCGCCCGCAGCGGCGCCAGCAATTCGCGCGCGATGGCCGGCACCGATTTTCCGTTTTGTTTGTACCAGACCGGCGTCCAGTTCATGGCGCCGAGGAGTGCGAGGCGGGCAATCGTCACATCGCGCTCGCGCGGCAATGCGATGGCGGAGAAATAGCGATTGAGCCGCGCCTCGTAGCGGTCGCGCAATCCCTTCAGGTCCGCGCGATCTCGGGCGCGTCGGATGGCAGGATGCGAATGAGCACGCGGGCATAGGCACTGGCATCAAGGATCGATTCCAGATGCGCGCCGACGGCCTTTTCCAGCCGCGCCCACGGATCGCGTTCACCGGCGGCGGCCGCTTCGACCCGGTCGAGCAGGCGCTGCACGCCTTCCTCGTAGACCGCCAGCAGCAGCTTTTGTTTGCTCGGCACGTGAAAATAGATCGCGCCGGCCGTCATCGCGGTGGCTGCAGCGAGATCGCGCATCGAGGTCGCGTGATAGCCGCGCTCGGCGAACTGCGCGGCCGCGGCATCGAGCAAAGCCGGCCATCGGCTGGGCTGGCGCTTGGCAGTGGCGACGGTCATGGCGCACACCGAGGCAAGTCGCTAAGAGGCAAGTCACTAAACGACCGTTTAGCATATTCGACAAGCGGATGGAACCACGAAATGATGATTTTCCGAGCATCGGTTCACGCCGCGCAGATCGGTCGTTTTGCTCATTTGCCGACTGTTGCGGCCTGATATCATCACACCTGGTCGTCGGACACTGGGCAAAAAATGAAAATCTACGAGGGAAAACGCACCATGGACGGCCTCGTCGTCACCGTCGACGGCGTGGCGCTCCCTGAGCACTATGAAGTCAAGCAATTCACCAAACGCGGCTTCGAATGGACCTACGAAGGAACCAGCCCGCAGCAGCTCGCGCTCGCGATCCTGTTTGACTATACCGGCGACCGGCAGCGGGCGGTGGCGCTTTCGGAACCGTTCATGAAAGACGTGGTCGCCAATCTCGATAATGATTGGCGGCTTACGGGCGAACAGATCGACAGCTTTCTGCGCAGGCGTTGCGCCTGACGCTTTGAAGCACTGTGTCTCGGGTGTAAGCTTGCGTCTCAGTTCGATCCGGCAAGACGCGTCCGAAGGACAACAAGCAGCTCGTAAGACAACCAAAAGGCGGCGATCAGGGAGAGCCAACGATGATCGGCCAGCGGCAAATCGGCTTCCGTCAAGAATATCGCTCGCGCATCCTCGGCTGGTATCACGGCTACGTTCATGTCGCGATCATCTACGCGATGGGCGCCGCGGCATTCTACGTTTATGTCGGGCATATACACGCCGTCAGCGCGCTCGAATGGCTCACCGTGCCGCTCACGTTTCTTTTCACCAACGTATTCGAATGGGCGGTGCACCGATACATCATGCACCGACCGGTCAACATCAAAGGGCTGCGCGCGATCTATGAGCGCCACACGCTCAATCATCACCAGTTTTTCAGCGACGAGGAGATGCGCTTTCGCGACCACAAGGATTGGCGGGTCACGCTGTTTCCGCCCTATGCGCTCGTGGTCTTCATCCTGATGTCGATACCGGGGGCCATCATCCTCGGCCTCATCTTCACGCCGAATGTCGGCTGGCTGTTCATCTCGACGACAACCGCGATGTACCTGATCTACGAGTTCATGCATTTCTGCTGTCACGTCGATGAGAATGCCTTTGTGCGGCATTGCCCGTTCGTCAACACTTTGCGGCGCCATCACACCGCGCACCACAACGCGCGCCTGATGATGGAGGTCAACATGAACCTGACCTTCCCGATTGCGGACTGGCTGTTCGGCACGTCGGACCTCAATCGCGGGCTTATCGGCACGCTGTTGAACGGCTACGACACCCGCTTCCTGAAGAAGGCGTTGCGCGGCAAGCCGTTGCGTCCCGACGAAGCCGCCGTGGCTCCGGTCGGCGCGAACTAGCGGCGCGCGCGGGGCGGCGATGCCCTACGACGTCAAAGCCGTTCTCTCGGCCATTGTGCTGGCAGTGGCGGCCGTTCTTTCGTTCTGGAGCGAATCGCCCATTCGCTCCGATTTCTCGACCTTCGTGATGGTCATGGCCGTGCTGATGGTCGCCGCCATGTGGGTCTTTCCCGAGGCCGGCGTGAAGAAGGGCGACGCGAAGCGGACGAAGTAGGCAGAGTGGAAAGACGGCCACGGCAGCGCGCGTCCGTCCGCCAGGAAGCCGAAGATCCTCGCCGAGTGCCGTCTCACGCACGCGGCGACGGCGTGCATATCTCGACAATGAAGCCGTTGAGGTCGTTCACGTAGCCGACAGTCTGTCCCCAGGGCTTGGCTTCCGGCGCGCAAACCACTTCGGCCCCGGCCTGTAGCGCGCGGTTCCAATCGGCCGAGAGATTGTGACTGACAAAATCTGCGCGCCGGAGGCCGGCGCCTGTCGCCGGTTTGCATGCAGGTCGCGGTCACCGAAGAGTTTCGTGTCACCGAGAAACTCTTCGCCGACGAAACACGGTAGCGTATTGCCGGTTTCCATCCCGGCATAGCCGCCGCTGGGATGCAGATAGCGGAGGTTCAGCCCAAAAGCGCGCTCATAGAACGAGACGGTCGCGGCGACGTCGCTGACAAAAATTCCCGCATATCTGAGTTGAAGGGGCTTTGACTCATACGCGCTCCGCGAACGCCCTGTACAGGTTTGGTCGAAACTTTTCGTTCTTTTCAACGGAACATCGGCAGCGCAGTCGTTGCGCCGCGGACAGGTAGGCGGGAAGCCGAAGCAGGCCAAGTAGCGCCGAACAGGGGCAGTGTCGCAGTTTGAATTTCGGCTTTGGATGGAGTCCTACCTGGCTGCTTTGGGGCCGCTCGAAGTAGGCCAGCATCTCTCACTATCATTGTCTAACCCGGGTTGGGGATTGCGGCAAGCCCGGGTTGCTGTCCCATGAATGCTGCCCCCGACTCGCATCATCAGAGGGAGCAGCAAACCGATGCCATCCACCAATAGTACAATTGCGCGGCAATTCTACCACGGCACCCGGGCCGACCTGAAACCAGGAGACCTGATCGCGGCCGGCTACAGCTGCAATTACGGCACGCGGAAGCAGGCGTCCTGGGTCTATCTTACCGGCACGCTGGATGCGGCCATCTGGGGCGCGGAGCTGGCCGCCGGCGATGGACGGGAAAGGATCTACGTCGTGGAGCCGATCGGCCCGATCATGGACGACCCCAACCTGACGGACAAGAAATTCCCCGGCAATCCGACGCAGTCCTACCGCTCCCGCGAGCCGCTCCGGGTCACGGGCGAGGTCACGCAGTGGCAAAGCCACTCCCCCGAGCGGCTGAAGGAAATGAAGGACCATCTCGAACGCATGAAGGCGCAAGGCGTCGAGGCAATCGACTGAACGTTAGATAATCATACGCCCACAGTTGCCGAGCTCGGTTTTAAATTGCGGCCGGCGCTGTGGGCGTAACCAATCGGAATGGCAATCCTATTTCTCTGTCGCAGGCAGTGTGGACACGAACCAATCGGCTGAACATCCACAATTGATCGAGACCCGAAATTCAAACTGAGACACTACCCGAACAGGGGGCTGTTTTCCCCCGCTGATCATGCCGCCTTGTCGCGCGCCAGTTCCGCCTTGTACAGCGCCATCTCCTCCACGAACGCCTTGGCAATGCTCGGCCGCGGCTGCAGCGCCGCGTGGTAGCTCTTGAGCGCGGGATAAGGCGTCAGATCGACTTGCGTCGGCACCGTCCAATTCAGGATCGTGTAGAGATACGCATCGGCGACGGTGAAGCGGTCGAGCAGATATTGCCGCCCGGTGAGGTGGTCGTTGAGATATTTCAGGCGCGATGCGTATTTGTTGAGCGTGTGCTGCCGGGTGCCTTCCGGCGCCTTTTGATCGAACAGGGGGATGAACATCCCCTTGTGCAGTTCGGTGCCGATGAAGCACAGCCACTGCTGCAATTGGGCACGCTCGCTCTCGCTCCTGGGTGCGAGCTCCGACTCGGGATAGCGCGATGCAATGTATTGCAGGATCGCGGCGTTCTCGCTCAAGGCTGAGCCGTCCTCCAGCCGCAGATACGGCACAAGGCCCAGCGGATAAATCTCGAAATAGTTCACTCCCCCCGTGATCCGCTTGGTTTTGGGGTCGACCTCGACGAATTGCACGTCCTTGGCGCCGGCTTCATAAAGCGAGATGCGGCTCGCCAACGAACAGGCCATCGGTGAAAAATACAGGTCCATCGTCATCTCCCTTTGCTTACGTCTCCTCTTTGATTTTTGTACCGTCTCGCATAAATTAGGGGCGGTCAAGGATTTTTTGCAAAATGGTACAAAAAAAATCAAAGCCGGGATCGGAGCTCCCACATGATGGGTCCGGACGCAGCCGCGGCCGGCCGCGGCAGTACGATCCCGAACGGGCGCTGGCCAAGGCCGCCGAGGCGTTTTGGAAGCACGGCTATGCCGCGACCTCGCTCGACGATCTTGTGGCGGCGACCGGCATGAACCGGCCGAGCTTGTATGCGGCCTTCGGCGACAAGCGCGACCTCTATCTGAAAACGCTGACGCGTTATCAGCAGCAGTCGCGGGCGATCGGCGCGCAGATCACCGCCGACGATCCGCCGCTGCGGGTTTTTCTCAAGCGCTTTTATGAGGCCGCACTCGACATCTACTTGGCGACCGGTGACGAAGCGCGCGGATGCTATTCGATCTCCACCGCGCCGGCGCAGGCGGTGACCGATCCGGCGGTGCGTGACTTCTTGGCCGCGAGCATCGGCGGCACCGACGCTTTTGTCGCCAAACAGATCACAAGGGCGCGCGAACGGGGCGAAGTCCCATCGGATGTCGATCCGCATGGCCTCGCCCAACTCGCCACGGCGGCATTGCACACGATTGCCGTGCGAGCACGCGTGGGCGTCCCACGCAAGCAGCTAAGAGCCGTGGCGGCCGCTGCGATCGATGTGATTTGTGGGCCGCAAAAATCATAACGCGGCGCTCGTTCGGCTGGCCAATCGCGCGCATTTCGACTAACACGTCGCGGCCACGCCGAAACATGAAAGATCAACGACACAATACCGATGACGAAACGGATCGATGGAAAGGCGCGCGCGGATCGGCTCGTTGCCGATGTCGCCGCGGTGACTGCAAAGCTGAAATCGCAAGCCGGAATCGCACCCGGGCTTTGCGCCGTGTTGGTCGGCGAGGATCCGGCGAGCCAAGTCTATGTCCGCAATAAGGGCAAAGCGGCGGTCGCCGCCGGCATTGCGAGCTTCCAGGAGACCTTGCCGGCGACCATAACGGAAGGCGAATTGCTGGCGTTGATCGGCAGGCTCAATGCCGACGATCGCGTCGACGGCATTCTGGTGCAATTGCCGCTGCCGAAGCATATCGATCCACAGCGCGTCATCGACGCAATCGACCCGGCGAAAGATGTCGACGGCTTCCACGCCCAAAATGTCGGGCGGTTGTGGAGCGGCGGCTTGGACCGGGCGCTGGTGCCCTGCACGCCCTACGGCTGCCTGATGCTACTGCGCGACGAGCTGCCGAAGCTCAGCGGCGTGGAAGCCGTGATCCTCGGTCGCTCCAACATCGTCGGCAAGCCGATGGCGGCGCTTCTCTTGGCCGAAAGCTGCACGGTCACCCTCGTTCATTCAAAGAGCCGGGACGTCCCAGATCTCCTGCGGCGCGCCGATATTCTGGTTGCTGCCGTCGGCCAGCCGGAATTCGTGCGCGGCTCCTGGATCAGGAAGGGTGCCGTCGTTATCGACGTAGGCATCAACCGGGTTACCGGCGCCGAGGGGAAATCGAAGCTGGTCGGGGACGTTGCCTTTGCCGAAGCACAGGGGATCGCCGGCGCGATAACGCCGGTGCCCGGCGGGGTCGGTCCGATGACCATCGCCTGTCTGCTTCGCAATACGGTCATCGCCGCCTGCCGCCGCCGCGGCCAAGCCGAGCCCGCGATTTAAATCCCGATACGGCTTGTGAAATTTTCCGGCTCGGCAGCCGGAAATGTGGGTATTTCAATGCGCTAAGGCGGGACCTGCGGTCCCGGCAACTGACTGCTTCACCGCCGGCGCAGCACACGCTTAACGCGCAAGCAAAAATTTCTCCTCCTGGCGGAACCGGGCGGGAACCTTCTCAGGCCCCGCACGTTGCGAGTCACGGCTTAGGAGGAGTCCGGTGAGGGGTAGAGTCACGCCCGGCTGACCAAATGTGCGGAACCAACCGCGCTGGCACTCCCGGGACCGGTATCGCGCCACTCGCACATCCTCGTTAGTATTCTTGCCGCTCTGCCGCTGGACGGCATTGCCTTGCGAGTTTTCGGGAGATCTTGATGCCCCGCGCTTCTCACGTCGCCACCAAAAACAAGAATGGCGCCTCCGCCACAGCGGCTGCCGCAACCCTCCACAAGGCTCCCGCGTCAAAGGCTAACGGCGGCGAAAATGAAGAGCTCCGCGAGCTCCTGCATGCCCTGCAGGCAGTGCGCGTCGGCGATTTCTCGGTGCGCATGGCCGGCGACCAGGTCGGCCTCATGGGCAAGATCGCCGACACCT
>CAVREN010000013.1:0-22400 GCA_963720115.1 uncultured Alphaproteobacteria bacterium
CGCTGCACGCTGCCGCCGGCGTTGAGCAGATCGTGCATGTGGCTGTTCTCGTCGATCAGCTCGGCAATTCCGGCGTTGGATTTGCGCAGCAGGTGATACGCGCAGGCACCGGGCATGCCGCCGAACTGGCCGACCGAGTTCGGCACCTGCACGCCGTGCCCGACGACCATGGTGTGTATCTCATCGGTGTCGTGCGGCGTCACCGCAAGCCCCATGGTGACGCCGCCGCGCATGGTGCCGGCGCCGGCGGTGTCGGGCATGAAGGAGCGGAACAGATAAAGGAACGGCCCCGACGCCTCGTTGCCTTCGACATTGCCGATGCGCGGGCGCGGGATCGAATGATCGCCCGAGCCGTCGAGGCCGTCATGATCGATATAGGCGCCGCCGCCGCCGGCCATCGCGTCCATCAACAGCATGCCGAAGGGGCCGCCATCGCGATCGGCGCCGGCCATGGTGAGCACGGAGAATTGCCCCTTGGTGACGGCCTGGCCCTCGCGCACCAGTTCGGGCACGGCCGCGACCATGCGCGAGATCGCCGCGACCGCGACATTCTGCGCGACCCAGGCGGTCGAGACGGTGGCGCCCGACACCGGCGTCGGCCATCGCGCGTTGCAGATATTCGCCTCCGGCACCTTGATCGTGACCGGCTTGAGCACGCCTTCGTTCCAGCGGATGTCGCAAGCGAGAATGGGCAGGATGCCGGTGAACAGCGCGCCGCGCAGACCCGAGCGCGTGCAGTTGATGAAGCCGGGCGCCTGCGGCGAGGATTCGCTCATGTCGAGCGTGAGCGTGTCGCCTTGTTTGATGGCCGCCACTTCGATCTGATAGAGCCGGTTGGCGTGGCCGTCATGATCGAGAAAGTCGCGCGCACGATAGATGCCATCGGGAATGAGCTTCAGGCGTTCGCGCAGCAGCCTCTCGGAAGTGTCGATTTCGGTGCGCATCACCTGGTCGACGGTGTCGACCCCGTAGCGCTCCATCAATTGATGAAAGCGCCGCGCGGCGACATTGTTGGCCGCGATCATCGCCTTGAAGTCGAGGCCGACGACATGCGGCAGCCGCGTCATGCCCATGATCATCTGCCAGATGTCTTCGCGCAGCACCCCCTTTTCGACGATCTTGACGCCCGGCAGCAGCATGGCTTCCTGCTGGACGTCGGTAGCGCCGAATGCCCAGCTGCCGAAGGTCATGCCGCCGGTATCGAGCTCGTGCGCGCAGGAGCCGGTCCAGGCGATGCGGCGGCCTTCGTGAAAGATCGGCATCACGATCGAGACGTCGGGCTGATGGATGGCGCCGCGATAGGGATCGTTGAGGATGAACATGTCGCCCTCATTGATCCCCGGATTGTCGCTGAAATGCTCGATGATCGAGTAGATCACCGTCGACATGGTGCCGGCATGGAAGATGACCTGCGGCCCCATATTCACGATTGCGCCGTCGGCGAGATAAATGCCGACGTTGAAGTCGGTCGCTTCCGTCACGACCGGCGAGCCAGACACGTTCTTCAGCGTGATCGCCTGTTCTTCGGTAATGGCTTCGAGCTTGTGGCGGATCACCTCGAAGGTGATCGGATCGATCGATGAGCCGCCGCGGGATTGTCCGTCATGACGAGGGGTATTCATCGCGCGCTCCAGCTCTTTATTTTGCACATGTCCTTGTCGGAAAACCGGTTCCCACTTTTCCGGGACATGCGCTAAGTGAGATCGATGGAAAGATTGCCGGCGTCGTCGAGCCGCGCGCTCTGGCCTGGCCCGATATAGACCGTCGTTTCCGGATGCTCGACCACGGCCGGGCCGTTCGCGCGAAATCCGGCCGGCATGTCCAGCCACTGGAAGATGGCGGCGTCGGTCCAGGCGAGCGTCGCCGGCTCGAAAATGCGCCGGCGTTCCGGCTTTGGCGCGCGCGTTGCGCTCGGCTTGCGGATCGAGGGTTTGCGCGTGCGGCCGACGGCGACGACGCGAAAGGTGGTGAGCTCGATGCCGGCGAAACGGAAGCCGGCGCCCTTGCCGTAGACCGCTTCGTACAATTCTTCGAACAACTCGACCAGCGTGCGGGCCACGGCCGCCGTCATCGGGCCATCAGGCACGGGCACCATCAGGTCATGCGTCTGCCGCCGGTAGCGCATATCGATGGTGCGGGCGAGCTGCGATTTTCCGCGCGAAAATCCCGATTGCTCCATGGCCGCGACGCAGCGCTCTTCCAGTTCGGCGAACACCGCATTGATGCTCTCGTAGTCGAGCCCTTCCCAGGGATCACGCGTGCCGCCGCCGGCGCGTAGCACGAGAGAGCGCTCGGCCGATTGCTGGATATCGGAGGCCAGCGCCCCGTAGGCCGAGTGCGCCATGCTGGTGGCCGGAACGAGAATGCGCGGCACGCCAAGCTCGGCGCCATAGCCGATGCAGTGCGCGGGACCCGCGCCGCCGTAGGCCAGCAGCACGAAATCGCGCGGATCGTGGCCGCGCCCGATCGTGACTTCGCGCAAGGTGTCGGCCATATGGCCGTCGACTACCCGGCGGATGCCGGCGGCGGCGGCTTCGACGCTCATGCCGAGCGGCTCGGCGATCTGCTCGCGGATTGCGGCCGTCGCGCCGGCGAGATCGAGCTTCATGCGGCCGCCGAGGAAATTGTCCGGGTCAAGAATGCCGAGGACCAGGTCCGCGTCGGTGACGGTGGCGAGCTTGCCGCCGCGGCCGTAGCACACCGGACCGGGCATAGCGCCAGCGCTGTCGGGTCCGACCCGCAGGAGACCCGCTTGCACGCGGGCGATGGAGCCGCCGCCGGCGCCGATCGCGCGAATGTCGATGACCGGCGTGTTGAGATGATAACCGCCGACTTCATGCGTGCCGGACACGAGCGGCTTGCCGTCCACCACCAGCGCGACGTCGAAGCTCGTGCCGCCCATGTCGGTGGTGATGATGTTATGGTGGCCGATCTCCTGCGCCAATTGCAGCGAGCCCATCACGCCGCCGGCGGGCCCGCTCGCGACTAGGAGGACCGGCTTGAGCGCCGCTTCGCGCGCGGGGACGACGCCGCCGGCCGAATTGAGCACGTTGAACTTTCCGCGGAAGCCGCGGTCGCGCAGCAGGTTTTCGATCCGGTCCAGATAATTGGCGACCTTCGGTGCGAGATACGAGTTGAGCACGGTCGTGGCGGTGCGCTCATATTCGCCGATGATCGGGGAAACCTGGCAGGACAGGCTGACAAACGCGTCCGGTGCCATTTCGCGGATGATGGCGCCGATCCGTTCTTCGTGCACCGGATTGCGGAACGACCAGAGCAGCGTCACAGCGAAGGTTTGCACGCTGGCGTCGATCAGTTCGCGGACCGCGCTGCGCACGCTGTCTTCGTCGAGCGGTACGAGCACGCGACCGGCCTGATCGACGCGTTCGCAGACCTCGCGCACGAGGCGGCGCGGCACGATCGGGTCGGGATAACGGCGGCGGCTATAGCGCCCGAGATGCTCGACCGGAATGCCGGCGGTGAAGCCCATCAGCCGCTGCAGCGCCAGCGTGTCGCCGAAGCCGCGCGTGGTAATGAGGCCGGTGGTTGCACCGGTGCGCTCGATCAGCGCGTTGGTGGCTTGCGTCGTGCCGTGGCCAAAGGCGGTGACGCGGCTGAGAAGCTCTTCCGGGCCGAGCCCCTGCGCTTTCGCCGCGACGGCGACCGCGTCGAACACGCCCTTTTCCAGTTCGCCGGGTGTGGTGGGCGCCTTGGCGGTCGAGATTTTGCCACCCTCATCCATCAGCACCAGATCGGTAAAGGTGCCGCCAATATCGATTCCGAGATACATATTCGCCGACGCCGTTAAGCGTTTCCCCAGGAGGCTTTTGCTACAAGCGCTAAGGGATCGCGGCGCCGAAGTCCACCTCTCGTCCAAATGCCGCCACAGCGTTAGAATAGCAGCCATGCGAGGCTGAGAGGGGCTGACTGTGAAGGCTATCTTCATCGCGGGTTTGGGTGCGGCGCTGGTCGCGAGCTCGGCATACGCCCAGCAGCCCCAGGTTGTCGGGCAGCCGGTATTGCGCGCGCCAGCGGCGGGCGCTCCGGGGGCCGCAAAGCGCCCGGCAACGGCTGCAAAGCCGGCGCAAAAGGCCGGCAAGCCGCCGCGCGCCGCCAAAGCGCCATCCACCCCCGAGTCACGATCGGCGGCCGCGCTGGCGCTCTCGGCCGATCCGGTGTTCGACGAGGGCACCTATCAGCGAATCAAGGAGACGCTGCTCAGCTATGCCGCCATCCAGGTGCGCGGCGGCTGGCCGGCTATACCGGCCGACGCCAAGCTTGCGCCGGGTGCGAGCGGGCCCGAGGTGGCCCTGCTGCGCAAGCGGCTGGTGATTTCCGACGATCTCGCGCCTGAGCTCGAAGCCGGCGACAGCTACGACCCGGCTCTTGTCGACGCGGTCAAGCACTTTCAGCTGCGCCACGGGCTCGAGGCCAATGGCAGCATCGGGCCGCAAACCCTGCGCGCGCTCAATGTGCCGGTCGCCGCGCGGATCAAGCAGCTCGAAGCTTCGCTCGAACGCCTGCTCGGCATGGATTTCGTCTTTGCCGAACGCTATGTGGTCGTCAACATTCCGGCGGCCTTCGTCGAAGCGGTCGCCCACGACAAGGTCGAGCGGCGCTATCGCGTCATCGTCGGCAAGGTCGACAAGCCGTCGCCGACGCTCACCGCCTACATCACCGCGGTCAATCTCAATCCGACATGGACCGTGCCGCTGTCCATTACGAAGAACGAGATCATCCGGCACATGCGCAGGGATCCGAGCTATTTGAGCCGCATGCACATGCGCGTGCTGGGGGCGCGTGATGAGGAGATCAGTCCGCAATCGATCGATTGGTCGTCCGACCGTTCGCCGAACTTCACCGTCCGGCAGGATTCCGGCGGCTTCAATGCGCTCGGCAACGTGAAGATCGACATGCCGAATCCGTATTCGGTGTACATGCACGACACCCAGACGCGCAATCTGTTCGCCGACGATTACCGCTTCGATTCCCACGGCTGTACGCGGGTTGACAATGTCCGCGACCTCGCCGCCTGGATTCTCCAGGACATGCCCGGGTGGAATCGCGCCGCGATCGATGCCGGCGTTGCCGCGGGTAAGCTGAAAGTCATCAACCTGCAGCACAGGATCCCGGTCGCCTGGGTCTATGTGACCGGCTGGGTCACGCGTGACGGCACGGTCAATTTCCGCGATGATGTTTATAAGCACGACGATACGCTCGACCGCGATGCGCTGGCCGACGTCGCCGCCGGCGGCTTCGTCGCGCCGGTGAAAGCGGCGCCGTCACCGCCGCGCGAGATCAAGCAGATATCGAATCTCGACAGCCGCTGAGCGCCAATTTTTGGTGGAGCATGATCTTATCGGAAAACCGGCTTCCACTTTTCCGGATCATGCTCTAAATCCGCGAACGATCCCATGCCGCGGCGACGATCGCCGCCATGACCACCTGCACCGCGACGATGGCGGCGACGCAGCCGGTCCAGCCGGCTGCGTTCCAGACCAAGCCGATCAGAAACGCGCCGGCGCTGCCGCCGACATAGAAGGATGAGGCATAAAGACCGGCTGCCGAGGAACGTCCTTCCTTGGCCGTGGTGATCACATAGCCGGTGGATATCGCCTGGCACAGCATGCCACAGGCGGCGCAGATCGTAAGTCCGATGATGATCGCGGGCACCGGCGGCGCCAGCAGCAGCAGGGCGCCCGCGATCCATAGTGCGATGACGCCCAGCACGAAGCGGCGGCGGCCGAACAGCACGACGGCACGGCCGACCCAGGGCACCGTGAAACTTCCGGCGAGATAGGTGGCGAACAACGCGCCGAGCAGCGTCGGCGAGAAGTAATAAGGAGCCGCCGCCAAGTGAAAGCTCACATACGTGAATGTGGCGATGAAGTTGAACAAGACGCCGAACCCAACCGCGTAGATCGCAAGGAGGCGCGGATTGCGCAGATGCGCGATCATTTGCTTGGCGGAAGCGGCGAAGCCGCCCGAGCGCACGAAACGGCGCTCGCGTGGCAGCGCAATGGTGACAATGATCGCGCCGGTAAGCGTTATCAGCGCAACCGCCACGAACGATGCGCGCCAGCCGAGCAGATCGGCCACCGCGCCGGTGGCGAAACGGCCGCAGAAACCGCCCACGCTCGAACCGGAAACAAACAGGCCGGTGATGCGTGCGATGTCCGCCGGCGGCCATTCGTCGCCCACATAGGCCACCGCGACGGTGAAGATCGGCGGCAGCAGCAGCCCTTGGACGAAGCGCAGCACAACGAGCTGCGGCACGGTCCAAGTCCAGGCCAGCATCAGCGTCGGAACGACGACGACAAACGCCGCCGCGGTGATCAGGCGCTTGCGGCCGATGACGTCGGCGAGCGCGCCGGTGAAGGGGGCGGTCAGCGCGATCGCCGCGGACGAAGCGGTGATCAAGGCGCTGATCTGGCCGGCGCCGACGCCGAATTCGTGCGAAAGCTCCGGCAGGAGCGCCTGAGGCGAATAGAGATTAACGAAAGCGGTAAAGCCCGCCGTGGCAATCGCGAGCGGGCGAAAATCGAGGGCCATGCCGCATTATGGGGGAGGCGGCGCGCGAAAGCATCCCTGCTGCCCGAATGCGACGCCGGCACAGACGCATGGCGCGCGGCCGTTCCGGCCTATATAGAGCGTGCACCGTTCAACACCGGCTCAATCCCGCATGGCCCCCCCGCTTCTTCAGCTCAAAGATATCGCATTGACCTTCGGGGGCACGGCTCTGCTGACGGGCGCCGAGCTCTCGGTGTCTCCGGGCGAACGCGTGACGCTCGTCGGGCGCAACGGTTCGGGCAAGTCGACACTGCTCAAGATCGCCGCCGGGCTGGTCGAACCGGATCGCGGCTTGGTGTTCGTGCAGCCGGGAGCGCTGGTGCGTTACCTGCCGCAGGAGCCCGATTTCTCCGGCTTTGCCTCGACGCTGGCCTATGTCGAAGCCGGGCTGCGGGCGACCGACGATGCGCATGCCGCGCGCTACCTGCTCGAGCAACTCGGGCTCGCCGGCTACGAAGATCCAGTGCGGCTTTCGGGCGGCGAGGCGCGCCGTGTTGCGCTTGCCCGCGTGCTTGCTCCGTCTCCCGATATACTCCTGCTCGACGAGCCGACCAATCACCTCGATCTGACGACCATCGAATGGCTGGAACGCGAGCTCGACGCGCGCCGCTCGGCGATGGTGATCATCAGCCACGACCGGCGCTTTCTCTCCACCTTGTCGCGCAGCACGGTGTGGCTCGACCGCGGCGAGACCCGCCGCCTCGAGCGCGGATTTGCCCATTTCGAAGAGTGGCGCGATGCGGTGCTGGCGGAAGAGGAACGCGATCAGCACAAGCTCGATCGCAAGATCGTCGCCGAGGAGCATTGGTTGCGCTACGGTGTCAGCGGCCGGCGCAAACGCAACATGCGCCGGGTCGGCCAGCTAAAAGAGCTGCGCGAGCAGCGGCGCACCTATCGCGCCACGGCGGGTGATGTCGCCATCACCGCCGACTCGGCAGCACAGTCCGGCGCGCGCGTCATCGAGGCCATCGGCATTAGTAAGAGCTATGGCGGTCGCGCGATCGTCGCGGATTTTTCGACGCGCATTCAACGCGGCGACCGGCTCGGCATCGTCGGACCGAATGGCAGCGGCAAGACTACGCTGATCAGCTTGCTCACCGGGGCGCTTGCGCCTGACGCCGGATCGGTGCGTCTGGGATCGTCGCTTGCGATCGCGACGCTCGATCAGCAGCGCGACAGCCTTGATCCGAATATCTCGGTCGCGCAGACGCTGACCGGAGGCCGCGGCGACACCGTGATGGTCAACGGGCAAGCCAAGCACGTGATCAGCTACATGAAGGACTTTTTGTTCACCGGCGAGCAAGCCGGCACGCCGGTCGGCAAACTGTCCGGAGGCGAGCGCGGCCGGCTGATGCTGGCGCAGGCACTGGCCAAGCCGTCGAACTTGTTGGTGCTCGACGAGCCGACCAACGATCTCGATATGGAAACGCTGGACGTGCTCGAGGAGACGCTTGCCGAGTATCCGGGAACGGTCCTTCTGATCAGCCACGATCGCGATTTCCTGGACCGGCTGGTCGCCGGCGTCATCGTCCCGGAAGGCAACGGGAAGTGGGTCGAATATGCCGGCGGCTATAGCGATATGCTGGCGCAGCGCGGCGCAGACCTCTCCCGGCAGAAGCCGAAGCGGGAAGGGCGCGAGGCCGCGAAGCCGGCGCCTTCCATCGCTGCCGAAGCACCTCCGGCCAGACGGCGCCTGAGCTTCAAGGACAAGCATGCACCCGAGACGTTGCCGAAGACGATCGCGGCGCTGCAGGACGATATGCGCAAGCTGCAAATGAAGCTCGACGATCCGCAATTTTACGCCCGCGATCGCGCCAGCTTCGAGAAAGTCTCCGCTGAGCTTGGCGAATTGCAGCAGCGGATTGCTGCCGCAGAGGAACAGTGGCTGGAGCTGGAAATCTTGCGCGAGGAATTGGCCGCCAGCTAAAGAGTTGCGCTTAGAGAGCGACGATATTGATCGAACCAAGATCGTCATTGCGACCAGCGAAAGCGACGAAGCAATCCAGTCCTTCTCTCGGTAGTGTACTAATTTGGCTCTGGTGGTTCGTACCAGACGGTCACAACGATACACGGATAGGTACCATCGTCGGTTTTCTCGGCTATCGCCGTAACTAATGTTTCTGTCTTTACGATGGTTGCTGAGCCGATATGGTCCAACCAAGCATTGATTTGTTCTTCGACAATGCTCGGCTTGGCATCCATAAACATTTTGACTTTCATCGGCCGGGGCATGTCGCTTACTCGTTCGTTCTACCAATCTCTTTAGACTACGCAGCAGGCTTGCGCTTATGAATGTCCTTCACGTCGCTGAAGGCAATGCCTTGGTTGTGGTCGCCGGTATATTCGAGATTGAAGGCGTTGCGCGCCAGGAAGACCAGATCGCCGTCGAAATCTTCGGCGATCGATGAATGGTATTCGGTTACGAAACGATCAAGCGTTTTCGGATCGTCCGCCGCGATCCAGCGCGCGAATTGAAATTCGGGCGTATCCCAACCAATCTCGATGCCGTATTCGGCATCGAGCCGGGCCTTGAGCACGTCGAGCTGAAGCGGGCCGACGACACCGACCAAAGCAGGCGACCCGTCGGCCGGGCGGAACACTTGCGCCACGCCTTCTTCGGCGAGCTGTTGCAGCGCCTGCTTGAGCTTCTTGGCGCGCATGGCGTCGGGCAAGCGCACACGCCGCAAAATTTCCGGCGCGAAATTGGGCACACCGGCGAAATTGATCCTTTCGCCATCGGTCAGCGTGTCGCCGATACGGAGCGTCCCATGATTGGGAATGCCGACGACGTCTCCCGCATAAGCTTCTTCCGCCAACGCACGGTCCTGCGCAAAGAAAAATTGCGGCGCATGCAGGCCGATGGTCTTGCCGGTCCGCACCTGCGTGACCTTCATGCCGCGCGTCAGCTTGCCGGAGCAGAGCCGGACGAAAGCGATGCGGTCGCGATGGTTTGGATCCATGTTGGCCTGAATCTTGAACACGAATGCCGACAGCGCGGACTCGGTCGCCGTCACGGTGCGTGTGTCGGCGCTTTGCGCCCGCGGCGGCAGCGCCAGCGCGCCGAGCGCATTGAGCAGATCGCCGACGCCGAAATTCTTCAGCGCGCTGCCGAACAGGATTGGCGTCAAATGGCCTTCGGTGAACGCCTGCAGATCGAACGGCTTGCAGCCGTGCCGCACCAGGTCCAGCTCTTCGCCGAACGCGGCGGCGTCGAGGCTTGGATGCGCGGCCGCGAGCTCGGCAATGGTCATCTCGCGCAGGCTGCCGGCCACGCCGGCGTCGCCGTCGAGCAGCCGCACGCCGCCGGTCTTCACATCGATCGTGCCGATGAAATCGCGGCCGCGGCCGATCGGCCAGGTGATCGGCGCGGCATCGAGAGCCAGCGTCTTTTCGATCTCGTCGATCAGGTCGAACGGGTCGCGGCTCTCCCGATCCATCTTGTTGATGAACGTGATGATCGGGATATCGCGCAGCCGGCACACTTCGAACAGCTTGCGGGTGCGCGGCTCGATGCCGCGCGCGGCATCGATCACCATCACCGCCGAATCGACAGCGGTGAGGGTGCGGTAGGTGTCTTCCGAAAAGTCCTCGTGGCCCGGCGTATCGAGCAGGTTGAAGACGCGGCCATCATATTCGAACGTCATCACCGAAGTGACGACGGAAATGCCGCGCTCGCGCTCGATCGCCATCCAGTCCGAGCGGGTCGACCGCCGGTCGCGCTTGGCCTTGACCTGTCCGGCGAGCTGGATGGCGCCGCCGAATAAGAGCAGCTTCTCGGTCAGCGTGGTCTTGCCGGCGTCCGGATGGGAGATGATGGCGAAGGTGCGCCGCCGCTCGACCTCGGCCGCCAGCGGCGAGGAAGCCGGCGCGACCTGCGAGGGGCGGATGGCTTGATTCATTGCCGCCTGGATGTGGCAGTTCCGGCCTTTGTCATCAAGGCCTTTGGAGCTGTGCCGGAGGGCGGCGAAGAGCCGATTTCGCGATGGTTAAGGCGAGCGCCAATCGCTTCAGGCTAAATCGATCGGCGCTCTAACATTTTGGTGGAGCATGATCTTTTCGGAAAACCGGTTCCACCCCGAATCAAGTCCGGGACAGGCTTTTCCGGATCATGCTCCGATCGCCAGGACGAGTTTGCCGGCGGCCTGGCGCGATTCGAGGTAGCGATGCATCGCGGCCGCCTCTTCCATCGGGAAGGTGCCGGCGATCGGCACTTTCAGCCAGCCCTCGATCACGCCGCGCGGGATGTAATCGAGGCTGTCCTTCCAGGCTCGCGACTCCGCGTCCACATGGCCGATGTGAAGCCGCGTGAAGGTCTGCGAGCGCGGCAAAATCCGCTCGCGGATGTTCTTGAACGGTTGGCCCTCGGCCTCGCCGATGCTGATGATATGCCCGAGCTTGCGCACCACATTGAAGGTGCGATCGAGCATGGTCGCGCCGAGCGAGTCGATGGCGAGATCAACGCCGCGGCCGTCGGTGAATTCGAGCACGGCCTGCTCGAAATCCTCATCGCGGGTGACGACCACGCGCTCGGCGCCATATTCGAGCGCCCGCGTCTCCTTGCCCGGCGTGCCGACCGTCCCGACCACCCGGGCGCCTGCTTTGACTGCCAACTGCGTCGTGAACAGGCCGACGCCGCCGCCGATGGCGTTGATCAACACGCTCTCGCCCGGCTCGATCCCGTAGATTGTGTGCAGCATGTGGTAGCCGGTCAGCGGCTGCACGGTGAGCGCCGCCCCAACATCGAAAGGAATGCCGTCAGGGAGCCGCATCAGCATATTTGCCGCGACGACCGCCTTCTCTGCGTAGGCGCCGCCTTGCTCGAGAAAGGCCGCCACCCGCTCGCCGATTTTGACTTCGGTTACACCGGGGCCAAGCTTCGAAACCGTGCCGGCGATCTCAAGCCCGAGCACCAGCGGATAGGTGCGCGCATGCGGATAGATGCCGGTGCGGATCTGCGTATCGGCCCAGTTGCAGCCGGCGAATGTTACATTCACCAGCACCTCGCCGGGACCGGGATTGGGCTCCGGCACATCGGCCATGACGAGCTGTTCGGGAGCACCCGGCGCATGAATGACGACGGCTTTCACGTGTTGCCTCATGGTTTAGGCGCGCATCGTCTCGCGGCCCGGCGAATGGGCCGCACTCTAGCAAGCCCAAAAGAAAGGCGACAACCAATCTCAGCGCCGAAGATCGACCGCAGTCGGCGCGCGATACTTCACGCCAGCCGCTCTTCGCGGCCGCGCACGATTTGCGACAGCGTCACGGCGATCACCAATGCGCCACCATAAAACAAATCTTGAACGAAGGTGCTGACGCCGAGGATCGATAGCCCGGTGATGCCGGTGACCAGAAAATACACGCTGATCATCGCGCCCCAGGGATTGAAGCGGCCGGGATTGACGGTGGTCGCGCCAAGAAAGGCTGCGGCGAAGGCGGGCAGCAAGAATGTCAGTCCAGAACTAGGGTCGGCGGCGGCCGTCGTTCCGACATAGACCACACCGGCAATGCCGCCGATCAGTCCCGACGCCACCAGGCAGCCCCAGCGGATATGGTCGACCCGAATTCCCGACAAGCGGGCGACTTCGCGGCCGCGTCCGACGAACAGCATGCGGCGGCCGAGCGCCGTGTAGGACAGGACGTACCAGATGACCGCGCAGAGAAGGAGCGCATAGTAGAAACCGAGCGGAACGCCGAGCACGCGCGTCACGATGACGGCCGTGACCAATCCCTCGCTCACGCCGCTGATGGTCTGCTGATTGCCGAGCCACAGCGTGATGCCGTGGATGAATGTGCCGACGCCGAGTGTGACGATCAGCGAATTGATGCGGAAATAGATGACAAAAAAGCCGTTCACGAATCCAACCAGCGCGGCGACGGCGAGCGCGGCCAGAATGGACCAGGCGATCGGCACGCCAAGACGCACATTCACCAGCGCCAGCACCGTGCCGGCGAGCGTCAGGTTACTGGCGATGGAAAGATCGTAGTCGTTGCAGGTGAGGGGAACGACCAGGCCGAGCGCCAGGATAACGATGACGGCCTGCGATCCGAGAATGGTCGAAAACGTCGACCAGGTCAGGAAACTCTCCGGCCGCAATGCGCCGAACACGGCAATCGTCGCCGCCCAAACCAGCACAAGCGCGAAGCGCTCGAGCCATTCGGTGACGGGAACGGCGCTGGTCGGAGGCGCCGGCTGTTGAAGAGAGTCTTTCGCGGACACAGGCTTAATCACGCGCTGCGGTAACAGGCTTCGGCGATCGCCGACTTGCTGATGCGATCGCCGGCGATTTCCTCGATCACCTCGCCGCGGCTGAATACGAGGACGCGGTCGCAGATGGCGCTGAGCTGTTCGTAGTCAGAGCTTGCGCAAAGCACAGTCGCCCCTTCTTCCGCTGCTTTGGCGATGGCCGAGAATACCTGAGCGCGCGCGCCGACGTCGACTCCTTGCGTCGGTTCGTCGAGCAGCATCAGGCTGGGCGAGGTCTGGAACCATTTCGCAATCAGCGCCTTTTGCTGGTTACCGCCGGAAAGGGCGCCGAACAACAGCGCCGGATTGCGCGGCCTGATGTCGAAACGCTCGGCCAATGCGGCGGCGTTGTCGGCAAGCTTCGTATCCGCCAGCGCCCACGCCCGGCTGACGTCGCCAAGCACCGCAAGATTGACATTCTCGGTGACATTGAGGGTTGGGACAGCGCCTGCTCCCGGGCGGTCGCTCGGGATCAGGATACAGCCGGCCGCGATGGCTTCCGGCGGTCGCATTGTGGGAAGATCGATGCTGCGGCTGCCGAGTTCGAGAACGCCGCCGGCGGCCGGCACGGCGCCGTATGCCATGTAGATCACTTCATCGTAGCCGGAGCCGATCAGGCCGGTCAGTCCCACCACTTCCCCGCGCGCGAACTCGGCCGAGAAATCGCAGATGGTGCCGCCCTGCAGGTTGCGGATCGTGGCGGCGCGGGCGCCACGCGGCTTTGCCGGCGGGCGCATGCTGTCGAGATCGACGTGCTGGCCGACGATCAGGTGGACGATCGCCCGCTTGTCCATTGTCGCGGTGTCGAACGTGCCGGCGATCCGCCCGTCGCGCAGCACCGTGGCGCGGGTCGTGATCTCCAGAACCTCGTCGATGTCGTGCGAGACGAAAATCACACTGGTGCCCGCGCAGATGATGTCCCGAACCAGACGGAACAGCACCTCGACGTCGTGTGCCGGCAAGAACGGCGTCGGCTCGTCAAGAACCAAAAGTCCGCTGGCGCCTTTTCCACCGCGCGTGCGCGGCAGCCAATCGAATGCGCGCACGATGGCAAGCTGCGCGCGCTCGACCGGCGACAAACGCGAAACGCCCGCCAACGGATCGAGCCTGATATCGTAGCGCGCGAACAATTCGCGCGCCCGTTGCGCCTCGGCGCGCCAATTGATCGCCCAGCGGTCGGCGATCGCCAGATCGTAGACCAACAAATTCTCAAGGACAGTGATCGAAGGGATCAGCCCGAGATGCTGATGCACGAAGCTCAGGCCGTGCTCGCGCAACGCGCCAGGCGCTACCGGAAGGCTGATTTCCTGTCCGTCGATCCACAGTTGCGCGCCCGGATCGGGTGCGTGGAAGCCGGATAGGATCTTGATGAGGGTCGACTTGCCGGAGCCGTTTTGCCCCAGAAGGCCATGCACCTCGCCGCGTCCGACCTGCAGGCTGACCCGGTCGAGCGCCTGCACGCCGCCGAAACTCTTCGACAGGTTGGCAAGCCGCAGGACCGGCCGCGCCTCGCTGGCGTCGTTCTCCGCCGGCGTCGCGGCTGCCGCTATTTCAGTTTCCACAGCTGCCGGTATCCGGCCAGATAGGCGTCACCATAGCCGGTGGACACCTGCGCCGGCTTGCCGGCGCTGTCGGCGTTGCTCTTGTCGAAGATCAGAAGCGGAATCTTCGGATCCTTCACCGCCGGCAGGCCGCAGATCATGCGCATTTCCGCGTCCAGCACGGCGTGGCCGATCCAGTCGAGGTTTTCGCCGATATCCATTTCAATTTTGCCGTCCTGCACCATGGTCAGCGCAAACGGCGTGCCGTTGAAGGTGACGGTTTTCACTTTGTCTTGCCGCCCGCTGATAGTGACAGCTGGCACGACCCATTGCGACAACACGTCATAGATCGGGATCATATAGTCGATATTCGGATCCGCGGTCAGCGCGCCCTGCGCCATGCTCTGGGTCTTGACCGCCATTTCGGGGATCGAGACGTTCATATAGTTCGCTTTGCAGTTCGGGCATTTGGCGAACTCTTCCTTGACGCCGCTGAACATCGAGTTGGTGGAAAGAACGTCGCTCACGCCCATCACGCTGGCATTCGCCTTGCCGTCGGTTTTCCAGATCGCCCAGTCGGCAAGGAGTCCGCCGGCGCGCTTGTAATCGATCGGCACCACGCCGGTGGCGCCGCCGGGGATCGGCTGCTCGTAGCCGGTGAGATGGGCGGCCACGACCATAAGGCCGGCCGCCTTGGCGGCTTTGACCTGAGGCTCGACAAAGCGGGGATCGGCGCCCGCCAGCAATTCGATCAGCTGAAATTTGTTGTTGATCGCATAGTCGAAGCCCTGCACCCACTGGGTGACCTGGCCCTGGTTCTCCCAGGGCTTGTAGGTAAAGCCGACTTCGCCCGCGAGTTTCTCTATGGATTCCTGGATCGTCTTGATGAACGGCACCGCGCTCGATGCCGGAATGCTGAGGATCGACTTGCCCTTCATGCAGGCGCGGGCGTCGAAAGCCTCTCCAGGCGCCTGAAATTTGGGTAACTGCCGGTATGGCTCGAGTTGCTCGCGGGCGCGCGCCGCTTCGGGACTTTCGGCATTTGCCGCGAGTGCGAAAATTTGAGTAACGGCGATGAGACTGGCCGCAACTGTCGCACGACTCATGACGCGATCTCCCCCAAAAGCGTTTAAAATCTCACGCATGCTACGTGACGCCGCCCCGCGCGTAATCGCTGGACAGTGCAACATCAACTTTTGTATTCAGAGTATCATTCGTTATTGGGAATGCAATTGGCGTCTTTCACACTTCTGACGTGTTTGGCGCGTGCCAAACAATCGTAGCCGAGGGCAGTCGGATGCTGGCCATCAACGAGGATCGCATGCTTGCGGATCTGCGTGCGTTGGCCGAATTCGGCAAGGCTGGAACCGGCGTCAATCGACCGGCTTTCAGCGATGCGGATATTGAGGGCCGCCGCTGGCTGATGGCGCAAATGCAGTCGGCCGGCCTCGAAACAGTGATCGACGGCATCGGCAATGTGTACGGACGTTCGCCGGATGCCGCGCACAGCGTTCTTGTCGGCTCGCACAGCGACAGTGTGCCCAATGGCGGCTGGCTCGATGGCGCACTTGGTGTCGTCTACGCCCTTGAGGTCGCGCGCGCTGCACGCGGCACGCGAGGCGCTGTTGGCATCGATGCGATCTCGTTCGCGGACGAAGAGGGGACCTGGCTTCCCTGTCTCGGCAGCAGGACCTTCTGCGGCGAGGTCGGCGAGTTCGTTTTGCGCGATGTTCAAAAAAAGACCGGCGAACGATTGGTGGATCGGCTGACGCAGCTTGGACTGCGCGACCGGCCATTGACCTGCTTTGACGCCCGGCGTCACCGCGCCTATCTCGAAGCGCACATCGAGCAGGGGCCGCGCCTGATCAGCGAGGCCGTCGATGTCGGTATTGTGACAAGCATCGTCGGGCTGCGCCGCCACGTCGTTCGCTTTCGCGGCCGTGCCGACCATGCCGGCACGACGCCGATGTCGATGCGCAGCGATGCGGCATTCGCGATGTTCAACTTTGCCATTGCGCTCGCTGAAAGGCTGCGAGCGGCCGGCGGTCCGGAATCAGTCTGGAATTTCGGCATCGTTGCGGTGCGCCCCGGCGCCGGCAACGTCGTGCCGGCGGAAGCCGACTTGACCGTGGAATTCCGTGATGCTTCGGCGGACGTAATCGAGCGCATGGAAGAAGCCTTCCATGGGGGCGTGCGTGCTGCCGACGGAGCGTACAATGTTGCGGTATCGAGCACGCCGAGCGCTCAACTCGTGCCTGCCGCGATGGACGCAGGTTTGATGAGCGACCTTGCCGCAGCCGCCGCCGATGTCGGCGCAAGCTGCATGCCCATGCCGAGCGGGGCGGGTCATGACGCCATGGTCTTTGCGCCGCGGATACCTTCCGCCATGATGTTCGTGCCGAGCATCGATGGGCGCAGTCACGACATCAGCGAGAATACCAGCGAGGCCGACATTCGCCAGGGATTGCGCGTCTTCGCCGCCGCCGTGTCCAGGACGCTCGCGCGCTTGAATGATGCGGCTGCTTCGCGGTCGCCGCCTTCGCTTCGGAAGAAAGAACGAGCATCATGAAAACGATCGGTGTCGATGTTGGCGGTACGTTTACCGACATCGTGTTTTGCGATCTGGGCGCCAATCAAGTCGCCATTCACAAGGTCTCCACCACGCCCGACGACCCATCGCGCGGCATCCTCCAGGGCATTGCCGAAATCTGCCGCGACAACGGCATTGCGCCGGCCGAGATCGACTACCTGCTGCACGGCACGACCACCGCCACCAACGCGGTGCTGGAGCACAAGGGCGCGCGCGCCGGCATGCTCACCAACGAAGGATTCCGCGACATCATCCATATCGCGCGCCATCAACGCGTCGAACATTATTCGATCATGCAGGAGTTGCCGTGGCAGAACCGGCCCCTGGTCAAGCGACGGCACCGCAAAGTGGTGAAAGGCAGGCTCGGTCCTCCGCACGGAGAGGAACTTGAGCCGCTCGATGAGAGCGGCGTCGTTGCCGCGGCCCGTTTGCTGAAAGAGGAGGGAGTGGAGGCCGTCGCCGTCTGCTTTCTTTTCTCCTATCTCAATCCGGCGCACGAGCAGCGGGCGAAAGAAATTCTGGAGCGCGAGCTGCCCGGCGTCTTCATCACGACATCCGCATCGGTCTCGCCGCAATTTCGCGAATTTGAGCGGTTCACCACCGCCTGTCTGTGCGCGTTCATCGGACCGAAGATGCGCAGCTATGTCAGCCGTTTGGAGGATGCGCTGCGCGACGCCGGGCTGCGGTCGGAATTGCGCGTGATGGCCTCGAACGGCGGCGTGACGACGCCGGCGATGGTCAGCGAAAAGCCGGTGATGACACTGCTCTCGGGGCTCGCCGCCGGCGTCCTCGGCGGCGCCTGGATCGGCGATTTGAGCGGGCGCCGCAAGCTCGTGACCTTCGACATCGGCGGCACCAGCGCCGACATCGGCATCGTGGTCGAGGGCCGCTTTGCCGAAACCGATCCGCGCAGCACCTCGATTGCGGGCTTCCCGCTGCTGTTGCCGATGATCGACATTCACACCATCGGCGCCGGCGGCGGCTCGATCGCCTATATCGACCAGGGCGGCGCCTTTCGGGTCGGTCCGCGCAGCGCCGGCGCGGTGCCGGGACCGGCCGCGTACGGCCGCGGCGGAAAGGAGCCGACCGTCACCGACGCCAATGTGGTGCTCGGCCGGCTCGACAAGAACGATTTCCTCGGCGGCAGCATGAAGCTTGATGAAGACGCCGCTCATCGCGTGATCGAGGAACTCGCCAATTCGCTCGGCATGAGCAAGCTTGAGGCGGCCGAAGGCGTGCTAACCGTCATCAACAGCAACATGGCCAATGCCATCCGCTCGCGCACGGTGCAAAAGGGCATCGATCCGCGTGAATTTGCGCTGGTCGCGTTCGGCGGCGCGGGCCCGCTGCATGGGGTCGAAGTTGCCGCGATGCTCGGCTTTCGGGAGGTGATCGTGCCGCCTTACCCCGGTATCACCTCGGCCATGGGACTGCTGACCACAGATCTGAAATATGACACCATCCGCACCCAGTTTCAGGTCAGCGGCAATGTCGATCTTGATCGGCTCAATGCCGACATCGCCGCCATGGAAGATCAGCTGCGCCGGCAATTTGTCGCTGATCATCTGGAAGCGGCCAGCATGTCGTTCGTCCGCGACGGCGATCTGCGCTATGTGGGCCAAGGCTACGAGCTGAAAATCCCGTTTCCGGTCGGTGTCATCGGCAAGCGCGAGCTCGAGGAGATTTGGAAGCGTTTCCACGAGGCGCACGAGCGCGAATACGGCCATGCGTTCCCGGCCAATCCGATTGAGATCGTCAATGTGCGCGTGATCGGCGTCGGGCAGATGCCGAAGATTACCAAGCTTGCGGCGCCTGAAGGCGTGACGTTGGAGAAGGCGCGCGTCAGAACCGGCCAATGTGTTTTCCGGATCGACGGTGAGCTTCGCTCGTTCGAAACAAGCTTCTACCGACGGCATCTGCTGCCGGTCGGCGAGACCTTCAAGGGACCCGCCATCGTGCTGCAGAAAGACAGTACCACGGTTGTTCCACCGGGTTGCAGCGCGATCAACGATCCGGCCGGCAATCTCATTCTGACCATCGCGGGGGTATGACGATGCAAGAACGGATGCAAGATCGGATGCAAGATCGGATGCAAGACGCGAGCTCCAATCGCCAGCAGCCGAATACGCGCGTCGACCCGATCACCGGCGCGGTCATCCAGGGCGCGCTGGAGAACATCGCGATCGAGATGGGCCACAAGCTCATGCGCATGAGCTATTCGAGCATCATCCGCGAGTTGGAGGATTTCGGTGCGGCGCTCACCGACGCCGAAGGGCGGCAATTGTGCGAATGCAAAATGAGCACGCCGCTGCAGTCAGGCCCGATCCCCGGTTATGTGCGCGGCATTCGCAAGCGTTTTGAAGCGCGCGGCGACGTGTTCTATCCGGGCGACGTCATCATGCACAATGATCCCTATGGCGGCGCGTCGCACGGTCCCGATGTCGCGTTCTGCGTGCCGGTGTTCGACGATGGCGAGCTGATCGGCTTTTCGGTCACGACCGCGCATCATCTCGACATCGGCGCTCACACACCGGGAAGCTGCGGCATCGTCGACGCGGTCGATACGTATGCGGAGGGCCTGCAATTCAAGGCGATTAAGGTGATCGAGCAGGGCCGGCGCAATGAAGCGGTCTGGCAGATCATGCGCGACAATATCCGCATCCCGGATCTCGTGGTTGGCGACATGAATGCGCAGATCGCGGCGGCCCAGATCGGGGCGCAGCGCTATCTCGATCTCGTACGCCATCACGGGCGCGATACGGTGAACGGCGCCTCTGAAGATTTGATGGATTATTCCGAACGCCTGATGCGGCGGGCCATCCGCGACATTCCGGATGGTGTGTATTCGGCCGAGACCTTCATCGACGGCTATCTGGACGATCCGGATCCGGCGCGGCGCGATCTGAAGATCGCGGTGACCATCAGAATTAGCGGCGACGAACTCACCGTCGACCTCACCGGCACGTCGCCGCAAGTGCCGGATCGGCCCATCAATCTGCCGTTCGAAGGCACGGTCGATTGCGCGGTGTGGCTCACCCTGCGCTCGATCCTTTTGGACAGCGCGGTCTACGGCAACATCCCGCAAAACAGCGGGCTGACGCGCCCGATCACCATCGTGGCGCCCAAGGGCACGCTCGCCAATCCGATCTTTCCGGCGCCGGTGATCGCCCGCTTTTGCCCGGGCAACGCACTTGCCGATACCGTCATGAAGGCGTTGGCGCAGGCGGTGCCGCACCAGGTGAGCGCGGGGATCGGTAATTTGCGCGTCATCGCCTTCAGCGGCGCCGCCCAGGATCAGCCCTGGGTCCACATGGAAATTCTCGAAGGCAGTTATGGCGGCCGCCATGGTCTCGATGGCATGGACACGGTGGACACGCTCTATGCCAACACGCGCAACAATCCGATCGAAGATATCGAATCGCATTTGCCGCTGCGGGTGAACCGCTATGAGTTACGCGAGGGCGTGGTGGCGGCCGGCGAGTGGCGCGGCGGTATCGGCTCAGTGCGCGAGTTCATTTATTTGACCGACGGCGGCTTCTCGGTGGAAGGCGATGGTCAGAAATATCGCCCATGGGGCTTTGGCGGCGGCAGCGACGGCTATCCGGGCGAACTGACCATGATCACGCAGGCGGGCGCCCGCCTGTCGCTTCCATCCAAGGTTCCTTATCAGAAGGCGAAACAAGGCGACCGGCTTCTCGCCTTCGGTCCGAGCGGCGGCGGCTATGGCGATCCGTACGGGCGCGACCCGGTGGCGGTGCTCGACAACGTGCTGGACGGATTGTTCTCGTCTGAGATCGCGCGCGAGCACTATGGCGTCGTGATTTCCGGTGGCGCCGTCGACCGCGCGGCGACCGAAGCGTTGCGAAAATCGCACCGCGCCGGCTGAATGGCCTGCGTCTCCTACGCGGTTGCTTTCACCGGAAGAGTACGGCGCTGCATCAACTGAACGGCTTGATGCTGGCGCCGACCGAGTCGGCGATCTGGTCCTTGGAGATGATGCCGACCACATCCGAGGGTCGACCCCGGCTTCGATCCTTGACGACGATCGCCATGACCGCTTCGCGATGCGTGAGCCTGTGAACGACATCGAACATGATGTCGCCTTCACGCGCGATGGTGAAATTCCGCTGCGCGACGTCGCCGAGGTGAACGCCGCTATAGGCTTGCTCGCTGCCGCGGCGCAGGCTGGTATTGACCTGTACGACGCCGACGATGTGATTGCCGCGCGTCACCACCACACGTCGCAGTCCCTGTTCCTCGCCATGCTGGCGAAGGAACGCATCGAAATGCGCGTCGGCGGCGAGCAGCGTTACGTCCTTTTGCATGACATCGCGCGCCCGGCGCACCAGGAACATGTTGGCGTACAGCGCCTTCGGGATGAAATGGCCGCGGCCGACGAGCTTGATCGTGTAGATGTTCTCAGGCGACAGCAGCCGGCGAACCCCGATGGCGAGCGCAACGGCGACGATGCTCGGCATCACCAGATCGTAGTCGCGGGTCATTTCGAAAATCATGGTGACGGCGGTCATCGCAGCGCCGGTGCCGCCTCCGACCATCGCGGCCATGCCGATGACGGCGCAAGTGGTGGGGCCGAAATTCTCCATCGGATGAATGGCCTGGATCAGGACGCCGAAGGCGGCGCCGAGCGTCGCGCCCATGAACAGGGAGGGCGAGAAGATGCCGCCGGACGAGCCGGCGCCGAGACTGATGGACGTGGCTGCGAGCTTGGCAGCAAACAAAATGATCAGGAGCGCCGGCAGGTCGAGACCGCCGGTGAGGATCGCTTGAATGGTCGAATAGCCGACACCTTCCACGAAATAGTGTCCGGCGCCGATCAGAAACGCGTAGATCAGCACGCCGACGATCAGCATGCCGACAAAGTTGCGCAGATAGGGATTGCGAATGCGGTCGAAGACGTCTTCGGCGTAGCTCAAGCCGCGGATGAAGGCGGCCGCCGCGATGCCGATCAAAGCACCGAGCAGGGCATAAAGCAAAAGCGCATCGAGCGAGGCGGGCGACTGCGACGCCAGAAGCTTGGTCGGCATGGCGAAAGCGGGATGAATGCCGAAGAAGATGCGCCCGATGAAGGTCGCGGTGCCGGTGGCGAGCGCGACCGGCAGGAAGGTGCGTGCGCTCAATTCCGGCATCATCAGCTCGATTGCGAACATCACCCCGCCGATCGGCGTATTGAAGGTGGCCGCGATGCCGGCGCCGGCGCCGGCGGCGACGAGTGTGATGCGTTGCCACGGCGCCATGCGCACGATCTGTCCGAGCGTCGAGCCGATGGCCGAGCCGATCTGGATGATCGGGCCTTCGCGGCCCACCGCCGCGCCGGTGCCGATCGATAGCGCCGAGGCTATCGATTTGATCACGGCGACCACCGGCCGGATGATGCCGTCTTGGTAATAGATCGCGTCCATCACTTCGGGTACGCCGTGCCCGCGCGCTTCCGGCG